>JAEEGS010000021.1 GCA_016280445.1 Bacteroidaceae bacterium
GCCTCTTGTCGGATTCGAACCAACGACCCCGAGATTACAAATCACGTGCTCTGGCCAACTGAGCTAAAGAGGCGGGTGGGTAAGCTGACTACATCGCGCCGCTACAACCAAGTACCCTTGCTGCGGTCAAGCCCTGGGGGATTCCGAGGGAGCTGGCCGTATAGGACTTACCCATTTTTGTTTAGCGGGTGCAAAGGTAAGAAATAATTGACAATTGACAATTGATATTTGATGTTTTTTTAGTCTTCAGCCATTATTTTCTTCTTTTTCTTCTTTATTTTTCTATTGAAAAGATAATTGTCAATTGTCAATTATCAATTATCAATTAAAAATTCGTACCTTTGCACCCATTATGGAAGAAATAATCCTCAATCTTACGAACGGAGCACTCGACAACCTGAATTACGGATGGGTCATCCTGTTCATGGCCATCGAAAGCTCTTTCATTCCTTTTCCATCAGAAGTGGTGATGATTCCGGCGGCATACATGGCTGCCGAAACGGGCGAAATGACCTACCCGATGATAATCCTGTGCGGCACATTGGGCGCACTGATTGGCGCGTTGGTCAACTATGGACTCTCCTATTGGTTGGGGCGCCCCATCGTCTATGCGTTTGCCAACAGCCGTTTCGGACACATGTGTCTGATTGACGCACAGAAGGTGGAAAAGGCCGAAAAGTATTTCGACAAGCGCGGTGCTGTCTCCACGCTGATTGGCCGCATGATTCCGGCCATCCGCCAACTCATCAGCATCCCTGCAGGACTGGCCAAGATGAACCTGCTGTCGTTCTGCCTCTACACCAGCATTGGTGCAGGTCTATGGAACAGCATCCTCGTAGGCATCGGAGCGGCGTTCCACAGCACGATGCCGAAACAGGAACTCATCGACATCATCGCACACTACTCGCACATCATCGGCATCGCTGCCATCATCATCGTGGTGGCCATCGTCGCGTATCTTATATATAAAGGAGTTCGTAAAGTTTAAAGTTTAAGGTTTAAAGTTTAAAGAGGGCTAACGCGATGAATGAAGATGCTTTGTTCTCATTTGAGAAATTGAGGGTGTACGAAGTAGCACAAGCATTAGTGAAAGATATATATCAACTACAAAAGAAGTTTCCAGATGAAGAAAAATATGGATTAGGCGACCAAGTGCGGCGAGCGGCTGTATCAATCGTTGCAAATATTGCAGAGGGAAGTGGGCGGACATCTCCCAAAGAGAAAAGTCGTTTCATTGAGATAGCCTTTGGTTCAATGACAGAAGTCTTTTGTGAACTACAATTGGCTTGTGACCTTGGCTATATTCCAAAAGAGCAGTTCGAAGAGCTACGCCCCAGATTCACAGAAACAGCCAAACTACTCTCAGGACTCCGAAACTCACTTAGTAAGAGTCTTGAATGTAAAGGATAAAGGTTAAAGTTTAGAGTTTAAAGAGGGCTGACGCGATGTTGGGAGAATGGCCGCATGGTCTTTAAACTTTAAACTATAAACTGTAAACTTTACTAAACCACACAGGCCGCATGGTCTTTAAACTTTAAACTATAAACTGTAAACTTTACTAAACCACACAGGCCGCATGGTCTTTAAACTTTAAACTATAAACTGTAAACTTTATAAATATATATGTTTGAAAATCTAAGCGAGAGACTTGAACGGTCTTTCAAGATACTGAAGGGTGAAGGCAAAATCACCGAAATCAACGTTGCGGAGACGCTGAAAGATGTGCGCAAGGCACTCTTGGAAGCTGACGTGAACTACAAAGTGGCCAAGACCTTCACGGACACCGTGAAGCAGAAGGCACTGGGTCAGAATGTGCTGACCGCCGTGAAGCCTGGCCAGATGATGGTCAAGATTGTACATGACGAACTGGCCGAACTGATGGGTGGTCAGGCAACGGAACTGAACCTGACGGGTCGCCCGACGGTCATTCTGATGGCAGGTCTCAACGGTGCCGGTAAGACGACAATGTCGGGCAAGTTGGCGTTGCGTCTGAAGACCCAGAACCACAAGAAACCACTCCTCGCCGCCTGCGACACCTTCCGTCCAGCCGCTATGGAGCAGTTGCGCGTGTTGGCCGATCAGGTGGAGGTGCCCTGCTATCTCGAAGAAGGATCCACCGACCCCATCGCTGTGGCTAAGAACGCCATTCAGGAGGCCAAAGCAAAGGGCTACGACGTGGTGATTGTCGATACCGCTGGTCGCCAATCGATTGACGAGGAACTGATGGTGCAGATTGAACAAATCAAGGCTGCCGTCAATCCGAACGAGACTCTGCTGGTGGTCGATGCCATGACCGGTCAGGATGCTGTCAACACCGCCAAGACCTTCAACGAACGTCTGGAAATCGACGGTGTCATCCTCACCAAACTGGACGGTGACACACGTGGTGGTGCCGCACTTTCCATCCGCACGGTGGTGGACAAGCCCATCAAGTTTGTCGGTACAGGCGAGAAGATGGAAGCCCTCGACGTGTTCCATCCCGAGCGTATGGCCGACCGCATCCTCGGCATGGGCGACATCGTGTCGTTCGTGGAACGTGCCCAGCAGCAGTTCGACGAGGAAGAGGCCAAGCGTCTGGAAAAGAAGATTGCCAAGAACAAGTTCGACTACAACGACTTCCTCGGACAAATCGGACAAATCAAGAAGATGGGCAACATCAAAGACCTCGCCTCCATGATTCCAGGAGTCGGCAAAGCCCTCAAGGATGTGGACATCGACGACAACGCCTTCAAGTCGGTCGAGGCCATGATTGGCTCGATGACCCCCTACGAACGCGAACACCCCGATTGCATCAACATGTCGCGCAAGCAACGCATTGCCAAAGGCTCTGGCGTTTCCATCGACGAGGTGAACCGCATCACCAAACAGTTTGAGCAGATGCGCAAGATGATGCGTCAGATGACCAGCCCCAAGATGGCACAGGCAATGGCGCAGATGCAACGGATGAAAGGCGGAATGCCAAGATTTAAATAATAAACCTTACACAAATAAAATGCAACTGATAGACGGAAAAGCAACCGCAGCAGCGATTAAGGCTGAGATAGCGGAAGAAGTAAAGAATATTGTGGCATCGGGGGGCAAGCGCCCCCACCTTGCCGCCATCCTCGTGGGCCACGACGGAGGCAGCGAGACCTATGTGAAGAACAAAGTGCTTGCATGTGAGGCGTGTGGCTTCACTTCTACCCTGCTCCGCTTCGAGGACGACATCACCGAAGAGTTCCTCCTTCAGCAAGTGGACAAACTTAACAACGATGACGATGTGGATGGCTTCATCGTGCAACTCCCGCTTCCCAAGCATATCTCTGAGCAGAAAATCATCGAGGCCATCGACTACCGCAAGGACGTGGACGGTTTCCACCCCATCAATGTGGGACGCATGGCCATCGGACTTCCCTGCTACATCTCCGCCACTCCCCTCGGCATCATCACCCTCTTGCGCCGCTACAACATCGAGACCAGCGGCAAGAAGTGCGTCATTCTCGGTCGTTCCAACATCGTCGGAAAGCCTATGGCACAACTGATGATGCAGAAACAATATGGCGACAGCACCGTGACCGTCTGCCACAGCCGCTCAAAGACGCTGAAAGAGGAATGCCAGCAGGCAGACATCATCATCGCAGCTATCGGCAGTCCCAACTTCGTTACTGCCGATATGGTGAAGTCTGGTGCCGTCATCATCGACGTGGGCACCACACGCGTACCAGATGCCACTCGCAAGTCGGGCTTCCGTCTCAATGGCGATGTCGATTTTGAGCATGTCGCACCCAAATGTTCCTTCATTACACCAGTGCCAGGTGGCGTAGGTCCCATGACCATCTGCTCCCTGATGAAGAACACGCTCAGCGCTGGTCGCAAGGAATTTTACAAATAACGAGAAGGTGAAAATCTCGTCCCCTCTCTAAAAGTGAAGAAAAAGAGGCTTTCGCTGAATTTTCTTCACTTTTTATTTGGTCAATCCAAGAAAACTCCCTACCTTTGCACTCGCAAAACGGGAACAACCCCTACATGGTGGATGTAGTTCAGTTGGTTAGAGCGTCAGATTGTGGTTCTGAATGTCGTGGGTTCGAGTCCCACCCTCCACCCTTCCAAAAGCAAGCGGAAACTCTTCAAACAAAGAGTTTCCGCTTATTTTTTTCTGATTGTCAGATGACGTGGCAGTATAAGAGGTATCCCGCAAGAGCCAGTTGTATCACGATGATGGCAGGTATGCCATATTTGAATTTTTTGTGCATCGTCTTGTGATGCCACACACTCATGCCCAACCACGCCCCCACACTGCCTCCCACAACGGCCAAACCCAATAGCGTAGCCTCCGAGACACGCCATTTGGACTTCTTTGCCTTCCATTTGTCAATGCCATACACGCAGAATGTGACCGCGTTTATGACAACGAGGAAGATGACCACCACCATGAAGAATGCCTCATTGGGGTTGGACGTGTTGAGGAAATTCATCAGCCCATTCACAATGCAGGAAGCCCGTTTCTTTTGATATTGAATCTTGTTACCACAAGTAATCGTTGCAAATGTATGAATAATCATGAAATTATCCCTACATTTGCAGCACATTTATGAAACTTTATCATCCACACACTCAAAAGATATGATCAATATGCAATCAAGAAGTTTATCACCCTCTGCATTATGACAGAGCGGTTGGAGATTGGTTCTCCTCGTTGTTCTTGTAAGTTCACTCACTCTGGTGACCTCTTGCTCTGACGATGACCACACCGTCAATGAGCCGATGCTGAAGGGCATCCTCTCCGAGTATAACGAGTTCGACGGAGCTATGTTTAATTTTACGAAAGAAGACATGGAGAAGGCTGGATTCACACTCGGCGACGTCATCAGCATCACCATTGACGGCAAAGAGATCATCGCACCTTACTACGATGGCTACTACGGCCTTAATGGAGACTACCTGTGCGTGGCTTATCCCACCTATCCCAGCATCTGCTTCACGGCCAACAACACCGGACTTCCCCAAGAACTCATGGGACTAGAGGGGCATGCCGTCACCATCAGAATGAAGGAAAAGGGTGGCAAGCTCGATGTGCAACAGGCCCTGAGCATGAAATATACCAACATCCGCAATGAATACCCCACTCTCTCCGACGCGGAGTTTGCCAATGCACGTGCCGTGAATGTTGGCAACATTGCAAGTGGCGTGCTGTACCGCAGTTCTTCGCCGTTCACCAACGAAAACAACCGCGCCGTCTATGTGTCGGCATTTCTGGAACAAGAACAGGTGAAGACCGTGCTCAACCTCGCTGACAGCGAGGACAAGATACTGATCTACGACATGCCCCCATACAGCCGCACGCTCTGGGAGTCAGGCAACGTGATATTGTGCCCGGTGAAGACCGACCATACATCAGTTGACTACAACAACAGTCTGGTAGCAGCGCTGAAGGAACTCCCGTCGCACCCTGCCCCCTATGTCGTGCATTGCCTGGAGGGAAAAGATCGCACCGGATACGTGTGCGCACTGCTCGAGGGATTATGCGGAGCAACGTATGAGGAGATGGCGGCCGACTATCTGACTACCTACATGAACTATTATCTTATCACCCCTGAAAACGACCCCAATATATGCAATACATTGCTGACGTGGAGACTTAACCCGTGCCTGATGTTTTATGCCGGCGTTAATGACGAATCACAACTGTCAAATGTTGACTACGTTCAAGCATTCTCCAACTATCTGCTCTCTCACGGCATGAGCCAGCAGCAAATTGACGCTCTGATTCAGGCTCTGACAGTGAGTCCACAATAAGACTCACTTCATCGCGAGCGACAGAAACGGAACAGACAAAAAAAACGGTGCTCCATTGTGAGCACCGCTAAGGGGAGGGGGAGCATGTCGTGCTCTCCTCTCATTTAATTCCAAATCCAAATTCCTTTTTCATTTTTTTGATCGCTTGCGACCTTTTCGTTACCTGAAGCATAGTTCGAGCGCACGGACTGCACGCCCTGTCCGCTCTTCATGATCATTTGTGAGTGTTGAATCTCTATGACCTGCATCGTCGGTGCCTCATAACTTCTTCTTTGCATTGTGTTTTGATTTTGAATTGTATTATAATATCCCTAAGTTGTTACGTTTCGGCTGTAAAGGTACGAAAACTGTCTGGATTACCTCACAATTGCCTCACCTTTTTTATCTATAAACGTGAATCGACGAGAATTCCACATCAACCCTCTCCCAAAAAATCCTTTTAACACGAAAAAGGCGTGAAATCTTGAAAATTTTCACTACCTTTGCAGCCTGAAAATCAAAAAAATCAACGAATGAAGAAAATCATCAGCTCTATCTTGGCCCTGTTAGTGATTGTTCAGTTATGGGGCCAAGACAATCTTGAGGTCATCAATATAGAAAATCAGGCGGTGCAGGACTACATGGCGGATGCAAAGAAAACTTACGAGGAGAATCCTGACTTCCGCGTCAGTGTGGTGACAAAATACAACAACACCGCAAAATATGGCAAGAAGTTATATTGGCCGCAAGGAAAACTGGTGAAATGGACACCGACAACGGTGGCGAGCAACATAGCAGAGGTGCGCATCACGGTGAGTGAGCACAGCAACTACGGCGAGGCTTACACGTTCCATCCTGATGAGAAGGGAGACAGTTCCTTCGTCATCCGGAATTTGCTGCCCAACTGCATCTACTATTACAAGGTGGAAGAGTTTCGGACAAATGGGGACACGACGCTGATGGCAAGCGGAAAGTTCCGCACCGTGGGACAGGTGAGAATGATTCAAGTGCGCAACTGCAGCAACATCCGTGACTTGGGCGGATGGCCCACGCAGTATGGTGTGCCCGTGAAGTACGGCCGCCTGTATCGCAGCGCCAGCCTTGACCGCATCAGCAAGGAGGGTCGCCACGACTTCGTGAACAATCTGGGAGTGCTGGCCGAACTGGACTTGCGACATGAAACAAAACGCACCACCTCATGCCTGGGCGACGACAAGGATTATCTGCGTCTGGCACACGGTTCTTACACGAGCGGCATGAAGGAGCGGAACAGGGTGTATGTGCAAGACCTGAAATGGATTATCGCCCGAATGAAGGAGCACAAGAATGTGGATTGGCATTGTGCCATCGGATGCGACCGTTGCGGAACGCTGAGTTTCCTGATTGAAGGACTGTTGGGACTTAGTGAATTAGACTTGTGCCGCGACTTTGAGTTGTCAACGTTCAGCCTTACAGAGCGGAACAGACGTGTGCGCAGCCCGCTGAAGAGCATGCTTTCCTACATCAGAACACATGGCCCTGCCGACGACCTTGCCAAATGCTTCTACAACTACTGGCTGAGCATCGGTATGGGAGAAAAAGAACTGAACTATTTTCTGACAGAGATGCTGGACATCCACTCCAAGAACTCTCTGCAGAGACGAATCGGCATATCAGACATTGAAGGCCACACGAGAGAACAAGAACCAAACCCAACCCTCAACACGGAAGTAAAAGACAATGTTCAAAAATAAATTCAAAACCATATCATCTATGATGAAGCGTGAAGGCTGCGGCCTTTGTGTTATGACGGCACTGATGCTGCTGGCACTCAACTCCTGTACCGACAGCACGACCGAAACGAAGGTTGCGGGGAATTTCATCATCACCGAAGTGATGCCTGCCAACCATACCGGATTGCTCGCTGAAGATGGCGAGTTGTACGATTGGATTGAGGTGGAGAACATCTCGGCCGAAGCAACATCGCTCAAGGATTACTCGCTGGCTTTTGCGAAGAATGGAAAGAAAAGCAGCAAGAAGAGTGAGAAGAAAAGCGATGAGAAAGGAGATGAGAAAGATGACGAGAAAAGTGACGAAGAAGAGGCTCCAAAGGTCAAGACCTGGGAGTTTCCCGATGTAGAGGTGAAACCTGGTGAGCGCATCATCGTGTTCGCATCAAAGAAAGCCGCTGACACAGAGGGCAAGGCACAACAAAAAGAACTGCATGCCAGTTTCAAACTGTCTGCTTCGGGAGGAACATTGAAGTTGCTGAGAGATGGTGGTGTGGTGTCGGAGGTGTGCTACGGCCCGTTGGACGACGATATGTGCTACCGCCTCAATGCCGACAGCATCTTCGAAGCCAGTTATGAGCAGACACCTGGGTTTGAAAACACCAACGAGGGATTTGAGTCCTACTGCACCTTGATGGAACAGCAGCGCAAGGATGCCGCCCTGAAGATATGGGAAGTGCACTCCAAGGGACACAAGAAAGGAAGGGCTTGGATTGAAGTGAAGAACGTGTCGGATCAACCTGTCGATTTGGAAGACTACCGACTCACCACCAGCAAGAAGAAAGCACCCAAGTGGAACTTCCCTGCCGTGCAGATTCAACCAGGCGCGCGGTTCGTGATGGATTGCCGGAAAGAGGATTTCAAGATAGGCAGCACCAAATCGGTCGTGCTCACCAAGAAGAACAAGTTTGTGGATGGTGTATGCCCTGCTGCTACCCCTTATGGCGTGTCGACAGGTCGAGTGGAGGGGAAGGACGGTTTCTTCTATTTCGCATCGCCCACACGCAATGCTGAGAACAAAACCACATCCTACCGCCACATTGCTCAGCAACCCTCGTTCAATCCCACACCCAACGTCTATTCGGGCAGGGAGAGTATGAATGTGTGCCTCGCCACCTACGGATACACTGTCCACTACACCACCGACGGCAGTATGCCCACGGCGGCATCTCCTGTCTATACAGATTCCATCACCATCAAGAAGACCACCACCATCCGTGCATTCTGCGAGGGCGACTCCACCACTATGCGCAGCAACACTGCAACCGCCACATTCATTTTCGCAAAGGAGCACACCCTGCCTGTGATGAACATCACCGTGCCGGAAGCCGACCTCTACGACTTCAATCGGGGCATCTATATGGCAGGTCCTGGTGCATCGCCCGAATACCCCCATCAGGGTGCCAACTACTGGAAGCCGTGGTGGAAGAGAGCCCATGTGGAGTTCTTCGACAGCATCAACGGCGGTTTCTCTGCCGGTTGCGAGATGGCCATTTTCGGAGGTTTCTCGCGAGCCCTCGCCAAGAAGTCGTTCAAGATACGCTTCAGAGACGATTGCGGCCCTGCACACCTCGACTACGACCTCTACAACGAGGGGAAGGTGGAGGAAGTGAAAAACTTCGTCCTTCGTTCTGGTTCGCAAGACATATCGGGGGTGATGGTGCGCGATGAGTTCTTCACCAGCCTAATGAAACAACACAGCCCCACCCTGCTCATTCAGGCCTACCGACCTGTGGCACTCTACATCAACGGCGAATACTTCGGTCTCTACTACCTGCGCGAGAAAATCGACAAGCGTTTTGTGGCTCGACACCTCGATGTTTCTACCGACTCCATCTCCATCATTATGTCGGGCATGTACTGCGAGGAAGGAACCAAGAAGGACTTTACGGATATCATGACATACGCATCGACCCACAATCTGGCCGACAAGGAATGTTACGAATACGTGAAAAAACGCGTTGACCTCACGGGACTTATCGACTTCAAATTGGGACAGATGTATTCCAGCAACACCGACTTAGGAAATGTGCGTTACGTGCTATCCAAAGACCCCAAGGGTGACCAGAAATGGCACATCGTCTTCTACGACCTCGATGCCACATGGGCAACCAACTGCACTTCAGCCTCGTATTTCCTCGTCAGTGGCGACAACCGGGTGAAGCGGATTCAGAACCAGTTGGTGCAGGAACTCCTGAAGAATCAGGAATTCCGCCAACTCCTTCTGCAACGGCTTTCTCTCCACATGCACAAGACGTTCTCCACCAAGAACACAACGGCTGTCTTCGATGACCTCATCAACACCATCAAGCCCGAGATGCAGCGCAACTGCCAACGATGGCCAGCCATACTCACCTACCCGAGATGGGAGAACCGTGTGAAGGAATTCCGCGAGAAATTCAAGGAGAGAAACAAAATTATGCTCGACGACCTGCGTCAGTATCTCAACGTCACCGAGGAGGAAGAGAAGAAATATTTCTCCGACCTCGGATATTGAAACAAAGCGTTTTTCCGACCTCGGATATTGAAACAAAGCGTTTCTCTGACTTCGAACATTGAGAAAGAAACACAAAAAAACTCCTGCCAATCAGCAGGAGTTTTTTTTGTTCTCGATGTGTGATGTTATCACAAAGAAGCAGTAGCAGTGTAATTTCTCATGACACGACGGTAGTAACCCTCTGTACGCGCTTTGCGCTGCATGCACTTCAGGTCGCCAGAGTTCCAAAGACGGATGGCTTTCTCCATGTTGCCTTCTGGATTATAACGCTCCTGATAAGTGATGAACATGTCAATACTCTTCTGCTTGTCATAACGGTCGGCATAGGTGAACTTCTTGTACCCGACGATTCTGTTACACTCGCGCACCAAAATTTGCGCAATCTGCAGATAACCCACATAAAGTCCGTTCTTCGATACTGCCTTAGCATTACCTCTGCTTTCCACTTGTGCGATAGCGAGGATAACGGCTCCCCACTTTTTCTCGAGGTCAACTTTTGGTTCTGTCTGTGCAGTAGCACTCAACGAAATGGCCATCACGGCTAATAGCAATAATTTTTTCATACAATTCTTACTTTTTAAATTTCCGCTACGATTCTATAGTCGCAGCTCTGGTTCTTTCAAACAAGTCTTTACGAGACCTTTTGGCTTCGTTTTCCAACGAAAACCACTGCAAAGGTATGGCTATTTTTTGAATTTGCCAAAGAAAATATGCTAAAAAACATATTTTTATGTATAAAAACACGTTTTTAGCATATTTTTAGATTTCCGGAGACTATTTCACACGCTTCTCGCCATCAATGATATAGATGCCTGGTTGAGTGGCTGAAGGCACGCGAACACCTTGCAAAGTGTAGATGCCCTTACGTACACCGGTTCGCACTTCTGGCAGATTTTCGATGCCAGTTGCAGGGTCTTCCGACTCCTCCAACATACCCACATAGGTGAGCGTGAAATCGTCCACTTTATACCAGCGGCCTTCCTTCACACCGATGGTGAGCGAACCCGTTGCTTCACCTTCGTCGGCTGTCACCTTGATGTTGTCGATGACTGCCTGTGTGAGGTAGAGAGGACCGAACGGATGTCCTGCAACAGTTGCAGTAGCCTCATCGGCAAACATCGTGACAGAAGATTTCTCATCGGTTCCCAACATCGCGGTAAGACGGTAGTAGCCAGGAGTAAGTCCCTTGACCACCTGCGAGATGCTGACGGATGAAGAGTCGTCGGCGGCAATCAGGCTTCGGTAGTAATAGATGCCATCAAGCCCTACGGCACGTTTGTCGTTGGCGGCAGTGCCATCATTCACTGACCCGACAGACGTGAAGCCTTCCTTCTTTGCGACCGTCCATCCACGAGGAGAAGTCTTGGATTGTTCGAAAGACGGGTTGACGATGCTGCTGGTGAAGTCAATCTCCTTGTTGTCGAGATGGGCAATCTGTTTCATGTAGGTTTCGCCATCGGCAATCAACTGGGCAGCATATTCTTTCACCAAGCTGATCGTGTTGAGCGTCGAACCATCTCCACGATTAGAGAATTCCTTCTCGGCAAACGCGATTTCCTGTTCGTAGGCATCGTATGCTGATGCTTGAGCGATGTCCTTGTATTTTGCCAACATCTGACGTGCCTCGTTGATGCTTTGAGCCAGAGTGACGAATGGAGGATCCTGTGTCACGCTTGGGTAGGCGCGCACATCACTTGGCGTGTCGCTGGCATTCCAATATCCCCTCAAGGCTTCCACTACACTACCTTCCTGCACCACCACGAAATTCTGTTTCTCCTCAGCATTGAGCAGATGCGCCTTCGCTGGGGTTGTGGTGTTGGTGTAAGTGCCGATGAGCGCATTATCGGTATTATCCACAGGAGAGGCCACGACAGTCACATTTTCGCCCGTCAAGGTCATGTTGCCGACTGATGAAGCCATCACCAGATAGGTCTTTCCTGCCTCCAGCGTCTTGACATCGGCCGTGCGAACAGATGTGCTTAGGTGTTCCGTGATGTCGCGGGCAATGATGCCATCAGGAACGGTTGCGACAAAAGGTGTGGTGATGAGATACCAACGTGCGGGTTCAACCGCCAAGTTCAGTTCTGCCTTCTCGGCAATGAAATCCTCGCGTGGCGTGAAGTTATACCCTGAGACAAGCGAGAGTTCTTTGCAGCGGCCATCGCACACCACGTTCTTTCCTGTCGCCTGACTGCCAGCGGCCACATAGACAAGGGCGTTGGGGTTCACCGACTGAGTGACTTCGCCCACCCCTGTACATTGTGTCAAATCATACACGGTGGCGGTGTTGTATCTCTTGCTTGCAGAAATCGAGGAGGATTTGAACACCGTAGCGTCGAAGTGTCCCTGCACGGTCAGGCAGTTATCCTCGAAACTCACCACCGATATATCCTTCTTCTGGGGGGTGAAATAGATGTCGCTGTTCTCTGCTTCGTCAAAACTGATGGGGTCTTTCGACAGTTGGGTTGTGTTGAGCACCTGCAGTTTGTAGTGCTTACCCTCCACCAGCGGACGTGAAGCGGTGCTGAACACCGTCACCACGGCATCGGCTTCCTCGTTTGCATTCACAGTCAGCGAACCCGTGTAGGTGGCACCAGTGAGCACCCAAGCCTGAGCCACTTCGTCGTATTCCGACAACTCCATCACCAGTGTGCCTCCGTATGGTGCAGCAGCCTTATTCTCCACTGTCACGTTCACAGGAACCTGGGTGTTGTAAACAAGATGGCACGTCTGTCCATCAAAGGTTTCCGTGTCGCTGCCGTTCGTCATCGTGACCTTCTTCAGCGAGAGTGCCGTTTCGCCCTTTTCGGGTGTGAACGATATCTGTGCCAACACGTTGAGGTCAGCATCAGTCAGCGTGGCATAGGTGACCCTGTCACTTGCTGTCGGCTTGCCTTTCAGCGTGATTTCCTTCACACTGCCTGTGCTGAAGACGGTTTCCGTGTCGCTCGATTGGGCATTTTGCAGTTTCGAGGGCTTTGTTTTCGAGGTGGACACGAAGAGATAAACACCGCTGAAGTCGAGCGTAGAGTTGTTAGCCACTTTCACCGTAAAGTCATTCTCCACATTGCTATACACATGCGTAGAATGAGTGATGGTGGCTGTGCGGTTCCAAGTCTTCGGATAGGCACCAATCAGGGCACTCTGCCCATCGTAGAAACCATTCATGCCGTCGGTTGTAGTGGTCGTGTAGTAGCCATCGGCTTGACCACCCCATCCGAAGTTGAAGTAAAACTTGTCGTCGGAAGCACGATAGCCATGAATGAATACAGCATGTCCACCCTGATCGGGATGAACACCCGTGTACATGACTGGATGTCCTGCCGCCAATTCTTTATAAAGCAGGTTTGTCCAACCCTCCTGTCCATAACTGGCACGATAATGCACTGTGCCGCCATTCATGCCGAAATAGGTGGAGAACGTATAAGGAATCTTTTCGATATTGCCAGAGGTCGACTCTCCGTAGGTGAGCCATGTGGCTGCTCCTGTAGCAAAGACGAACTCAGCAACGGGTTGCTTGTAATCTGCCGATTGCGACCCATAGGAGTCGAGCATCAAATCCCACTTGAGGGGTGTTCCCTTGGGCACACTACGAGTGACGGGGGCATCGCCGTAACCATAAGTCGGTGTGGTTGCCTGAAGGGTTGAAGGGAGGTCTTTGCGCCAGTAGTAGAGAATCTGGCTGGCAGCGGTGGCCACACAACCCGTCACCGCCCTGTTTCCATTCTTGGTAAGCGTGGGGCAATTGTCGTTGTAGGGGCTTGACTGGTGCCAATGCGAGGTGACGAACGGAGGGATGTCCACCCGTGTGGTGGAAGCACGTTGTGCTCTCCTTGTCCTGGCCATCGCCACATTGGAGCCATCTGCCTGTGCCAGTTCCACGATTTTCTGCCAACCGTCCAGCATGTCGAGCAATGCAGGAGGCATGTTGTTGGGGTCGAAATCGCCCTGTTCTGCCACACCCAGCACTTCGGGCAGGCAATCGTCGCCACTCACGATGACGAAGCCTTGATTGGCACCTCGGCTGATGATGTAGTAAGGGGCATATTCGCTGGATACGGATGACCTCCGTTTGGCTTGTGCCTGAGTGACGATAGACATTTGATGTCCAGGCAACATATACTCCTGTGCTATCTGCAATGCCTCTGTGCGGCTGATGGGGTCGGCATTGATGCCCAAAGCAGAGAACAACGCCAATGTTGAAACAAGTAACTTTTTCATTGTCAATAGGTATGTATTAGTTAATTAGATTCTTAGTTTGAGTGATTCATTCGTTGTTGGATGGGGGGCCGCATCAATCGTCATCGAGTTTCAGCACAGCCAAGAAGGCTTTCTGCGGCACACTCACGTTGCCGATTTGCTTCATGCGCTTCTTGCCTCGCTTCTGCTTTTCGAGGAGTTTGCGCTTACGCGAAACGTCGCCTCCGTAGCACTTGGCCAACACATCCTTTCGTACCTGCTTCACCGTCTCTCTTGCCACAATCTTGCCACCGATGGCTGCCTGGATGGCGATGTCGAACTGCTGACGAGGCAGCAACTCTTTCAGGCGTTCGCACATGCGGCGACCGAGGGTGACAGCATTATCGACATGAGTCAGCGTGGAGAGTGCATCGACCGATTCGCCGTTCAGCAGAATGTCGAGTTTCACCAACTTGCTTTCGCGGAAACCTGCAGGATGATAGTCGAAGGAAGCGTATCCACGCGACACACTCTTCAATTTGTCGTAGAAGTCTATCACTATCTCGCCCAGAGGCATCAAGAACTCAATCTCCACACGGTTGCCGGCAATGAAGTCCTGCTTCACCAGTTCGGCTCGCTTGCCGAGACAGAGCGTCATGATGGGGCCGATGTAGGTGGCCGTGGTGATGACGGTGGCACGGATGTAGGGTTCCTCCACATGGTCAATCAGGGTCGGGTCAGGCATGCCGCTGGGATTGTGCACCTCTTGTGCCTCTCCGTGCTTGTCGTACACCATGTAACTCACGTTCGGCACCGTGGTGATGACATCCATATCGAACTCGCGGTCGAGGCGTTCCTGCACAATCTCCATGTGGAGCAAGCCGAGGAATCCGCATCGGAAACCGAATCCCAGTGCTGCCGAACTCTCGTGCTGGAAGGTGAGCGAGGCATCGTTCAGTTGCAGTTTCTCCAGCGAGGTGCGCAGGTTCTCGTAGTCTTCCGTCTCAATGGGGTAGATGCCTGCAAACACCATCGGTTTCACCTCTTGGAATCCCTTGATGGCCTCGGTGGTGGGGCGTGACAGCGACGTGATGGTGTCGCCCACTTTTACCTCGGTGGCGTTCTTGATGCCCGTCACGATGTATCCCACATCGCCTGTACGCAGTTCCTTCTTGGGCACCATATCCATTTTCAGCGTACCGATTTCCTCGGCCAGATATTCTTTCTTCGTGTTGATGAACCGCACCTTCTCGCCCGGGTGCATCACGCCGTTGATGATTTTGAAGTAGGCAATCACACCGCGGTAGGAGTTGAACACCGAGTCGAAAATAAGTGCCTGCAAGGGAGCATCCTCTTCACCTACTGGATGGGGAACTCTTTCCACCACCGCATTCAGTATCTCCCCCACTCCTTCGCCTGTCTTGCCGCTGGCGTAGATGATGTCCTCCAAGTCGCAACCTATCAGGTCGATAATCTCGTCGGCCACCTCTTCGGGCATCGCGTTGGGCATATCAATCTTGTTGATGACGGGAATGATTTCGAGGTCGTGGTCGATAGCCATGTAGAGGTTCGAGATGGTCTGTGCCTGCACACCCTGTGTGGCATCCACCACGAGCAGGGCACCCTCGCATGCCGCAATCGAACGGCTCACCTCGTAGGAGAAGTCCACGTGTCCCGGTGTGTCAATCAAGTTCAGCACAAACTTTTGTCCCTGATACTCCGCTTTCTCCCCGTCATATTCATGCTCCATCTGGATGGCGTGACTCTTGATGGTGATTCCACGCTCCTGCTCCAAATCCATGTCGTCCAGCATCTGACCCTGCGTAATCTCAATCGTCTTCGTGCGCTCCAGCAATCTGTCTGCCAGCGTCGACTTCCCGTGGTCAATATGTGCGATAATGCAAAAATTCCTGATATTCTTCATGCGTTCTGCAATTGATATGTTCAATGTGTCAAATAAAATGCAAAGAAACAAAAAAAATCCCATTTCGCAAAATAAAACCGCAGAAAGTTCATCTCCGTAAACGTTCACGCCGCCCCCACTCGCTCGTTCACGCCGTCGCCACTCATGCCTGCACGGCATCGCCGACCATTCCTGCACGCCATCGCCGACCATTCCTGCACGCCGTCACCACCCGTTCTTTTTTCGACGCTGCAAAGATACAACATCCACCATGCGGTCTACGAACATTCTGCACTTTTTTTTGAAAAGACAGCGGAAAATTTTTCTTGCCGTTACACTTGTTACAGTGTTACAGTTCTCGAAAAGCCTTTTCCAACCCTAAAAATACTTCTATATTTATATATAAATATAGAGTTTATTTTTGACTTTCCTTGATTGTTTTTGGAACTGTAACACTGTAACACTGTAACGCTTTCAGAAAACAAAAATGCGCTACTCAAAAAGAGCAACGCATTTTTTATAGTCTTGCAACTATTGCTTGTAGATTCAGCGCTAATTACTTGAGAGAGTAAGCGTATGGATCCTTCTCGTCACCAGTCTCAACGGCGTTCACCTTGTCCTCGCGGAGCAACCAGCCAAGGCCGAGGTTGAAATCTTTTTCAGCAAGCTTAGTTGCTTTCTTAATCTGTTTGAATGTCTGTGCTGACTCTGCGCCAGAAAGGGCGTTCCAAATGAGTCCGGCAATGTTGCCTGCTTTTTCCTGTAACATAACAATTTTTACATTTAAATGTGTTAAACTTTTCTTGTTGGGTTGAGGATTCCTAAACAATCTTTTCCCAAATCCGATACAAAGTTACAACCTTTTTGTGAAAAAAAGCAAAGAAAATGAAGAAAAAATGCTGAAAATATCGCTATTTTGGAGAATTTTGCGGGAAATAAGGCTTGTGGAGGTCAATTTTTCTGTGTGCGCACACAGAAAAGATTTTATCGGTAGTCCTCGGGGGTGAAATGATATTCCACAAAATTGTCGCCACGAACAGCATCGTAATAGATGTAAGTGAAGGTGACACCCGCCTCCTTCTGCTTGGTGAAGAGGACCGAATTACGTACATTTTTCAGGTGACTGTCACCCAACTCTCCCAGATGATCCATCATCAGGGTGCGCAGAGTGTCCTCCGCAAAGGTGACGGAGTAGTAGAAACGCAGGTCGCCTGCCTCTTCATTCTTCACATACACGACGCTGTCCACCCGCGTGAACTCATCCAACTGCTGCGGGCAATGCTTGGCCGTGTACGCCTTGGCCTCACGCTCGAAAAAGTCGGCCTTCTTCTCCTGGCAGGAAGAGAAAGCCACGATGGCGAACAGGAATAATATAATATAATGTATGCGCATGTACATATATTATTATTTACCAATGGCCTGCCGCAAGGCATGAGCCAACTGGTCGGGACAACTGGTGGGTTTCAATCCGCAAGTGATGCCCTCGAGCCTGCTGATGACATCCTCTGCCTTCTGCCCACGCACCAACTGAGCAATGCCAGCCGTATTGCCTGCACATCCGCCATAGAACTGAACGGAGTTGATGATGCCCGTAGCATCATCAACATCCAGTTCTATCGCTTTGGAGCAAGTGCCCCTTGTTTCGTAAACAGTCTTCATGCTTACTTCATGTTGGTGTACACATTCTGCACATCGTCAAACTCTTCGAGACGCTCCACCATTTTTTCGATGGTTTCACGCTGCTCGTCGGTCACTTCCTTCAGGTCGTTGGGCACGTAAGTGAACTCGGCACCTGTGATTTCGAAGCCATTGTCCTCGAGGTACTTCTGAATCTGAGCGAACGACTTCGGGTCACCATAAATGGTGATGGTCGTCTCGTCCTTCTCCTCGTCGTACTCCTCATCAAACTCGTCATTCACACCATACTCGATGGCCTCCAGAATGAACTCGTCCATATCCATGTCGTCCTTCTTCTTGAAAGTGAACTGGCTGTAGTGGTCGAAGAGGAAAGAGAGCGAACCCGTCGTGCCCATGTTGCCGCTGAACTTGTTGAACACCGAACGAACGTCAGCCACAGTGCGGGTGGTGTTGTCGGTCAACGTATCGACAAACACAGCCACTCCGTGAGGGCCATATCCTTCGTAAGTCACACTCTTCCAAGCCGACTTGTCCTTGCCGATGGCGTTCTTGATGGCACGGTCGATGTTGTCCTTCGGCATGTTCTCGTGACGGCAGGTCGCGATGACAGCACGAAGGTGTGCGTTGTTGTCGGGGTCTGGACCACCTTCAGCCACAGCGATGGCAATCTGCTTGCCAAGACGTGTGAAAGTCTTTGCCATATTACCCCATCTCTTCAGTTTTCTTGCTTTGCGGAATTCAAATGCTCTTCCCATAATGATATTTGTTATTTTACGATTTACAATTTACGATTTATTTACCACGAACGGTTGCACCCGTCGCCTTGCAGATGCTCTGTTCAATCTTGCTCATGATGGCTTCGATGGCCTTGTCGTTGAGCGTCTTCTCCTCGCTCTGGAGGGTGAAGTTGACGGCATACGACTTCTTGCCAGCCTCGAGGTTCTTGCCCTCATACACATCGAAGAGTTTCACCTCCTTCAGGAGCTTCTTCTCTGCCTGATAAGCAGCAGCCTCAATCTGAGCGAACTCAACACCCTCATCCACGAGCAATGCCAAGTCACGGCTCACAGCTGGGAACTTCGACAGGTCGTAGTAAGTAACGGTCACCTTCTTGATAAGCTTCATGAGGTTTGTCCAGTTGATGTCTGCGAAATACACAGGTGCTTCCACATCAAGCTTCTTTGCCATCTTCTTGGTCACGATACCAAACTCGGCAATCTTTTTGCCGCCACGCTGAGTGATGGTGGTTGCCAAAGAGAAGATGTCGTTCTTCTCTTCGCCGAACACCAGCGCACCGAATGGCACACCGAGACGCTTGAAGATGTTGAGCACGTAGGCCTTCATCTCATACACGGTGCTGTCCTCGTCAGCATGTGCCCAGTTGCCGTTCACACGCTTGCCCGTCTGCCACAATCCCAAGTGATAATCTTCGCTGTAGGCAGCCAGAATCTTCTTCGACGACTCGGCACTGGCCTTCAAGGTCTCTCCGTTCTCGTCCACCTTCTCCTGATTCCTTTCAGGCGAGAAATAGTAGCAGTTGCCAAACTCGAAGAACTTCAAGTCGGGCATACGGCGGTTCGCATTGCGGGCGATGGATTCCAAACCACCGAAGAGCAACGTCTGACGCAACACAGCCAAGTCCTGACTCAGCGGATTCATCAGTTTCACGCAGTTCTCCAGTTTGTAGGTCTCGCCCTCTTCATAGTAAGACACCTTCGTCAGCGAGTTGTTCAAGATTTCGTTGAAACCGCAACCCACCAGCTGCTCAGCCACGTGGTTCTGCAGTTTGTTGCTCTTGTCGAGTTCGCCCTTCGTAGTGAGCGATGAGCGCACCTGAGAAGGAATCTCGATATTGTTGTAGCCATAGATGCGCAGAATCTCTTCCACCACATCGCAAGGCTTCTTCACATCCACACGGAAAGCAGGAGCTTTCACCTGCATCATCTTCTCGTCACTCTTCAGAATCTCAAAGCCGAGGTTCTTCAAGATGCTCTGCTGGGTCTCCACAGGCAGTTCTTTACCGATGAGGTCAGCCACATACTGATATTCCACGTCGATGATGGCATCCTGTGGCAGGGTGTCGTTCTTCACATCGACAATCTCCATGCTGATTTCGCCACCAGCCAATTCCTGTGCCAACATCGCAGCACGTTTGATGGCATAAATCTGACCTGCCGGGTCGATGCCTCTTTCGAAACGGAAGCTGGCATCTGTCTGCAAGCCGTGACGACGTGCACTCTTGCGAATCCAAGTTGGGTGGAAGTAGGCACTCTCGAAGAGCACGTTCTTCGTCGTCTCGTATGTGCCACTACCCTTTCCGCCAAACACACCGGCGATACACATCGGCTCCTCCGCATTGCAGATGGCCAAATCGCGGTCGCTCAACTTGTGCTCCTCACCATCGAGGGTGACAAACGGAGTGCCCTCCGGAAGGGTCTTCACCACCACCTTGTTGCCCTTCACCATGTCAGCATCGAAGCAGTGCAAAGGCTGTCCGTAAGCCATCATGATGTAGTTGGTGATATCGACGATATTATTGATAGGACGCTGTCCGATTGCTGTCAAGCGGTCCTTCAGCCACTTCGGACTTTCTTTCACCTCGCAACCTTTCACCGACACAGCACAGTAGCGTGGGCAAGCCTCCTCGGCCTCCACCACCACGTCCATCTTCAGGTCGTTGTTCTGCACCTTGAAGTCATCCACCGAAGGACGATGCAACGAAGTCTCATAACCGTTCTGCTTCAGATAAGCATAGAAGTCGCGCGCCACACCCCAGTGAGAACAAGCGTCAGAGTGATTAGGGGTGATGTCCACCTCAATCACATAGTCGCTCTCCAAACCGTAGTACTCAGCAGCAGGAGTGCCCACCACTGCATCCTCGGGCAGCACAATGATGCCATCGTGACTGGTGCCAATGCCGATTTCGTCTTCTGCACAAATCATACCGTTCGACTCGATGCCGCGCAACTTGCTCTTCTTGATGACAAACTCTTGGTCGCCATCGTACAACTTGCAACCCAACTGAGCCACAATCACCTTCTGGCCAGCAGCCACGTTCGGTGCACCGCAGACAATCTGCTCCACCACGCCGTTGCCCTCATCAACCGTCGTCACGTGCATGTGGTCGCTGTTCGGATGTGCCTCGCAAGTGAGCACCTGACCCACCACAAGACCTTGCAAACCACCTTTGATGCTCTGCACTTCCTCAACAGCCTCAACCTCCAAGCCCATGCTGGTGAGCGCCTTGCCCACCTCCTCGGCCGTCATGTCGAAGTCAACATATTCCTTCAACCATTTGTAAGAAATGTTCATATCGTAGATTTTTTAGTTGTTCTCTTTTTACCTAAAACATAATATTTTCGTGCATGCTTACACGCACATGCGCGAAAAACGGTGCAAAGGTACGAATAAGTGAGAGAAAAACCAAATTTATTTGAGTTTTTCAGAACGTGAGTACCTTCGGCGGAGCCAGCGATACGAATAAGTGAGAGAAAAACCAAATTTATTTGAGTTTTTCCGAACGAGAGTACTTTCGGCAGAGCCAACGTCACCACAAAATCCGCAAACCACAAAAAAAAGACGGATAATTTTGGCAAATGCATCATCTGCAAGCCTCCATTATCCGCCATCCTTTTCACTCTTCGGCAGGATTTCACTCTTCAGCAAATTTTTCCAGTTTATCCATGAAGATTTTGAAGATAGAGGGTTTCGGCTTCTTCATTTCCTCTTCCGGTTCATCCTCCTCATCCTCTATTTCCACCTCTACGTCGGCGGTGTTCTCATCAGGAGCAGGAAGGGACTGTTCCTCCTCTTTGGGAGTCTCTTCTTCCTCCTTATCGAAGCGATAATATTTGTCACGCAGTTTCCTGGTGTACTCGCTCTCATTCGTCTGCGCCTTTTCCTCTTCCTCATCGTCCGAATCAAAACCCGTGGCAATGATGGACACCTTGATTTCATCCTCCAGCGTATCGTCCTGATAGTGTCCCCACAGCACCTCGATGTTCTCGTCCAACCCTTCCATGAACTTATTGATTTCGAGCAGTTCAGACATCTTGGCAGGCGATTTCGTTCCGCCATACACGATATAGAGCAAACGCTTGATTTTCTGCTTGTCCACATTCGCAATCAACGGAGAATTCAACGCACTCTCCATCGCTTTGAAAATGCGCTTCTCTCCACTTGCTTTCGCCACCGAAACCACAGCCGCTCCACTCCCCTTCATCACAGCGCTCACATCGTTGAAGTCTCGGTTCACGATTCCTCTCACCGTAATGATTTCGGCAATCGTCTTCGTCGCAATGGTCAACACCTCATCGGCCTTCTTCATCCCCTCTTCCAAATCAAGACCCGCATATTGGTCTTCTTCCAGCAGACGCTCGTTGTTGATGACAATCAGCGAATCCACATGCTTCTTCAACTCTTCCATTCCCTTCAACGCCTTGTCAATGCGCTTTTTGCCTTCCATCAGGAAAGGCAGCGTCACCACACCGACCGTCAAGATGCCCATCTCCTTCGCCACACGAGCAATCACGGGAGCCACACCCGTTCCGGTGCCTCCTCCCATACCTGCCGTAATGAACACCATCTTCGTGTCGGCATCAAACATCGATTTGATTTTGTCCGTACTCGCCTCGGCAATCTCACGACCCAACACAGGATTTCCACCTGTACCAAGCCCGTCGCCCAACTGAATCTTGTTAGGCACCATGTTTGCCTTCAGCACCTGGCTGTCAGTGTTAACCACCATAAACGTCACGTTTCTGACGTTATCTTCCCACATGTGGTGCACAGCGTTGCCACCTCCGCCTCCTACACCAATCACTTTGATAATCTTTTCAGACATGTCCACAATAGGAAAATTAAACGGGGCAATTTCCTCTTCTTTCATCATCAATTCTTTGATTTTAAAAAGTTAAACAAACATTTTGACCAACTCTCACAAGTCGGCTTCTCACTTTATCATATATTCTCGCCACAAAGATAAGAAAACCAATCCATTCCCTCCCAATTTTTCCCGTAACTTTTTTCAGAAAAAATTAAATTTTCAGACAAAACACCCGTATTTTTGTAAAATTCTTTACTTTTGTAAACAAAAAACTGCCGCTATCCACCCCACATGACAAAAAAAGAAAAAAACAAAAGGGCCTCTATTTCGGCACCTGCAACCCATTCTATAGCGGACAACTCTACCTGCTGAGCGAGGACGAAGACAAGGCACCTTCTGCCATCGCCGCCCGCATGCCTGCCGACAACCCCACCGACATTGTCGATATGAAGGATGGAGCGTGGAAGAAGGCATCCAACGAGTGGTATGACCTCCAGGGGCGCCGCATCAACGCGGCCTCTGCATTGCAGAAGGGTTTCTATCTCCATCAGAACAAGAAGATTTACGTGAAGTGATAGAGTTGGCGACAAGGCCAATGTGAAGACAAAATGAATCCCCGTCCAGATGTTTCAAGGCATCTGGACGGGGATTTTTGATGGGGATTGTTCGTGGGATTGTCAAGCGGGGATTCTCAATCAAATCGCTCGCCCCACAACTGCTTCATGCGCTCGTGAAGTTTGGCTTCAGAGGGGTTTTCCTGCGGATGCCAGAAGCGGGCATCGGTGGCGCCATCGGGCAAGAATTGCTGCTGCACGAAGTTGCCTTCATAGGCATGAGCATATTTGTAATCCTTCGCATAACCCAGTTGCTGCATCAGTTTGGTGGGCGCGTTGCGCAGATGTAGCGGAACGGGAAGGTTGCCACTTTCTCCCACATATTGCAGGGCAGAATTGATGGCCTCATAAGCGGAATTGCTCTTGGGAGAGGTGGCGAGATAGACGGTGGCCTCAGCCAACGGGATGCGTCCTTCTGGAAGGCCGATTTTCGAAACAGCATCGAAAGCCGCGTTTGCCAACAGCAGCGCATTGGGGTTTGCCAACCCGATGTCCTCGCTGGCAGAAATGACCAATCGGCGAGCGATGAAGATGGGGTCTTCGCCTCCCTCAATCATACGTGCCAGATAGTAGATGGCGGCATCAGGGTCGCTTCCTCGGATGCTCTTGATGAAGGCCGAAATGATGTCGTAGTGCATCTCTCCGTCCTTGTCATACGCCAACGGATTCTGTTGAAGCGTTTCTGTAACAATATCATCGTTAATAACTGATGATGATTCTGTTACCAATTCGAGAATATTCAAGAACTTGCGAGCATCACCACCGCTGTAACGCATCATGGCGCTCGTCTCCTGTACATCAATTTTCTTTTCCTTCAGAAAGATATCCGTCTTCAAAGCGTGGTCGAGCAAACTGAGCAAATCCTCCACTTCGAGGCTCTTCAACACATACACCTGACAACGGCTCAAGAGCGGACGAATGACCTCGAACGAAGGGTTCTCCGTCGTAGCGCCTATCAAGGTGACCACACCCTGCTCCACCGCTCCCAGAAGACTATCTTGCTGCGATTTGGAAAAACGGTGGATTTCATCGATGAACAGAATCGGCGACACCCCACCCCGCACATTGCCGAAGAAGGAGGAAGCCTTTGCCTTCTCTATCACCTCACGCACATCCTTCACGCCCGACGTGACCGCACTCAGCGTGAAGAAAGGCACATCGAGCGTCTTGGCGATGATGCCCGCCAGCGTGGTCTTCCCCACTCCCGGGGGTCCCCACAGTATGAAGGAGGAGATACGCTTCTGCTCAATCATCCGACGTATCACCGCCCCCTCACCCACGAGGTGCTTCTGTCCTATGTAGTCGTCCAACGTCTGCGGACGCAATCTCTCGGCTAACGGTTGCATAGTGTCAATATAAAAGTCCTTTTTCGTATATAATATCTCCCCTCATTCCACATCAGTCTTTCAAACATATTGAATACGGAAATAGTCAAGACTGGCTTTGAACTGGTCTTGTGCTATTAGGCAGGTGTCAGTAAGATAGCCGTTGAGGTGTCCCCACTCACGCAAGCCACGATAGTAAAACATCTTCAGTTCGTCGGTGATAATGAAAGGGACAACACCGCTACGCAAACATTCTTTGAATATCACAAGACGCCCAATACGCCCGTTCCCATCTTGGAATGGGTGAATCTTCTCGAAACGGACATGAAAATCGAGGATGTCTTCCAATGTATGCACTTCTTTGGCATTGCAATCCCTGATGAGTCGTTGCATGCTGTCGTGAACCAACTCTGGCTCACACGTCTTTTCACCGCCAACTTCATTAGGAAGACGCTTGTAGTCACCCACAGCAAACCAATCCTTGCCGCTATCCGAAGTACCTGCCTTCAGGATGCCGTGCAGCGTCTTTATCAAGTCTTCCGAAAGCGGCTCTTGAGCCCTGTCAATGATCATGTCAATACAACGAAAGTGATTCACCGTCTCAACAATGTCATTCACATTCACAGTCTCTTCCGCAGTCACTCCAATGGTGTTCGTTTCGAAGATGTATCGTGTCTGTTCGTGCGTCAGACGGCTACCTTCCATATGATTCGAGTTGTAAGTTAGGTCTATCTGCGTTTTGTGATAGATACCTCCCTTCATCTTCATTTCTTTTTGCTCGCGGAGTGCTGCGAGCAATGGAGTTATATTGTTTGCCATCATTCCTGTTTCTATTTTTGTGCAAAGTTAATCATTTTATTTGTCTTCCACAACCTCTGCACCATCTTCTTGCTCATAATAATAGGAATAGTCGATGCCCTTCATGAACAGCTCGCGGTCGTCAATGCGGTCAGTCAGGGCATGTTGGAGCAAATGCTTGATGGCGTTGGCATCAGTCACACTTCTGCGCATCGCTTCAAGGTACTCCTTCTTGTCTATCTTGCTCCAATCCACACACATCTTCAAACGTTTCTTAAACATCAAATCAAGCCAGATGCGTGTAGAGCGTCCATTTCCCTCCATGAAGGGATGAGCCACATTCATCTCCACATACTTGTTGACAATCTCCTCGAAAGTATTCTCTGGCATCTGCTCAATAGCATTTAGATTTCTTGGCAGCAATTCCGCACGACAGAACAGCGTACCATCTTTCCAAATCGTCTTTGTCCGTATCTGACCTGCAAAGTCATAAAGCCCACCAAAGAGGTAGGCATGTATCTGTTGCAGAGCCTTTACCGTCCCAGGTTCCATGCTGTCAAGTATTCCACTCTCTATCAGAGTATATGCCTTCTTCTTGCTCTGTCCGTCAATACTATTGTCGCTATAAACAAACCAGTCGAGGAAGGCAGTTGCACGATGATTGGGATAGTGCTTCGCCAGCGTCTGCACACACTCCGCATCCAGCGTATCAGCCACACGTTGCTTGCCATCAGGAGCCTCAAATTTGAAGTCGTGAGTGATGCTCACGAGTTGAACGCCATTAGCCTTGAGTTTCTTTTTCAACCATCGCCAATAGTTACCCGCTTTCACATAGTCATCTTCGTCATTGATGGCACGCACAATGTCTGTAGCCGAGAACCACCACTTGCTGTGTTCCTCGTCCCATACGGCTCGTACCTCATAGTCCTTATAGAAACGAATAGACTGTTTACTCATATTTCCTACCGTTTTGTATCACTCAGTTTCTTTTGTTCCCTCTCAAATTGCTCCAAGAAATGAATCTCAACAGGTGTCAGTTCATTGTTCGTCCGCTCCTTGAACTTGTCGTATTCGGCATCAGCCTTCGCTTTTGCCAGTTGTGCAGAGACACGTCCTGCGTGGGTCAGAATGTCTTTCCGGGAGATACGCAAGAAATCATCGAGAATGGCAATCCAGTCTTTCATATACATAGGACGATGCTCCTCTGCTTGAAGTTCCGCAAAATCGAGATACAGGCTGACAATACGATTTAGCGTCGTTATTTCTTCCTGCGATAGATAGTTCTTAGCAATCTCTGCGTCCGTTTTCTTGGGCAGAGCACCAGTCCATGTAGTTAACCCCATAAAATCCTTCTGTGCATCAGCCCGTTCATAGATAATCTCTGCTGCCGTATGCCCATGCACAGAATAATGCATCTTGTTCTGCACCGTTTTGAAGAACTCCTGCGTCATCTCCACACGTGGGTCATAGTCAATGCTAAGTGCATAGATTTCAAGCACCTTCCTATAGAACACCTTCTCCGAAGAACGGATGTCGCGGATGCGAGCCAACAGCTCATCGAAATAGTTTCCACCACCAGCTCGCTTCAGCAGGTCATCGTTCAGAGCAAACCCCTTCACGATATATTCTTTCAGCACACCCGTTGCCCACATACGGAACTGCACACCACGATAGGAATGTACACGATAGCCCACGCTGATAATCATATCGAGGTTGAAGTACTCTACATTATAATTTTTACCATCTCGGGCAGTTGTTGCAAAAAACGCAACAACTGAATGTTCGTCCAGTTCTCCCTCCTCAAACACATTCTTAATATGCCTTGATATGGTGGATTTATTGCGTTGAAACAACTCCGCCATCTGGTCAAGGTTGAGCCACACCGTCTCACCTTGCAACCTCACCTCAATACGAGAATCCCCATCAGGAGTTTGATATAACAATATTTGTCCTTTATCTTCGTTCATAATTCTCCTATTTTTTGCAAAGGTAATCAACTATTTTCATTTTCGACACTCCCTGATTCAATATTGTTTATGACTGCTATCACATTTGACTGTAAGTCAGCAATAATCTCATCCTTCAGACTTAAAGCATGTAAATATTTTCTTCATTAAGACCTTGATTCATTTCTATATTAGTATGAACAATATCTATAGCTAATTGCAAAGAACGTACTTTACGTCTAACGATATCGCTTTTGCCGAAATCAAAATAATTGAAATCAGTATCAAGGAATCGTTTCAGATACTCAGATGCATAAGACCTAACTTTCCCCCGATCCTCCTTCAAATACTTATTATCAAAATACTGGTTCATGACTTGGCAAAATGACTCAATAGCTTGTCTCTTCAATTGTATGAGCAGTAAGTCCTTCTGAGCTTTTACCTCAGCTTTCGAACGATTTTCATTTATCCTTGAAATAGCTATTGTTAATTCAACTAAGATAACGATATTGATAATTGCCAACAATGGCATCAGCAATCCATTGATATATGTACCAAAGTCGCTCCAATCCTTTGCTTGGCAACTAAAATCTCCATGGAAATTCCCAAAATAGAAACCGATGACTAAGGTCGTACATAAGGCTATTGCTAAATAGATAATTATTTTAAATCGTTTCATATATCTCTCTAATATTTGTTGACTTACTCATATTCTGCTTACAAAGTTAGAATTATTTTCACATCGGCCAAACAAACTCCTTCATCCAACTTTTAGGAAGGGATATTGCATAGGCACTAGGATTACCTTTCTTGAATTCACCTCTCGAAGTATATTTCTTTTCTCTATTCACAAGCAGAGGTTAACCACAACTTTAATGATTGCCTTGATCTCCGGCACGCTCTTGTATCTACCATCTTTATTGGGGTTAACCACAACACAAGACGGGTGAAGCATCATTCACCTGACCTTGTATCTACCATCATTATTGGGGTTAACCACAACACGCCAGAAGGAATACTATTTTGGTCTATCTTGTATCTACCATCATTATTGGGGTTAACCACAACTATGAAGGAGAGTTAAAGTAACCAGAAGGTCTTGTATCTACCATCATTATTGGGGTTAACCACAACAACGACAGATGAACGAGTACGAGATGCTTCCTTGTATCTACCATCATTATTGGGGTTAACCACAACTTTTGTATCCAAATACTTGCATATCTTTTGCTTGTATCTACCATCATTATTGGGGTTAACCACAACAATTTCCTGACAATATATTAGTCATCAAGAGGATGGCATCCATTTGGTACTTTCAGAACTTGCGCTATACTCTCACGAACGAATCCGCTACCTGTTATTTTGCATTTCTGATTCCCATTTGATATTAGCAGCCAACGCTCCTACGAGCGATTAACGACTGCAAGGCTTTACAACACCTTATTATCTTTTATTTGAATGCGCCTATTGTTGTGCGCTCATTTTTCTTTTTCCCTTGCAAATATAAATCCATTTCTTCCCGTTCCAAACGACAGAAGGTTGGATAATCTTTCTGCATGGTTGCAACATCATAGTCTTTCGTTGAGTTGCCATCAGCGTTGAGGTGTTGTAGGTTAAATGCTGCCAACAAATCTCGCTGATGCTTATCACCATTTGACAAGGCTATCACTCTCTCTCCTAATCCGTGCTCTGTGAACTCTCCATTGGTGAAATCAAACCTGCTGGCTGCATTTTTCACCTCCACTTTTCGGAATTCTCCTCCTAACGATTCCACCTTATTCTGCAAGATGGTTGCAAACATCGAAGGTGCATGATTCGCCACAGACTTTCCGAATCTCTTTTTGCTTTGAATCTTGCCTTTCTTGTTGATTTTGGTCTCTTTGCTCTTTCGTGTCCAACTACTAACAGGGTTGTTCTCCACAATGAAGGTGTCACCTAATGGCAGCAAGGCATTGGCAGTCTCAATGTGTTGTGCCTTACGAATGGCTGCCTGCTTGCGCAACAATTCCTTTCGTTCTTCACGGAGTTTCTTGTATCGTTTGGAATCGTGCCATACTCTACGTTCTCCGCTTTTGCGAGAAATGGGCTTGATTGTCCCATCTTCGTTGAAATTCTGCGGATTATTGGCTCTTCGGCTTCTATCCATTTTTCTACTAACACGATTCAAGTTTCTTTGTATGTCGTCACACTTATTAGCAAGTTTGTCAATGGATACTTTTTGAAGAGACGATACAGCAATAGTGGATGGACCCAAATCAATACCCACACATCCTTCTCCCAAAGTCCTTCCCTTCTGTGGTTTTTCACCTTCAATCGTCATCTGCAAATAGTATTTGTTGTTGCCACGTATCTGCTTTCTGACCACATTCAATATTTTAATGCTATCAAAGCCACTCTTCAAAGCGTACATTTCATATTCAGTCAACGGCTTCCCTGTCCCGATAGGCAAAGTGATGTATTTTGCAAATTGACCATTTCTACCATTGGTCTTGATAACCAATTCCATCGTATCAAGATGAATGGCCATTCCTATAAAACTAATATTGTTTTTCTTTCTGCTTCCAAACGTATTCAGTTCACCATATTTCTTAAATGCCACTCTTTTAGCATCTCTATCATAGAGGAACTTGTTCCATGCTGACCACATGCTGCTTGCAAGTCTTTCAAGCATGAATGAGTTTATGCCTAAATCCGCATACGTTTTGTTCGCTCCAGCAGGCAATTTCCCCAACTTGGAGATGTAACCATTGAAACCATCCAATTTGGCCCCATTGCTTTCGCTCATGGAATAAGGGAATTTGATGGCAAAGGGTTCTCCATTCCGACCTACCACCTCATTGTAATAGAAGGGATGATTTCTGAAAAACTCCCTTTTATCCCTATATGTAGTACATTGTCTGAACTCATTCATCTGCTCAAAATACTTGTATTGACGAATGAGTTTCTTTTGTACATAATTATAGATTTGGCGAAGATACTCGTATCGCTTGTCGAGAATATCTGCTTGCCATTTCTCGACCTTCAAAGGAAGCTCCAATACGAATGTCTCTTGTGCCATCTTATTCTTAGGTTTTAGTTTTCAATCGCAAAGTTACGAATAACTATGCATTCCACAAAATAAGAGAAGTTTTTTCTTGGCTTCTTCTGAGAAACTTATGCATCCTCATCCACGAGGTGCTTCTGTCCTATGTAGTCGTCCAACGTCTGCGGACGCAATCTCTCGGCTAATGGCTGCATATCAATCGGATTTAGAGGTCAACCTCATATGCATCACATTCGAGGGGCACAGACACGCCGTTCTCCTGCAGCAGCGCATCAATCTCCGCCTTCCGTTCGGGCGAGATGCGCAACACCCCTGAGCGGTAGCGCCCGTACTGGGTGCGGCTGTTGAAATACGCCTGCAACACAGCATAAGCAGCCTTCGCCTCCTTGTAGGAAAGAAGGTCGAAATATTTCTCGAAGCCAACCCCATAAATGGTGCCAAACGAATCCTTGAAGAACTGGCACTTGTCGCCTTCCATCGCGATGGCATCAGGATTCACCATCTGCACGGTTTCCAAACTCTTGCTGCACTTCCTGCGCACAATCTGGCGCAGACACACTTCAGCCGACGGGCAGTCAGCACGCATACATTGCACCACCTTCTTCTGAAGTTTCTCGATATTCATTGTTGGTTTTTCCATATCACTCATTATTTACATTCAACGGCAAAGGTACAAATTTCTTTTCAATCCACCAAGCATTTCAGCATTTCTTCACACGAGCATCTTCTTTTTCCCCACACAAACACCCTCGTTTGAAACCCCTATTTTGTAACATTTGTAACACACGCAGTGTTACATCTGTAACATACCCACTGTTACATTTGTAACACTGGCACTGTTACAAGTGTAACACAACAGCATCCTCAAAAGCAACATTTCCTGTCACACTTCTACGCTTCTTCCATCTGCCTTTTGACAAAGATGCGGCACAACGCTCCTGATTTATCTGTAGCCAACAATAATAAAAACCTTAAAAACTTGGTTTGATTCAAAAAGAATCACTACCTTTGCCCTGAAAACGTTTCACCCACAAAACCGACAAGAACATGAAAACGACCAAGGAACTCCTCACACAACTCGCATTCGTCATCATCGTTGTACTGTGCTCCCTCCCAACCGCCCAAGCACAGAGCCAGGAGAACCTTGTGGACAGGGTCAGCAAGGCGGTGGGGGTGACGCTACCAGATGGGTATCAGGGAAAGGTGAAGGAATATGTGAATAGCAGCAAGGTGCTGGAAGGAAGCGGTGGCGAGTTCACGGAGCAGTTCATCAAGGGACAAATGAAGGAAAACTGGGGCATCAGCAAGCAGAACCAGTTGCTCTTCATCTGGGATGCCATCTACGAGCAAGTCACCAAGAAGAACTTCTACGACGGAGAGGACGGAAACAAGCAACGGCTTGACGATTTCGAGAACGCTTTGGACAATGTCGAAGCATGCGGAAAGAAATACAAGCAGGGGTATATGGAGTATATGCAGAGGAGGTCGGAAGAGGCAAAGAGGAGGTCGGAAGAGGCAAAGAAACAGTCGGCAGAGTGTGCTACAGATGGCTTAAATCAAATCATTCGTTACTATCTCCTTTGTGTAAATTACCCGAGTGCTGTGGTATCCAATGAAGTAAAAGAAACGGCAGAGTATGCAAAGCATGTCATCGGAAGATGCAAAGAATACAACATCGACTACAAAGCCATCTTATGCAAGGAACTTGGAGAAGAGAAGAAAGTCAACGAACTGCTCAAGTTCTACGGAATAGAATAATTCTTCTGCAACATTTGGTGAAAGAAAGAAAAAGTATTACCTTTGTAGCCCAATAATGAAAATGAAGATATGAGTACTGAGCAGAAAAACAAGCTGACATATATCATCTACTGCATCAACGCTTTCGGTGAAAAATATGGTTTGTTGCCCAAACAAGCCTATGCTTACTTGAAACGATATGGTGGGCTCTCTTTCGTTGACGAATGTTATCCAGCGGAACACACCCTCTCTTTGGACGACGCCGTCACCGACATGTCTGTCGTATGCAAAAGAAATGGAGGAGGTTTGTCATGATACTTTACCACGGTTCTGACATCGCGATAGACAAGATTGACCTAAGCAAATGTAACCCAAACAAAGACTTTGGTCAAGGGTTTTATTTGACCGACTTGAAACAACAAGCCCAAGATATGGCTATACGTCGAACCAGAATGACTGGACAGGGAGCACCCACCATCTCCATGTTTGAGTTTGACGAAGCAGTGCTCAAAGAGAATACGCTCAATATAAAAGTTTTCCCCTCTGTATCAGTGGAATGGGCACAATTTGTGCTGAACAATCGTGACATACAACGAGCAGGGTTTTCACACAACTACGATATAGTCGTTGGCCCCGTTGCGGATGACACTGTAGCGTTCCAACTTCGCCGTTATCTTTTAGGCGTCATATCTTTAGAGAATTTAGTGAAAGAATTGACATACAAAAAACTAAGCAACCAGTATTTTTTCGGCACAGAAAAGGCCATCTCAAAACTTCGACGGACACATGAATAACGAACAGAAATTCCTGATTGACTGTATTATAGATGACATTGCCAATTACTTGATTGAAGACCGAGGCATATCCATCATGGAAGCTTTGGACATCATCTACAACTCTCAATTCTATGACAAACTCACAGATTTGGAGACAGGTCTATATTACCAAAGTTCGGGGTACAACTATGAGTTTCTGAAACATGAGTTGAAGTATGGGAAGATTGCGTAGCCAACTGCACATGACTTTACAAGAACACTATAAGCAAATTGCGATTATCACACCCTCCTATTTGTAAATAAAGTATGTGCCGCCATCACTTTGTGCGTATTTCTTGAGTAGGGTTTGGATGTATTCGGCATTCTCTCGGACACGCTGCTCGTTGCCGTCGTAGCCATTGATGAGCACCAACAGATGGCGGGTTTCGAGGGACATCTTGGTGCGTTCATTATCGCTGGTCGGGGTGCCGACTCCTCCTAAAGAATCACGATACACAGGCAGCCCCTGGATGTTAATCATGCCACGACCGATGCCTTCGTAGGGTTCGCCTTCACGACCGATGCCCAGGGCGAGCGTGTCGCCCACAAACTTGGCGGCATCAAAGCCACCGATGCTGTAGCCGAAGGCTATCGAGGCCAGATTGACCAAATCGACCAGCGTGTCGCGCTGATACAGTTCCTTTCCCTGCAACATCCGACGTATCAGCGCCTCTGAAGCGGGGCGGTATCTTGAGGGGTCTTTACCGCAAGCACGATACACTTTTCTCGTTGCAGAGATGCTGGTCAGTTCCTTGAGCGATTCTGTGGTCAATGTGCCACGAAACTTTGCTGCAAGTGTCTCGATTTCTGCCCATAAGGCTTCGTTGTACGGAGTGTTGACGACCTCCGCCTCCAAGCATGCCCCAACAAATTCGGGACATATCTGTTCTATCTCATTGGATACTATTACTTTCATTTGCTATGCTATGAACACCGTTTTTAGTTACCTATCGCTATTTTGCCACAAAAGTACAAAAATTCCATCAAAAACAATCCTTCCTCGAACTTTTTCATTCTTTTACTCCCAAAACTCATCTATTCTGCTGCAGAATTATCTGAATATTTCTTAATAGTTTGCCCATATCAGGATTTCTTCGTACTTTTGCATGCTTTTTAAGGTAAAAACAAAAATCATCAACACATATTACAAAAAATGGAAAGAGACAACGTTATTTTCTCTCTCATTGAGAAAGAGCATCAGCGTCAGCTGAAAGGTATTGAATTGATTGCATCGGAGAACTTCGTGAGCGACCAGGTGATGGAAGCCATGGGCAGTTACTGCACGAACAAGTATGCCGAGGGTTATCCTGGTCATCGCTACTATGGCGGATGCCAAGTGGTGGACGAGATTGAGCAACTCGCCATCGACCGCGCTTGCCAACTCTTCGGTGCTGAATTTGCCAACGTGCAGCCTCACTCTGGTGCTCAGGCAAACGCTGCCGTGCTGTTAGCCGTGCTGAAGCCAGGTGACGTGTTCATGGGTCTTAACCTCGATCACGGTGGTCACCTTTCTCACGGTTCATTGGTGAACACTTCTGGTATTCTCTATAAGCCTGTAGGCTACAACCTCAACAAGGAGACAGGTCGTGTGGATTACGACGAGATGGAGGCTTTGGCAAAGGAGCACAAACCAAAACTCATCATCGGTGGCGGTTCTGCCTACAGCCGCGAGTGGGATTATGCCCGCATGCGCAAGATTGCTGATGAGGTGGGTGCCCTCCTGATGATTGATATGGCTCACCCTGCCGGCCTCATCGCTGCAGGTCTGCTGGAGAACCCTGTGAAGTATGCACACATCGTGACAACCACTACTCATAAGACCCTGCGCGGTCCTCGTGGCGGTCTCATCCTGCTGGGCAAGGACTTTGACAATCCTTGGGGCTACAAGACTCCGAAGGGTGTGGTGAAGAAGATGTCTCAGCTCATCAACTCGGCTGTGTTCCCAGGACAGCAAGGCGGTCCTCTGGAGCACGTGATTGCTGCGAAGGCTGTGGCTTTCGGCGAGGCTTTGAAGCCTGAGTTCAAGGAGTATCAGAAGCAGGTGAAGAAGAACGCTGCCGTGCTGGCCGACGAACTGACCAAGCGTGGTTTCGCCATCGTGAGCGGTGGCACCGACAACCACTCGATGCTGGTTGACCTCCGCACGAAGTACCCAGAACTGACAGGTAAGGTGGCTGAGAATGCACTCGTGGCTGCCGACATCACCATCAACAAGAACATGGTGCCGTTCGACACTCGTTCTGCTTTCCAGACTTCCGGTTTCCGTCTTGGCACTCCTGCCATCACCACCCGTGGTGCAAAGGAAGACCTCATGGTGAAGATTGCCGCATGGATTGAGGAAGTGCTGAACGACCCAGAAAACGAGGCTGTCATCGCAAAGGTACGTGGCGAGGTGAACGAGACCATGAAGAACTACCCACTCTTTGCATGGTGATCAGCCCACGCGCTGGGCGATTTTCACCATTCGGCCAGTAAGCCTGCGGGAAAAATTGTACATTGCAAATCGTCAAATTGTAAATGACTAAGTCTCCCCTTTTAGGTATGACATTGGAAGAGTTGCAGGACGTGTGCCTGCAACTCTCCATGCCTAAATTCACCGCCAAGCAAATGGCGCAGTGGATTTATGGCAAGCATGTGCACAGCATCGACGAAATGACCAACCTCTCAAAGGCCAACCGCGAGAAGTTGGACGCTTCGTTTTGTGTGGGGTGCATGCCTCCTGTCGAAACCTGCAAGAGCAAGGACGGCACAGTGAAGTACCTCTTCCCGACGGAAAGCGGGAAGTTTGTGGAGACAGTATACATCCCTGAGGGCGACCGTGCCACCCTGTGTGTGAGTTGCCAAGTGGGATGCAAGATGAACTGCCTGTTCTGTCAGACAGGCAAGCAGGGATGGCAAGGTGACTTGACGGTGACGGACATCCTCAACCAAATCTACACCGTCGACCAACTCATGGCCGAAGAAGGCGGAACACCGCTGAGCAACATTGTCTTCATGGGACAGGGCGAACCGCTCGACAACTTCGACAACGTGCTGAAGGCAACGGAGATTCTGACGGCCGAGTACGGTTGGGCATGGAGTCCCCGACGCATCACCATCTCGACGGTAGGACTGAAGAAGAACATGCGCCGATTGCTCGACGAAACCGAGTGCCACATCGCCGTGTCGCTCCACTCGCCCATTCATGAGCAACGTCTGCAACTGATGCCTGCCGAAAAGCAGTTCCCTATTGCCGACCTCATCGAGATGTTGCGGGAATATGACTGGAGCCATCAACGACGCATCACGTTCGAGTACACGATGTTTGGCGGCACCAACGACTCACCGCTCCATGCCAAAGAACTGACCAAACTCCTGCGCGAACTCTTTTGTCGCGTGAACCTCATCCGCTGGCATCGGGTGCCCGATGTGCCACTCAACGAAGTGAAGATGGAGACGATGGAGCATTTCCGCGACTATCTGAACAACCACGGCATCATCACCACCATCCGCGCATCGAGAGGACAAGACATCTGGGCAGCATGCGGACTTTTATCATCAAATCGTACAGTATATGAAGTTTAGAATTATCGCCATATTTTTACTCGTCGCCTGCGTTTTCTCTGCATGCGATGAGCCGACAAAGAACGGACGCCGACGCAGAAGCGCCAGTTTGCTCACTCCTGTCTCCTCGGGCAATCCATACGAGGTGATGGTGGTGGCCGACGACAGCGTGTGGAATGGTTATGCAGGCAAAGCCATCCAAGCCATTCTCGACAAGCCACTGCGAGGACTTCCGCAAGATGAGCCTCAATTCCACAAGAGCCACATCACGGAAAAGCACTACGACAACATCACCAACCTGTTCCGCAACATCTTCCGCATCGAGATTGGCAAGGAATACACCAAGGCGAAGATGATTGTGGAGAAGGACGTGCACTCCACTCCGCAGATGGTGATGACCCTGCATGCACCCAACCAGTTCGAAGCGTCTGTCTACATCACCGAACACACAAAGGGCATCGAGAGCCTCATCACCAGCGAAGAAATCAACCGCGAGGCCAACGACCTCTACTTCGAGCACAACATGAAGTTTGCCAAGCAAGTGAAGGAAATGTTCGACTGCGAGTTCTACATTCCTGTGGACATCAAAAAGATGAAAGTGGGCGAAGACTTCATCTGGGCAAGCGACGACGGGCTTTCCTCCATCCAGAACATCTGCATCTACTCCCTGCCATACGTCAGCGAAAAGATGTTCACCAAGAAACCCTACATCGCCCTGCGCGACACCATCATGAAACGCAACATCCCTGGAGGCAAACCTAATCAGTGGATGCAGACAAACCCCGAGTTTGTTTGGACAAAGAACATCAGCGTGAACGGTCAGTTTGCGATGGAAGCACGTGGTCTCTGGGAGATGCGTAACGACGCGATGGGCGGTCCCTTTATCAGCCACTCCCGAATCGACGAGAAGAACGGACGCGTCATTGTGGTCGAAGGATTCGTCTATGCTCCCGATAAGATGAAACGTACCATGCTGCGACGACTCGAAGCAGCACTCTATACATTAGAAACACCTAAAGTTGAAGAAGAAAATGGAAAAGATTAAAATAGGTATCACACAAGGAGATATTAACGGTATTGGTTACGAACTGATACTCAACACTTTTGAAACAGAGGAAATGGCGACCATCTGCACGCCTATCATCTATGGTTCCCCCAAAGTGGCCACCTACCACCGCAAAGCCCTGGGCAACCAAACCAGTTTTGTGGTCATCGACGATGCTGAACAAGCCAAAGAAGGCATGGTCAGCATGATTAACTGCTTTGGCGAAGAGGAGCACAAGATAGAGTTTGGACAAGCTACCGAAAGTGCCGGACAGGCAGCACTCACCGCACTGGACAGGGCACTCGCCGACCTGAAAGAAGGCAAGATTGCCGCACTTGTCACCTCACCGCTCAACAACAGCACCATCCGCATGGAGAATGGAGAACCCTTCACGGGACAAACGCGTTACATTGAACAAGTCGTCGGCGACGGTGCCAAAGCCCTCAAAATCTTCATCTCCGGTAACCTCCGCATCGCATTGGCCACCGACAAGATGCCTGTGGCAGACATTCCTGCCAACGTCACAAAAGAGACCATTGCCGAACGGCTCGTCATCCTCCACAACACGCTGAAGCGCGACTTCTTCATCGACAACCCACGCATTGCCGTGCTGGCGCTCAATCCGCAAGCCAACGGGAAGGAAGAGGCCGAAATCATCAGCCCCGTCATCGACGAACTCTTCAAGCGTGGCGTGCGTTGCATGGGTCCTTACGCTGCCGAAGAGTTCTTTGGCACAGGCAACCACACCCACTTCGATGGCATCCTCGCCATGTACTATGACCAAGGTGTTTCAGCCTTTAAGGCCCTGTCCCTCTACGAAGGCGTCAACTACACGGCAGGCCTGTCCGTTCTGCGCACAGCACCAGCCATCAATGTCAACTACAGCATTGCCGGCAAGAGCATGCTTGAAGATGAGCAGCCGTTCCGACAAGCCATCTACACCGCCATCGACGCTGTTCGGAACCGTGCCCGTTTCGAGAATGAGCATAAGAATCCGCTCAAGAAACAATATTTTGAGAAGCGTGACGACTCCGACAAACTGAAACTCGACCAAGAGACAGACGCGGATTGAAGAACAAAACCCGAAACATCTTCTTCACCTTCGGACTCATCGCCGTCATCGTGATGCTGTTCACGTTCAAGGTGTCGTTTGCCCAACTCTGGGCAGACATCTGCCATGCTGGCTATTGGCTCATTGCCATCCTCGGGATTTGGATATTCCTCTACCTCATGAACGCATGGACGTGGCGCATCATCATACGCGGTTCAGGCCCCTGCCCCATTCCCTTCTGGAAAATTCTCAAACTCACCATCACCGGGTTTGCCCTCAACTATGCCACCCCTGCAGGGTTGATGGGTGGAGAGCCTTATAAAATCATGGAGTTGAAGCCCTACATCGGCACCCAACGAGCCACCTCCAGCGTGTTGCTCTTTGCCATGATGCACATCTTCTCCCACTTTTGGTTTTGGACCAGCAGCATTGCTGTCTATCTGGTGCTCGTCTGGTGCGGATTCCTTCCCCTCGACACCGGCATGGGCATCGTGCTCCTCTTCATGGCCGCCTTTTGTGGTGCGGGCATCTACCTTTTCATCCGCGGCTACAAGAACGGAATGGTGGTGAAACTCATTCGTTTTCTGAGTCATATTCCAGGGCTAAAGAACTGGTCAAGGAACTTTGCGGAAAATCATCACGAAGACTTGCAGAAGATTGACCGCCAAATCTCCGAACTCCAGTCGCAGAACAAGAAGAGTTTCTATGCCAGTTTTGCACTTGAATACATCGGGCGCGTCCTCCAGAGTTTTGAAATCTATTTCATGCTGCTGCTTTTCGAAGCAGGTACAGGCGGTGGGCTCAGTTTTGTGTATGCCTTCCTGATATTGTCCTTCACCAGCCTCTTCGCCAATCTCCTTTTCTTCATGCCCCTCCAGTTGGGAGGCCGCGAAGGAGGTTTCGCCATGTCCGTGGCACAGATGGGCATGACTGCCGACATCGGCATGTTCGTCAGCATCATCTGCCGTGTCCGCGAACTCGTCTGGACAGCCATTGGGCTGCTCCTCATGAAAGTGGGCAATCATGTTCCCGTTCTTGAAACACCAGCAAATCAACCCCATCAATCAACGTCAGCATGAGAATTCTAGGCATCAGCAGAGGTACAGAATATTCGCCCAACTTGGCAGGAAATGATGCCGCCATCTTCACGGCGGTGGCAGACGAACTGCGAGGCATGGGGCATATCGTTTCGTGCATCGGCGAAAACGAGATGGTGGGGTTCGACTATACACCCTACGAGCGTGTGGTGACAATGGCAAGGGATGTGTTCTCGCTGGTTATGCTGGAAAAGGAGACGGACACAGCAACGCAGCAGAAGTTCATCAACAGCATCAACGGCATCCTGACCTGCACGAACAAGGCGAAGGTGGCGACGCTGATGCTGGAAGAGGGCGTCCCTCAACCAGAGTTTCTGGTGGGCGAACACCGCAACGTGCTGTTCTGTTCGGCAGGGAGCAAAGATGAGATTGTCAAACCGCTGTGGCTGAAAAACTGTGAAGGCAGTGCCACAGTGGCTGAAGACACAGTGTTCTGTCCAACAAAGGAATCGTTCGACGCGGCTTTCAGACATCTGGAAGAACGGGATGTGTCGCTTTGGATGGTGCAGGAGCACCAAGAGGGCGACCTCGTGAAATTCTATGGTGTGGAAGGTACAGACTTTTTCCGATGGAACTATGCCAGCAAAGGACATTCCAAGTTCGGGCTAGAGGCCGTGAATGGCAAGGAGAAGGGTTTTCCGTTCGATGCCCAACGCATCAAGCGGTATGCCGACATGGTGGCGAAACGGCTCCATGTACCCATCTACGGCGGCGATGTCATCATCGACGAGAAGGGAGGGTTCTGGTTCATCGACTTCAACGACTTTCCCAGTTTCTCCAGTTGTCGAGAGGAAGCGGCAAAAGCAATCGCTCAAAGAATTGATCAATCGGATAACCTTTAGTTCGGCATAGCCAATTGAAGAATCACAGACAATGAATAAGGAACAATTACAACAGACTTTCAAATCGGGCGACACGGAAGAGTGGCTGGATGTGGTGTGGACACGCCCCATCGGCTACCAGTGGGCACGCCTGTTCAATTATTTTGATGTGCATCCCAACACGGTGACGGTGCTCTCCATCTTCATCGGGGTGGCGGCAGCCTATTTCTTCACTTTCGGCAGTTGGCGCATGGCAGGCACGGAAGGGCTCATCCTCAACATCGTGGGTGTGCTGCTGCTGGCATGGGCGAACTTCTACGACAGTGCTGACGGGCAACTGGCGCGCATGACGGGGAAGAAGACGCAGTTGGGACGCATCCTCGACGGTGCGGCAGGAGATGTGTGGTTCTCTTTCCTCTATCACTCGCTGTTCTTCCGCTTCTATCAGTACCACGATGCGGAGTTTGCATGGTTGGGCATCGAGAACAACGAACGCAACACGCTCATCGCCGACAGCATCTTCTATGTGGCCATCTGGGTGTCGGGCATAGGCTTCCACGCCCGTCAGTGCGGACTTTCCGACTACTACCGCCAGATTCACCTCTTCTTCCTGAATGGCAAGGCAGGTAGCGAACTGGACTCTTCCGTGCAACAAAAACAAATCTACAAGGAGACCCCCTGGAAGGGAAACGTCATCTACAAACTTTTCCTGCTCACCTACATCAACTACACGAAGGGACAGGAGAAGCAGACGCCCCAATTCCAGCGGCTCAAGCAGAAACTCAAGGAAAAGTATGGCACGACGGAAAACATTCCGCAGACGTTTCGGGATGAGTTCAGGAGACGGAGTTTGCCGATGATGAAGTGGGCCAACATCCTGACGTTCAACACCCGCGCCATCACCTTCTATGTGTCGTGTCTGCTCGACCTTCCGTGGCTCTATCTGGTGGTGGAGTTGACGCTATTGACCTGGCTCTACCTCTATATGCGCCACACGCATGAGAAGTTCTGCCGAGAGTTATCCAACCAATTATAAACCATTTCACCTGCAAACAACATCGTGATTCAAGGCATCATATTTGACTACGGAGGCACCATCGACACCAACTCCACACACTGGAGCGAGGTGCTTTGGGAGGGCTATCAGCACACGGGCATTCCTGTGAGCAAGGAAGAGTTCCGCCAAAGTTATGTGGCCGCTGAGCGGGCACTGGCCAAGCATCCCTACATCCGTCCGGAGCACAACTTTCTGAACCTGCTCACCATCAAGTGTGACATCGAGACAAAAGACTTGGTGGAGAGAGGCATCTGGCAAGTGTGCGAAGCCGAAAGGAAGGAGAAGAGTGACGCGGTAGCGACTTACTGCTACGAGTATGTGTTGAAAGTGCTGGAAGTGAGCCGACCCGTCATCTCGGCACTGGCGGAGAAGTATCCGCTGGTGCTGGTCAGCAACTTCTACGGCAACATCGAGACCATCTTGAAGGATTTCCGTCTGGAGTTCTTCAAGCACATTGTGGAGAGTGCCGTGGTGGGTGTTCGCAAGCCCGACCCGCAGATTTTCCAGTTGGGAGTTGATGCGCTGAGAGCATACACGGGAAAGACGGCGACGGAACTGCCAGCCAACGACATCCTCGTCGTGGGCGACAGTTTTTCCAAAGACATTGTGCCTGCCACCAAGATTGGTTGTCAGACGGTGTGGGTGAAAGGCGTCGGATGGGGTGACGAGGAAGTGGACGAGTCGGTTCCGACACACATCATCCATAACATTGCGGACTTGCCTGCGGTGCTCTGAGAGACATCGGGCAGCCCAATCATGATTCAACAGAAAAGAAGACAATGACGAAACGACAGATACTCATATTCCTCATCAGCATCCTCGCAACGGTTGGTGCCAAAGCGCAGGTGACTGGAAAAGTCATCGACAGCAAGACCCGCGAGGTGCTCGACTATGTGAATGTCTATTATGAGGGGAAGAACGTGGGCGACCTAACCGACGAGAATGGGCAATTCGTCATCAAGGAGGATAGCCTCTGGAAAGAACTGAGCATCTCGTCCATGGGCTATCAGACACAGAAGGTGAAACTGAAAGACTTTGGCCAGAACAAAAACCTCGTCATCAAACTGGTGCCCGATGCCCAAACGCTGACAGGCGTAACGGTGTCTGCCAAGAGGAAGCGCTACAGCCGCAAGAACAATCCGGCGGTGGAACTGATGAGGAAGGTGATTGCCAACAAGAAACAGAGTGACCTCCGCTCCAAGGATTTCTACACCTACACAAAATATGAGAAGATGACCTTCTCGCTCAACGAGGTGAGCGACAAAGTGTTTGAGGAAGGCGAGTACAAGCGTTTCGCCTTCTTGAAAGACCACGTGGAGACATCGCCCCAGACGGGCAAACTGATTCTGCCACTCACGGTGGACGAAACCCTCTCCGAAATCTACTACCGTAAAGACCCGAAGTCGGAGAAGCAAGTCATCAAGGGCGAAAGCAATAAGGGTGTGACCGAACTGGTGAACACGGGCGAAATCCTGACCACCACGCTGAAGGATGTCTTCACCGATGTGGACATCTACGAGAACGAGTGCCGCCTGTTGCAGTATCCCTTCAAGTCGCCCATTGCCGACGGTGCCATCTCGTTCTACCGCTACTACCTGCAAGACACCCTCTACTTCGACAAGGACAAAGTGGTGGATGTCGGTTTCCTGCCCAACAATCAGCAGGACTTCGGCTTCTCAGGTCATCTGTTCATCCTGCTCGACCCCGACTCCACCTATCAGGTGCGACGAGTCGAACTGACCATTCCGCGTCGCAGCGACGTGAACTTTGTGGAGAACATGGTGATTGCCCAAGACTTTGTCCAACTGGAGACGGGCGACCGCATCGCCGCCACCAACGACATGCTGGTGGAACTGCAACTGACAAAGTGGCTCGGAAAGTTCCAGGTGCAACGGGTGACCCGTCTGAACAATGTGAGTTTCGAACCGATTCCGCGTTCCCTCTTCAAAAACATCAGAGGCAACACCCTGAGAGAACCCGATGCCTCTATGCAGGACGAATCCTTCTGGAAGGAGTACCGCCAAGTGGAACTCACCAAATCGGAGGGGAAGATGGACAGTTTCCTCGACCGTCTCACACACATCAAGGGCTTCAAGTATGTGCTCTTCGGATTCAGGGCATTGGTGGAGAACTTCGTGGAGACAGGCGACTCGCTCCATCCCAACTATGTGGACATCGGCCCTGTGAACACCATCATCACGGCCAACCACTACGACGGGCTCCGATTCCGCGCATCGGCACTCACCACCGCCAACCTCTCCCCTCACCTCTTTGCCAATGGCTATGTGGCTTATGGAACGAAGACCCGCAACGTCTATTGGAAAGGGCAACTCACCTATGCCTTCAACAAGAAAGCCTATCTGCCCCGCGAGTTTCCGCAGCACAACCTGTCCGTCTACTGGTGGGACGACATCATTTCGCCGTTTGACAAGTTTGTGCCGACCGACAAGGACAACATGTTCGTCGCTCTCCATGCCACGAAGGTCGACCAATACCACCACACCCGCGAACTGCACATCGACTACACACGCGAGTTTGAGGAAGGCATCAAGATCAACGCGCAATACACCAGCACGCGCAATCACCCAGTCGATGCACTCTTCTACCAGCGACTGGACGGTGTGGGCAAACCTGTCAACGACCCCTCAAAATGGGTGTCAGGCATCACCACCTCCGAGTTCAAGGTGGGCATTTCGTACGAGCCACACGTCACCTACATCAACACCAAACAGCGCCGCGTGAAAGTGAACCACGATGCCCCCATCCTCTCGTTCAATTACACACGCGGAATCAACGGATTCCTGGGTGGGCAATACAACTACAATGTGACCGAGTTGGGAGTGTATAAACGCTTCTGGCTGGGGCAGTTCGGAAAGTTCGATGCCACTGTGAAGGCAGGTGTACAATGGAACAAAGTGCCCTTCCCGCTCCTCATCCATCCGGCAGCCAACACCTCCTACATCATCGAGGACAACACTTTCTATCTCATCTCCAACTTGGAGTTTCTCAACGACCGCTATGCCTCCCTCATCTCCGAATGGGACCTGAACGGATGGCTCTTCAACCGCATTCCACTGCTCAAGCGGCTCAAGTGGCGCGAGTGCATCGGTATCAATGTGCTCTGGGGGCAGTTGACCGACAAGAACAACCCTGCCACACTCAACTACACCGACTCCGACCTCTTCTACTTCCCCGGACATTTCCATGCTGACGGAAGTTACGAGCAGAATACGGTCCGCATGAACGAGCGCAAGCCCTATGCGGAGTGGCGAGTGGGCATCCACAACATCTTCAAACTCATCGAGATTGACTATGTGCGACGCATCACCTATCTCAACAACCCCAACACCAACAAGTGGGGCATCCGCTTCAAGGTGCGAATGACGTTTTAAGCGATCATCGATAATTGATAATTGACTATTGATAATTGATAATTTAGTTCCTAACTCATAACTCACATTCTTCGCCATGCGAATCGACATCATCACCGTACTGCCCGAACTGATAGAACCGTTCACCCAAGAGAGCATCCTCGGACGGGCACAAAAGAAAGGACTGGCAGAGATACATGTACATAACCTCAGGGACTACACGACAGACAAGCATCGCCGTGTGGACGACTACCCCTTTGGCGGAGCGGCCGGCATGCTGATTCAATGCCAACCGCTGGATGCCTGCATCTCGGCACTGAAGGCCGAGCGCAACTACGATGAAATCATCTTCACGGCTCCCGACGGAGAGAAGTTCGACCAACCGATGGCGAACGAACTGTCGCTGAAGGAGAACATCATCATCATCTGCGGCCACTACAAGGGCATCGACTACCGCATCCGCGAGCATCTCATCACCCGCGAGGTCAGCATCGGCGACTATGTGCTGACTGGCGGCGAACTGGCAGCCGCGGTGATGGCCGACTCCATCGTGCGGGTCATTCCCGGTGTCATCGGCGATGTGGAAAGTGCGCTCTCCGACTCGTTCCAGGACAATCTGCTCGAGCCACCGGTATATACACGTCCGGCGGAGTATCACCCTGTGTCCAATCCCGACGAGACATGGAGCGTGCCCGAGATTCTGCTCTCGGGGCATGAGGCGAAAATCAGGGAATGGGAATATGAGCAGGCTTTAGCACGCACCAAAGCCTTACGCCCAGACCTGCTGGAAGAGCAATAGGCTGACCTCCAACACCCTCCTTCCACTACCACAAAAACGGTGTGACTCAGACCGGCACCCCCGGTGTGACTCAGACCGACCCTACCGGTGTGAGTCACACCGCCAAAGAGGCTACGGAACTGACCCAACAGAGAGAGCGGGTTGCACCCCATCGGATGCAACCCGCTCTCTTTTTGTCGGTCATGTCAAGCCCCCTTCAAACGTGTACCCATACGTGCCTCAACCACGTTGACCACATAGTCGCCGAGTTTCTCGCACTCGTTGATGATGTCCATATAGATGGTGCCGACCGCATAGGTGTACTTGTGGTTGTTCACATCATAGATGTTCTGCGACTTGAGTTGGTTGCGGAAATTATTGATTTCGTTCTCAGTGTTGAACGTGCGGTTCACGTCGAACGCCTCTTTGCGACCACTCATCAGCGCATTCATCTGGGAAAGTGCCGTATCGGTGAGATCCATCATCTGGTAAATGTTGTCATATTGCTGCTCGTCGAAGTGGTCCTGCTTGCCGTTGTACTTGCGATTAATGGTGCGGGCGAGATTGTAGCAGGAGTCACCGATGCTCTCCAGTTCGGAGATTTCACGCAACATGGCACGAATCTTCGCCTTCGTCTCGTCAGACAGGTGAGCGTCACTGACTTGGTCAAGATATTTGGCAATCTCCAATTCCATGTTGTCCGAGATGTCCTCATACTTCTCAATACGCGAGAAGAGTGCGCTGAAATCCTTGTTTTGCGACCCTCCCCTCTTGGTGGTAGTGGTAGAACTGGAGAGCACGAGCAATTCACGAACCATACCGAACATACGCTGCATTCGGTCTGAAAAGGCCTGGATTTCCTTCTGTGCCTCGAACACCGAGAGTTCGGGTGTTTTCATGAAGCCCGCCGTGATGAAATGCAAACGGAAATCTTCTTCCTCGTCCACCTTCTTTGGCTTGATGACCCAGCATACAAACTTCTCAATCTGAGGAATGAACCAGATGAGAATCATCGTGTTGACCACATTGAACGTTGTATGGAACGCTGCCAGTACAAAGTTCAACTTGGCAGCGTTGGCAAGGAATGCGGCACTGCTGGCACCTCCTTTCGTCATCTCCACATCATAGCCAACCCATCCGCACACCATGTCGATGAAATAGCGGAAGACAAACAGAATCCACAGCACGCCAAACACATTGAAGAACATGTGGGCAAGTGCGGCACGACGGGCTTGCGTGTTAGCCGACAGGGCGGCAAGGTTTGACGTGATGGTTGTTCCGATATTCTCACCCAGCACCAAGGCGATACCCTGATAGATAGGCATGGCGCCTGTGGAACACAGCAACATCGTGATGGCCATCACGGCTGCCGACGACTGCACACAGAAGGTCATGACACCGCCCAGCAGCAGGAAAACAAGTGTCGTCAGGAAAGAGTCGGGGTCAAACGACTTGAAGAATGAGGTGACGGCCTCATTGTTGGCCAAGTCCATCGACATGCCCGTGGCCTTCAAGGTGGTCAAACCCAACAACAACAGGCCGATGCCAAAGAGGAAATCACCAATATACCGATGCTTCTTCATGTAGATGAGCACAATTCCGATGAAGAAACCAATATAGGACACGATGCTGATGTCGAACGGAGAGACTTCGCTGCCCGATGTGCCCACCGCCATAATCCACGCCGTCAGCGTCGTACCGATGTTGGCACCCATAATGACTGAGATGGCTTGTGCCAACGTGAGCAAACCTGCATTGACAAACGAAACCGTCATCACCGTCGTGGCAGTGGAAGATTGCACTGAAGCAGTGACCACCGTACCCGTCAGCATACCTGTGAAACGGTTGGTGGTCATGGCGCCCAACACATGGCGCAGTTGCGGACCTGCCATCTTCTGGAGGGCTTCGCTCATGGCTTTCATACCAAACATGAGCAGCGCCAGCGAACCCAGCAACTTAAAGATAATCCAAATAGACATGATAGGAAAAGATAGAAATAATTAACGTTTCTCTGACAAAGGTATGACAATTTTTATTGTATCACAAGATTTCAATCAAAAAGTTTGCAGAAGAAAGAAAGATACTATACCTTTGTAGAAAGAATCTAATCATAAACCTATTTATACAATGAAGAAAATCCTATGTTTTCTCTCCCTGGTAGTTGCCTTGATGATGGCAACACCCGCTTTCGCTCAGAAGGCCAAGGGAACATTCGAGGCAGGCGAAGGTTCGTTCATGCTCAACGGAAAGCCTTTCATCGTGAAGGCAGCCGAGATTCACTACCCACGTATTCCAAAGGCTTATTGGGATCATCGAATTAAAATGTGTAAAGCATTGGGCATGAACACCGTATGCATCTACATTTTCTGGAACATCCACGAGCAGCGTGAGGGACAATTCGACTTCACGGGCAACAACGATGTGGCAGAATTTTGTCGTTTGGCACAGAAGAACGGCATGTACGTCATCGTGCGTCCAGGCCCCTACGTTTGTGCCGAATGGGAGATGGGTGGTCTGCCTTGGTGGCTGCTGAAGAAGAAGGACATCCGCCTGCGCGAGCGCGATCCTTATTTTATGGAACGCGTGAAGATATTCGAACAGAAGGTGGGCGAGCAACTGGCTGGTTTGACCATTCAGAAAGGCGGCCCCATCATCATGGTGCAGGTGGAAAACGAGTACGGCTCTTACGGCGAGGACAAGCCATACGTGTCTGAGATTCGCGACTGTCTGCGTGGCATCTACGGCAAGGAATTGGCGCTTTTCCAGTGCGACTGGTCTTCCAACTTCGAGAAGAACGGCCTCGACGAACTCACGTGGATGATGAACTTCGGCACAGGCGCCAACATCAACGACGTGTTCCGTCGTCTCGGCGAACTCCGTCCCAATGCCCGTAACATCTGCTCTGCGTTTTGGCGCGGCTGCTTCGACAAATGGGGTGCCCGCCATGACCCCCGCCCAGCCAACGATAA
>JAEEGS010000022.1 GCA_016280445.1 Bacteroidaceae bacterium
ACTACAACCTCCCTGCATTGCAGCAGAATGCCATCGAGCGACACCTCGACGTACACAGTTTCCCCACCTACAAGCTCTTCAACCGCGAAGGTAATCTGCTGGACCTGGAAATAGATGCCCGCGACCTTGACCAACTGGTACACCTGTTGGAGCAAATGAAATAAACCCTACCGACATAAAAGAAGGACTACCCGAACGGTTCTTCCACACTTTCCAAACCGACATCGACGACGTCGGTTTGCCGACATCGACGACATCGGTCAACCGACGTCGTCGATGTCGTTTTTGAGGCTGTGAAAGCACCCTTTCAGAGACTTTGCCCCGAAGCCATCGGAGGCAATGCCGTAAAACCACACAGGGCAATGAGTTTATCGGTGGAAAATTTGGCGAATAAGAGGATTAGTCGTAACTTTGCAACCAATTGTTTACTGATGTAAATCATCAAGATGATGGACGAGAATTTTGCCATACAACTCTTCGAGGGCAAGAAGGTGCGCCTTGTGTGGGATGCGGAACAGGAAAAATACTATTTCGCCGTGGCGGATATTGTGCAAGTGCTGACGGACAGTACAGATGTCAAGCAGTATATCAAGCGGATGCGAGCACGTGACACAGAACTCAACTTCAGGTGGGGTACAATTTGTACCCCTACTCGCATGATGGCTGCCGACGGGAAGATATACAAGACTCAAGCCGCTGATTTAGAAGGTATTTTCCGCATTATCCAATCAATACCGTCGAAAAAAGCCGAGCCTGTGAAAAGGTGGCTCGCTGAGGTTGGTGCCCAACGTATTGACCAGATGATAGACCCAGAACTGACATTCCAAATGGCGGTTGAAGATTACCGCCGTCAAGGCTATAGTGACCGCTGGATTAACGAGCGCATGCGTTCCATCGAGATGCGCAAGGAACTGACTGACGAATGGCATCGCTCAGGTATTCACGAATCCAAAGACTTTGCCATCCTCACCAACGTGCTCACAAAGGCTTGGAGTGGTATGACCACAGGGGAGTACAAACGTTACAAGGGGCTAACCAAACAGAACCTGCGCGACAATATGACAAATATCGAATTGGCTTTAAACACATTGGCCGAAGTTGCCACTACCGAGTATTCACGACAGTCGAACCCACAAACGATGGACGAAAGTCGCCGAATAGCCCAAGAAGGAGGTGGTGTGGCCCGTGATGCTCGCCACACCATGGAACGTCGTCTCGGTCGTTCAGTCGTTTCATCTGAACGTGCCTCCGACTACATCAAACCCCTCGAAAGTAGCGAAATAGAGGTTCTTCCGCCAACGAATAAAAAACCATCATAAGATGAAAAAAGCAAATAGAAGAATATGATTTACAGATACAGCGGACGGTCAGGAGTGCAACTCCCGGTGCTGAGTCTCGGCCTGTGGCACAACTTTGGCAGCGTGGATGACTTCTCTGTAGCCACCCAGATGGTGGTGAGGGCATTTGATGCGGGCATCTGTCATTTTGATTTGGCAAACAACTATGGGCCTGTGCCTGGGTCGGCAGAGACGAACTTCGGCAGAATTCTGAAGAATGAGTTGGCAAGCCACAGGGATGAGATGTTTGTCTCGTCGAAGGCGGGGCATGAGATGTGGCCGGGGGTGTATGGGGGCAACAGCAGCAGGAAGAACCTGATTGCTTCGTGCGACCAGAGCCTGAGGCGGACGGGCTTGGAATACTTCGACATCTTCTACAGTCACCGCTACGACGGGGTGACTCCCATCGAGGAGACGATGCAGGCTCTCATTGACTTGGTGCATCAGGGAAAGGCACTCTATGTGGGCATCTCGAAGTATCCGCCAGAATTGCAGCAAAGGTGCTACGACATTCTGAAGGAGGCGCATGTGCCTTGCCTGCTGAGCCAATACCGTTGTTCGATGTTCGACCCGAAAGCCAAGATGAACAACTTCCAGATAGCCACCGACAACGGCAGTGGCATCATCTGCTTTTCACCCCTTGCACAGGGCTTGCTGACGGGAAAGTACAACAATGGCATTCCCGAGGGAAGCCGTGCTGCCCGGAGCACTGGTTTCCTGCAGCAGAGCCAAGTGACGCCCGAACGTGTGGAGGCTGTGAAGAAACTCGCCGTCATTGCCGAGGAGCGTGGACAGAGCATCGCACAGATGGCACTCGCGTGGGTGCTTAGCGATGAACGTGTAACCAGTTGTATCATCGGCACCTCGTCGGTGGCGCAGTTGGAGAACAATCTTGACACGCTCCAGAACCTCACGTTCAGTGGGGAAGAAATGCAGCGCATTGACAATATCATTAACGATTCCAAACTATGGTTCTGATGAAAAAACTCTCCATCCTACTCCTTTCGCTGCTGATGCTCACAGCATGCTCTGACGACCCTAAATACTCCAATGAGAACCCAGTGCAGTGTCTATTCAACCCTTTGCAATACGCGGAACTCAACCTTGTCATAGGGAATATAGGACAATACATGACCCTCCGAAAATCTTCGTCTAAAATCGTAATGACAAGTGCCTCCAGTTCCACCACCTACAACCTTGATGCCACGCAGAAATATTTTGAATATGGATTAGGTGGGCTGATTGTGGGTACCACTTATGACCAAGAACTTGTCGTGTATGACTTGGCCTGTCCGAGCTGTAACAGGGCAAACTACCGTCTTGTCCTTTCTGATGATGGGTTTGCCACATGTCCCAACAGTAAATGTGGAATCAAATATAATCTCAACTACCCGAAGATGTCGCCGGAAGTGCCGGAAGGATGCATCCATGAAAAGCCCAGGGTGCTTTTCCAATACAGAGTTATATTTGATGGAACCTACGTTCGAATTTGGAACTAATGTCTGCCACTAACCTGAAGGAAAAGACGGCTCGTGGCTTCTTTTGGGGAGCCTTGAACAACGGAGCCATGCAGGTGTTGAACGCTGTGTTCGGCATCGTCTTGGCACGTAAGTTGGATCAGTCGGATTATGGTCTGATTGGCATGCTCACCATCTTCACGCTGGTTGCCACCTCCCTGCAAGACAGTGGGTTTGTCACGGCGCTGACCAACAAGCGTGATGCCACTCATCACGACTACAACGCAGTTTTCTGGTTCAACATCATCGTGTCTCTTCTGCTGTACATCCTCTTTTTCTTTTGTGCGCCTTTCATCGCGGACTTCTTCGACGAGCCCATCCTTACGGATTTGTCCCGCTATTACTTCCTTGGTTTCTTCATTGCCTCCTTCAACATTGTGCCACGTGCCATTCTGTTCCGGCAACTAAAGCAACGGGAACTCGCTATCATGGGACTTTCTTCCATGCTCGTTTCTGGCATTGTCGGCATCATCATGGCTTACAATGACATGGCTTACTGGGGTCTTGCCACGCAGACGCTAACGTTTAACGTCATGATTAGTATTCTCAGTTGGGTACTGTCGGGATGGAGACCAGCGTTTTCCTTCACTTTCTCTCCTATCCGCGAGATGTTTCCGTTCTCTTGCAAGATGCTCATTACCAATATATTCAATCAGGTTAATAACAACATCTTCTCCGTCGTGCTCGGCAAGATTTACACCAAGGTGGAGGTGGGAACCTACACCCAGGCTAACAAGTGGAACACAATGGGTGCATCCACCATCACAGGTATGGTGCAAGGAGTGGCACAACCCACCTTCGTGCAAGTGGGAGATGACCTGGAAAGGTTGAGACGTGCTTTTTCTAAGATGCTACGCTTCACTTGCTTCATCTCCTTCCCCGTGATGTTTGGTCTTTCGCTCGTGGCGCCTGAGTTTATCGTGGTGCTTATTAAAGAGAAGTGGTTGCCCTCTGCCCATCTGATGCAAATTCTCTGCATCGGTGGAGCCTTCCTTCCCATTGCCACACTCTATTTCAACCTGATTATCTCGCGTGGCAAGTCCGATGTGTATATGTGGAACGTCATAGCACAAGGCTGCTCCATCCTTGGTGCTATCTTGATGATACATGCACTGAACAGTTGCTTCCCTTCTTCTCTTCTTCCTTTCTTCCAATCCCCGATTGACCTCATGGTCGTCGCCTATGTGGCCATCGTCATTCTCTGGACAGGCATTTGGCATCGTTTTCTTTATCAGGAAATCCGATACCCCTTCCTTGCTGCGCTGAAAGATATCCTTCCCTTCCTTCTCGTCGCTGCTGCCACGATGGTCATCACCTGCTTCGCCACTTGTTGGATAGAGAATCTTATTCTTTTGCTGGTTGCCCGCATCTTCCTTGCCGCCATCATTTACCTAGGTACACTTTGGTTGCTTGGTGCAAAGATTCTCAAAGAAAGCATCTGCTATTTGCTGAAAAAGAACCCCGAATAAAAGGGATTGGGGCTTATTTCACAAAGGTTTTTTTGCCGTTGATGAGGTAGAATCCTCGCTTCAAAGGGTGGTCGTTGTTCACCACAATCTGGCGTCCTTGCAAGTCGTAGACGATTTTTGTGTTCTGTTTCGTCGTTGCAGGGTGAACGTCCTTGATGTCTGTCGAGGGACCTGGCACCTCTATGGTGATAGGTATCAAGTGCTCTTCGCCGAGGAAATCAGTCACCTTGGCAGTGACGATGCCCGATGTGCCTTTTTTGCCGGCTCTGGCTTTACCATTCATCATCATTAAATCCGTGCTGCTGAAAGCATCGACATCCATCTCCTCACGGTGTCCGTCGTTGAAGGTGCACCACAGCAATTTGGGAAGGGTCACAAAAGTGTTGGCTTTGGCTGTGATGACGGTTTCGTCGAAACTCTGGGGCGTGAAAAATTTCTTCAGGTTATTGGGCAGGGTGTAGTCTGGGTCCTTGCGCACGTCACACCCCATCACCTTCAGAGCCTCCACAGCGTAGCGCTTGCCGAAGATGCGGTAACCTGTGGCTGAAAAGTGCCAAGGGTCGTCACCATTGCCAGGGACATTTTTGCTGCTGACCACATGAGCCGTGGAAATCACATCGGGCACCTTGGCCACGACAGTGTTGTGGTACTCACAACCTCCACCCATGTCCTGACGCTCAGTCTCACCCACGAACAGGGGCACGTCGGCTGCCTGCAGGTCCAGGTCTGTCAGCATGTCGTTGTAGATTTTCTTCACCATGTTTGGCCAGTTTGGGTCTCCGCAATTGGTGCAGCCCTGATGCAGCAGGATACCTTTGATGACACCCTTTTCCTGTGCTTTCTTGGCCATGTCAATGAGGCGTCCATAAGGGTTGCCACCATAATACATATTGGCCAAAGTAGCCCACCATTCTGTGGGGTTCTCCGTCATCTTCTGCTGATACTTGTCCTTGTCAAACATCTCAATAGGACTGCCACCCATCGCGACGGCGATGACCCCAATTTTCACGTCGGAAGGCATGGCTGCCACCATCGTGCGTCCAAAGTAGTCGGCCATGCCCAATTTGCCATTAGGGCTGACGATGGGGCAGATGGCTTTATACCACCTTCCAGCAGTACGACTGGGGGTGGTGAAGTTGGTGGTGGCCAACATTTGGAAACGGCTATCCACATACTGGTTGTCCACGGTCTCCCATTGGGCGTTGCCCTCCATGTTCGACTGTCCGAAACAGAGATAGATGTGGAAATTAGGGTCAACTTGTGCATGGGCACCTAGCCCAGCCATGAACAGCACGACTGCTGTGAGTAGAGATTTCATATTCATATAATAGATGATGTGATAGTAGTTGCTTTCTGGCTGCAAAGGTACGGCTTTTTGCAGATATGGGCAAAAAAAAGGAGCCATTTAAGGTTTGGCTCCTTCCCATACGTCTTTCCAAGGGATGGTCATGCGGTCAGTCTTCTCATCAATCTCGATGGGTAGCCAGAAATAGCGGCTGTCGGAGAGATTTCTGGGGTGCCACTCGTCGAAAAGGGCGATGAAGCGACCATTAAGTGGCAGGACAAAGGTGCTCTGTCCCATATACGTTTTATCGCCATCTTCGCTGACACAGGGGTTGCCGAGCATAGTCCAGTCGCCCATTAACGAGTCGGCCACGGCAATATCTGCTTTGTTGGGAGCCCACCCTGTGCAACCGCTGGAGAGGAGGTAATACTTGCCCTTGTACTTGAACACCGCAGGGGCTTCGCGTGACATGCCGATGAGGGCACGTTTGTAGGTGCCATCACATTTCAAGTAGTCGGGTGTGAGGCGGTTGATGTGCAACGTCTGATTCTCTTCCGATGAGCAGATTTGGTAGGCCGTTCCATCGTCATCGACAAAAAGCGTCTGGTCACGGCTCATGCCCCCGTTGGGACGGAAACTGCCGAGATATTTGAAAGGTCCTGTGGGTGTCTCGCTCACTGCCACACCGGCACATGCCTTCGAGTAGTCAGCACTTTCGGCATGCACCCACATGACAAACTGCTTCGTCTTCTTGTTGTAGATGACCTTCGGACGCTCGATGACCTTCGAGGGGTGCAGGTCGCTGTTTCTGTCGTTAGGTTCTGGTGGCAGCACTACGCCCTCAAACTTCCATGTGAGCAAATCCTTGCTGCTGTAGCAGTTTACGCCACCCATGATGACACGCTCGATGTGTGAAGTGGGGTCTTGCGAGGTGAAACCACCCTTATTCTCGCCATACCAGTAATAAGTGTTCTTGTACTTCATGATGCCAGCGGCATGGGCATTGATAAAGTTACCATCGGTGTCTTTCCACAAGGCTTTTTGTGGCAGTTGGGCATGTACGAAGAGGATTCCTGATGCCCAAAGAATGAAAAGTGCAATTTTTTTCATCATTGATAGGAGGTTTTTAGGGAACTTTTTCTTGTTTTCTGCATCCCAACTCTTGACAAAACCACAAAAAAATTGTACCTTTGCATCATGAATGGGATGACTGCAAAGGTACAACTTTCCATCGAAGTCACCAAATTTTCCGAGTTATCTCTAATTTCGGACAATCATTTTCTGGATTGAGACGATATGAATAGAAACCAAATATTATTTGTCATGAAAAAAATTAGATGGATGTTGGCCATTGTGGCCGCATTGATGACCACGATTTCCTGTGGTTCACAGAAAGAGGCACCCAAGTTGCTGGTTCTCTACTATTCCCAGACATCGAACACGAAGACGGTGGCTCAGGAGATTGCCACCCGATTGAATGCTGACATCGAAGCGATTGTGCCTGTGAAACCATACGATGGGGATTTTCAGGCAACGATTGCACGTTGTGGGCAGGAGCGTGAGCAGGGAATCATTCCTGACATTCATCCGATAGCCGCCGACATTTCTAAGTATGACGTTATCTTCATTGGCTACCCCATCTGGTTTGGCACTTATGCGCCGCCCGTTGCCGCCTTCCTGGAAAAGGTGGATTTGAGTGGCAAGAAAGTCGTGCCTTTCTGTACCTTTGGTAGTGGAGGCCTGGAGTCCAGCGTCAAGAATCTGGCTGAGAAACAGCCCAATGCGGAAATTCTCCCAGGTTATGGGGTTCGTGCAGCACGTATGGATGCTGTACCCAAGGAAGTGGAACAGTTTTTGAAGGCGGGTGGCTTCATAGAAGGTGAGTATACCCAGTTGGAAGCATTCCCTGAACAGCACCCTGCAAGTGAGGATGAAGCAGCCATTTTTGATGCTGCCGTAGAGGGTTATCCCATGATTCATGCTAAGGCCTCGGCTGTTGCGTCTCGCACCATCCCTGGTGGCGTTGAATACTTGTTCTCTGCTGTTGATCTTCCTCGTGAGGACAATCAGCCAGCACCTCCTGCCGCAGAAATGAAGGTTTATGTGACAGTGTTGGAAGGAGAAACTCCTGTGTTCACACAAGTCGTCAGGTAGGTTGCATCACCGCTACAGAAATATAAAAAGTCCTTTTTATTTTGTATTGTGTTTGATTTGCATTACCTTTGCATCTTGATAACCACTAACAAACCAATAAAAGTCTAACATTTATGGCTCAAGCACCAGAATTTAAGTATGCACCGATGTTCCAGATGGGACAGGACACAACGGAATACCGCCTGTTGACCAAAGAAGGCGTAACCGTGAGCGAGTTTGAGGGTAAGGAAATCGTGAAGGTCTCTCCCGAGGCTCTCACTTTGTTGGCTCAGCAGGCCTTCCACGATGTAGAGTTCATGTTGCGCCGTGAACATAACCTGCAGGTGGCAAAGATACTTCGAGACCCTGAAGCAAGTGAGAATGACAAGTATGTGGCATTGCAGTTCCTGCGCAATGCGGAAACGGCTGCCAAGGGCATCTTGCCTTTCTGCCAAGACACAGGTACTGCCATTATCCACGGTGAGAAGGGTCAGCAGATTTGGACAGGTTTCGAGGATGAGGAGGCGCTGTCGAAGGGTGTGTTTAATACCTTTACACAGGACAATCTGCGCTATTCCCAGAATGCTCCGCTGAACATGTACGACGAGGTGAATACGAAGTGCAATCTTCCTGCACAAATTGATATTGAGGCAACGGAAGGTGCTGAGTATCGTTTCGTGATGGTGGCAAAGGGCGGAGGTTCTGCCAACAAGACCTACTTCTATCCTATGACAAAGGCAACTATCCAGAACGAGGGCACACTGCTTCCTTTCCTTGTGGAAGAGATGAAGCATCTGGGCACAGCGGCTTGTCCTCCTTACCATATTGCATTTGTCATTGGTGGCACTTCGGCGGAGAAGAACCTGCTGACGGTGAAACTTGCCTCTATCAAATACTATGACTCACTGCCTACAACGGGTGACGAGACGGGTCGTGCATTCCGCGACGTGGACTTGGAGGAGAAACTCTTGAAAGAAGCATATAAGATTGGTCTCGGTGCACAATTTGGCGGTAAGTATCTGGCACACGACATTCGCGTGATTCGTCTGCCTCGTCATGGCGCAAGTTGTCCAATTGGCATGGGCGTTTCCTGCTCTGCCGACCGCAATATCAAGGCAAAAATTAACAGGGATGGTATCTGGTTGGAAAAGATGGATAGCAACCCTGCAGAGTTGATTCCAGAAGAACTGCGTCGTCCAGGCGAAGGTGGCAAGGGCATTGAGATTGACCTGAATAAGGGCATTGACGCTGTACGTGCTGAACTGACTAAATATCCTGTATCGACTCGTGTAAACCTGAAGGGCACCATTATCGTCGCACGTGATATCGCTCATGCGAAACTGAAAGCCCGTCTGGATGCTGGCGAGGGCATGCCACAATACTTTAAGGATTATCCTGTTCTCTATGCAGGTCCTGCCAAGACACCAGAGGGTTATCCTTGTGGCTCGATGGGCCCGACTACAGCTAACCGCATGGATCCTTATGTGGATGAGTTCCAGGCCAACGGCGCATCGCTCGTGATGATAGCCAAGGGTAACCGCACCCAGCAGGTGACCGACGCTTGCAAGAAGCATGGTGGTTTCTATCTCGGCACTATCGGTGGTGTGGCTGCAGTGCTTTCACAGTCGAGCATCAAGAGCATCGAGTGTGTGGAATATCCAGAACTTGGCATGGAGGCTATCTGGAAGATTGAGGTGGAAGACTTCCCTGCTTTCATCCTTGTGGACGACAAGGGCAACGACTTTTTCAAGCAGTTGAAACCCTGCGAGGGATGTACAATTCTCTGATGGACGATGCGTTGGTTCGAACCTTATCTACAGACAATCCTCATGGAAGCAGGTGAGGAGGGACTGCGCATCAACAACATCGTTCTGGGCATCTGCAACATGGAGCCGAAACTTTTCAACACGCCTCACACCTACGAGGAGGCATGGAAAGAAGTTTATCAATTCCTTCGTGCGGAGAGCAAGAAAGTTGAATCGCCTTACCGCTATGTGGAGGGCAAACGGGGTCACTTCTTCTTCGACGGCAACAAAGTGACAGAAGAAACACAGATGACCATAGAATTTTAATACTTAAAATACATACAATTATGGAAGATGTAAAGAAATATCTGGAAGACGCTGAGGAAAAGATGGAGTTTGCCGCCATGCACCTCGAAGAGGCACTCAGCCGTATCCGTGCAGGACGTGCCAATGTGCACATTCTTGATGAAGTTCGTGTTGACTCTTATGGTAGTATGGTGCCGCTGAGCAACGTGGCATCGCTCAACACCCCCGATGCCCGCAGCATCACCATCAAGCCTTGGGATAAGTCCATGCTGCGCGTTATTGAGAAAGCCATTATTGATTCATCTGTCGGCATCATGCCTGAGAACAACGGTGAAATCATTCGTCTGGGCATCCCCGCACTGACAGAGGAACGCCGTAGGGATCTCACTAAGCAGTGTTCGAAAGAGGCTGAAACAGCCAAGGTGAGTGTACGCAATGCCCGTCGCGATGCCATCGAGAAACTGAAGAAGTCCATCAAGACAGGCACGCCAGAGGATATGGAGAAAGACTACGAAGACAAGGTTCAGAAGGCACACGACAAGTACATCAAGAAGATTGATGGCATGCTCGAAGCCAAGAACAAGGAAATCATGACAGTGTAATGCTTCGGGCAACAAACCGAAGAAGAATTCCCAAGGATGCACGGACTCGTCATCAGAAACACGGGCTATAGTTACACCGTAAAATCGGATGCGGGAGAGGTCTTTGAATGTAAGGTCAAAGGCAACTTCCGCATCCGTGGTATCCGTACGACAAATCCAGTGGCTATTGGAGACGGTGTCACCTTCACACCCCAAGAAGTGGAGGGGAATATAGAGCAGGCGAGACAAGGTCTAATCGTTGAGATGGATGACCGCAAGAATTACATCATTCGCAAGTCGACCAACCTCTCCAAACAGTCCCACATTATCGCTGCCAATGTCGATATGTGCTTCCTTATTGTTACCATCAAGCAGCCAGAGACCCCCCTCCAGTTCATCGATCGCTTCTTGGCCAGCGCAGAGGCCTACAGTGTACCAGTCACCCTTATCTTCAACAAGATTGACCTGATCGACGAGGAATGGAAGAGTTACCTCGAAGGGGTTGTCCATCTTTATGAGACGGTTGGCTATTCTTGTCGCTGTATTTCCGCCACAACAGGTGAAGGTGTGGAGACCTTGCGCCACGAACTGAAAGGTAAGATAACCCTCCTCTCAGGCAACAGCGGTGTGGGTAAATCAACCCTCATCAATGCCCTTTTCCCTCATCTTCATCTCCGCACCAGCGAAATTAGCGATGCTTATGAGACGGGTAAGCACACAACCACCTTCTCCGAAATGTATGAAGTGGACACAGATGGAGGATACATCATTGACACTCCTGGTATCAAAGGGTTCGGCACCTTTGACATGAAGCGGGAAGAAGTCAGCCATTATTTCAAGGAAATCTTCCACTTTGCTGCTGATTGTCGTTTTAATAACTGTACCCATACTCACGAGCCTCATTGCGCTGTGCGTGAGGCTGTTGAACGTCATGATATCGCTGAAAGCCGTTATAACTCCTATCTTTCCATGCTCGAAGATGAAAAAGAAAACAAATATCGTGCTGCTTATTAGTGTGCTGATGTGGCTCATGATGCTACCAGCAGCAGGACAGACTTATGAAGACTGCATCGGAAAGGGACTTGTTGCCGCCAACAACCAACAGTATGATGAGGCCATTGCTCTCTTCCGCCAGGCTCTCCGACTTTCTCCCCATGATATTCGCAATGCCCTTACGTATGCCAATATAGCGCATGTGCAGGAAGTGATGGGAGATTCTTTGAAAGCCCTTGACAGTTATGACATGGCACTGGGTATCGCTCCGCTTAACCTTCCGATACTCAAGGCACGAGCCAGCCTTCTGATGAGCCTTGGTAACTATACGAAGGCCATCTTTGATTATGGAAAAATCCTTGACATTGAGCCGACAAATGTTGATGCCTTGCTCAATCGTGCTTACATTTATCAGAAACGTCTAGACTTCCAGAACGCAAAGAGTGACTATGAACGGCTGCTCACGCTTCAGCCCGACAACTATGCGGCATTGTTGGGTGTGGCCATTCTTTTTCAGCAGGCGAATAAGCCCGAGGAGGCTATCGCTCGACTTTCGCAACTCATTGGGCAATGGCCGGAGAAGGCAGAACTATATTCTGTTCGTGCTGAGATAGAGGCTGAGGCCAATCAGACCGAATTGGCTATTATGGACTTGGATAAGGCTATCAGCCTTGAACCGACGAACAAGAACATGGTGCTCACGAGAGCGTACATCTATTTGAAAGAGGGAAAGAAACATCTGGCCAAGCAAGATTTTGAAAGAGCCATTGCTTTAGGAGTTCCTCGTGGACAACTGAAAGAGGAACTCAAACAATGCCGTTGACACAAAAAAATGCCTTTTTATTTTGTTCTTTCCACAAATAGCCTTACCTTTGCATCACATTTAAGAAAACGCTTCAGTAGCTCAGTTGGTTAGAGCACATGACTGTTAATCATGGGGTCGTTGGTTCAAGCCCATCCTGAAGCGCAAAAAGGCTCGCAATTGCGAGCCTTTTTTTGTGGTGGAGAATGTTTATCCCTTCTTCCAGAAACTTCTGGTGAAGAGAAGCATGATGGGGAAGATTTCCAAACGTCCGATGAGCATGAGGAAGGAGCAGACATACTTAGCCAAAGGCGATAGAATGGCCCACGAGTGCACGGGGCCGTAATAGCCCATGCCTGGCCCTACATTGCTGATGCTTGACATGGCAATACCGAAGGCCTCGTAGTAGTCGAAGTTGGGATGCACATCGTTCGGATCAACACCACTCAATGCCAACACAAAGGCTCCTAGAAAAAGGGAACAGACAAAGAGAGCCACAAACCCGAGCAGGGTTTGTACGATGGAGTTGGGCACAATGTTCCCGTTCATGCGGACAGGCGTAATGGCGCGTGGATGGAGAATATGGGTGAACTCATTCTTCAAGACGCGATAGATGATGCTGAGGCGCACACACTTGAAACCACCGCAGGTGCTGCCTGAACAGGCTCCTGCAAACATGACAAAGAGAAGCACAGGCATGAGTTGTACGGGCCAGAGGGTGTAATCGACTGTGGCAAGTCCTGTGGTGGTTTGAAGGGAGATAACCGTGAAGAGACTATGGCGGACAGAAGCCTCCACATCATACATGGGGTCTCCTAAGGCCAATGACACGGTACAAATAAGTGATGCGCCTAACACGATGATGAGATAGGCACGCAATTCGGCATCAGCAAAGAATTTTTTCAGTTTCCCCTTGAGGATGGTATAATATATTAATGTGTAGTTGATGCCCGAGACAAACATGAAGAAGATGAGCACATACTCAATGGCGGGCGAGTTATAGTAATCTCCAAGAAGAGCCGAGTGGGTGCCGTAGCCTCCTGTGGCCGTAGTGCATAAAGCGTAGTTCGTGGCATCGAAGGCGTTCATGCCGCACAGCATCAAGGCGGCGACACAGAGAATGGTGAGCATCACATACACACCGCCAATCCATCGGGCAGCCATCGAAATGCGTGGATGTACTTTGTCGTGCAGCGGTCCTGTTGCCTCTGCTGCAAAGAGTTTCACTTCGCCCATACCAAAGGCTGGCAAGATGGCGATGGTGAAGAAAACAATGCCGATACCGCCAATCCACTGCGTCAAACTGCGCCAAAAGAGCAGCCCCTTGGGCATAGAGTCAAGGTCGTCAATAATTGTGGCTCCAGTGCTGGTGAATCCCGACATGGTTTCGAAGAATGCGCTGGCAACATCTGACACGTGACCGTCGAGCAAGAAGGGGAACATGCCTATCAGCGTGAAGAGCACCCACACGATAGACACAATGATGTAGCCATCTTTTCTACCCATTTTTTTGCCAGCCTTCCGACCGACAATGACTCCAACGATGCCTAGCAGAAGAGCCGCTGCGATGGGTGGAATGAAAGCGTGTATGCCTTCGCCGTAAAGCCAACAGACAACTTGGCACAACATCATCAATCCCGCCTCGATGAAGAGGAGGAAGCCGAGAATCTTTGCTATCAGTTGCCAGTTGACCATATTATTTGTAAAGTTTAGAGTTTAAAGTTTAGCGTTGAGAGAGGACTGATGCGGTGTGCTCATTGAGGAACAACTGGCCGCATGGTCTTTCACCTTTAAACCTTCACCTTTCAACTTTATTTAAAGAACTTGTCCAATTTTCGTAGCGTGTTGTCAATGCAGAAGACCACCACTTTGTCGCCTGCCTGCAACTGTGTGGAGCCGTTCACCAACATGGATTTCCCTTCTCTCGACATGCCACCGATGTTCACGCCGCGTGGGAAACGCAAATCCATCACCTTTTTCTTCGTCACTTGCGAACCAGCCTTCACTACAAATTCGGCTACGTCGGCATTGCCGATGGTCAGCATCTTCACGTTGTCCACGTCGCCTTTCAGGAGCATGCGGTAGATGTGGCTGGCGGCAATCATCTTCTTGTTGATGATGGTGCCGATGTCGAGGTCGTTGGCCATATCGAAATAATCGAGGTTTTCCACCTGCGCGATGGTTTTGTGGATGCCTCGGCGACGTGCGGCCACGCAAGCCAGAATGTTTTGCTGGTCATTGTCCGTCAAGGCGATGAGGGCCTCGGTACTGCCGTAACCTTCGTCGTTCAACAAGTCCACATCATATCCCTCTCCCTCCAGAATCATCGTTTTAGGCGAGACAAGCGATTGCAACTCTTCCGTCCGTTTCTTGTCGGGCTCGATAATCTTGACACTATCGTGGATGGTCTCCAATTTCCAGCAGGCTCGTACAGACAGTTTTCCACCTCCGATAAGAAGGCTGTTTTTCACGGCTGGGTAGTCGTCCTTTCCTGTCAGATGGCGGATTTCAGTCAGATTTTCTTTGGTGGTCATGAAGAAAACGAGGTCGCGTGGCAAGATTTGTTCGTCGCCATGAGGACAGATGGTCTCGCCGTCACGTTTGATGGCCACCACGTGGAAGTTGTGGCCGTAGGTAACACCGATTTCCTTCAAGGTGTGACCCACGAGTTGGTTATTCTTGTTGCTGATTTCCTTTTCATAAATAGGATGTGCATCGTGCATCTTCACGCTCAACAAAAGCAATTCACCATTGTTGAACTCCCACATCTGGCGCACCCAACTATATCGTGAACTGGTCATGATGTCTTCTGCTGCGAGCAGTTCTGGATAGATGAGCGACTCGATGCCCATTTTCTTGAAGAGTTCGATGTTCTCAGGCTTCATGTATTCATAGTTGTCCACGCGTGCCACTGTCTGTCGGGCACCCAGTTGTTTGGCCAGCATGGCGCAGGCGAGGTTTTCGCTCTCGTTGGGTGTTACGGCGATGAAAAGATCGGCATGATTCACCTCGACATCCCTCATTCCATTGACAGAAGTGGGTTGACGCACCAGTGTCATGATGTCCAATTCGTTGCCCCAGCGGAGGAGTTTGTTCTCGTCGGCATCGATGAGAACGACATCCTGATGGTCGTTTGACAACATTCGCGCCAAGTGTGTGCCTACGGCGCCTGCACCTGCAATAACTATTTTCATATCAAAACCTTTGCTATTCCTTCTGCATCCATACCGCATTGTTTGCGAAGTTCGGCCACTGTGCCGTGCATCACAAACCGATTGGGGATGCCGATGCGTTTCACTTCCACGTTATATCCATGGTCGGCAAAGAACTCCAGCACAGCGCTGCCAAGGCCTCCTGTGATGATGCCGTCTTCCACCGTCACCACCTTCTTGAACTTCTTGCCCACTTCGTGCAGGATGTCTTCGTCGATAGGTTTGAGGAAGCGCATGTCGTAGTGTGCGATTTCCAGCGGCGCTTCTGGCCGTTCGTTCAGCGACTGCAGTTCGGCGATGACGATGGCCTTTTGTGCCTCCACGCCCAACGGGCCAAGACTCAATACGGCGATGTCCTTGCCGTCTTTCAGTTTTCGGCCTTTGCCCACAGGCAGTTCTTCGAGGTCGCAATGCCAGTCGATGGTGTTGCCGCGTCCGCGTGGATAGCGGATGACGAACACGCCTTTGTCTGGCAGTTGTGCCGTATACATCAGGTTCCTCAACTCTGGTTCGTTCATGGGTGAGGAGATGGTCAAATTGGGGATGGGGCGGAGGAAAGCCAGGTCGAAAGCACCATGATGTGTCGACCCATCTTCGCCCACCAATCCTGCGCGGTCGAGACACAGCACCATGTTCAGGCGCATTGTGGCAGCATCGTGGATGATGTTGTCGTAGGCACGTTGCATGAACGACGAGTAGATGTTGCAGAATGGCATCATGCCATCCTTGGCAAGGCCGCCCGAGAAGGTCACGGCATGTCCTTCTGCGATGCCCACATCAAACACGCGGTTGGGCATCGCGTTCATCATGATGTTCATAGAACAGCCTGTTGGCATCGCGGGTGTTACGCCTACAATCTTCGGGTTCTGTTGTGCCAGTTCAAGGAGCGTCTTGCCAAACACATCCTGAAACTTTGGTGGATGCGGTTTGTCGTCGTGGTTCACAATGCGTTCACCTGTGTCTGGATCAAACTTTCCAGGCGCGTGCCAGATGGTGGCATCCTCTTCGGCGGGAGCATAGCCATAACCCTTTGTGGTGTGAATATGCAGCAGTTTGGGGCCTTTCATGTCCTTGATGGCTTGGAAGATGCGCACCAACTCCACCACGTTGTTGCCCGCAGCAGGTCCGAAATACCGGATGTCCATTCCCTCAAACATGTTCTTCTGGCGTGTCAGTACCGATTTCACGCTGTTGTTGAAGCGGATGATGCCTTTACGGCGTTTCTCGTTCAAGATGCCCCAACCGAAAAGTTTCCGTGAAATCTTATACCTTATATTATTATAGGTGGTGTTGGTGGTCAGTTGCAGCAAGTATTGCCGCATGCCGCCCACGCTCTGGTCGATGGACATATTATTGTCGTTCAGCACAATCAGCATGTCGTTGGGTGTGCTGGCTGTGTTGTTGATGCCTTCGAAGGCCAATCCGCCGCTCATGGCACCGTCGCCAATCACCGCCACCACCTTTCTGTCTTCTCCCTTCAGTTTGGCCGCAGCCGCCATGCCCAATGCTGCCGAGATGGAGTTGCTGGCATGGCCGCAGCAGAAGGTGTCGTACTCGCTCTCGTCGGGGTGCGGAAAAGGTTTCAGCCCGTTCAGTTTGCGGTTGGTGCAGAATTTGTCGCGCCGCCCCGTGAGTATCTTATGTCCGTATGCCTGATGCCCCACGTCCCACACGATGCGGTCGTAAGGTGTATTGAACACGTAATGCAATGCCACCGTCAATTCCACCACACCGAGGCTCGAAGCCAGATGCCCGGGATTCATTGCCAACTCCTCAATAATGTCGCGTCTCAGTTCATCGCACACGGCGGGCAATTCTTCCACCTTCAACTGGCGCAGGTCGGCTGGGTAGTCAATCTTTGTCAGGTACTTGTATTCGTTGCTGTCTCCCATACTTCGATGTTAAAAGCATGCAAAGGTACGAGTTCGTGAGAGAATAACCAAATTTATTTGTATTTTTCCTCATCTCAAACCCTTCAAGAGCATAACTTTTTCATTTCATGGAACATAAATTGTGTTTTTTAATGAAAAAGGTGAAAAAAAGTGAAGAAATAGGTATAAAATTGTTCTTTATGTATGAAAAAGTATCCATTTCCGTTGTTTTCGGTTAAAAAGTGTTGGAGGATATGTGAAAAAGACTTTATCTTTGCCGCGTCATCCAAAAAGAGGGGAATCCGAAAACCTCAGAATGACCTTCATAACAGAGTAGGAAAAACTAATTGTAAAATGAGAAAATTATGAAAAAGTTTTTGATCGCTGCTATCGCAGTTCTCGGTTTCACAACCGCAAACGCACAGTACACAGCTGAGGCTGGTGACATCCAGACTTCTGTAAGTTTCCGTCCTTTCGCTAACGGTCAAGATGGCAAGGAGATGTTTGAGAACGTTGGTATCAATGCTTCTTACTTCCTCACTGACAAGGACGCTATCCGTGTAAATTTGAACTTCGGTTCTGACTCTGGCAAGGAGAACGATGTTAAGAACTCTCAGACTGACTTTGGTTTCGCTGTAGGTTATGAGAACCACTTCAAGACTTATGACCGCATTGACCTCTTCGCAGGTGTTGAGGCTGGTTTCGCTACTCGTAGCCGCAAGTATGCTGGCCACAAGGTTGAGGGTGGTTACACTAGTTTCGGTGCTGGCATCTTCACTGGTATCAACTTCTATGTTTACAAGAAGCTCTACATCGGTACTGAGATTGGTTTCAACTACGCTCACTACAACTACAACAAGTATGATGCGCAGGATTACGAAGGCAACTGGGTTAAGGTTGATCCTAAGACCAGCAACAACTCTATCAAGTTTGAGGTTGAGCCTATGCTGAAGCTCGGTTGGACTTTCTAATCCATCCAGTTTATAACATAATAAACCAAAAAAGGGGGCGGCAGAATTTGCCGACCCCCCTTTCTTTTTGTGCTTCATTCCCGATGGTCTTCCGTATCCTCTTCAACGCCCCTTCCAGTTTCTCTTCAACGTTCCTTTCACATCCTTTTCGATGTTCCTTTCACATCCTCTTCAATCTTCCTTCCACACACTATTCGATGTTCCTTCCACACACTCGACATCGTGAGTGCCGCAACCTCCACTGACTCTACGCCGTAGCCTCCATTGCCTTAGCGGCGTAGCCACAATCGATTCCTTGTTGGAATTGATGAATTCATAGAAGGAATTGATGAGTAAGTAGAAGGAATTGATCGATTCGTAGAAGGAATTGATGACGATGGTGGGTGTCATCTCATGCTGTTTTTCATGTTGCAAAGGTACGAAAATTTTTCTTCCTTGTCAAGTGTTTTCCTCGTCATTCGGGTGAAAAAAGGAGGATTCTGACAAAAAAACGCCCTCCCGTCACCGCTATCACAAAATAAATCAGTAACTTTGCAATTTGTTAGCAATTGTATATCAACATGGAAAAGAAGAATTTTAAGAGAACGACTGTGACGGCGGCTTTGCCATACGCCAATGGCCCTGTGCATATCGGCCACTTGGCTGGCGTGTATGTGCCTGCCGATATATATGCGAGATACCTGCGTCTGAAAGGACGTGAGGTGATGTTTGTGTGTGGCAGCGACGAGCATGGTGTGCCTGTGACCATCCGTGCGAAGAAGGAAGGGTGCACCGTGCAGGATGTGGTGGACAGGTATCATGGCATCATCAAGAAGTCGTTTGCTGATTTTGGCATCTCGTTCGACATCTATAGCCGCACCACCAGCAAGACACATCATCAGTTTGCGGCAGATTTCTTCAAGAAACTCTACGACGAGGGCAAGTTTGTGGAAATTACCTCCGAGCAGTTCTACGATGAGGAGACCAAGCAGTTCCTGACCGACCGCAACATCAAGGGCGAGTGCCCACGTTGCCATGCGGAAGGTGCATACGGCGACCAGTGCGAGAAGTGCGGCGCCACGCTGTCTCCAGAAGAACTCATCAACCCCGTGAATGCCATCAATGGCAATCCGCTGGTGAAGAAAGCGACGAAACATTGGTATCTGCCCCTCGACCAGTATCAGGGATGGCTTGAAGACTGGATTCTGAAGGGACATCCGGAGTGGCGCAGCAATGTGTACGGCCAGTGCAAATCGTGGCTGGATGGTGGCTTGAAGCCCCGTGCTGTCACGCGCGACCTTGATTGGGGCATTCCCGTGCCCGTGGAAGGCGCTGAGGGAAAAGTGCTCTATGTGTGGTTTGATGCGCCCATCGGCTACATCTCCAACACCAAAGAACTCTGCGAGAAAGAGCCTGAGAAGTGGGGTACTTGGCAGACGTGGTGGCAGGATGAGGAGACCCGTTTGGTCCATTTCATCGGCAAAGATAACATTGTTTTCCATTGCATCGTGTTCCCGTCGATGCTGAAGGCACACGGCGACTACATTTTGCCCGACAACGTGCCCAGCAATGAGTTCCTCAATCTGGAAGGTAACAAAATCAGCACCTCCAAGAACTATGCCGTGTGGCTCAACGAGTATCTGGAGGAGTTGCCCAATCGTCAGGACGAACTGCGCTATGTGCTCACGGCCAATGCTCCTGAAACGAAGGATAACGACTTCACGTGGGCTGATTTTCAGGCACGCTGCAACAACGAACTGGTAGCCGTGTATGGCAACTTCGTGAACCGCGCTCTGCAACTCACCCAGAAATACTACGATGGAATCGTGCCCACTTGTGGCGAACTGACCGAAACCGACAAGGCGACGCTCGCCGAGTTCGCCTCTGTGAAGGACAACGTGGAAGCGCTCATCGAGGGCTTCAAGTTCCGCGAGGCACAGAAAGAGGCGATGAATCTCGCTCGCATCGGCAACAAGTACATTGCCGATGAGGAGCCCTGGAAAGTCATCAAGACCGACCCCGAACGTGTGAAGACCATCATCTACATCTCTCTCCAACTCACGGCCAATCTGGCGATTGCTTTCGAGCCGTTTTTGCCGTTTTCATCGGCAAAGTTGCGTGAGATGATAGGCATGGAGACGCTGAACTGGGAAGACCTCGGCAAGACCGACCTGCTGCCTGCTGGCAAGCAACTCGGCAAACCCGCTCTTTTGTTCTCGAAGATAGAGGATGAAACCATCAAGTTCCAGACAGACAAACTCGAAGCCACCATCAAGGCCAACGAAGCCGCTAACGCAACGGTGGCTCCCGTGAAGGAGACGGTGGCATTCGACGATTTCACCAAACTCGACATCCGTGTGGCCACCGTGCTCGAATGTGAGCGTGTGCCTAAGATGAAGAAGTTGCTCAAGTTCAAACTCGACGATGGCACCCCGCAGGGCCGCACCATTGTGAGCGGCATCGCTCAATGGTATGAACCCGAGCAATTGGTGGGCAAGCAGGTGCTCTTCATCGCCAACCTGGCTCCACGTGAGTTCAAGAATGGCCTCGTGAGCGAGGGTATGATTCTCTCTGCTGAGAACTTTGATGGCAGCATCAGCGTGACCACTGTGGAGAAGCCAGTGAAGGGTGGTAGCCAGGTTTGTTAGCCATCTTACGCATTGGGCGACCTTTTGGCAAATGAAATGAAAAAGAAGGTTATTGGGAAATGGACGCTGGTCGTCGTGGTTGGGGCACTCATCGTGTGGTGTGCCACCCGATGGAATGTGTGGTTCCACAATAGCGAGGAAGCCCCTTATGTACCTTCTGAAGTGCCGACGAGAGTGCTGCTGACGTTTGGCGATGAAGATGGGATGAACAGAAATGTCAGTTGGATGTGCGACACTATCCTACGTGAGGCGTGGTTGGAACTGGAAGACGAAACCACCCGTATGATGGAACGTGTGGGCGCCACAGGTGAGGTGTTTGAGTCGCGGAGCGGAAAGGCCGCTTATTATGTGGCGCGCCTGCGAGGTTTAGAGGCGGGACACACCTACCGCTACCGTGTATGTACAGGCGATAAGGCATCGGAATGGTATGCCTTTCAATTGCCCGATGAAATCGACCGAGAGACTTCTTTTATCTATATGGGTGACATTCAGGACACCATTGGTGGCGTTGCCAACCAACTGCTGAGAGAGGCTTTTCGCCAGCATCAAGATGCTGAGTTCCTTGTGTGTGGAGGTGATTTGACGGAACGTCCAACCGATGCTTTCTGGGCTGAAACGTTCGAAGGTCTCGATTCCATCGGACAATCTGTGCCTGTATTGACGGTGCCGGGAAACCACGAATACCTCAAGGGTGTCATTGGCCAACTCGAACGACGTTTCTCGCTCATCCATTCGTATTTCCTCGATTCGATGGTGGGTGAAAACCATGTGTTCACCGTTCGTTATAAAGAGATACAACTCTTCTGCCTTGACAGTAACCGGGAGTTCTTCTATTTGTGGACACAACGTCAGTGGTTGGAAGAGAAGTTGAAGGAGAGTCAGGCGAAGTGGAAAATCGTTGTTTTGCACCATCCACTTTATTCCACCCGTGGAAAGACCAACAACCTTATCCAGCGATGGATGTTCGACGATGTGATTCAGACGTATGGTGTTGACCTCGTGTTGCAAGGACATGAGCATGTTTATGCACGCATGAGTTCACATGATGGGAAAAAATCGACGCCCGTCTATACGGTCAGCCACTGCTCGCCCAAGAACTACAAGACAGAATTCCCCGATGGATTCGACCGATTTGAAAAGGTGAGCCGCTATTATCAGATGATACGCACGCATGGCGACACTCTCTTCCTCACCGCTACGGATGCCAACACGCAGCGGCTGGTCGATTCACTCTTCATCGAAAAGAACTCACATGTGATAATTCATGATTGAACAATGAGACGCATACAACTAAAGAAGTCGCTTATCTCAAGCCCCCTTGCCTTCATCTACAATTTGGCATTGGTTTATATCACCTTTGGATTGTGCCGATTGGCTTATCTTTTCGAGAACTGGTCGGTATTGTCGGAAGGTTTCGACACTCTTTCCTTCTGGGAAGCCTTCAAAGGTTGTTGGATGTTCGACACCTCAGCCATTCTCTACATGAATGTGCTTTATGCCCTCTTGATGTTGCTGCCGCTCCATTGGAAGGAAAAAAACTGGTGGCAGCAGATGGCCAAATGGGTGTTTGTGGTGGTTAATTCGCTGTGTGTGATTGCTAATCTGGCTGATGCGGTTTACTTCCAATACACGGGTCGCCGCACGACTGGATCAGTCTTTCAGGAGTTCAGCCACGAGAGCAATATCGGCGATGTAATCGGCGTTGAGTTGTTGCGCCACTGGTATCTGGTGCTGGTGGGAGTTGTCCTCATTGCTGGATTGATTCTGTTGTATGCCAAACCAACGGGAAAACTCCACCTGCGCATGCTGAAAGACCGCCTTATCTATTATGCTGTTCATTTGGTGTGCTTTGGACTTTATATCCCCATTACTATTGCAGGCATGCGTGGTGGCGCCACAACAGCGGTGCGCCCTATCACCATCAGTAACGCCAACCAATATGTCAATAGGCCTGCTGAAGCAGCGCTGATTCTTAACACGCCTTTCTCGATGATTCGTACCATCGGCAAAAAGGTGTTTGTTGACCCTCAATACTTTTCTCGTGAGGAACTCGACACGATATACTCTCCGGTTCACACACCTGCAGACAGCGTGGTGATGAACAAAAAGAATGTGGTTGTGCTCATCATGGAGAGTTATGGAAGAGAGTACATTGGCGCTTACAACGAAGGGAAGGGCTATACGCCTTTCACCGACTCGCTCATCCAACAGTCTCTCACTTTCGACTTGACGATTGCCAATGGGCGCAAGAGCATCGACGGCATGCCTTCCATTCTGTCAAGCATTCCACGTTTTGTGGAGCCTTTCTTCCTGACACCTGCCTCCATGAATGAGGTGAGCGGTTTGGCAAGAGAGTTGGGCAAGGTGGGTTATTACTCGGCTTTCTTTCATGGTGCCGAAAACGGTTCGATGGGTTTTGAAGCCTTTGCCAAATCGACAGGATACAACGACTACTTTGGCCGCACAGAGTACAATCAGGATGGACGCTTCAATGGTGACAAGGACTTCGATGGCATGTGGGCCATTTGGGACGAGGAGTTTCTGCAGTTCTATGCCTTGAAGATGAGTGAGATGAAGGAGCCATTCATCACCTCTGTCTTTACGGCCAGTTCACACCACCCGTATGCTGTTCCTGACCGTTACAAGGACATCTACAAAGATGAGCCAGGTGACCCCAACATCATGCATAAGTGCATCCGGTATGTTGACAATGCGTTGAGGCTCTTCTTCCAGACAGCAGCGCAGCAACCGTGGTACAAAAACACTATCTTTGTGCTGACGGCTGACCATACCAACAAGACTTCTGAGAAGCATTATCAGACGGAGTTGGGTGTTTGTAGTGTGCCTATCTTCATTTTCGACCCTTCAGGCGAACTCCAGCCAGAATGGCGCCACTGTATTGCGCAGCAGATAGACATCATGCCGACTGTGCTTGGACTTTTGGGGTATGAAAAGCCTTACGTGGCTTTTGGACAGAATTTGTTGAGTACGCCCGACGAAGATACATGGGCAGTGACCAACAGCAACGGTCTTTACCACTATGTACGGGGAGATTACGTGCTGTTGTTCACGGAACAGGGTGAGGTGAAGGCGCTCTACAACTATAAGAAGGACTGGTTTATGAAGCAGAATCTGCTGGGTAAGACGGGTGAGGTGGAGAAACAGATGGAGCGTGAACTGAAAGCCCTCATCCAGTCTTATATGGAACGAATGGTGGAAGACCGCCTGACAGTGAAATAAACAGCAGGAAGAACAAGGTGATGCAACCCAAAGAGACTTGATGAATCTCGCTTATCTCATATCGGCATACACGGATGCTCCGCACGTGAAAAGACTTGTAGAGGCGCTGCATCCCGAGGCTCACTTCTTCATACATGTGGACAAGAAGTCGGACATCACTCCTTTTGTCTCCATGATTCAGGGCAGCAACATCCATTTTCTGGAGAATAGAGTGGCAGTGAGATGGGGAACAATCACGCAGGTGGATTTTCAGATAGCGTTGATAAAAGCAGCGATTGAGTATCCTGTCACGTTCGATTATCTATTCTTTCTTTCTGGACAGGATTACCCCCTATGGAGCAATGAGCACATTACCCGCTGGATGGAATCCCAACAGGGACGGGAGTTCCTAAGCGGCATACGCATTGACAAGGATGAGAAGAGTATGCAGCAGCAACGAGCCATTTACCAGTCTTTCCGTCCTCTCTTCAACATCTCCTTCTTGAGCGAAAGAATGAACACGCGCCTGAGCATCTTGTATAGGAAAGTCATGTGGATGCTGGGTCGGAGGAAGCGTTTGACGCTGACGGTGGACGGTGAACAATGGGATTTGTACAAAGGGGCTGACTATTGGGGCATCTCTCAGCAACTGGCCTCTTATATATATAATATGTATCAAAGTCATCCTGAGATATACCGCTATTTCAAGGACTCGTTTGCTCCGTCGGAGACAATGTTACAGACTATTGCGTTTAACTCAGGCGAATGGAGAAAGCGGTGCATTTTGTGGGAAGGTGAATATCCTGGGCTTGCGGCTTTAACGCCCCTTCACTTTATCATCTATGACCCCGTCATTAAGGTGATGGATGAGACCGACCACGAGACCCTGATGGCGAGTGGAAAGATGTTTGCAAGGAAACTGAGAACCGGCGAAAGTGACCAACTGGTGGCATTATTAGATGGAAGGAACTAACCATATACAGGAAACGAGCCTGCTGCCTCCAAAACAGGCAGGAAGGTTGGAGTGGCTGGATGCCATGCGTGGCTTCACCATGATATTGGTGGTGGCTTATCATGTGGCAGAGTTTAGTTTCGCCGAATCTGAAAAGGTGTCGGCATCTTTGCCGTTCTTGGTGCTGTTCCGTATGCCATTGTTCTTCTTTGTGAGCGGCTTCTTGGCCTACAAGGCGACGTGGATATGGACACCGCAGAGTTTTGCCTCTCTTACATGGAAGAAACTCAAGGTGCAGGTGTTGCCTGCAGTGGTCTTTTTGTGTGTCTTTCTGGTGCTGAAGGGGAGATTCCCTTTCTTTGAGAGTTTGGGAAAAGCACTTCAAAGTCCTACGAAGGGTGGCTATTGGTTTACATGGGTGCTCCTCCAGATGTTTCTTATCTATTATGTAGTGGCAGCCACTTTCCAACGATGGGGTAAGAAAGTAGAAAATGTGGCCATCGTGGTGTTGTGGGTGGTGATGCTGCTTGCTTACATCTCCTTGTACATGCCCCGAACGTTGGGTAAATGGTACGAAACGGATTGGATGATGTACAGTTCCTTTTATGAGACGCTGAAGTTCATGCATTTCTTTGTGCTGGGTAATCTGGTGCATCGCCATTGGAAGGGGGTGCAGCGATTGTTTGATGCAGGATGGTTCTTACCCGTTCTTGTGGTGCTTGCTTTCTTCTGTTGTGCTGACATCTTCAAATGGCATACGATGAAACTGGAGTGGACGAATGTGCCAAAGACCTTGGCGATGTACACGCTTATGCTGATTGTCGTGATGTTTTTCCGGTACTATCAGGAACATTTCACTCGACAGACTCGTGTCGGTCGTGGTTTGCAGTATATAGGTGTCCGCACCCTTGATGTCTATCTGCTCCACTTTATCCTCTTGCCCAAACTTCCTGAAGTGGGCAAGTGGCTTGACAGCCATCATCCCAACTTTGTCGTTGACATCGTGCTGGCAGTAGGTGTGGCACTTGTTGTGATTGCTTTCTGTTTGCTTTTCAGCAATATTCTGCGTATGAGTCCTTTCTTGAAGGAGAATCTGTTTGGACGAAAAGAAACTCTCAAAAGCCCCAAAGATTAATATGAAACAGCGTAACCATGCTTTCGACCTCCTGTGTGGCATCTGTATCATTCGTATGATCATGTTGCACATCACCAATGCCTGTGGTTTTGGCGATGCTGATTGGTGGACTCCCATCATGCAATGGACTTACTTTTTCATGTCTTTCTTTTTCTTCAAGGCGGGTTACTTCAACAAGACGGTGTCGGGTAACACGAAAGAGTACCTGAAAGACAAAGCGAAAAGATTGCTCATTCCATATGTGGTATGGGGTATGATTGGCAACACCATCTATTTCTTCTTCGTCTGGTTCATCTTCGACCCTCAAAACGCTCTTTCCAAACAGGTGAAACTGAGCCATTTGTGGGAATCCAGCCAGTTCTACGGTAACATCCCTTGTTGGTTCCTTTTCTCCTTCTTCATGGCATACGCCGTGGCTCACCTCATTGCCAAAGTACCTCCTCTCTTCAAGGTGCGTCTCTTTGGAAAGATGCGGAACTTCAAGATACACTGGTTTATCTTCCTGTTGCCCCTGCTCAGTTATTGGCTGTGGACGAAGAAGAATCCCATGTGGTTCGATATCGATAATGTCTTTATTGGCATCTATCTCTTCTATTTGGGACGTGTGTGGCACTTTGCCATTGAGAAAATGGGTGAGAGTGTTTCCATCGGTGTGTCGGGTGTGCTGCTTGCCATCTTCATTTATCTCAATGGTATCTATGGTGGAGAATATACGATGGTGGACAATATATGGGAAGGTAACACCTACATTGTCATCGTCAATATCACCCTTGCGCTCTGCGGACTCTCAGGTATCCTGCTTTGCATTCCTGTGCCTCGCATCCCTGTCATCAACTATATTGGCGAGCACTCTATGGTGTTCTTTGTGGCTCATTATCCAATCATGATGCTCTATAAGATGATACGCTCAGCCAACGTGCGTACTTTGCGAGGACACTGGGATGATTACACCATTCTCATACTGATTCTATTTGGCGTTTGCTTCCTTTTAGTGCCGTATGTGGAAAAAGTGCCGTGGATGTCTGGTAGATTCAAGAAAAAAACAGTAACTTTGCCATCGAAAAAACCACAAGAAAATCAAACTGAACAAATATGTACAACAACAGAATAGTCGTTTATACCTCTGGAACCTTTGACATGTTCCACAGTAATCACCTGAAGATGATAGAGTATGCTCGTGGTTTGGGTGACACTCTTATTGTGGGAGTCAGCACCGATGAACTGGTCAGCAGTTACAAACGTCCGCCCATCATTCCTTTCGAGGAACGCATCGCCATTCTGAAGGCACTTAAATATCCCGATGTGGTCATTCCTCAACATTCACTTGACCACACTGAACTGGTCAAGAAACTCAATATTGATGTCTTTGTAGTTGGTGACGATTGGACGGGTAAGTATGACTACCTTCAAGAGTTGGGTGTTACGGTATTTTATTTCCCATATGGCGAAGGTGTTTCCTCCACTAAGATTAAGCAGGAAATCTTGGAGAACTATAACGACATGAAGTCGAAACACGAGATGAAGGTGAATCCCAATGTGAAAGTGAAGCAGGACTCTTAATGATGAAAAATGCAATTGTTACAGGCGGTACTTCTGGCATAGGGCTGGGTGTAGCAAAGATGTTGCTTGGAAAAGGGTATAAGGTCTATGTTACGTATGTTGGTCCGGATTCTGCTGAAGAAATAGAGAATTTCATCCCCCTCAAGGTTGACCAGACCCAAAGGAGTGAGGTCTACGCTTTTATAGATCGTGTAAAAGCGGAATGTGATACGGTTGATTGTGTTGTCTGTAATGCAGGCATGAGCATTCGGAGGTCTTTCACAGAGATGAAAGATGAAGAGTGGGATAAGATGATGGAGGTAGCAGTAAATTCTCACTACATTCTTGTCAGAGAGTTGTACGGTCTTATTCCTAACGGGTCAAGAATTCTTTTTACGGGTTCGCAGATGGGACTTCAGCCTCATGCGACGGTATTGGCTTACGGTGTAACGAAGGCTGCTGTACATGCGCTGACCAAGAATTTAGTGAAAGAGTTTGAAGGAACAGGAACGACTGTGAATGCCATTGTGCCTGGATTTGTGGAAACACCGTGGCAGAAAGAAAAGCCTGAAGAAATCAAGCAGAACATCTACAGAAAAACTGCTATTCATCGATTTGCAGCCATCGAAGAAATTGTGGATGCCTATCGTTTCTGTATAGAGAATCCTTTTGTGAATGGAAGTTTGATAGAGGTGAACGGTGGTTATTGTTACAAATAGCATCTGAGCCTTCTACCAGATTTTGATATCCTCCGAATGATACTCGCTGCCGGGGTTCTTCGGAAGACTCATATAGTCTCCATACCTGTAGGCAAGGCACTTTTCCGCCTCCTTCATGATGGGGGCTTTTTTGTATTCATACTTCACATATCTTACGGGCAGATAGTCCTCTTTCAGGCTTTTTTGGAAATAAGGGATACCCAGTCCGAAATCGTAATATTTCGTGGGCAATAGGAACGCGATGCCTCTCAGGAAGGGGAAGATGACATTCCTGTTCAACGATGCCCAAGCCCTCACTTTCCCCATTACTTTCAGGGGATCATCCGCAGTGCGCATCATCTTATAAGTATGCCCAAACGTCAGGTTTGACAACTTGTGTATCCACAGCGGGATGCGCTCCAAAGGAAAGATGTCCACCCAGATGCCGTGCTCTTTCCATACTTTATCATAGCCCGTACGTTCAAACAGCTCACTATGTCTGTCCCTTACCTTCGCAAACTGAAAGAAATAGTTCGGGTCTGTTGTATGCCACTGCAACGCCATATTTTCAGGGAGTTCTTGAGGAAGAATCTTCATCAACCGTTCAAAATCGGGACGCAACATCTCTATGTCAAGGTCATCATCCCAAGGGATGAAGCCTTGATGCCGCACTGCTCCCAGCATGCTTCCACCTGATAGCCAATAGGGTATGCCGTTTCTTTGGCAGATGTCGTCCAGCACTTCCAACACCTCTAACATGCGTTGCTGCATATGCCACAGCTGCGAGTCTTTGGGGTTATACTTCGCTCTAAGTTCGTCGGGGTCAAAACTCATCTCTTTTTGATTTTTCCGCAAAATTACAGAAAATTTTTGTTGTTCAAGAAAAAAGCATTACTTTTGTATCATAAACTGTACCAAAAGCAATGAACACCGCTCCTGTCGCCCTCTTTGTCTACAACCGAGCAGACAATATGCTGAAAACGCTTGAATGCCTTGTGCTGAACACGTTGGCAGCGGAAACGGATCTTTATGTCTTTTCAGATGGGGGAAAGGATACCAAATCTTGGAAACAAGTGGAGATGGTCAGGAGAGAACTTCGTCGTTTCAAGACACGCGCTGAACAAGAAGGTGCCCTCAAGAGCATGACCATTATAGAACGCCCGGTAAACTTTTATCTCGAACGTAACATCACGGAGGGCATAGCACAGGTGTTTGAAAAACATGACCGTATCATAGTGCTGGAGGATGATATTTGTACCTCCAGTTATTTTCTGGAGTACATGAATCGAGCCTTTGACCTCTACCAAAACGTGCCTCAAGTTATGCATGTGGCAGGTTTTACTAATCTCAACCTCTATCCTGTTGATTGCTCAGGAGAACAAGCAGTTCCCTTTTATTTCACTCCTCACATGTCAGGATGGGGGTGGGGTACGTGGCGTGACCGTTGGCAACGGCATTTTGTTCACTACAGAACACGTGCGGAAGCACTTGATGGACTCACTGAAGATGACCAAAACGCTATACAATATGGTGGCGTCTTTCCTTGCCTGAAAAGTCTTGATAAAGACCCTATTCCTTGGGATATCTGTTGGGAAATTGCTATCTACAAGGCCAAAGGTTTGTGCCTCACTCCCGGACGAACCCTCGTGCGCAACATTGGTCTTCGTAATGGCACCCACTTCCGTTCTTTCGACATCTTGCAACATTACGAGTTTGACAGGGAACCATGGAAAGAGTCTCTTCCCATCACCTACGAGGAAAATCCCCGCCTTGATCCGCGTATTGAGAAACTTTTTGCTGAAGCCATTACAGATTGGGGCATTCGCTACACCCCTCTCGGCAAATTGGTCCGCTCTATCTACAAGAAATTCAAGTCACACAAAAGTGCTTGACTCAAAATAATAGCCTCCTGAAGTCATTGAACCTCAGGAGGCTATTTTTATTTTCCAATGAGTTTCAGAATGGCGATAGCATCTTCATCGCCTTCAGCAACATCTTCCTTGATTTTCGCTCGCACCTTGGCACCGCCCTTGGGATTCTTGATGGCTTTCAGCAACCACGTTTTGGCTTTTGTGGTATCTTTAGCGACACCTTTCCCCTTCAGGTAGCACTTTCCGACCTGATACTGTGATTTTGCATGTCCTTGCTGAGCGGCTTTGAGATACCATTCGTAGGCTGTCTGGTTGTTTTCTGCTACACCATGTCCTTTATCATAGCATCGTCCCATGTGGTACTGTGCTTTTTTATGTCCTTTTTGTGCAGCGGGAAGCAGTTTTTTGATCGCCAAATCATATTTCTTTGCGTCGTAAAGTTTCTTGCCTTCGTTATAGAGCGCGTCTGTACTTTGTGCTTGTACAACGATGCTGAGCATCAATAAAAATGTAGTGATAAAAGTTCTCATAATTGTGTTGCTTTGTGAATTATTTCGCAAAAGTAGTAAAAAGAAGTGAAACTTTTCGTACCTTTGCAAAAATTTTTACGAAATTATATTTTTTGCAGATGAAGAAGCAACTGAAGAAGGTGCTTGTCTTGGGCTCTGGTGCCTTAAAGATTGGACAAGCAGGCGAGTTTGACTACTCGGGTAGTCAGGCACTCAAAGCGCTTCGGGAAGAGGGCATCCGGTCGGTGCTGGTCAACCCGAACGTGGCAACTATTCAAACGAGTGAAGGTATTGCGGATAAGGTTTATTTCTTGCCGGTCAATACCTTTTTTGTGACTGAAATCATCAAGAAGGAGCGTCCTGACGGCATCCTGTTGGCGTTCGGTGGACAGACTGCGCTGAACTGTGGTACAGAACTCTTCCAGAAAGGTATTCTGAAAGAGTATGGTGTAGAGGTGCTCGGCACAAGTGTAGAGGCCATCATGAACACCGAGGACCGCGACTTGTTCGTTAAGGAGTTGAATAAGGTGAACCTCAAGGTGCCAGTGTCTCAGGCATGTGAGACCATGGAAGAGGCTGTTGCTACGGCTCGTCGCATCGGCTACCCCATCATGATTCGTTCTGCTTATGCACTTGGTGGTCTTGGCTCGGGCGTATGTCCAGACGAAGAAACCTTCATCAAGATTGCAGAATCAGCCTTCACTTTTGCCCCACAAGTGCTTGTGGAGGAGAGTTTGAAAGGTTGGAAGGAGATAGAGTTTGAGTGTATTCGTGATGCTAACGATCACTGCTTCACCGTAGCTTCAATGGAGAACTTCGACCCACTGGGCATTCACACTGGTGAATCGATTGTGGTGGCTCCTACTTGCTCGCTCACAGAGGAGCAAGTGAAGATGTTGCAGGACATCACTATCAAGTGTGTGCGTCACCTTAACATCGTTGGTGAGTGCAATATCCAGTTTGCTTTCAACGCTTTCACCAACGACTATCGTATCATTGAGATCAACGCACGCCTTTCTCGCTCTTCGGCTTTGGCTTCTAAGGCAACAGGATATCCGTTGGCCTTTGTGGCTGCCAAGATAGCATTGGGTTATACTTTGGACCAAATTGGCGAGATGGGTACCACCAACTCTGCTTATGTGGCTCCAAGCCTCGACTACCTCATCTGTAAGATTCCACGTTGGGACTTGACCAAGTTTGTGGGCGTGAGCCGTAAGATTGGTTCCAGCATGAAGTCTGTGGGCGAGATTATGTCCATTGGCCGCACCTTCGAAGAGCTCATCCAGAAGGGACTTCGTATGATTGGTCAAGGTATGCACGGTTTTGTGGGTAACGACCACACGAAGTTCGACAACCTTGATGAGGAATTGGCTAACCCCACCGACCTGCGTATCTTTGCTATTGCTCAGGCATTGGAGGAGGGTTATACCATCGACCGCATCTATGAACTGACCAAGATTGACCCTTGGTTCATCGAGAAACTTAAGAACATCGTCGACTATAAGCATAAGTTGGAGCAATACAATGCTATTGAGGAAATCCCTGCAGATGTGTTGCGTCAGGCTAAGATATGGGGCTTCTCCGACTTCCAGATTGCACGTTTCGTTCGCAAGGAGGCTTGTGAGAACATGGAGAAGGAGAACCTTGCCGTACGTGCTTATCGCAAGAAGTTGGGCATCCTGCCAGCCGTGAAGCGTATTCCGACAGTGGCAAGCGAACATCCCGATTTGACAAATTACCTTTACATGACTTATGCTGTGGAGGGTTACGATGTGAATTACTATGCACATGAGAAGTCTGTTGTAGTGCTTGGCTCCGGTGCATATCGCATTGGCTCTTCTGTGGAGTTCGACTGGTGTTCGGTTAACGCCATCACTACTGCCCGCAAACTCGGTTATAAGAGCATCATGATCAACTACAACCCAGAAACAGTGTCGACAGACTACGATATGTGCGACCGCCTCTACTTTGACGAACTCTCTTTCGAGCGTGTGCTTGATGTGATAGACCTCGAAAATCCACGTGGTGTCATTGTTTCTGTGGGTGGACAGATACCTAATAACTTGGCAATGAAACTCTATCGACAGAGCGTGCCAATCCTTGGAACTTCACCTGTCAGCATCGACCGTGCTGAGAACCGCAACAAGTTCTCTGCCATGCTTGACCAACTTGGCATTGACCAGCCGCAGTGGAGCGCACTGACCAGCATGGATGATGTGAAGGCTTTTGTGGAGCGTGTAGGTTTCCCAGTGCTTGTGCGTCCTTCCTACGTGTTGTCAGGTGCAGCCATGAATGTTTGCTACGACTACGAAGAACTGGAGCGTTTCCTCCAAATGGCCAGCGAGGTCAGCAAGGAATATCCTGTGGTGATTTCGCAGTTCATGCAGGAGACCAACGAAGTGGAATTCGACGCCGTGGCACAGAATGGTGAAGTGGTTGAATATGCCATCTCCGAACACGTTGAGTTTGCAGGTGTGCACTCAGGTGACGCCACAATGGTGTTCCCCGCTCAGCAAATCAGTTTTGCCACTATCCGTCAGATTAAGAAGATTAGCCGCGCCATTGCGAAGGAACTGAACATTTCAGGTCCTTTCAACATCCAGTATTTGGCAAAGGGTCGTGATGTGAAGGTCATCGAGTGTAACCTCCGTGCTTCTCGTTCCTTCCCATTTGTCAGCAAGGTGTTGAAGCGCAACTTCATCGATACAGCCACACGCATTATGCTTGATGCACCTTACACGAAACCGGATAAGAGCGAGTTCGACATCGACCGTATGGGTGTGAAGGCCAGCCAGTTCTCATTCGCACGTTTGCAGAATGCTGACCCTGTGCTTGGTGTTGACATGAGCAGTACCGGTGAGGTAGGTTGCATGGGTGACACTTACGAGGAGGCTCTGCTCAACTCCATGATTGCCACAGGTTATAAGATTCCTTCTAAGGAGAAGGCCATCATGATTTCTTCAGGTGGCACTAAAGAGAAGGTGGCGATGCTTGATGCCGCTCGTGCGCTTGTGGAGAAGGGCTACACCATCTGTGCCAGCGAGGGTACAGCCAAGTTCCTTAACGATAACAATGTGAAGGCAACGGCTGTAGCATGGCCTGATGAAGAAAATAGCGACAAGCCCAATGTGATGAAGATGATAGCCGACCATAAGTTCGACCTCATCGTCAACATTCCTAAGAATCACTCGAAGCGCGAACTGACGAACGGTTACCGCATTCGTCGTGGTGCTATCGACCACAACATTCCGCTTATCACGAATGCTCGTTTGGCCTCGGCCTTCATTGAGTCTTTCTGTGAGAAAGGTATGGAAGACCTGCAGATCAAGTCATGGCAGGAATATGACGCTTAAAGAGAAGGATTGAGCATCTTTCTCAAAATAAAAGGGGTGGGACGCTCTGCAGAGCGTCCCACCCCTTTTATTATTATATGTCTAATCCTCCACCCCGGAAGTCTTTCCTTTGACGGTCAGTTCGATGCCGTTCGCGTGGAGACTGATGAGGTCTTGCTTGTAAAGGTCGCCAAGCGCCTGCTTGAACACCTTCTTGCTCACGCCAAACTTGTTATAGATTTCGTCAGATGGTGTTTTGTCGTGGAAAGGAAGGGATCCCTTCTCTGTATCCCTGAGATGTTGGAGGAGACGGCGTGAGAAGTCGCCGATGATAACACGACGGTCAGCAGGTGTATCGCGTGGTTCAAACCTGTTTTGTCTCCGGGGTTCCTGTCGCTGCTCATCTGCTGCTTGTTCGCTGATGGCCTTTTGGAACTTCTCTATTTTGCTGGAGCAAACAATACGATAGGTTTTGTCGTCGATGTAGCAATAGACGAGATAGCGTTGGCCTCGTTGCATGCGCACTTTCTGTTCACGGAAGGGGCAGAAGAGGTCTTTCATGAGTCCCCAGTTGAGGTAGGCACCGTAGTCGTTCACCCAGGCACATTCGAGATAGGCAAATTGCCCCACTTCGATGTAGGGGTGCTCAGTGGTGGCGATGAGGCGCTCGTCCTGATCGAGATAGAGGAAAACGTCAAGAATGTCACCTACTTTGGTGCCTTCTGGCACATAGCGGTTGGGCAGTAAGATGTCGCCAATAGGGCCACCCTCCAGATATACTCCCTGCTCTTTTCTACGCAAGACTTTCAGTTGATTCCTCTTGCCCAGTTGTAGTGTCTTCTGCTGTGTGTTGTCCGTTGTCATAGTGAATGAGTCCGTCTTTAATGTGAATAGTTCTATCAGTCAGTTGTGAGAGTTCTTCATCATGGGTGACGATGACGAAGGTCTGTCCGAATTTGTTACGCAAGTCGAAAAAGAGCCTGTGTAGTTCTTCCTTGTTCTTGGAGTCGAGCGAACCAGAAGGTTCGTCGGCCAAGATGATGGCAGGGTTGTTGATGAGTGCTCTTGCTACAGCCACGCGTTGTTTCTCACCGCCCGAAAGTTCGGATGGTTTGTGGTTCTTTCGGTCGCTGAGGTTAAGGTAATCAAGCAGTTCCTTGGCACGTTCTTCCGTTTGCTTCTTGCTTTTTCCGCCAATGAGAGCGGGGATGCAGACATTCTCCAAAGCCGTGAATTCAGGCAGCAGTTGGTGAAACTGGAAGACAAACCCCAGATGTTGGTTGCGGAATTTGGCGATGTCCTTGTCTTTCAGCCGAGTCACATCGATGCCGTCGATGATGACGGAACCCGTGTCGGGTGTATCCAGTGTGCCCATGATTTGCAGGAGGGTTGTCTTACCCGCTCCTGAAGGACCGACGATGCTGACCACCTCACCCTTGTTGATGTGGAGGTCGATGCCCTTCAGCACTTGTAGAGTGCCGAAGGATTTGGTGATATTTTGGAGTTGTATCATTGTTTTTATGGGTCTTATGGGGGTGAATGTTTTCTATCTGAATGGAGAAAGTTGCCAAACGCGCGGGCTTGTCATCCCAATTCTCCTATCCACTTGCTCAGCCAGCGGCCAACGCGTGTGCTGCCTGTATTGGTGCCATGGTGGTGTGGATCTGTAAAAGGAGATATTTCACCCGCTTGTTCTTGTTGGTCGGGGTAGATGAGCATGAGGCTTTGTCCAGCGAAATGGGTGGGCAATTGATAAGGCAGACGGGCAAAAGAACTCTGGTAGGAGATACTTCCTCGACGTGCGGTGACCACCACGAGCAGATGGTCGCCCTTGATTTCGTGGCGTAGCGCAGGGAAGTCACTCCACGATTCAAATACTTCGTAGTTGTCTCTGACGCTCTTGTGGCGTTCCCGCATGTAGTGCATGATGAGGTTGCCTGTTTTTTCGGTAGCATAGAAGTCCATCTGGCAACCGAGATCCTCTGCCATTCGCGCGATACGGTTGATCCAGCGGTAGAATCCCTTCTCATACTCTGCTTTTTCGGGTACAGCCACTACAATCCGTCGGATGGTGTTGGCTGGGATGGTCATGCTGACGATGATGAGTTGGCGCGACATGTTTTCGATGAGGCCTTGGGCAAACTGTCCAAGGAAGGAATCACCTTTGTGGCGCTGGCAATGCAGTCCGATGAGCAACTCGCTCGCGTCGTTTTCTCTCAAGGCGTGGATAGTGGCGGTGACGAAGTTAACGGCCAGACGGGTCTGTGTCTGCACAGGTACATCGGCGGCAGATGCCAATCGGGTGGCCATGTTGAGACACTCACGGCTGTGAGCCTGTGTTTGTTCGCTGAGGTCGGCATCGTTGATGATGTTGAGACAGATGAGGCCTCGGTTCAGTCGCTGGTTGCGCATCATGAAGGCGGTGGACATCAACGTCCTGATGTTGCTGGGTTCGTTGACGGGGATGAGAATCTTCTCATCGTCAAGTGCTGTACTGTCTCGTCGGGTTCGTTTGTTACTCTCGGCATTCCTCACCTTCAGTTTCTTGGCGGCTTGGTCGGTGGCGATAGAAGAGATGATGCACGAGATGAGTATCATCATCACCACACCATCCAGCACGGCGTTGTTCATCAGGGGGACGCCTGGAGCCACCTCCAGTTTCACGCCCACCATCACCATAGCTAATGCACCTGCAGCATGCGCTTCGGTCAAGCCGAACATCATCACACCCTCTGTGCGTGTCATACGGAAAATCTTACGGCTGAGCAGGGCGGCGAGGTATTTGGAGAGCGTTCCGGCAATGACCATGATGGCCACCACTATGGCGGCTTTACCTTCGCGGAACATCGGGGCGACATTCACCAACATGCCGACACCAATTAGAAAGTAGGGAATGAAGAGGGCATTGCCGGTGAACTCGATACGTCTCATCAACGGAGAGGTGTTCGGCACGAAACGGTTGAGCACCAAACCCGAGAGGAAAGCTCCGAAGATGCCTTCCAGTCCGCAGAGTTCGGCTGTGGCGGCAGAAAGGAACACCACCGCCAGCGTGAAGGTGAACTGGATGACAGGTTCGCTATACTTGCGGAAGAAAGCCCGGATAAGTCGTGGAAGCAGGAAGAATACTCCGAAGAGATAGACGGTCACCTTGAGTGCGAAGAACAGCCAGAACCACACACCGCCTGTTCCCTTGATGGTGCCGGAAATGCCTGCCAGAAAGAGCAGCGCCGACAGCAGAGCCACCATGGTGGCGGCCACCGAGATGGTAACAGAGGGCTCATTGCTGATTCCGTAGCGTCCCACGATGGGGTAGGCCACCAGTGTGTGTGATGCGAAAATGCAGGCCAGCAGCAGTGAGGCGGCCAGGCTGTAGTTGAGGAACCAGTAGCCGGCAACAAATCCCAGCACGAAAGGAATCACCGTCGTGATGACACCGAACGTGATGCCCTTTATGCGGTTCTGCTTCAGGTTCTGTATGTCCATCTCTAAACCAGCCAGGAACATGATGAAGTAGATGCCCACCTTGCCGAACAGTTCAAACGAAGCATCACGCGCCAAGATGTTGAATCCGTTTTCACCTATCAGCACACCTGCCAAAATCATTCCAATCAGATGTGGAATGTGTAGTTTGCTGAAAATCATTGGGGCAAACAGTATCACACAGAGCACGAGGAAGAAAATCCATGTGGGGTCGGTGATGGGAAGATATGTGGTGATGACGTCCAATGTGATAGGTTTAGTTATCTAAAAGGGTGCATTTGTGTTGCTAAACACATGAAATTCGTGCAAAGATACGCTTTTTCCTTTATTCCCCTTTCCTTTTTCTACTGAAAAGTTGTAATTTTGCAGCGTTTTTCAAGAATCAATAAGAAAACATAAATAAGGTAATAAGATGAAAGTAGCAATCGTCGGCGCCAGCGGCGCTGTAGGACAGGAATTCCTTCGTGTTCTTGATGAGAGAAATTTCCCTATTGATGAACTCGTTCTGTTTGGCTCCACTCGTAGTGCAGGCCGTAAGTACACGTTCCGTGGCAAGGAGTATGAAGTGCAACTCCTCAAGCACGGCGACGACTTCAAGGGTGTGGACATCGCCTTCACTTCTGCTGGTGCAGGCACATCGAAGGAGTTTGCTGAAGACATCACCAAGTTTGGTGCCGTGATGATTGACAACTCCAGCGCTTTCCGTATGGATGATGATGTGCCATTGGTGGTACCTGAGTGCAACGCTGAGGATGCCCTCAATCGTCCTCGTGGCATCATCGCCAATCCCAATTGCACCACCATTATGATGGTCGTTGTGCTCAAGCCTATCGAGAAGTTGAGCCACATCCAGCGCATCCACGTGGCCAGCTATCAGAGTGCTTCAGGTGCTGGCGCAGCCGCTATGGCAGAACTGCAGCAGCAGTACAAGGAACTGGTGGAGGGCAAAGAGCCTACCGTGAACAAGTTCGCCTATCAGTTGGCCTACAACGTGATACCTCAGATTGATGTGTTCCAGGACAATGGCTACACCAAGGAGGAGATGAAGATGTTCAACGAGACTCGCAAAATCATGCACACCGATGCCAAGTGCTCGGCTATGTGTGTGCGCATCTCGTCGCTCCGTGCCCACAGCGAGGCTGTGTGGGTGGAGACAGAGAAGCCCATCAGCGTGGAGGAGGCACAGGCTGCCATCGCTGCTGCTGACGGTGTAACACTCATCGACGACCCCAAGAACCAGAAGTACCCCATGCCGCTCTTCACAGCAGGCAAGGATGATGTATATGTGGGTCGTGTGCGCAAAGACCTTGCCAACGAGAACGGTCTCACCTTCTGGCTCTCAGGTGACCAAATCAAGAAAGGTGCAGCACTCAACGCTGTGCAGATTGCTGAGTACCTCATCAAGGTGGGCAATGTGAAATAATTCACAGAGAAACCTCTGTACTGATACAATAAAAGAGCCCCCGTTACCTGATTAGGAACGGGGGCTCTTTTATTTGTTCTTTTTAGTGTTCTGCCTCGCTGGCTCCATGCCACGTGGTGTTCGTGTCTATCTTGTATTTGTAGATACGTGCCAATTTGATGTCGAAGATGAGGGTGGAGTAGGCTGGAATGGAGCCTGACGAGTTGGTGGTCGTGCCATAACCCAGATAGTAAGGAACAACCACTTTCCATCTGTCGCCCACCACCATGTTCATGGTGGCAGTGGCAAATCCCACCACATTTTCTGCCACCGACAAAAGGGCTGGCACATCCGTCTCCTCGTCGAGATTGTAGGTGTTGTAACTCTTGCCGAAGATGTATCCCTGCGGGTAAGAATCCGAAGGAATCAGGCGGCCGAGATAATGCACACGGATGGAGTCATTATACTCAGGGTTCTTTTCCCCCTCACCATCCTCCATCTTCTTGATGTAGATGTAGTGATTGTTGCCCAGATTGTGGTTTTCATCCGATTCAATCAGATTGAAGGCAACCATCTTGCTCCATCCGTCGGTGCCCGTTTTGGCAAGGTCGGCGATAGAGTCCACGTAGTGCTGATTCCTGCTCGGCCAGTTGGCATACTCGCTCACCTCTTCGTTCTCTTTGCACGAGGAGCCCCCCAACCCCCAAAGGAGGAGGGCTAACGCGATGAGGAAACCCTTCATGCCTCGAAAAGGAAGGGATGCGATGGTGCGCTTGATGTTTATGATGATAGTTTTCATTTCTATATCCGGGGTTGCGTGAGCCCTCCCCCTTTGGGGGCGGGGGGCTATTTCAGATTCTTCAGCAGGCTGGTGATGGTCACCTGGTCTTCGATGATGCCGCGCAGGTCGGCAATGTTCACGCGCTCCTGCTTCATTGTGTCGCGGTAGCGGAGGGTGACGGTGTTGTCCTCCAGCGTCTGGTTGTCCACAGTCACACAGAAAGGTGTGCCGATGGCGTCCTGACGGCGGTAGCGCTTGCCAATCTGGTCCTTCTCCTCGTACTTGCAGTTGAAGTGGAACTTGAGTCCATCGATGATTTCACGTGCCTTCTCTGGCAGGCCATCCTTCTTCGTCAATGGGAACACAGCCAGTTTGATAGGAGCCAATGCAGCAGGCAGACGCAGCACCACGCGGGTGTCGCCACCTTCGAGCTGTTCCTCGCAGTAGCTGTGGCACATCACAGACAGGAACATACGGTCTACACCAATAGAGGTCTCAATCACGTAGGGAGTGTAAGAGGTGTTGTCCTCTGGGTCGAAGTATTCAATCTTCTTGCCTGAATATTTAGCGTGCTGACTGAGGTCGAAGTTTGTGCGGGAGTGAATGCCCTCCACCTCCTTGAAACCGAACGGCATCTTGAACTCCACGTCAGTGGCAGCGTTGGCATAGTGTGCCAGCTTGTCGTGGTCGTGGAAGCGGTAGTTCTCCTCGCCAAAGCCGAGTGCCTGATGCCAAGCCATACGACGCTTCTTCCATTCTTCAAACCAAGTCAGCTCAGTACCAGGCTTCACGAAGAACTGCATCTCCATCTGTTCGAACTCACGCATACGGAAGATGAACTGACGAGCCACAATCTCGTTGCGGAATGCCTTACCAATCTGTGCGATACCGAATGGCACTTTCATGCGACCAGTCTTCTGCACGTTCAGGTAGTTCACGAAGATACCCTGAGCTGTCTCTGGACGCAGGTAGATGGTGGATGCACCTTCAGCCGCAGCACCCATCTCTGTCTTGAACATCAGGTTGAATTGGCGCACATCTGTCCAGTTTCTTGTGCCGCTGATGGGACATACAATTCCCTCGTCGAGGATAATCTGCTTCAAGCCCTCCAAGTCGATGCCACCCTCTGCGTTCATCACTTCCTGATAACGCTGGTGCAGGGCATCACGCTTCTGCTGCTCCTCCAATACGCGAGGTGAAGTGGCTCTGTATTGTGCTTCGTCGAAGGCGTCACCAAAGCGCTTACGTGCCTTAGCCACTTCCTTCTCAATCTTCTCGTCGTACTTGGCAATCTGGTCCTCGATGAGCACATCGGCGCGATAACGCTTCTTCGAGTCGCGGTTGTCGATGAGTGGGTCGTTGAATGCGTCCACGTGACCTGAGGCCTTCCAAATGGTGGGGTGCATGAAGATGGCCGAGTCGATGCCCACGATGTTCTCGTGCAGCAACACCATGTACTGCCACCAATACTGCTTGATGTTGTTCTTCAACTCCACACCGTTCTGACCGTAGTCATACACGGCGCCGAGTCCGTCATAAATCTCAGAGGAAGGGAACACGAAACCGTACTCCTTGCAGTGGCTCACCACTTTCTTGAAAATGTCTTCTTGCTGTGCCATTATATGTAAGTTTTTATTGTTCAGTTTGTAAAAACTTTGCAAAGGTACGACATTCTTTCCTAAAAGCCGTGATTTGAACCTAAAAATAATGTGAAAGGGAGGAAAATTTCCTCCAAAAACCGACTGTCAGTGCCACCAATACCTTCCTTTCACTACCTCCAAAGACTCTCTTTCACTGCCTCAATGGCGGTGTGACTCAGACCGACCCTATCGGTGTGAGTCACACCGACACCCCCGGTCTGAGTCACACCGTTTCCGAGGCAGTGGAAGAGAGGTGGAAGAGGTAGCGGAAGGGGCATTAAAGAGGTAGTGGAAGTGAGTCTTTGGCAGTTATGCCGTCAACTCAGTTTCCAGCTCTTGATTGGCAATGTCTTGTGGCTTTCCATTTGGAAGATGCCCATTGTTAATCTTCATCGCCAGCCTTGATGTCTCTTCTTCCTCTGAACTCATTTACTCTGTTGGAGCCCTCCACCATCATGGTGGGGCCAAGAATCTGAACTACTTTTGTTTCAGGAGTTTTGTATGTTTTCTTCATATCTAAGGAATAATTTTAGTAATATTAGTGCCGTCAATCTTATATAGGGAATTCTTGCCGATGTTGAGGCTTACGTCATGTTGGTAACCCAACTCAAATTCGTCACCGAATGGGATGTATGCCGTTCCGCTGTATACATCATTGTCACCCTGCTTAATTGTGCAGTCAATTTCAAAATAGGTGCCTGTAGAGGAGGTGGGGTTGGTGGCGGGGTCCCATGCTGTCAACGTCTGTGGAATCATGAAAAGGTAGGGTTCGACAGACTTGTCGAGGGGAATGAACTCCGTCGAGCCAAGCGTAATAGGGTCACCAGCGTAGAGCGTGAAGCCGGCATTGGTTTGAATTGATGACCATGATGAGGTGTTGTAGTGGTATGCACCTTTCTTTTTCACGTTGCAGAGTTTAACTCTGCTCACGTTTAGTGTATAGGCTTCCATATTCGTGGACTTCTTCACAAAAAAGCGCAATGCCGAGCAGACGTGGTCGAAGGAGAAGTAAATTTTGCCCTGTGTGTTGTTCCATGTGCCACTGGTGGTGGATACCAGCAGGTCTTTTTGCTTAGAAGACAACTCATCTACGGTGAAGTCGATATAAGGGTAGGGACCGTCTTCAGTCTCGCCTTCAGGAATGAAATAGATTTGTTTTTCGTTCTCATTTAAATTTTTATCTTCATAGGTAAAAGCATACCAGTTGACGGTGATGTTGCCCGCAACGGGCCAACTACTGTCGTCAGCCGACCATTTTCCATCATTAGCAGTGACCTTTATATCATTGCTTGAATAGAAAGAATCATACGCATAGTTCATATTAAACGCTGTGAGCGAAGCGGTGGTGCTGATGGCTGCTCTTGTGTCGCGGATTCTCGCTTCGGCACCGGAGGTCACATACGGATTCTCCGTCACTTGAATGGTCAGTGGGTACTGAGTCTTGGTGGGCGGCTGTTGTGCACCTCCGTCATCGTCGCTGGAGCAGGCGGTCAATCCTATCAGCCCCAGGGCGATCATCATCATTTTTGTTTTCATTCTTTTGTTTGTGATTATTGTTGATTACATATTGACTGTTTGAAATCCAGCAATCACCTTGAACGTGTTGTGGAAGGTGAGCACGCGTTGGGTGGCAGCGTGGTAATACTTCAGCGTGACAGTTTCGCCCGCCATGCGTCCGAACACGGTCATAGTGACGGGCACAGAGAACAGGTGGTCGTCGAGTGTGTAGGTGCCCCTGCACTCATCGTTCACGAAAGCGCCCAACATATCACCCACAGCGGGTTGGATATCCGACAACTCCAAAGATGTGACAGCCACATTGAGGTCCATCACCACTGGGTACTTTGTCGAACCGTGTGTGAACTGTGGGATGAAGTCTTCGTTGATGCCGAAAACATCGCCAATCTTAGCCTGACTCTGGGTGGAGAAGGTGAACGTCTGTTTCAGCTGACTGCAATAGTAGCATATATCCACGTTCATCGGCATCTTGTCGGACTCATTGCCGTAAGGCTTCAGCAGGAAGGTTCCATTGACCCCATTGCCATTTCCGCTTACGTTGATGGCAGGCCCACTCATTCCGCGCATTTCGTTATCTACGAAGACAGCCAACAGATCGTCCTCGCTGGCATAGGGTTTCAGGGTCTCCTCTATCTGAATCAGCATCACGCCCCAGTTCTCGAAGTAGCTGGGGTCAGGTTCCGTCCAGTCAGGGCGGGCATCATTGCCCATCCAATCCACTTGCCACGATGGAGCGTTGTTCACGTTGTTGGCGGTGAAGAATGTTTGTGTCTTACCCGAACCATGTCCATCGTCATCGTTGCAAGCCCCCCATGTGAGGCCTGCCAGCAGGAGACAGAGCATCATGGATAACTGATGATTGCTCATTGACAGTTTCATAGTCTTCATACGTTTTTTTACTTAATAACGATTTTCTTTCCATTGTAGATATAAACTCCCTTGTTGGTGGGTCGCTTAGGCAGCAACACGCCGCTGGTGGTGTACCAACGTCCGTTCTCCTTGTTGGAGTGCACGAAACTAATGGTTGTTGGCTCTTCGGGGCTACCCACCACAGCGTTTGCGCTGAAGGTCATCACCTCGGATGTCGAGGCAATCAGCTCGCCGTCTCGCTCAACAGCAAACCACAAAGGTTTCTGCTCGTCTCCACCGATGCTCAGATAGAGGTTCTCGTTGGAATCGTCGGTTCTGTTGTAGACAGCCTCGCCGCAGAGTTCACCATCAGCAAAGGCCACGAGGTGATCGCCTTCTTCCAGTTCGATGCCCTCCACGGTGGCCGATACCGTCATCGTGCAACGCTTGGGGGCGTAGGCAATGCTGGATTGGATGCTTGCCCACTCGTCGATGAAGGTGCTGTTCGGCTCGTAGAACGGATAGAGGAACGATGTTTTTGTGGCAGCTTTGCGCAACATCATGTAGCCTTCGCCAGGCTTCATGTATTGGAGGCTGCCGCGCCAGCGTCCCACACCACCTGTGATGGTGAAGTAGGCAAACTCTTTCTGGCTCTTGATGACATCACCTGCCTGGGCTTTGTCGTAATAGTCGCTCAGAGCAGTCTCCACAGGGAGGTTCAGCATTGGTGTGTAACCGATGCCATTCCAGCCTTGTTCCAGTTCAATGGTGCGCATGTCTTTCTGCTTGATGATGAAGCCTGCGATAGGGAATTTGATGTCTTCCTGCACCTTGATGGCATAGGCCCTCTTCGGCGTGAGGAAGATGTCTGACAAGGCGTCGGTCGATAGCCATTGGCCATTGATGTATGTCAGCGCCACATCGCTGTTCATGTCGGTCAGCACGTCACCATCTTTCCAAGGCAGTCCGTCGAGCAGTTTGTGCAGATTGAAGAGTTCCTCGCTCTCCACGTTGAACGATACCCAGTTCCAGCCAGACTTCAGGTCGAAGGTCTGCACGAACTTGCTGCCACCTACGAAGCGTACAGGAGTTTCGGTGCCCAGCACATCGCCATTCTTGAACAAGATGGTCGGTGAGAGTGCACCTCCATTGATGGATACCGAGAGTTGCAGCTCACAGCCTGTATCGAATTCCCAAAGCTTGAAAGAAAGTTCGCGGCCGCTCGACTCATTGTCATACAGGGTCAGGTAGAGACTGCTCTCGCCTGTCTGTGCCGAGTAGTCGATGTGGGCAAATCCGTGACACACGTTGTTGCTGTCGAAAGCACCGATGATGTCGCGAGGGTCGATGTCAATTTCATTGTTAAGATACACCTGTCCCACGATGTTCATCGAAGACATCAACAAGTCGCTGTTGACGTTCCATGCCCATTCAGGCATTTCGCCCTGCACGGTCAGATTGAGATACAATGGTTCTGACACACCTTCTTCATCGGTCAGGTAAAGAATTTCGTCATAGGAGCCCACGTTCAGGTTCTTGTTCACCGTGGCTACGAGGGTGATGATGTCTTTGGGGCCGATGACGTCGCTGTATGTGTCCAACGTGAGCCATGTCGGGCAGTTCTGGATGGTGTACGTGTGGCTTGTGGAACTTTTGTTGCTCAGTGCCAAAATGATTGTTGACTCGTCTTGGCCGTATGACACGGTCACCGTCTTTCGGTTGGTTACCCATTGCAGTGCACTGCTTGTCACGTAGTAGCATGCCGTTGCGGGCGAGGCCATCGCATTGCCGTTCTTGTCCTCAATGTCGCGAATGGTCACGTAGATGTTGCGGCGGTTGATGCGCGATGTCTGCTCATCAATGCTCACCAGCACTTGGTTGTCTTTTCCCACAAAGCTGAAACTCAAGTTTTTCAGCTCCTCGTAAGGCACAACAGGTGCGGCCTCCGATGCATCAATGTGAGCCATAACTGTTTCCACAGGCACATCGTCGGCAAACGAATAATCATACATCGGTGTCGAGGTTGGCTGTTGTGTCACAGGGTCTTTCTGGTAGCGGATGTTGCCCATGTCGTCCAGATAAATCTTCTTGCTGTACGGGTATGCCACCAGTACGAGGTCGTTATCCTTCACCCGTTCCTGACGGTCAAAGCTCAGATAAGTGAGCAGGCCTTTCTCGTCACCGTGAGGACTCTTTGTCGAGTAGCTTGTGATGAGTGACAGAGGCAGGGCTTGCTCAAAGAAGCACAATTCATCTATATTGCCACGTAGCCAGTTGCGCGTGTCGATGGTGGCCACTTTACCGTCGGCCTGCTGCTCTGTGTAGCGGGCTGCACCAATCAGAGGATATCCTCCACTGATGCCGCCCAGGCTGTCAGCCGAGAAAGTTGCACGCAATACATGATCCATGTAGATGTTGACCACTCCACTCGAACGGTTCACCGTCATCGCGTAGTGGTGCCAGTCGTTGTCACTGTAGCTGCCCGGCACTTCCACTGCCATGCCGTGTGTGCGGTATGTTAGTTTCTCTGCCTCAAAGCCCAGACAGAACTGGTTCTGAGCACCGATGTCGTTCTTGCGTCCAGCACCATTGCTGATTAGCACACCACGGCCCTCTGCATCAGTCTTGAACCAGAACATCAGTGTGTAGTCCTGCTCAGCTGTGCGATTCATAGCATCTTCATGCAGTGCCAAACCATGGTCTTCCCAGTCAAGATGCAGCGACATGCCGCGAGGTATAGCCCAGCCAGCATTATAGAGCTTGGCGTTGGCACCCTGCGTCTTGTCCAGCGCATAGTCACCCGTGCCTTCGTTCATTGGATAGTAATCGACGAGTCCCATTTCATGGCCTGTCAGTCGTTTGCTACCGTAAGTGGTACCCAGTTGTCCACCTGTCAAGGCGCGATACCACAGGCGAGCCTCCATCATGCGGCCTTTGTAGAACTGGCTCTTTTTACGGTTGGTTTCATTCGTGCGGCCGAAGATGAGTGGACCGGTACCAATGTAAGCCTCCGAGAGTGCGAATGTACCCATCGCCACACCACCATTATAGAAGGTCAGCGAGTCTTTCTTCAATGCTTCGGTGTTGAGTTTCAGCTGTCCATTTTCCGTGATCCATTTTTCATTGACGGCTTTTTTGATGACTATCGCCACTTGCGTGAATCCTGCTGGATCAATCGTCTTGGTGGAGGTGAATGACTCACCATTCACCACAGCTTTCAGTTGATTGTCCTTTGTCAGCCACAGTTGCAACGTCTTGCCATTGTCTCCGTGAGAGAACAGTGGCATGTCGCTACCCGTCTGTTCAGGCTTGATCATCAGGTCGATGGTCAAATCCTTGCCGCTGAAGTTGCGCTGTGCTTCGCTCTCCACGCTGCTATTTCCGTCGAACTGGATGCTCACCGACTCCGATACCCTGTCGTTGTTCACCTCGCCCTTTACCTCGAAGTTCGTGATTCTGTTCAGGTAGTTGTACTCGATGTCCTCCGAGAAGTTGAAGATAATATTATCGCCCAGATTCAGCACACCGTCCTTAGGCTCCGGTGTACCGAACAACTGCGGACGACGTGTATCTTTCACACCGCTCATCACCTTCGATGACGTGGTCAGGAACGAGTTGCCGTCGCGGCAATAGAGGACGGCCCGCAAATCGTAGGCCTTTTCCATCACTGTGCCCTCACCATAGAACTCGGTGTGGATGTTGCCGTTCTCAGGTATCATCTTACAAACGCCATTGGCCTGAGCCATCAGCGTCGAGTCAGCATAGTAAGAACAAAGATTCGTCCAGTATTCGTCGCCGCGCTGCGACTCTTTGTATTGGAACTCGATGTGGTCAAAGTTATGCTGATATTTGTTGAAGCCATCAATGGTGATAGGCATAAACCAACCACGCTTCTCATTATACTGTGCATCGGTGTTCATCACCCACTTGTCGTTTGGCGAAGAAATGTTCACAGCGCCAGCCTGACGCAAGTAGTGTACATCGATCTTTGCGCTGTTTACCGTGTGCGCATAGTCTGAGGACGAGGCGATCTCGAATGTCAGACCCTCATAGTCAAATTCGCTGCCAGCATAGATTTCCAGGGTCTTTTCCAGCATCTGGCCAGGAGCCAGCGCCATACTTAGTCCGTTGGCATTGAGCGGTGCACCGTCCACCAAGACCTTCGCACCGTTGGGATTACTTTGCTGGTCCAGATAGAGGGTGTTCATCATCAGACTGCCGCTGACGAGCTGAGGCTCTTCACTATCGTTGGTCAGATACATCTTGAAGCGGGCAGGGTCTCCGTATGCTACACCGCTCACGCTTTGACGGTCGAACGTGATTTTCGGGTTGCAGATTTTCTTCGTGCGCTCGTCCAAGACGGTGCCACTCTGGTAGACGAGTGTACGGCGCTCGTCCTCCCATGGGTTGCAGGTTGCGCCACCGCGAGTACGATACACGAAGCCGCGGGGATAACGTACGTTTCTCAGGTCGTTATCACGTGCAAGGTATTCCATCACGTATTCCACACCGTCGGAGAAGTTCTGGTTGGTGAACACATCGAGCAGATTGCTGGACTTGACGAGAGTGGTGTCGGTCTGGGTGCGATAGAGGTCGAAGTTCAGGTGGCTCTTCGCATCCATCGAGATGGTGAAGCTCTCCTTGCGTGTGAAGGTCTTCGACTCCCCCGAAACATCTTTCACATCGTAGTCCATGACTGGCAGGATGCTGAACTTGAAGGTTTTGCCATAGAAGGACACTCTGGTTTCGAAGGCGGGGTTCTTGGTGTCTGACCTCTCGGTGGAACCTGCTTTGGCGGATGTGCTCAGTTTGCCCCACAGTGAACTGAGTATCTTGGAGGCTACCTTCACGCCAATGACGGCACTGCCTGCCAGCAACTTGTCACTATAGGAGTCATCGAAATAGTTGCCGCTGATGATGCCTGGCAGATGGTAGTAGTTGGAGATGGTGTAGTCGCTCTCGAATGTCTCGCCATAGGTGAGTTTCGCGCCTCCGTCTACTTCGTAGTTGGCCACATACTCGTTAGCGTTCAGTTTCTCGCGTTCGTTCTCGGCTATCATGTTCATCCATGCATAGATGATTTGGCAACGTGTGGCCACTTCGTCCTCAAGCTGTGTTTCGGTGCCTGATGGCAGGTGGATGACGTAGTTCATGCCTTCCATTTCGGGCATGGTACTGGTGTAGTAGAAGATGGTGTCGGCATTTGTGTTCACGACGGCGAAGTTCTCGCTGTCGGCATCCACCAACGAGCGATAGACAGGTTTACCTGTGATATTGGCCTGTTGCTGTGCTTCTTCGGGAGTGCCTGTGAACATCAAGGAGCGGAGTTCCATCAGTTGTTTTGGCAGCAGTTCTGTCTGGATGTGCTTCTGCGAGTGGACGAACTGCGACTGCACCTTCGGGCCATAGGCTATCGACTCATCGCGCACGAGGTGGAAGAGGCGGCCATTGTCGTCGCGACCTTCGGCGATGTGCACCAGTGTGCCGTACTTGTCGGTGGCAATGCCGATGCTGCCGCCACCCAAACGACCTAGCATCAGTTGGTACAGGCTATCGGGGATGGCGCGGATAGTGCTCATAGGTGTCACCACGATGTTCTGCACCATGCCGATGTAGAGGTCGGCTTCTGCACCAGTCATGGTGGCCGCACTGCTGGTACTGATGTCTTCGGTCACGTTCATGGTGTAGGAGAAGGCGCGTTTACCCTCCATGGTGAACGCGTATTCAAAATCAAGTACCTTCTCGGTGTCGGCAGCATTGATGATGCCGTTGGCACTGCCCACTCCCTCGGGGGCTGCAACAGCGCCTTGGAAGTTCTCAAGTTTGGTGCCTGAGGTCCACGAAAGTGCCAGACCTGCCTTCAATTTCATGTCGAGCGTATAGGTGTATTTCAGTTTTGAACCCTTCGACAAGGTGGCTGAACTGCCGCCACCTGGTGGGTCGCGCAGGATGTCGATGAGCAGGGGAAGTCCGTCGGCCATCACATCTTTAGCACCGCCTGTGGCAAACATGTTGAGCACGTAGCCTTTCAGCGGTGGGGCTTCGTAGGTAGTGCCATCCTGCTCCAGGGTCATCGTCACGGTGTGCAGGGCATCCTTGCCTGTCAGCAGGCGTGTGGTCTGGTCGGCTTGCAGTTGGAAGACTCCCTGGCCGAGGCTATCGAGCTGCACCACTTCTTGATGCAGACCATTCTTCAGGCCGTTGTGTACAGTCACTTTGCCACCGCCAATCCTCACCAAATCCACTTTGGTGCTGCTGGCAGAATTATTCCACGGGTAGCGTTCCACGACGGAGAGTTGGATGGGGTATTTCCGTTCAAGACTGAAGACGGGGTAACCGAAGGTGTAGGCAGCATTCTTGGCCATAAGAGGCTCTGCTCCATGGTCATCTTCGGGTGTGGAGTCTTCGTTGCCGCGACAGGTGAGCGACAGTTCGCTCAACTGAACTTCCCAACCCTCGTAAGTGCCGATGTTTCCCCAAGTGGTGTTGAGGATTTCCAGACGGAAGAACTGGAAGAAATGGTGGTTGGGTACATCAAGATTGTACGTTTGCAGGTTGTAGGCTTCCATGCCTGCATCGTCGGTTTCCATCAACAGAGTCCATTCGTCGTCCTCGGTGGCACGTCCGAGCAGGCGCATGGCCTTGGGGTTGCGGCCATCGTAGGTCTTTGTGTCGTCGCCTGTGGTCAGGTTGAGCGTGCTGATGCTGACCAGTTTGTCGGCCTTGAAATTGACCCACCAACCATTAGTTTTGGAAACCACACACCATTTGGTGTTCGGGTTGTCATCGAACAGTTTTTCATACGATTGGGAGCCGCTCTTCTCGTGGCTTGCATCTTGAGGTGTCAGTTTCGGAGTGTGGGTGAAATTGTCAAATGGGTTGACATAATCGGTATATCCTGCCACTTTCGGATACGCCAGCGGCACAGTCACCTTGTCACCTCCGATGGTCTGTGCCTGATAGTAACGGTCGCCAAAGTAGTCGAAGGTGTCGTAGCCCATTTGGCGGTAAGTGATTTCCACAGGAGCGTGGTAGATGCGGTTATAGCGGGCATTGTAAGTTTCCGCGGGCAGAGAGATGCTGTTTCCATCGACATCAGTGTAGGTGCCCTTGTGAGTCTGTGTCTTGGGTTCCAGACAGTCGGTCAGGTCGATGACCTCGCTCACCATGCCATCCTGGAACAACGTTGGGTAGCCCTCGCAATACACTTGCTGTACCTTCCAGCGCACTGGAGGCAGCATGAGCATGTATTCTCCTGTCACGGAGTCGGGCTTCACAATCATGCGCTTGCGCTGCATCTCGACCATGGTCTTGTGACCGCCACCAGCAGGATGATTGAAGGTGACATCACGCTTAGATTGCTCAGGGTGCAGATTGTCATACACCAGCCAAGAGGTGTTGTCGCCCTCCAGCGCCATCACCATCGTCAGGTTCTGCCCCAGGTTGTTCCTTGACAGGTTGTTGTCCAGCGGCAGGTTGCCCTGATCTTTGCCACCCACCACGCGACCCGTCAACTTCACGGTCGTTGCGTCGTAGAAGTAGGCCTGATCCACCTTGTCGGTCAGTATCACACCCTGCTCACTCTTGTAGTAGCCATCGTTTGTGAACGTGTGACCGTCCATCACCACCTGGATGATGTTGCGGATATCGCCCAGCACCATGAACTGGCAGCGACCCTCGAAGTCGGTCTCCACATAGCCGTTCTGCGTGTTGTGCATCAGTTCGCCGTTCACCTTGAAACGTGCACCCTTCACGGGGATGCTCGTGCCGTCGTACATCACGAAGGCTGTGAACTTGAGTCCGTTGGTGATGGTGAACTCATGCACCTGACGGTGGTTGATAGAGTCGTTGAAATTGACAGCGTAACTTCCACGCTCCAGTGCGATACCAGCCGTGCTGACAGGTGTCACATTGTAGGTGACGCTCTTTTGGCTCATGTACGATAGGTCTTCAGCCATGTAGTAACCCTTCTCGTCGGTAGTGACCTGCACCTTGGCATCGCCAGAAACGATGTCCACCATGATGCCTGGCACACCTGTACCGTCGTTGAAGCGCACATAACCTTCCAGCTTACCTGTGTGCTTGCAGGCACCTTCCTTAATCTCCGTCTCAGTAAAGCTTACACCTTCGCAGTCGTTGACACCGCGCACCATATATTCATAGTCAGCCAATGCCGACACGGTCTTGTCCTCGTAGCTCTTCTGGTCAATGCCTGTGGCAATCATCTCCCAATCCGTCTTTCCCTTCTCTCGGCGCATCACCTGGAAGTAGTCGATGGGGTTGCCATCGGTTTTCCACGTCAGCACGACGCTGCTTTGACGTGTCTCGGTCTTCAGCGTCTTGTCCACCTTGCCGATGCTCTCGTGATGGAAGTCGGGGAGTGAGGCGATGTCCATATCTGCCAACTGATTCACGATGAAACGGGGTGCTACTGATGCACTGTCGCCCACAATCTGCCAGTGGGAGCCAAGGAGATAGTGCGCTTTGCCCACGTCTGCTTTGGTCGACAAGCCGATCAGGTCGTTGGAGGGCATGACAGGCAGGGCTTCTTCCTTCTTGATTTGCCATGTACCTTCTTGCTCCTGATTCATCGCTGCGATCACCCGATTGGGGTCTTTGACATTTCTGTGGTTGGCAGATGCCATCTCTCCCCAATCGTGGACGGAAATACAATTGGTGCTCTTGGCGTTAGTGCCCCAGTTGTGGATGGCTCCATCTCCAGCACTATCGTACCAATAGCCGATGCTGGGATGCACGATGTTAGGATAAGAACCGCACTCATAGACGCGATGCAGGGTCCAAGTGCCGTTGTGCCCCCATCCCATGATAGCGCCTCCGTAGGATTCGCCTGTGGCAGTGAGAGTGCCATCGAACAGACAATCCGTCACGTTGACATTCGCATCATGGGCATGACCTACGAATCCACCGACATGACCTCGGGTTGAAGTGACTTTGGCAGACACACATACTCTCTCAATGGTAACGATTGGCTTGCCATCTATGTTACCGATGAGTCCGCTCGTGTGGTCGCCACCTTTGATGGATCCCGTCACGTTCAAGTTTTTGATGACGACATCCGTCACATTGGCGAACGGAGCAATATAGTATGTGGTTCCTTCATCAATGTTGTTGAGGTTCAGCGTGTGGCCGCCACCGTCGAAGGTGCCTCTGTAACCGATGGACATAGGGGTGGTTTTGTCGATGCTGATGTCAGCAGCCAGCACGGCATTCACGTCTGAGTTGCCTCCAGCATCTTTCACCTTGTGCACGAAGCTGTCCCAGTCGGCCGTGTTGTTGATGACGAAGAACCCTGGATGTTCCGACGTATACTCCATCGTGCAATAGCTGTTGACGACCGTCAGCTTACCCACATTGGGTCTTACACGCGCCCAGGTTGCGCAGCCATCGTAGTCCGTCCTGATATCACTGGGCGTAAACATACAGTTTTCAATGAGCACCTTGCCGTCGCACCAACCCACAAAGCCACCATTACTATGACCGTAAAATCCTTTAAACGCACCATCAAATTGGCAATTACGTATAATGGCGTTGGTCGTTGGACCCACCACGGCGACAAAGCCACCGTTGGTGGTATCGCCTCCAGCTCTGCCAGTGATACTCATGGACGAAAGGCCATTCTCTATGATGACATTCCCGCTAACAGCGCGTCCTACCATGCCGCTTGCGAACTTCTTGGTAGTGGAGACGCTACCTGCTGTGTGAAGGTTGCGAATGGTGGCGTTGCTCACAAAGCGGAAGGGGGCGATGTATTCTTCATTCTCGATATTTGGATTGAATGTCAGTGTGTGGCCGTTTCCGTTGAAGTTTCCACGATAAGGTATACTTTCTGACTCACCAACCATCTTGCTGACCGTGATGTCGGCCATGAGCAGGGCATTCACATCTTTTGTGTTCTGAGCCGCTTTCACCTTCTCCACAAACTGATCCCAATCCTCTGCGGAATGGATTTGGAAGTAGTCGGTGTCATCCTGAATCCCGATAGGCGAGGTGCCCTGTTCCACGTACATGTCTATATGATAGTTCACGCACGGGCGTGTGAGGGACACAATCTTGTAGCGCGCCTCCAAATCCTGTGCGGTGAGCGTATAGATGGTGGAATCCACCTGCTCGTCTGAACGGTTGGTCGATGTGATGCGCAATTTCATCTTGGCACGTTCATCCCACACGGCACCATACTCATTGGCATAATCCCATTTGACGCGCACGGTATAGGCCCGCTCATCTTCCCACTTGGCCGTGTAGTTGGCAAAGCGCGTCAAGTGCAGGTTTTCCAGCACGCACGAATCTTTGGCAACAGTGGAATTGTTCTCCCATCCCCACGTCTGGGTGGCCATACGGCGGATGCGGTAGGTCAGATGGTCGAGCGAACCATCCTTGAGTTGTTCCGCAGTGATGGTGTTGATGAGAGTGCTGTCTATATACTCATATTTCAGCGTTTTGATATCGAACGTCTCCGAGCCGATGGTGACAAAGTCGGACTCTTCGCCTGTCAGCGAGCGCTGAATCTCGAAGAAGTCGGTGTCCATCAGATCGTTCGTGCCAGGATACTCGATTCCCCATTGCAACTTCACCGATGCTTTGAGGTCAAGGAGCGGTGTGGCTTTGAAGTTGATGGGCACATGCAGCATGCTCAGGTCTTGTGATTCGGATGCCACACCCTTGATGTCGTAATTGTTGTCGTCCTTGTAATCTACCACCACACGGAAATTCTTGTGAGGCAGCGTGGCATCGAGATAAATGGTGCCATTGTTCTGGTCAGTGGGCAATGAATAGGTCACCAACTTGCCGTTATCGGTCATGAATTGATACTCGGCTTTCTGCAAACTGCTGTTAGCAATGAACCAAGGCATCTCCAGCTTGCCATCCTCGCTGTAGGAAATCGAGGCAGAAGTCAGCTGCGGATACACGATTCCCTGCGCATCAGGAACTGCGACGGTGCTGTTGCTCAGGGAGATGGAGTATTGTGTGTCCCATGCGAGGCCGTTGGTGTAGTCGCACTTGACGTCCCATGAGAATTTCAGTTCCTTGCCCAGCAAGTTGTAAGGAAGACGCCACACAGCAGCGATATCGTAGGTGTTGCCGTCGGGGTTTTCATACACCAAACGGCTCAATTCCCCGTCACCGCTGGTCAGTGTGAAGTGTTTGCTCGAGTTGCCCTGCGTCACCTCAATGCTTCCGCCTGCGGTGGTCTTGAACTTACACCACAGGTCACTGTGGTCGTTATCGTGGCTGTTTTCATCCTTTCGCCACCAAAGCAGCGTTTCAGTGTGTTCTGTGCCAGCATCATCCTTCCACGTCACCTTGAGGTTACCGTTGCTCACCCAGTGGTCGATGCCATCCTCGTCATAGACAGGCACCTTGATGCTGATGGTATTCGACCCGTTGAGCATCACTTGATACCGATAGGTGTCCTCCACATTCTTTGCCAACAGTTGCAGTGGCATCAGCCACGCCAGCAGGACAAGCAACTGCATAACCATCAGGCGGAGTAGATTTACCCCTCCCATTCGCGGAATGAAATGTTTAGCTTTCATAGTTCTTCTTATTTTCGTGTTATTCTATCTTCATATAGGTTCTCTCTTCAGCTCGATTCAACATTGATAACATGGTGTTTGTAAAGAAAATGGTACACTTGCCATCTTTTCGTGGCAAATATATGAAAAAATGGATGAAGTGAAAACAAAAAGAAGATTTTTCTTTCTGAAACAGAATCTTTTTTGTCCAATATATCAGCGAGATGTGAAAAAGTGGTCTTTTTTTATTGGTGCAAATCTTTCGTCCCCTTCACTAGGTGTAGCTTACAGCTCAGCATCATGGTTCTTCCGAGCAAGTGGCAGTTGTAGGTGTAGTAATCGGTAGCGGTGTAGGTGGTGTAGGCATAGTGGCGAGTGTTGAGTAGGTTTTGGAGGGTGAGTTTCCACACGGCACGTTTTGTTTTGTATTGGGCAGAGGCACCCAGCAGGAAAGCGGACTTGTGTTGGGTGGAACTGAGTTGTTGGCGCACGATGTGGGCATTGACTTTCACTTCTAGGTTCTCGATAGGATAGAGGGCGAAGTAGCCGATGGCAGTGACGGCATCAAGGGCATCGATGGTGCTGAGACGGCGTGTGTAGCCTCTGGAGTAGCGTCCTTCCCCCGTCAGTTGTATCCATGCAAAGGGATTGTAAGTGGCTTCGCCGCTGCAGGTGTAGCCATAGTTGTAGGAAGTGACGAGGAGGGATTGAGACACGGATTCGTTAGTTCCCCAATATCCGGAGGTCTTGAAGATGAGTTTAGTGTGGATGGGAATGTAGGATTTCGAGATGCTCAGGTCTGCTGTGGCGGAGCGGAAGTGGCTATGCTGTAGCAGAGAAGCGTTCGCCACATCGGTGCCGCTGACGGTTTGGGCGGTGAGTGTGTTTCGTTTGCCTTGGTTCCAGGAGGCATTGGCGACAATGGTGAAGTATTGGTAAGGAATCTGAAACTTATAGTTGAGGTCGGTCGACCATTTTTGCTGTTTGCCGATAATGCCCGATGCCGCTGATACGCTGCGGTAGGTGGTGTGGACAGGGGTGGTGAGCAGGTCGAGGATATCACCCGCAGAAGTGGTGAATTGGCTGTTCAGACGCAGTTCCGATTCTCCACTGAAGGTGTAGCGGAAGGTGGCTGTAGGGTTGAGGTGGGGGAGTGAGTAGGTGCAGTGGGTGTAGTGCAGATGGAGCCAGCGCAACGTGGCGACCATGCTGATGTAGATGCGTTGGTCGGGCGAACGCCATTCGGTGTTGGGGTAGAAGGATGGGGTGATGTTCCAGCCACTTATGCGCTGTTTAGTTTCCACCATCTGATAGTCGGCACGGAAGTCAAACGGGATGTTGATGCGCCACTGCGGGTTGATTTTCCACTGATAGGCAGTGCTGTGGCTGGTCAGAAGCGAGGTGCTTTGAGCATGTTCGGTGAGGTCATTCATGGCCAGTACAACGCTGGGCGAACGCTGGAGTTGCACGTTGGAGGTGAGGCTCCATTTCTGCTTGCCGATGCGCACTTTGGCTTGGAAGTTGTTGGCGATGTTGAGGGCGGTGGCGGAGCGGTGCTGATGGTTGATGGTGGGAGTGGAGGAGGTGATGGCGGTGAAATCTCCATCAGCAAGGGTGAAGACGGGACATTCGTTCTCCTCGAATTGTGCTTTTACTCGCAGGTTGTCGCAGAAGTAGTGGTTGGAGGCGTTGTCTTCATACTTCAGTTCGAGCATCGGGCGGTGAAGGCGTGTCCACGGACGAGTTGTTTCAGTGATGGAAGTGTTCAGCCCTTCGCCCAAATAGATAGTTTGAGTGGAGAAACTGTTGCGGTTCTCCTCGTAGGTGTAGTTGATGTTGGCACGTACTTGACGGGTGGTGTCCAGTTTAAGAATGCCGTTCAGGCTTCCGTAGGCATTGGTCTGGTATAGATATTCACCTACTGGTGGCTGTCCACCGCCCCATTTCCCCAATTTGCTTGTTGCTAAGGAGGAAACGTTGCTGTTGCCAAAGTGGTCAATCATGTCGTAGGAGCCGAAATCACCGTGGTTACTGCCCTTGGAAGAGGCTATCGTCTGGAAGTTGTCGGTGAACATCATGCCCGTCACCCCTGCCGCATAGAGTGCTTTTTTCTCCATCCAACCTGCACCGAAGATGGGTTCGCCGAAAGGTTTGAACTTCGCTTTCTTAGTCAGTTTGATGTTCAGGGCGACGTTGGCGCTTTCTTCGTCGGCATCAATCTTCTTCTCCTTGTGATGGCGCAGCACCTGCACTTGGCTGGTGTATCCGGCAGGGATGTTTTTGGTGGCGAGATTGTATCTGCCATCCAGCATGTCGAGCCCTTCGATGTAGAACTTGCTGATGGGGCGACCCATGTAACGGATGGCTCCTGTGCCTGATACCTCGATGCCAGGCAACCGTTTCAACCCATCTTCCAAGGTCACGTCGCCCTTGCCCAAGAAGGAGGCGAGGTTGTAGGACAGCGTGTCGCCCATCATGTGCAGGGGTGGCGCCTTCACTTTCACTTCGCGCAGGGCAATGGTGCGGGGGATGAGCGTCATGTCTTGTGTCCTTTTTCCCTTGGGCTCTTTCATAGAAAAGACCTCCCTCTCATATGCCACGTGCGAGAAAATGAGAGTGACTTCTTCCTTCCCATCGAAGCGGAGGGTGTACATCCCCTGTCGGTCAGTGGTCGTATAGGCAAGCGAACGCCCATCCCGTTCCGCTTTGACAATCACGTCGGCAACGGGTTGGTTCTGGAGGTTTCTCACTGTGCCCGTCACTTCGTTTGTCTGACACCATGCTGTTGCTGTGGACAGGATGAGAATGATGATGAGGATGAACGTTTTCATGTGTGGAGTCGGTTTTGAAGGTGATGAAAAGAAATCGGTGGCTTTCACAAGTGACCGATTTTGTGGTATACCTTTGTTTAACTAATCCTTAATTACCATGCCTTTTGAGAGGTAGCGTCGTAGCCTCTGAAGGAGCATGCCCGTATCCTTTGATGATGTATACTCGAAGCCTCTGAATCGACGTCGTCGACGTCGGTTAACCGATGTCGTCGATGTCGACCAACCGATGTCGACGATGTCGGTTTAGGGGTTGTGGAAGAGCCTCTGGGGAGGTTGTGGAAATGAGTCGGTGGAGGCAGTGCCGTAACTGGTGGGGAGGGTGCTCTTCCGAGGCTATTCCAGTTCGAGCGGTTGATAGTAACGAACATTGTCTTTGTGTGGAGAGTAGATGCCATTGTAGTACTCTACCCAGTCGGTGGGTCCCCACATGTAGGATTGTATCTGGATGTTATCGCCAGCCGACAGCCAATAGTGCGGGTCTTGCACGAAACGAGGGTTGCAGAAGAGTCCGTTGCGGAACTTCACGTATTTGTCATGGGGCATCTTCACGTGGTCGGGTTTGGGTGTGTAGGTGATGGGGTAGTGCTCCGTCACCAGTGCGTTGAGTTCGAAGTGGTGTATGCCTTCGCTGTCGTCAGCCTTGACAATCAATCCCGGACAGCCATGCAGTTTCCAAGGCCCTGCGGTGGAGGGCACTTCGTCGGTGTAGAAGACCGTCCATGTCCTGCCGCCAAACTCGCCTACGGCTTTCTTGCAGGGATAGGTGGCGATGGTGGCGGTGTCTTCTTTCAATGCCCACTGGATGGTATTCATCGGCTCCGTGATTTCATAGGGTTTGGGCACAATCCCCTCACGGGTGGTCAACTGACCTTCTGGATAGTTTGTGTAGACACACTCGGGCATCATGTTGACACAATGCGACCACATGCCGTGCAGCGTCTCTTCCTTGCGGTGATGGTGAATGAAGTAATCGTACCAATAATACTCCATCATGCGGTTCACCTTTGTGCCCACTTGCACCGCCAATCGCACGGTGTCGGTGATGGCCTCGCCTGTCTTGCCCATGCGGGTGTTGCAGGCATAGTCGTACACAATCGTGAACAGGGAAACGTCCACACTGTCTTTCGTTTGGCTGAAGCCACAGAGGGCTGCCATCCCTGTGAGCAGGGACAGAAAAAGTCTTTTCATGTTGTCGGAATTTTAGGGCGAAGTGCCTGAGATAAGGCTCCCGGCACTTCACCACGGGGTTATTGTTTCTTTATTGGAGGCGGAAGGTGACAGGTATGGTGAAATGTGTGCGCACAGCCTTGCCCTTGATTTTCCCGGGTGTCCACTTTCCCATCATGCGGCACACCCGGAGGGCTTCGTCGTGGCAGGCCTTTTGGGCGGTCTCAAACTCCGACATCGTGATGTAGTCGCGGTCTTGTGGCTTTCCTGTGGCTTGCACGTTCCGTTTGATGAGTTTCCGGTGGTCGGTCGCTTCCTTGAGAACCTTGAATTGAGTGCATCTGCCATCTTTCTCCACGACGAACTGCACCATGACACGGCCTGCCACTCCGCAGTCTTCTGCCACTTTGGGGTAGTGAAGGTTCTGGATAAGGTGCTGCATCAGCGCATCCAGGCCATCGGCATAGACAGGATTCTCCTCCACCACGTCATAGATAGGGTCGTCGTCTGTGGCGAAGACAGCGTGGAGTGTGGAGGAGTTGGAACTGATGACCGCCGAGGCGATGACTGCCCCACCGAGCAGGAAGATGATACCAGCAACAGCGGCAGCCTTGGCGGTGAAGGACTTTAGCCTCCGATGGGGGGCGATGGTCTCTTTCTCAAACTTTGCCCATTCTTGGTTGATGTCGGGCATTCCTATTTTCTTGTCAAGTTCTTGAGTAGTCATGATTAAGCAGTTTTAAAGATGGAACGGATTTTAGATAAAGAATGCGTGATGTGCTTGTTGACGGCCGATGGGCTGATGCCCAACGATTGTGCTGTCTCCGTGTAGGTCATGTCTTCGTCGTAGTGGAGGGCGAGAATGCGTTTATCCTGCTCAGTGAGGTGTTGGTCAATAATTCGTGCCAGTTCCTCCAGAAGTTCTTGCCGCTCTTGCTCCTGCTGCGTGTGCTGTTCGGCTTGCAGATCTGCTTCGATGGCGGCGTTTTGTTGATGAGTGCGGAGGATGTTGAGGCAATGGTTTTTCACCGCTGCCATCAGGTAGCCTGTGACGGTGTCTTCCTTGAGAGGCGGTTTCCGGTGCCACAGTTGCGTGAACACTTGGCTCACAGCATCGCGGGCATCTTCTTGGCAAAGGTCTTGAGAGCGTTGCCTTGCGTCTTTTGCCAGCAGGGAGTAAGCAAAGCGGTACATTTGCTGATAGTTGCTCTTGTACACCTGCTCAAAGGTCTTTTTGTCGTAATTAATCATGTTTCTTATTCACTTTAGTAGAGGTTCTTTACATGTGAGACACACGAAAACACAAATCAAATACCCCTAAGTGCGATTTTTTTTGCAAAATAAAAGAAAAATACTAACTTTGTCCCCGAAAAGGAAAGAAAAAATGGAAAAGACTTATAAAATGGAAACCATGGAGGCAGTGGAACTGCTGAAAAGGCTGATTGCCACGCCCAGTGTGAGTCGCGACGAAACGGCTGCGGCAGATGTGCTGGAGGCATACATGAAGGAGAAAGGGCTGAACCCGCAGCGTCACGGCAATAATGTGTGGCTCACCAGCCTCCCGACCCCCGAAGGGGGAGGGCTATCGCAGTGGGAATCTGGCGACAAACGCGGTGTGAACCCTCCCCCTTCGGGGGTCGGGGGGCCTACCATCCTGCTCAATGCCCATATCGATACGGTGAAGCCTGTGGCTGGCTGGCAGCGTGACCCCTTCTGTCCGACTGTGGAGGGCGATAAGCTGTATGGGCTTGGCAGTAATGATTGCGGCGGTGGATTGGTCTCCTTGCTGATGGCTTATATTGGGCTTAATGGGGAACTCACCTCGCCCATTCAGCCCAATAACCCCATGAATGTAATCTTCCTCGCTTCTTGCGAAGAAGAGGTAAGCGGTAAGAACGGCATTGAGTCCGTCCTTCCTCTTCTGCCTAAGATTGACTTTGCCATCGTGGGTGAACCCACAGGCATGCAGCCAGCCATTGCCGAGAAGGGATTGATGGTCATCGATGCCACTGCACACGGCAAGGCAGGTCATGCGGCTCGTAACGAGGGCGACAATGCCATCTATCATGCCATGAAGGACATCCAATGGCTGTCGGAGTGGCAGTTCCCGAAGCAGACGGAACTGCTGGGGCCTGTGAAGAATACGGTCACCATCGTCAATGCGGGCACGCAGCACAATGTTATCCCCGACACGTGCACCTTCACCATCGACGTGCGCTCAAATGAGTGCTATACGAACGAGGAAATCTTTGCCTTCTTCCAAGAACATCTCACCTCGGAACTCCATGCGCGTTCTTTCCGCCTGTCTTCCTCTAAGATAGACGAGTCGCACCCCTTTGTTCAGGCCTGCATCAAGGAAGGTCTCAAACCTTTCGGCTCTCCCACTTTGAGCGACCAAGCCCTCATGCGCTTCCCTTCCCTCAAACTGGGGCCAGGCGACTCCTCACGTTCCCACACAGCCGACGAATACATAAAAATCAGCGAGATAGACGATGCTATCTCGCTGTATGTGAAGTTGCTGTCTGCGCTATAAATTGTGTCATTTCCGTTCTTCCACCCATCTTCTGAAAAAAGGATCTTCTATTTCGTATCGGTCACTCTTGATGACATAGCCTTGTTTCATCAGTTTCTTGAGAATGCTAAAAGTGGTGCTGGTGGGTGTGGTGCGGTCGGCAAGGGGATTGGTGCCGTTGGGTTTGCTAAGTTCTTGTAGCACATGGCGGTCGGACTTGTTGAAGTTGAGCCAAAGTCGTTCGAAATCAAGATCATGGAGCATGACGAGCCTCTCGACAGCTTTGGAGATGATGTCTGTTGATTCGTGTTCGTAGTTGACCAAGTCCCATACTTGGGCAGCAATTTGTTGGGTGTAGTAGGGGTGGCAGTCGGTGAAGGCAAGAATGTCTTCTGCTAAATCGTCGTTTAGCCGTTCTGCAACATATTGTTTGAAGTCTTCATAGGGAATCTTTGCCAATCGCATCAGTTGTCCGAAATGGTAAAAGGGCGATTTTTTCTTTTCGAAGATGCTTTCCATCATTGATTCTTGGCTGCCCAAGAAAATATAGTTGATGTGCTGGTGCGTCTGCATAATGGAGCGTAGTTGTTTGTCGAATCCTTTGGCAATATTCGTCACTTCTTGAAACTCATCCAGCACGACAATGAGGCGATTCTCCGCTGTGCTTACCTTTTGCAGAAGTTCCATCGCATCCTCCAGCATGACATCGGTGTTCATGGATGGGTTGAACGAAACATCCACCGCTCCATTCATTGGGTTGGTGGAAATGGTGGGCACAATACGGAAGTGCGTCATCAGATGCTTGAGCCTTTCTCCTGGGTAAATTCTGAAAAGGGCACTCATCAATCGGATGGTGAAATTCTGAACGCTTGTCACATTCTGCATGTTGATGATGATGTGTTTACGTTCAGTTCTTTTGAGCGCTTTGTTCACAAGGCTTGATTTGCCAAAGCGTCGAGGACTAATTAGCACAAGATGATTTTCACTCCGTAGAATCTGCTCCACGTATTGAAGCTCTTTGCTTCTGTCGGTAAAGTACTTCCCGTCTACGATAGTGCCGAATTTGAAAGGATTTTCCATATTGCGATTTTTTTCGTTGCGAAAATTTTCGCAAAGGTATATAAAAGGTCTTGAACAAGCAAGAAATCAGACGATTTTTCTTTCATGTGGCAAAAAAATCAGCGAGATAGACGATGCTATCTCGCTGTATGTGAAGTTGCTGAATTCATTCTTGTTTAGTGGGTGACGAATAGGCTGGCAATCTTGTTGAGGACGGGTGTTGAGTCAGTTACACGTTCCAATATCTGGTAATCGATGCGGTAGCCTGACAATTCTACCTCCACGGCAATGTAGTTCTTGGAAAGCCATGTGAACGTGTGCTCTTTACCGTCTGTCTTGAACGTTTTCTTACCCGTAGATTCAAATGTGTTGATAACACCCGTGCCTGTTATGCTATTTGTGGCGATGGTATGAGTGGGGGTGAAGATGGTGTATAACCAAAATGTATTCCCTTGTTGTTCGGCCTTCTGGCGGAGAATTTTTAGATCCTTCTTTGTATGGGTCAGGTCATCCATCATGCCAATGTATCTCCATGTGCCGATGAGGGGATTCTTGGGGTCTGAAGCATTGTTAGACATGAGCGCATCAAGAATCAGTTTGGCATTCGCGGAATACTTACACGACTCATAATATTCTGTACACCAACTGTTGTGTGGAAAGTATACGTGCCCTTCTCTCGTACTCCACCATTTCAGTGTGAAGTGGTCGGCGTTGCTGTCAAAAACGCGTGTGGCAATGGCATCTTCGGCATCAGGATCTTCGCCTGTAAAGGAGAGAACTGTCTTGTCGTTAGATAGTAAGGAGAAACTCTGGTCGTTTACATTCAAAGTGAGTGTCACGCTGTCTGTGCAGATCTTGTATTGGTCATACGGTTCTTTGATGATGATGTTATATTTGTCCAGCAATGCCACAAGTTTGTATATTCCACGAGGATTCTCGCGGGCATTGGGGTCGGTCTCTCTGTATTTCTGTACAACCTGAGGCTGAAGTGCCTCGTCTGTCATTTCCTCCATCTGTTGCATGGGCTTCTCTTGTGGGTGTCGCTGGGCAAGTTGACTGATGATAAATTCATAGTAGGGGGTTCTGTCATTATCGCGCTGCCAGACCTCATACGTGCCCTTGTGGTTCTTGTAGCAGAAAAGGTCATCGCCCTCCCATTGTGTGGGATAACTTCTGTTGTCAATGTGTAGTTCCTTTTTACCGATTGCAGAACAGGGGTAGACATTACCAGCAAAAGCTCTTATAGAGTTCCAATACTCCAGTTTCAGTATTTGGTTGTTTGCTATCACCATGCGTGCGAGCATTTTTTCGTTCTTCTCAGGATTCTTCATTATTTCTTTCGCCCTGTCTTCGCTGTTAGTGTTGCCAATCATGACCCATCGTCCTCCGAAGGGGTGACGGTTATCTGTGAATACAGTATTGCGAAGTAGTTCCAAGATGTTCTTGGCATGGGGTGATGTGCGGTTCAGTTCGTATTTCTCGTCCACCCATCCGTTTTCAGGAAAATAGCGGTGATTCTTAGTTCGGCTCCACCACCGGAGGTGAAACTGTTGCCCGTCACATTGGTATATTTGTGCTCCACGGCCGTCTTCTCCTTGGGGGTCTGTGCCTGTATAGTTGAAGACTCTTGGGTCGTTGATGATGAAACGGAATTCTAAGGTCTGTTCGCTTCGTGCATGTATGGCAAAAGTGACGGTGCTTCTGTCGTCGCAGATTTTGTATTGGTCAAAGGGAGCATTGATCTCCTTATTTCCCCTGCCTTTCAGTTTTGTCATCTTATACAGGCCACGTGGATTGACAGCGGCCTTATCCTGTCCCCAAAAGGTAAGTGGAAGCATTGCCAATACAGCGGTTGCTATGAGTTTGAGGTGAGTTGTCTTCATTGTGGATGTCGTTTAATGAGATGGTGGTGTAAATTTCTTGCAAAGATATAAGAAAGAATCAGGAAAGACAAGGATTCAGTCTTTGTTTCTCTTTCTGAAGGTTGCATCCAACCCCCAATAGTCTATCGGCACATCGGGCAGAAGGAGGGTGCGATAGTGGGCGAGGAGTTCGTGAACGGTGGGCATGAGGGATTGGAGCAGTTCGTGGTTATCTGTATTGATCGCTTCGTAGATCTTATTGAAAGTGCTCTGTAACTGCTTGCAAGTGGGTGAGCTGTTGTCGGAACTGATAGCGTATTTGTCGCCATCAAAGACATGCCAGATGAAGTGGTATCTTGTTCCATCAAACATTGTGTAATCGGCGTCGAACTGGGCAGAGGTGTAAACGGCCAGTTTGTGCAAGCATTGGATGGAGTCATAGATGGCTTCATCTACTTTCATCTTGTGGGTGGTCATTGTCACTTTCTTGTGCTTCTTGTTTCCATCCCAATGTTGTGTCAATGCCACCAACGCTGTGTCTTCGTAGCTGTAGGAGAAGCCGTAGGGAGGATAAAAAGAAGGTCTGGCAAGAAACATGTGACCGTATCGAGGATGAAGTGCGGTCATCTTGTCCATTTTCTTCTCGTATGGGCCGTATTTCCTTTCTCTTTTCTTTAGGGCTTTTTCAGATGTTTTGGCTCCGCTAACGGTTGGCTCGTAATAGCCTGTCCACCACCGCTTCGCCTCTTCGTTCCCTCCATATCGGAAGGCCTCGATAAAGGGTGTGTTAGTATCCTTCCCTTTCCAGTAGCGAGGCAAACCTGAGGCGGTGAGCAATCTGTCCGTCCTCATGATTTCGAGAGGTTGGGCAAAGGTGCTGGTGGCAATGAGCATCAGCAGGATGATGATGGCTGTCCTTTTCATGTTGAGGGATGTTTAGTGTATCACGTACTGGCTGGCGATTTTGTTGAAGAGTGGTGTTGAGTCGGTCACACGTTCCCATATTTGGTAATCGGTGCGGAATCCATCGACGTGGACTTCCATAGCGATGCAGTCTTTGTTGAGCCATGTGATGGCATACTCGTTGGGTCGCTGTTCCGAACCCATGAAGATCTTCTTCTTACCTTTGTACATGAAGAGTTCGATGGAACCGCCTCTACTGCCATTGCTGTACATGATGGCACGTTGGGGGTGGGGGGTGATGATGAGATGGCCGATGTTCTGTCCTTTGGCGGCATCCTCGCGGAGTTTTTTCAGTTCTTTCTTGACATTCCGCAGTTCGTCCATCATGCCGATGAACCGCCATGTGCCGATGAAGGGGTTCTGGGGGTGGGAAGCAGTGGGCGACATGAGCGCATCCAATATCTTCTTGGCGTTGTCGGAATATTTCCCTGATTCGTAATACTCTGTACACCAGTCGTTTTTAGGGAAGTAGATATGGTTAGAGTAGGTGCTCCACCATTTTTGCGTGAAGTGAGCTGCATTACTATCGAAGATGCGTGTGGCGGTGGTGTCATTGGCATCGGGTTCCTCGCCTGTATAGTTGAACACTTTTGAATCATTCTTTCCTATAGAGAATCGGTTGCCATTCACGGTAAACATCAGCGTGACGCTGTCCGTACATATCTTATATTGGTCGAACGGTTCTTTGATAACGTGACCATACTTGTCGAGCAAGCCTGTGAGTTTGTACACGCCACGTGGATTCTCTGTTTGTGCCATGCAGAAGGTGGGCATGAGGGCGATGGCTGCTGCGGCCACCAGGTGGGTAAAGGTAGTTTTCATTGTTGTGTGAGTTTTTTGTGGTTATGAAATTGATGTAAAGAGTCGAAGAAACAAGCCTTATTCGGGGTTGTCGGCCAAGCGCACCAGCCATCCTATCTTTGGGGTCATGGCTCCAGTGGCAGAATCCGTCTCTACGCCTACAAAGCCAGCCATGAGTTCCATATCCGTCTCGCTGATGGTATCTCCTTGCACGGGTTCCATGACGATGTGCTTGAAGTTGACACGTACACGTTCCGTCGGCATGTGGTGGCTCTTTGTGACATGATTGAGTGTCTTGCCGTCTTTGTCAGGAAAGAGCTTCAGCATCCAGCCGTCCAATTTCGTGGGTTCGTCAGAGCCGCAACCACCTCCGTAGAGTTCCTTCACGCGATGCTTTTTCACCATCCCTTTCCAGAACTTCTGGTTGGGATTTCCTTCAGCAGCATAGACAAATTCTTGCAAGATGGGTTCCAAACTCTGTATCCATTCGTTGAGGCCATATTGTTTTAAATGCCTGGTTTTGTCGAGTACGCGTTGCCAATCCTGAGGGGTTCCTGTCAATGTCACCGTTGGGATGCCGCATGAGAGAGAAATTTCCCTATAGCTGAAATAGGCTTTGACACTCTCCATCAGCGTGATTTGCGAGGCGATGCGTTCTGCAAGGCGGGTGGTTGAGAAGTCGGCTATGAGTGTTGTGGCGATATTCCCTTTGGTATGTTTGTCGATTTGTGCGGCAAAGCCATCGAGCAGTTGCTCCCAATCGACCTTGTTTGAGAGCACATCGTTCTTGGACTCAACCACCAAATCCATTTTGCCTGTGTGATAGACCAATTGGTCACGCAGTTCTTCTGGGTGTGCGTTGACGTATCGGGCAAATCCCTGACTGATGAGCATCCATACCATGTCGGGGGAGATGCACACAGGTCGGTGGTCGGAGTAAGAAAGGATCATGCATTGGAAGAAGATGTCTTTGTCCGTGGCAATCAGTTTGTCTTTAAGGAAACTGGCGGCCACAATCTTGTGTTTCTCTTGGGGAATCCCTTCATCTTTCAGCATCCATCCAGCCACTCTGTCACCGCTAAATGCACGGAAGTCCCGTTGGGGTGCAGGCAGGTTCTCGTCCACCACGAAGGTGATGCTTCCTTTAGAGCGTTTGACGACCTCGCAACTCTTCTCTTTCCGCTTCTGCCCTTTCATGACCTCTTTTTGTATCCGAGCCATATCTTCTTGTATGATTGAATCGATGGGAAACATCTTTCCAAGGTCGGGAGACGTGGGAAGCGGAAGTGGAAGCGTGTAGGCACGTGGTAATTGTTGATTAGGAACCATAGGCTGTGGCTGGGCATTGCCTTGGTTCTGACCGAAACAAAAGACTGACGAGAAAAGGCTGAAGATAGCCAGAAGTGTCATACGAATCGTCTTCATTGTACGAAAGTTTTTAATGAAACATTTTGTTGCTGCAAAGATAGACGTTCTTGCCCGACAGTGCCAAGAAAATGGGTTCACAATTCCTTTACAATTACTGTTGAGTATTCACAAATTGTTCATAAATTTCTTTTAAGTGGATGACATTCAGGTAGTTTATAAAGAAAGCACATAGTTATCCCAATCCTTTGCCGTGCCTTGGCCATTGAAGACTTTTTGTTGCATGCGGAGACGACTTTGTGAGATGGTGCTGTTGCCAGTTGCCATCAGTTTGGCCATGTTGGAGGGTGAAACCTCAAGTTTGATGAGCAGGCAGATGTGGTATTCGGTTTCGGAGAGTTGGTAGAGGGAGAAAAGGTTGTCGCGGAAAGTAGGGAACGCTGTCAACAGCCGTTCCTCGATGAGTTGCCAATCGGAAGTCTTCAAGACCTTATTATTATATAGATGTGTGGTGAGCAGGTCGCTGATGTCTTTGTCGTAGAAATGGCGTTGGAGATGAGGTGTCTTCGTGTCGGTGGATGCGTTGGTTTTTTGTTTGTGTTGACGCAGCATCAACAACGAGATGGCCGCAATAATGACTATGGACAAGCCGACAGCAATCCAGATGAGTGTCTTTTCTTTCTCGTTCTCCGCTTGTAGCTGGGCGTTTTGTTCGTTCAGCACTTGGTTCTTGAAGTGTGTGTTCAGTTGCTGGATGCGTGTGATCACTCCACTGTTAGGCATCTGCTTGAATGTGGAATCTTTCAGCAGGGTTTGGATGGTGTGAATGTCTTCTGAACTATAGCGCATGCCCAAGGTGTCGCCTTCTTCCTTGCAATAGAAATAGGCCAGTTGCTGCATGCCAATCGCTTCTGCCAACAGACCGTTGCGCAGGTATATATAACCGATTTGTGCATAGATGCGGCTTTTCAGATGGGTGGTTACGTGGAGGCTGTCTTCCAACAAGGCTTTCTGAAAATAGAAGAAGGCTTTCTCACTGTTCAGCATGTCTGCGTTGGCTCGTCCCACATAGTAGTATGCCTCGGGCAGGCGTCCCTCTTTCAAGTGCTGCTTATAATAATCTGCTACCTCGCAGATGAGCGAGTCAGAGGTGTGCTTGATATGTGCCTTATCATTGGCTTTGACCTGCAAGAGATGATAGTACATCTGGATGCGTTCGGGTGCCTCGTTCATCTCCTGACTCAGTTGCGATAACCGCATTCGGGCACTATCGGCATTGACCTCTGTGAGGCTGTCGATACTGACCAAAAGACCATCATACTGACTCCTTCTGGTTGTGCAGCAGGTCATCAGTATGATGGTCAATATGAAGAGAAATGCGGTTCGTCTCATACGAAAAGACGAGTTTATCTCTCAATAGTCTGTGCGCGGTCGGGTCCTACACTCACGATGGTGATAGGAGTCTCCAACTCCTTCTCCAGGAAGGCAATGTAGTCGGAGAATGCCTTGGGGAACTCTGCTTCGCTGGTAATCTTGGTGAGGTCGGTCTTCCAACCAGGCAATTCTGTGTAAACTGGTTCGATGAGGCCATCGCTGATGTCGTAGGGGAAGTAGTCGATGACGCTGCCATCCTTCAGTTTGTAGGCGGTGCAAGCCTTGATGGTCTCGAAGTCGTCGAGCACGTCGCTCTTCATCATGATGAGTTTGGTTACGCCGCTGACCATAATAGCATATTTGAGGGCTACGAGGTCAATCCAGCCACAACGGCGTTCGCGACCTGTCACAGCACCATATTCATGACCGATGGCGCGAATCTTGGCTCCTGTCTCGTCGAACAACTCTGTTGGGAAAGGACCAGCGCCTACACGAGTACAATAAGCCTTGATGATACCGAACACATCGCCAATCTTATTAGGACCAACACCCAAGCCGATGCAGGCACCTGCACAGATGGTGTTGGAAGAGGTCACAAAAGGATAGGAACCAAAGTCAATGTCAAGCATGGTACCCTGTGCGCCTTCGCAAAGGACAGACTTTCCTTGCTTCAGCAGGTTGTTGATTTCATGTTCAGAGTCAACAAGTTGGAACTGCTTGATGTACTCAATGCCCTCCATCCATTTCTTCTCCACCTCGGTGATGTCGTAGTCGGTGTAGTTGAGGCTCTTGAGGATGGCTTCGTGACGTGCCTTGTGAGCAGCGTACTTCTCGGCGAAGTTGTCGAGAATATCACCCACACGCAGACCGTTACGGCTGGTTTTGTCCGTGTAAGTGGGGCCAATGCCCTTACCAGTCGTGCCTACCTTGTTCTTGCCTTTGGCTGCCTCATAGGCGGCATCCAACAGACGGTGGGTTGGCATGATGAGGTGTGCCTTCTTCGAGATGTGGAGGCGGTTCTTGAGGTTGTGCCCAGACTTCTCGAGGTCTTTGGCCTCGTCCATGAAGAGGTCTGGAGCGAGCACCACGCCGTTGCCGATGATATTTACCTTGTCACCTTGGAAAATGCCCGATGGAATCGAGCGAAGGACGTATTTCTGTCCTTCAAATTCGAGTGTGTGTCCAGCGTTAGGACCTCCTTGGAAACGGGCTACAACGTCATAGCGTGGTGTCAGTACGTCCACCACCTTACCTTTACCTTCGTCTCCCCACTGAAGACCTAACAGTACATCTACTTTCATTGTTTTATTTGATTTTAGTTTTTAGTTATCTTTTCTTTCGGAGGCACCTCGTGTGCGGAAAGTTCTCCTCTCTTACTTGAACCATTCTGCCGCTTTGGCCAACTCCTCATTGATTCTGGCGAATCGTTTTTCTTCACGTGTCATGTTGGCCTCTTTCTCCTTGTCCATTTTCTTTTTCAGTCGTGCCAGTTTGGCTTGACAGATGTTGCAGAGACCGAATATATAGGTGCTGCATCGCATTTTCTTGAATCTGGGGGTTTTCACTTTCGAAACCACCTGCTCAATCGATTTGTCCTGCAAATCCCATATCTTCTGACATCCTGTGCAGATATAGTGGTGGTGGGCTGGCCTGCCGTAAGCACACTCGTAAAGTGTTGCCCCCTCCGTTTGATGGTTGTATAGCAACCCGCACTCCACCAAGAGCGCCAAGGTACTGTAGATGGTACCACGACTGACGTGGAAATTCTCGGGCATCATGGTTAGAATCTGGTCAGCGCTGTGGTGGCCTTTCATCTGCATGACCACCTCCAGAATGGCGTACCGTTCAGGAGTCTTCCTCATGCCCTGAGCCGTCATGAAACGGGTGAGGATGTCTTGAGGCTTTTCTACCGTTATGCCTTCTGTCTTTTCCTTTTTCATACCCTGTTGCCCATTATGGCGACAAATTTACGGTTTTTCTTTCGCTGCTACAAATAATCAGCCACTTTTTTGACTTTCCGAGCGTTCTCTTTTCCCTGCGACGCATAAATCTGTAGGGCTTTGATGGCATACTTGTTGTCTAATGATGCGGCGGCTTGATCCAGGAACTCTTCTTGTGCGTCAGGACTGAGTTCGTACTTCCTCATCAGGTGACACAGCGTCAGAAAGCCACAGGTCTGCGGGATACTCTTCTCATGTGCCATCCATTCGTAGGCCTTTGTGCTGGCATACGGCAGGCGTTGCACGAGGTATAGGCAGAACATGGTGGCGATTTCTTCCGTACGGATGTTTTCCATCCATATCTCGCACACTTCCTCGTCGATTTCATCGGAAGGCATCAGCATGCAGGCGAGTATCTTGCATTCTCGTGTGCTTTCCTTCCACAGGGCTTGCGCCAACTCTCGTGTGGAGATGTTCTTCTGGGCACAGTTTTCTGCGATTTCATCGGCGATGTTCTTCACTCTCGGCAGTTCTATGCCCCAATTCACGCGATAGTCTTCCGTCTGCCTCGCATGCGCTGAAGCCACTCCGTTCATGTTGGCTCTCAACTCTTTCTTGATGTCGTTGATGAGTTCATTCATTGACCAAAGGAAGTGTTGCGTAGTCTTTGCTGTAGCGGAGCATCTGCTCAGCATAGCCTTCTGTGTAGGAAATCTGTACGTCGGTGATGTTGCCCTGGGCATCGCGAATGGCGGTGTAGACAGGATTGATGAAACCTTTGTAGGGAGCGATGTTGAGTTTCGTATAACGGTCGAGGATTTCCTTGTGCAGTTCGGGGTCAATCTTCACGCCGTAAGTCTCCACAAGCGCTTGGGCACCCTTGAAGTCACCGGTGGATTTCACGCGTTGAATCTCTGCAAGCAGTTCTCCGAAGAGGCCGCGGAGTTTCTGGTAGTCGTTGATTCGCACGTAGGTCTTGCCGTCTCGCTTCACCAATTCCATCACGTTGTCTTTCTTGCCGTGCTCCAATGCCCAGCGGGCAATCAAGGCACGGTTGCGCATGTGCGCTTCCTCAATGTTGTTGCCGAGATTGATGCGCACTAACTGTGTGAGCAGGCCATTCTGCATTTGAGCGATGTAGCTGGCTTTGTAGGCCTCAGCGTTGGGCACCAAGCCGAGTTCCACCAGTTTGGGGTCAGCCAGATAATAGAGCGCGAACAGGTCGGCACGTGTTTCCTCAATCGTGCTGCCGTATGCCTTGAGACTATCGCCGTCCACACCTTCGAGCAGTTTGCCACTTCCGTGACCCAGACACTCGTGCAGGTCGGTGTGTAAATCGTCGGTCAAATCGCCATATTTCTCCACCAATTCGATTTCTTCCTTGCCGTATGCAAACTCTTGCAGCATGCCGTTTCCTTTGGCGGCTTGGTTGTAAGCATTTGTCAGGTTGCCGATGGTGACGGACTTTGACCCGTGTTCAGCACGAACCCAATCGCTGTTTGGCAGGTTGATGCCGATGGCGGTGGAGGGGTAGAGGTCGCCTGCAAGTATGGCTGCCTTGATGACTTTGGCCGTGATGCCTTTCACTTTTTCTTTCTTAAATTCAGGGGCAACGGGGGAGTGATCCTCAAACCATTGCGCGTTCTTGCTGAGGGTCTCCGTTCGCTTGGTGGCTTCAACATCTTTGAAGTTCACGATGCTCTCCCATGAGCATTTCAGTCCCAGCGGGTCGCCATAACACTCGATGAAACCGTTGACAAAGTCCACCAATGGCTCTGTGTTCTCCACCCAAGCAATTGAGTATTCGTCGAAGGTTTTCAGATTGCCCGTCTCGTAGTAAGAGACAAGCAGGTCGATGACCTTCTGCTGCTGTTCGTCCTCTGCGTAGGGGCGTGCCAGTTTCAGGTTCTCCACAATCTTTTTGATGGCCGCCCCGTAAAGCCCGTTGATAGTCCATTTTTTCTCGATTAAATCGCCGTTTTTCGTCTTGGAAAGACGGGAGTTCATGCCATACATGACTGGGTGCAGCGAATCTCCTTCAGCCTTTTGTTTGGCATAGAAAGCTTCTGCTTCTGCCTGTGTCACGTTCTCGTAGTAGTTGCTGGCGCTGGTCTTCACCAGGTCGGCTCCTTCGGCAAGGTTCACACGTTTCTTCATCACGTCGGGATTGAAGATGATGTTGGCGATTTCATCGGAGCAAACAGCACAATCCTGTAGCCATCGGCGGTTAAATCCTGGCACGAACTTCTCGCTTCCGTAGTGGTGGTGGATGCCGTTGGAGAACCACACACGTTTCAGATACTCTTCCAGCGCCTTGAAGTTCTGGCTGTTGCGGTCGCCCTGATAGTTCACATACACATCTTCCAGCATTTTGCGGATGCGCAGGTTGTACTTGCCGTTCTGGTCGAAAAGGATGTCGCGACCATATAGCGCAGCCTCTTGCAGGTAATAGATGAACGTCTTCTGCTTCAAGGTCAGGTTCTCGAACCCTTCCACCTTGTAGCGGAGCATCTGCAAGTCGGCAAAACGCTCGTTAGTGTACTCGAATTTCTTCTCCTTCTTGGGCACGATATCCGCAGGAGTTTCTTGCTGATGGGCATCTGCATGGTATGTCGCAGTTGCCAAAAGTGCTGAAATCATCATTGTTTTTACTGTTGTCTTCATTGTATGTGTTATTGATAATAAGTGCCTAAAAAGTGTCGAGCCGTGAAGCGTCGATGAGGGGCAAGAATGACCGCTTATCCGACCCTCCTTATGTTACACTTGTAACAGTTCTAGTGTTACAAATGTAACACTGCGTGTGTTACAAGTGTTACATTTGGCGGAACTTCTCTGGAGTTGTTCCAGTCGCCTTTTTGAAGGCCGCGAAGAAGGACTGGCGATTCTTAAAGCCCACCAGCGCACCGATGTCGTCGATGGAGTAGGGGGCATATCGTTTGTCCTTCAGATGCCGTTCCGCTTCTTGTACACGATAAGCATGCACAATCTCGCTATAGGACTTTCCATAAATCGCCTTCAACATCCGCGATAGGGCAAATGTCGAAACTCCAAGCCGCTCGGCCAGTTGCTGAGCAGAGAAATCAGGGGCGAGATAACCCTTCCCCTTGATAAGGATGGCGTCTATGCTTTCTTTATAAGTGTCCAGCTTGTCCATTTCGATTGCAAAGTTAATACTTTTATTTGGATTGGACAAAAAACAGGAAAAAAGCAAAGATGGCAAAGGTGGGTGACACTACTGTTCCTTGGGAGCAGGAGAGGCAGGTGAACGTTATGGAAAATTCTGCCACATTTTCATTTTTGGGGAGAAATTCTGCTGGCATATATTATATATAAATATGTGTAAGTCTACCCGAGAGGGGGTAACTGATATTTTTTCAAAAAAAGTTCCCCGAAAATTTTGCCAGTATTTGAAAAGTCCGTACCTTTGCACTCGCTTTCCGAAAGGGAGGTCAAAAAACTCGCTCTTTGACAGACTGCGAACAGAAACAAGACAAGCAGCGCGCGCATATATTATATATGTTGCGCACAAGCAGAAAGTCATTCCTTTTATACAAGAAACGATAAACGAACAATGGAGCAGGATGAGCCTGGCCGGTCGGACAGATCACTCCACCCTTTCGGGGTGTGGTAAAATGCAAATTTTTACAGTGAAGAGTTTG
>JAEEGS010000023.1 GCA_016280445.1 Bacteroidaceae bacterium
CTCTCCAGGTAAGGCTTCTAACGCAGGTGGTGTATCTGTATCAGGTCTTGAGATGTCTCAGAACTCAGAGCGTCTGTCTTGGACTTCTGAGGAAGTTGACGCTAAGCTCCTCTGGATCATGGAGAACATCCACGAGAACTGTGTGAAGTACGGTACAGAGGCTGACGGCTATGTAAACTACGTGAAGGGTGCCAACGTGGCTGGCTTCATGAAGGTTGCAAAGGCCATGATGGCTCAGGGCATCGTATAATGCTGAAGTAATCAGAGTGTTCAGAGTAGTCGGAGTAATCTGGCTATTCCGAATCAAAGAAATGCTATAAAATGGCGAAGGCGCATCGAATTTCGGTTCGGTGCGCCTTCTTTTTGTCTTGGTCTTTTGGCAGTTACAGAAAAAGACCGTAAATTTGTGGCCGGATTTGTTATTAGATTAGTTATTTACTGAAAACTTATGAAAAGAAAACTGTTACTAACTGTGTGGGCACTATCCTTCTGTTGGGGCTTGAACGCTCAAGAATGGATAAATGTGCATCGCAACTATGCTGGCGAACCGTGGACCATTCCATTGCAGATTGACCAGTTCTTGCAGTTCGACATCTCGGATGACGAGCAAACATTGAGAGGCTACACGCTGGACAAGGATGAGGAGGAGCTGATTGTTCCCTTCAGTATGGAGTCTTTGGACAGCATCAGTTTCTCCAAGGCAATCACGGATGAGGAGAAGGGGCACAACAAGTACCGTGTGTTCACACTCAACATCACCACGCAAGATGACGCGCCGATTGTGGAGAAGGATGTTTGGCTCAACTGCCACCTCTCTTTCGACGGAAAGGGAGAATACTCCAACTTTTCGGGCACAGGTCGCATCCGAGGCCGCGGTAACTCCACGTGGGAGTGGTATGACAAGAAGCCCTACAAGTTCAAACTCGACACGAAGAGCAAGTTGCTCGGACTGGAGAAGGCGAAGAACTGGAACTTGCTGGCCAACTACCGCGATGTGACCGACATGATGAATGTGATGGCTTTCGAGACGGCTCGCTGGTTAGGCATGCCCTTCACCAACCACACTCGCTTTGTCGAGGTGTTCCTCAATGGCGAGTACATCGGTGTGTATCAGTTGACAGAAAAGGTAGAGATTCATTCCAATCGGGTGAACATCGATGCCGAGGGAGGCTTGCTGATGTCATTCGATAAAGACGATGGTCCCGAACTCAGCCCCGATGCGGGCGACAACTTCATGAGCAAGGTTTTTGGCTTGCCCATGTGTGTGAAAGAGCCTGAGGACCTCTCTGAAGAACAGATAGACTCCATCCGCGATGCGTTTGCGGTGTTGGAGAATGCCATTAAGGCACACGATTACGAGAAGGTGGAAAGCATGGTGGACATCCCCTCGTTCATCAGTATCTTGCAGTTGCATGAGTATCTGTACAACGTGGAGATTGACGCGCCTCGCAGCCTCTATATCTTCCACGACAAGGATGGCAAGTACACCTTCGGCCCTGTGTGGGACTGGGATGCCGGATTCGACTTCGACTGGGCTACGATGACTACAGGACATACGTTCTTCACCGACTATCGTGAGTTGATTTACGGAACAGATCCTTTGAATGGGACAGGTGCTGCCTACAGCATCAACCACTTCTTCCGAGAGATGTTCGGCAACAAAACCTTCGTGTCGAAGTATAAGGAGGCATGGGCAGCCAAAAGTGATTCCATGTATCTGAAGCCTTGGAAGACGGTGCAGAAGTTTGCCGATGGATTGAATGAAGGAGCCTACGACCGCGATGTGGCCAGATGGCCACTCACAGAGACCACAGGCTGGTGGTGGCAGGACCCGATTGTGAAGAACTTCGTGCCGGCAGAGGAATTGGAGAAGATGTCCACTTGGTTGCAGCGCCGAAAGGCATATCTGGACGGAGTGATAGCAGCCTATCCTGAGGGTACTGATGACATCATCGAGATAGTGGACCCTGACGATATTCAGGTGGTGAAGACCATCCAGAAGACGCAGGCATGTGAATATGCGCGAGGATACAGCCAGCGAGGAGAGATTGCGGTATCGCAAAGCGAAGTGGAGACGGCATTGGGTGGTGCCCCGACGGCACTTGTGCCTTTGAATGCCAACGGTGAGGAGGGAAGCAACACGGCAGGCAAGACGTATGGTGCGTGGTTTGCTGAGAATGGTAACACGGGCGCATGGGCTATCGGTCATGTCTACATCGAAAGTAACGAACTCTACTCGTGGGCATACGGTTGTCATCCTGACAACTGTTGGTACAACGATACCCACACGGTTACTATGCAGTACCGACGTGGTGCCAAGGCGGTCAACGTGGTTGTGACGTTTAATATAAACTAAAAAATATATATGAAGAAAAATCTTGAGACCATCTGCATTCATGGCGGATGGAAACCTACAAAGGGCGAGCCACAGCAGCTGCCCATCTATCAGAGCACGACTTTCAAGTATGATACGAGTGAGCAGATGGCTCGTCTCTTCGACTTGAAGGATAGCGGTTATTTCTACACCCGTCTGGCCAATCCCACCAACGATATGGTGGCCAAGAAGATTGCAGCCCTCGAAGGGGGTGTGGGTGCTATGCTCACGTCCAGCGGACAGGCTGCCAACTTCTATGCAGTATTCAACATCTGTCAGGCAGGTGACCACTTCATCACGTCCAATAGCATCTATGGTGGCACGTATAACCTCTTTGGCGTAACCATGAAGAAACTCGGCATCGAGTGCACCTTCATCGACCCCGATTGGGATGACGAGCGCATCGAAAAGGAGTTCCGTCCCAACACCAAGTGCTTCTTTGGCGAGACCATCAGCAACCCTGGCGGTAACGTGTTCGACATCGAGCGATTTGCCAAGATGGCGCACAAGCATGGTGTGCCACTCATTGTGGATAACACCTTTGCCACACCCATCAACTGTCGTCCATTCGAGTGGGGTTGCGACATCGTCACTCACTCCACAACCAAGTACATGGATGGTCATGCCACTCAGGTGGGTGGTTGCGTGGTCGATAGCGGCAACTTCGATTGGGACACCTACGCTGATAAGTTCCCAGGCCTGACCACTCCTGATGAGAGTTATCACGGCTTGACTTACACCAAGGCATTTGGCAAGATGGCGTATATGACCAAGCTCGTTGCTCAGTTGATGCGCGACCTCGGTTCCATCCCTGCCCCTCAGAACGCTTTCCTGCTCAACCTTGGTTTGGAGACCCTCCACCTCCGTATGCGTCAGCATTGTGCCAACGCACAGAAGGTGGCAGAATGGCTCGAGAAGAACCCGAAGGTGGGTTGGATTAACTATTGTGGTCTTCCATCGAACAAGTACTATGCCCTCGGTCAGAAGTACCTCCCCAATGGCTCATGTGGTGTCATCGCCTTCGGTTTGAAGGGAAGCCGTGAGGAAGCCATCAAGTTCATGGACAACCTCGACTTCATCTCCATCGTCACTCACGTGGCAGATGCCCGCACCTGTGTGCTCCATCCTGCCAGCCATACCCATCGCCAACTCTCCGACGAGCAACTGCGTGAGGCAGGTGTAGCACCCGACCTCGTTCGTCTCTCCGTCGGCATCGAGAATGCCGAGGACATCATCGCTGACCTCGAACAGGCAATGGCAAAGATGTAAAGAATACCACAATCATCACTTGAAGACAAAGAGGACTGGCAGCAATGTCAGTCCTCTTGTTTTTGTTTACGTAGCGTAGACGTAGGGCAGGTGTAGCAAAGGGTGTGTTTCCCCTTATGCAAATTAGTTCCGTACGCGGATTCTTCTTGGTCCCTCTACCTCCAATTTGAAGGTGATGGGCATGGTATAACGGACACGCTTGGTCTCTCCCCAGTCATTCCCAGGTATCCATTTGGGCATTCCTTTGACGATACGGATGGCTTCTTCGTTCAGCAGGGAATCAGCAGACTTGATGACCTTGTAGGAGTTGTGGCTCCCGTCCTTTTCTATTACACACTGAACAAGCACGCGTCCCTCAATGCCTTTCTTCTTGGCCTCTTCGGGGTAGCGCATATTCTTCTTGATGTAATCCAAATAGGCTTTGTCGCCTCCGGGGAAATGAGCAGTCGGTTCGAAATAATCGTCGAATATCTCATTCTGTTGTTCTCCTTTCTCGGCATCCTGTGGAGTCTTTCCCTTGTCCTGCGCATTAGCAATCGTGGCTGCCAGTAGTAGCAGCATGGTGATGATGATTTGTTTCATAAGAAGTAGTCTTTACGCATTTATATATAGAGAGAAGTTATAACAGTTTGAAGGTGAAGGGGAGCGTGTATTTCATGCTGACATATTCTTGGGAGCGCATGGACCAATCCGCCATATCATCTCCATGACCTCTTTCTCTTTTCCTGTCAGTTTATCCATTTCTTTCAACTATTCATTTAGTTCAACGCTACAAAGTAATACCTTTTTGCCGACATATCCAAGCGAATGGAACTATTTAACAAATTTTCAGTTCATTCCCTTAGGTCA
>JAEEGS010000002.1 GCA_016280445.1 Bacteroidaceae bacterium
AAACGGGTCAATGCGCCAATTGTAAGGTCTACAAAAACTGCTTAGGTGGCGCCATGCACTTGCATCGTAAGGATTCTGAAGACATTCTTCTTTGCCATTACAAAAAACTTTTTTAAAAAAAATCTCATTTTTTCTTGACAAAATCAAAATAAGTTGTACTTTTGCAGTGTACTACATCACTAATACACTACAGAAACACAACTTAAAATCAATTTAATATGATAGAAATCAAGAATTTAGACTTCGGTTACAAGAACCAAAACGTCTTCAAGAACATCAGCCTGAACTTTGAAAAAGGCAACATTTACGGATTATTGGGTGAAAACGGCGTGGGTAAGACCACCCTGTTGAAGCTCATCAGCGGATTACAAAAACCCAGCGCTGGCGAGTGCATCGTGGACGGCATCGAGCCCTTCAACCGCCTGCCTGAAACCCTACAGAAGATCTTCTTCATCTCGGAAGATTTCGCCATCCCCGAGGACACACCTATTAATAATATTAAAGAGTTGGCTCCCTTCTACCCTAACTATGACGAGACTCAGTTCATGGAACTCTGCAAGGAGATGGAAGTGGATCCAACACGTAAGTACGCTGAGCTTTCTTTTGGTCAGCAGAAAAAGTGCTTGATCGCCACCGCCTTGGCGCTTAACACCGACTACCTGCTGTTGGACGAACCCACCAACGGTTTGGACATCCCCTCCAAGACCCTCTTCCGTCAGGTCATCGCCAAGCACTCCAACGAAAACCGCACCATCATCATCTCCACCCACCAGGTGAAGGACGTAGAAAACCTGATCGACCCCATCATCATCCTCGACCACGACGAAGTGCTGCTGAAGGCCACCTTCCGCACCATCACTGAGAAGCTCTACTTCGACTATGGCACGGAGAAAGACGACACAGCGCTCTACAGCGAGATGATCCCAGGCGGCTATGTCAACGTGACCCGCAATCCCGAGGGTGTGGACAGCAAAGTCAGCGTGGAGATTCTCTTCAACACGGTGATGAAGAATAAGGAAACCATCAAGCAACTCTTTGGATAAGAAAGGGCGTGATCATGAATAACACATTCGATTTCAAACGTTTCGGGCAGGTTGTCGCCGAAGACTGGAGGCTCTACTTTCGTCGGTTTGGTGTCACCTTGGCCGTATGGGCCTGCCTCCCCATCGTCATTTGGATCACCTCCTTGGTGTTTGGTATTGACATCGATCCTGAAACCCGTACCGGCTTCATAGCCGCCTTCATCATCGCCACGGTGATGACCGTTCCAGCCATCATGTACGGCAAGGCCAACCTCTCGCGTGACGGTGTCAGCTTCGCCATGCTGCCCGCCACCAATTCCGAGAAGTTCTTGAGCATGGTACTCTATTGCTCCATCGTTACCCCGCTCTTTTGCGGTCTTGGTGCTTGGGCAGTAGACACACTGCTGACTCTTCTCCCCTTTGGTGGTTTCAAAGCTTATGTCTTCCCATTCAAAATGGAATATTTAGGGTACAATCTCCTCTTTGGCGCCGCGCTCTTCTTTACCGAATCGTCGCTCTTCATGCTGGGCAACATGATCTTCAAGAAGCGCAAGACCGGCAAGACCTTCGCCTGGATTCTCCTTATCGGCTTTGTCGTCACTCTGCTGTTCCAAATCCAATTCATCGCGGACGGCTTGGAAAATATCATAGACCACATTCAAAGCCCGAAAGCTGCCTATTGGTACGTTACCGCGCTCTTGCTGGTTCTCACCACCTGCTTCAACCTGATTACCTTTTCTAGAATCAAAAACCAAAAATACTAATATATATGAATAACACATTCGATCTCCATCGTTTCGGGAATCTCCTTGCTTTCGACGGCAAGATATACATCCGCAACTTCGGCCTCACCCTCGCCATTCTATGTGGCATTCCCCTCGTGGGCTGGCTCCTCACATTGATCTTTGGCTTCACCATGCCCACCCTGCCCCGTTGGATAACCATGTATATCCTCGTGATGTTGGGCATCATTCTGGTCCCTGCCAAGGCTTTTGGTGACATCAACCTCTCTCGTGAGGGAGTTCGTTTCGCCATGTTGCCCGTCTCCAATCTGGAGAAGTTTTTCAGCTACTTGCTCTTCTGTCTTCTGACCCCTGTGGTCATCCTCCTCGCTTCATGGGGCATCGACTCCTTGTTGACGCTGCTTCCCCTTGGAGGATTCACACATTACATCAAGAGTCTGGGCTTCATGAATGTTATGAATGATTTCTTGGTCGAGGTCAGCGAAATGGCCGGTGAAGACATCACTGACGTAGAAGGCATAGACGTGTTTATGAATATGTTCGGTTCGGGTTACACCTACAGCTTCATCATCGGAATCATCTTCAACGTGGGTTTCTTTATGTTTGGCAACCTGTTGTTCAAGACCCATAAGACCGCCAAGACCTTAGCTTGCATGATCGGCATTTCCTACATCATTTCTTTGTTCATGCAATCCTTCTTCTTCGCAAAAGGGATTTATCCCTGGTTGGACGGCGACACCATGGGCATCTCAAGCGACATTGATTCCATCACCGGTTTCATCAATGGAGCAATGACTTTCAGCAATATCATTAACAT
>JAEEGS010000003.1 GCA_016280445.1 Bacteroidaceae bacterium
GCCTTTTCTCACGTATTGGCAAGCAGCGTCAAGAACAATGTAAGAATAGTGGTAGTCACCATTCAAATCCATGCTTACTGCAATTTCGATGAAAAGAGCATACTCATCACGCAGCCACTTCATCACCATCTGATGCGTCGGTCTGCTCCAGGTGTTTATGAGATCTCTTTTATTGAAATCCTCTCTGACGGATGTGAGATACACCACTGGCTTACCGTCAGGCGTTTTCATGTAGAACCTGCTGTTGCATGGTTCATTAAAGCCCTTTATTTTGAGCAGCTGTGCCAACTCAAATGAAACGTAATCCTCTGTAATCATATTCAGTCCTCCTTGATGACAATCAATTTAATTTTGCTACGGCCATCACACAACTTGTCTGAAATACAGATTGAATATTCCGTATAAGGCACACATTCCCCAGTCTTTGAATTGCTTCCGATGCCAGAGAAAATTTTTGTTGCATCAACCGCCTCCTTCATCATCTGCTCGCGCTGCCAGTTGGCGAAGTGACGGGCAATATCTCTTACCGTTGTGTCTCGGTCATAAACCTTTTGCTGGTATCTCATTACCTCTTTCTCCAAGTCCTCGCTTGTACTCCATTCTTTGTCACATCTTGGACACATCTTGGACACCGAGTAATCGGCTCTGATTTTATCCTTGTCTGTCATACTTATCCCTCCTTTTTCATGAGAACATCTTTTTCGTTCTCCGTTCATTCTCAATATATCTCGCTCGCTTAATGACGTAGAGCAAATCTTCCATTACATCACGTTGCCCACTTTCTCTGTCGGCTGATCCACAAGGGTCTGCATATTTGTAGCTATCCTTGACAGCCTTGTCAATGACACACTTGTGGATGGTTATCTTGTCACCTTTCACCTCGCAGCAATCGAAGAATCGTGAGTTCAAATTCTTAACGCTCATAGTTATTCCTCCTTCTCTAACATTGCATCCATTTCTTCCTGCGTCACCTCGAAGATGATTTTGATGCCGGCAGGCTTTTTCTTAACCTTGAACGCCACAGAGAACGGATTTCTCCGCAACCCTTCTGCGACGCTCTGAATAGCTTGTTCTCTTTTCTCTTCTTCTGTTGTCATAGTTCCTTAGTCCTTTTATGTTGTTATTATGAAATTTTAATTCCTAAATCACATTCACCAGTAAATATGCTGGAACTATTATAATGCGAACAGTCGGAACATGCGGCACCGTCATCATCGGGGAACGGACAGCCGATCGCGGCAAGGTCTTTACGTTCAACACCAGGATATGGGTCGAATCCTTCACTGTTAATACAATGCTGGGTGGCAGGATGATTCGCAATTTCTGGGTCTGCGCAATGACTACACAATTCGTGCGTATCGTCCACCCACCAGCAGTTTCCGTGTTCGGGATTGAAACACGGGTCGTTGTCTGTGCATCCGCACACTTTACAAATTCCGTAAGGCATAATTCAGTCCTCCTGTATGTCTGATGGTTTTACATAAAACTCGTAAGTGCTTTGCCCTTCCTGCAAAAAGTCTCGCCATTTGACGGCTTGCTCTTCGGTGGCAAACGATTGTACAAATCTGCTACTCCCGTCAGGAACCTTTCGCCACAGGTGAAAACGCTGTTCATCCGGCTTCCACATACCGCTATAGTCAGGGTTAAGAATGAAAAGGATTCCTTGCTTGTCATACACCTTACGCCCTCCGTGGAAACTGCCGCCGAAGTCTTCCCATCGGTTCCTGAGTTCGTTAAATACTTTGAAACCCACACGCCTTTCTTCTGTAGCGTGTTCGTCCATAAACTTCCTGGCTTCTGTGAAGTCCATTTCCCCATCGAAGATTTCTTCTTTAGGGCAATACCTTGAAATGATGAAGTGATATTTTGTTCTCATATTCATTCCTCCTTCTTCAACGTCGCTCCAACAGCTTCGTCATCTATTATTGTTACTTCTGGAATACGCTTAGATGGCACACCATCTATGGCAAATGGAAACTTACTGAAATACGCTTTGCCATTTACCACATTCATTTGGAATTGAGGGTATATTGTTGCTCCCATTGTTATCCTTCTTTAGGTTCTTTTGAATAGAATTTCCATATTTGAGTCTCGCTGTATTCCGTGTAATAGTCCCAGTTGAGCGAGTAAACACGGTAAAGCCTATTGCCCTTGCTGTCCCGGGCAATAGTGACATTAGGACAATGCCTGTTGGCTTCACCGTACTCGTATAAGCCATTGGGCAACACTTCTTCGTATTTCGGACAGACGATGTCGCCATCTTCAACCTTGTGGCTGGCGCATGACTTGCTTAGGTTCTGCCCTCCATTCATGTAGCAAAGTCCATCCTTGTAGCGTCGGCAAAGACGGCAACTTCCCTCTGGCTGATTCTTGGTCAGTTCCAGACTCACAATCTCATCGTAGCGAGAGTAGGTGACATTGCCATAGAAACAAGGACGTATGTCACCATCATCCATGAGGGCATATCCCGTGAAAATCCCAGTCACGGTGTACTCGTTGCCAGGCTGGTTCTTCCTCATGCCACGCTCTCTCTCGCTCATCATCTTTCGTGATTTCTCTGTCACTCTGAGCCGAATGGTCATGCGCTGATAACACTTGGCATGTAATGGCTCATGCTCTTGTATGTACTTTCGACGTAACTTGTATTGCCGGCTGTATGCAGCATCAGCCTTTCTGTCCAATGCGCGGATCTCCTTCTTCAGTTCTTGGTAAGTCATAATCATTCCTCCTTGCATCTTAACTTGTACCACTCGACATCAGGCTGGTCAAGCCCGAACCACTTGATGACCTCTTCACGGCTCTTGTTGCCAACATACTCGGTGGTGAGCACATCGTGCCCAACCTCCTTCAATTCCACATACCAATGCTTTGCCATAGTCACTATTCAATTACTCCGTTCCACATCTTGCATGCTTTGTCGTAATCATCGCCCTTAACCTCGATGGCAAGACCTTTATCAATTAAACCACGATAATCAAAATGATGTTCATTAAGCCAATCAATCAACGATAGCGTCGTAGATGGCCTTGTCTTATAATGTACATCTGTAAGTAATCGCCCATAATTTTGGCGTTCTTCCTCGGTCATGCTTGACAATGAGCGAAGAAATGGTGTGATAGTCCTCAAATCTTTTTCGAAATCCTCTATATCATGAGAATATATAGTGCATTTACAACCTTTGATTAGCCCTTTTACGCCATAAGGCAATCTTGAACATAAATCTTTCAAAAGAAGGTCTTTCTCTTCCTGTTTCATAATCTCTCAAATATTTGGTTAAACAATCATTTGCTTGTCAATATCAGCACAGCCTTGCGCAGCACCTCCACGTCTGCATTGTTGACACATTTCAATTCCCCGTATTGCTGTTCGAAGATGTAAGAGGCAATCTTTCCAGCCAGTTTCATTCCTTCTGGCATCCTTGTCTTCTTCGATGAAATCCTTATACCCATAGTGCTTGAACTTTTTGTTTGATTGATACTGTAAAGTTCTTCATAAATGGCGAGAAATGCAATCAGATTCCTCGCCATTTTCACACCTTAACTTTTACTAACGTCCTCCTCCACAAGGTCATCAAACAAGCCCTTTATCCGTGGCTGCAAAGCCTCCAGTTCATCCTTGAAGAACTCCTTCTTTGTCCTGCCCATCTTCTTCCCCTTCCTCGTATGCACGTCGTAGGTGTATGGAGGTATGGGAATAGGATATCGCCTCACGTCGTTTATCCAACGCTCGACATCAACATCCCTCCGGTCA
>JAEEGS010000024.1 GCA_016280445.1 Bacteroidaceae bacterium
CCTGGAATGTAGGAGTTCACCTCCTTCTTGTTTGTCAGACGAACACGAGCGACCTTTCTCATCGCTGAATTAGGCTTCTTTGGAGTGGTGGTGTACACGCGGACGCAGACACCACGACGCTGAGGGCATGAATCCAATGCAGGAGACTTGCTCTTGTCTACCAACACCTTACGGCCTTTTCTTACCAATTGTTGAATAGTAGGCATTTTGTTTAATTTTTTATTGTTATTATTGAATTATGTGCATTTTTTTGAGCGCCCACCTTTACCCTTCCACCCGAAGGGGAACTCGTTGCTTCGTGGTCAGCTGCTCGCTTTGCTTCGTGCTAAATTTACGTATCGTTCTGTTTTTTACCTTTTCGAGACCCTTTTTTTACAGGGAAATCATCATCTCACACGATACTAAAGTACCTAACCAAGGCACGCACTACTCCAAAAAGTGGTGCAAAGTTACGGATTTTCTGCCAAACAACATCTTTTTAAAGGGTTATTTTTTCACCCGTCCACTCGAAAAGCCCCCAAAATCGCTATTTTTTAATTTTATTTAACATTTCAATCCTATCAAAAAGCAATCTCCACATAGCAAAAGCAACAAAATCTTTACAAAAAGTCACGCTGAAAATGCTCCTTTATAATAATATAATGTACACGCGAAAGCACCCTCTTTTCATTCATCTTTCCCATAATACATGCTTTCATCTTTCTCACAACAAAAATGACCTCGAAAGTCAGTTAACTCTCGAGGTCACTTTGTCTTGGCAGGTCACTTACGCCTCGCCTTGCTTAATGTTGAACGGAGCGATAGTTCTCCCTTCGTTCGAGGGTTGTCCATTCGTCAACTTGATAGTGCCAAACTGCTGCTCATACTTACGGATATTATCCTGCAGAGCCATCAGCAAGCGCTTCGCATGCTCAGGAGCCATAATGATACGGCTCTTCACCTGTGCCTTGGGCATGCCAGGCATCATCTGGATGAAATCTGTAATCACCTCACAACTTGAGTGAGTGATAATGGCCAAGTTAGAGTATGTACCCTCTGCCACTTCAGGCTTCAGTTCAATCTGAAGTTGCTGATTGTTGTTGTTTTCTGCCATAATTCTATTCTTTTTTCAATTTTCAACTTTCAATATTCAAGTTTCTTACATCTCTCTATCACACGCTTAGGATCATTGCCCACCCACGAGTAACCATTTCTTCGCTCATAGCCAATGTCCGAAAGATGCCTCTGAGGCACACCGTCGCGATCGCAGAAGAAAGGTTCGCCTTTGTCCAAGTCATAAAAACGTGCCCACAACAGCGGAGCGCCCTTTTTCTCGACGAGACGGATGTCGGCCTGTCCGTTCTCATTGGTGAAATGTTCCACCGCCACATCCTTCATCGCATGTGCCTCCAGCCATGCAACACCCGCTTTCACCGCAGCCTTCACTTCTGCCGAAGGAAGCGGTTCATCCATCAGCAGGTCAAGAATGGCACATGTCTCGCCACATCCTGAATAAGAGGGCAACTCGTATGCACGAGCCTTCGCAGGCATGAAAGTCACGCGGTCATGCTGCTGACACCACACCGTAGGCGTACCACCCTTCCAGCTTGGCGTGTCGAACTCCAGCACCCTACCCGATTCGTCCACACGAATCTGACAAAGCAAGACACATCTGATGCCCTGCTCATAAGCCGCCTTGCACTTCTTCTTCAGACCCTTATCTACATCCATATTTCTGAATCTCAGCGAGTCGCCACCCACATCTCTCAACACTTTCAGCGCATTCACCATCGCCTGGTCGTTGAACGTAATCTGTGCCGAATATTCATCAGCACCCTTCAATGGATAAAACTGAGGGAAACCACCAGACGGGTATTGCATCTTCAGCAGATATTCCACACCACGCTTGAACGATTCCGTATAATTCTTACGGCGCTCCTTCAGCATTTCCTTGTCCAGCCACACGCTGTTCTCTGCCAACATCACGACGATCTGATCCACCGCCTTCGCCAGCGACTGCATCTCTGAAGTGGTGGCCCCATTGTCAATGGTGGAACCCACGCCCGTCTTCTGCCAAGCCTTCGCCTCCTTGGGGTCAACACCTTTCAGCCAATCCTGATTCTTTGGCCATCCACCCGACTTCATTTGGTACTTCACAATCGAGTCAGCCAACTGCTGCATCTCCTTCTGAGCCGAGATGCTCAGAACCACACAGCACATCATAATGATTGATAGAATACGTTTCATCTTGAATTCTTTTCCTTTTTCGGCTTGCAAAGGTACTACAAATCAGAGAAAACACAAAATAAATTCTTTTTTTTTAATAAATGTGGGAAAGAGCGCCAACAAATGCACCAAAAGTTTGTTCAGTCGTATGATTCTCTTTACCTTTGCACATCAATCAATTGACTGTGGAAAAAACGTTAAGACAGCAGATTATCGCTCTGATCAGAAGCGAAGTGGTGCCAGCAATAGGCTGTACAGAACCTATCGCAGTGGCATTGTGTGTGGCCAAGGCCAAAGAAACACTTGGCACTGTGCCTGAGAAAATCGAAGTGTTGCTATCGGCCAACATCCTGAAAAACGCGATGGGAGTCGGCATCCCAGGCACAGACATGATTGGCCTGCCCATCGCTGTGGCGTTAGGTGCGCTGATAGGCAAGGCTGACTACGAACTGGAAGTGCTGAAAGATGTGACCGACGAGGCCGTCGAACAGGGAAAGGCCTATCTGGCGGAAAACCGCATCCACATCGGCCTGAAAGAAGGCATCAAGGAAAAACTCTACATCGAGGTGAAGGTGAGCAAGGGCGACCAGACAGCCGAGGCCATCATCAGCACATCCCACAAGGACTTCCTGTGTGTGAAGAAGAACCAGGTGGTTGTGTACGAAAAGCCCTGCAAGGCCGACGAGGAGACCGACGAGGGCTGCTCTTGGCTGGACCTGCAAAAAGTCTATGAGTTCGCCACCACGGCTCCACTCGACGAAATCTCCTTCATCCACGAAGCCCAGACCCTAAACGAGAAAGCCGCTGAAGAATCGCTGAAAGGAAACTACGGCCACACGTTGGGCAAGACCCTCACCCGTCCTTTGGGAAAGGGAATCTTTGGCGACACCATCTTCTCACACATCATCTCCTCCACCGCCTGTGCCTGCGATGCCCGTATGGCAGGTGCCCCCATTCCTGTCATGTCCAACTCGGGCAGCGGCAATCAGGGGATTTGCGCCACGCTCCCTGTGGTGAAATTCGCCCAAGAGAACCACAACACAGAAGAAGAACTCCTGCGTGCCCTCACATTGAGCCATCTGACAGCCATCTACATCAAGCAGTCGTTAGGTGCCCTCTCCGCCCTATGCGGTTGTGTGGTGGCATCCACAGGCTCCGCTTGCGGCATCACCTATCTGATGGGTGGCAACTACGAGCAAATCACCTATGCGGTGAAAAACATGGTGGCCAATCTCACAGGCATGATATGCGATGGAGCCAAACCATCCTGTGCGCTGAAACTCGCATCGGGTGTGAGCACAGCCGTACTCTCTGCTATGCTGGCCGTGCAGCAAAAATGCGTGTCTTCCGTCGAGGGCATCATCGAAGACGATGTTGACCGCTCCATCCACAACCTCACACATATCGGAAAAGACGCAATGGACGAGACAGACCGCTGCGTATTGGAGATTATGACCCATAAAAAATGTGAATAAACTGGCAAAAAAGCAGAAAAGTTGTACCTTTGCCCATCGAAAACTTAAAAACTCAACATAAAATGGCATTAAAGACATTGATTATAGGTAGTGGCCCTGCTGGATACACAGCAGCCATCTACGCATCAAGAAGTTCGCTCAGCCCTGTGCTCTACGAGGGCATGCAACCAGGCGGACAACTCACACAAACCACAGAAGTGGACAATTTCCCAGGTTATCCCAACGGCACCACAGGCACAGAACTGATGGACGACCTCCGCAAGCAGGCAGAGCGATTGGGCACAGACATCCGCTATGGCATGATCACGAAGGTGGAACTCTCGAAAGATGGCTCCACACCTCACAAGGCCACAACCGACGACGGCACCGTGCTGGAAGCGCACACCATCATCATCTCCACAGGAGCCTCTGCCAAGTATCTTGGCTTGGACGACGAGAAGAAATATGCAGGACAAGGTGTATCGGCTTGTGCCACCTGCGACGGCTTCTTCTATCGCAAGAGAGTGGTGGCAGTTGTGGGCGGTGGCGACACAGCCTGCGAAGAGGCACAGTATCTGGCCAGCCTCGCCAAGAAAGTCTATATGATTGTGCGCCGTGATGTGCTTCGTGCCAGCGATGCCATGCAGCAGAAGGTGAAGGAGGCAGAGAACATCGAAATCCTCTGGAACACGCAGACAGAAGGACTCTATGGCGACAACGGTGTGGAAGGAGCACACCTCGTCGAGAACAAGGGCAAGGAAGGCGAGCGTCGCTACGATCTGCCCATCGACGGCTTCTTCTTGGCCATCGGGCATCACCCCAACAGCGAGATATTCCGTCCTGATGTGGAAGTGGACGAACAGGGTTACATCAAGGTGCAGCAGCCCACCACCGCCACCAACATCCCAGGTGTGTTCGCCGCTGGCGATGTGGCCGACCCGCTCTATCGTCAAGCCATCAGCGCTGCCGGAAGCGGTTGCCATGCAGCCATCGATGCCTTGCACTATCTGCAAGAGAAAGGGTTGCACTAAACATTCACTCCCTTGAAGAGTGCATCAACCAAAGAAGAACTGATAACAATAAGCAAATGAGACGGTTTCTTTGTACCATACTGACCTGTTGCTGCGTGCTTGTGGCCAACGCGCAACTCATCAACCCCGTGAAGGTGACCACCTCCATCAAGGAGACCTCCCCCACTGAGGCTGTCATCACCTTTTCGGCAACCATCCAAAGCGGCTGGCACATGTACAGCACCCAAGTGGTGCCCGATGGTCCCACCCCCACCACGCTCACGGTGGAGAAAATCTCAGGAGCCAAACTCGACGGCTCGCTGAAACCATCCACGACACCCATCAAGAAATATGAAGACATGTTCGATGCCGATGTCTACTACTTCGAGAACACGGCCACTTTCACCCAGAAACTGAAACTGACGGGTGGCAAGTACGAAGTGGAGGGCTATCTGCGATATGGTGCCTGCAACGACCAGAATTGCACACCGCCCACCTCTGTCGACTTCTCCTTCAAGGGTGAAGTGAAGGCTCAAGAAGAGGCCAAGGAGGGGAAGAAGGAGAAGAGCGAACAAAAGAAAGAAGAGGAGACAAAGGAAGAGCCAGCCCAAGAAACGGCGGCTCTTGCCGATTCCAGCACCATCGTGGCCGACAGCGTTCCCCTCGAAGAGGATGAGATGGAGTGGGAACCCGACATCGACGACCCCACCCCCATCCATGATAACACCCTCCTGCAACTCTTCGTCCTTGGCCTGATAGGCGGTCTCATCGCCCTGTTCACCCCCTGCGTGTGGCCTATCATCCCCATGACCGTGTCCTTCTTCCTGAAGCGTGGCACCACCAAGAAATCCACCCCTGAAGAGAAAGCGGCAGCCAAGAAACGCGGCATCCGCGACGCCATCCTCTACGGCATCAGCATCATCGTCATCTATGTCACGTTGGGCTTGGTCATCACCGCCATCTTTGGTGCCTCAGCCCTCAACGACTTGGCCACCAATGCCGTGTTCAACATCCTCTTCTTCCTCATGCTGCTCGTGTTCGGCATCTCCTTCATCGGAGGCTTCGAAATCACGTTGCCCTCGAAGTGGAACACCGCCATCGACAACAAGGCCAACAGCACCACAGGTGTGCTGAGCATCTTCCTGATGGCCTTCACCTTGGTGTTGGTCAGCTTCTCCTGCACAGGCCCCATCATCGGCTTACTCCTCGTGGAAGTGGCCACCTCCAGCATCATCGGCCCCGTCGTCGGCATGTTGGGCTTTGCCATCGCCTTGGCTTTGCCCTTCACGCTCTTCGCCCTCTTCCCCCAATGGCTGAATGCAGCACCCAAGAGCGGCAACTGGATGAACGTGGTGAAGGTGACGCTTGGCTTTGTCGAACTGGCTTTTGCCCTCAAGTTCTTCTCTGTGGCCGACCTCGCATACGGTTGGGGATTGCTCGACCGCGAGGTGTTCCTCTCCCTCTGGATTGTCCTTGCAGCCCTGCTGGGAGCCTACCTCATCGGCTGGATTCGATTCCCTCACGACGAAGAAGAATATGACGAGATGGGAGAGAAAGTCCTGCATCCCAAGACCTCCATCCCTCGTTTCTTCATGGCGCTCATCTCCTTCTCCTTCGCCATCTACATGATTCCAGGCTTATGGGGCGCACCGCTCAAGGCCGTCAGTGCCTTTGCTCCGCCCATGAAGACACAAGACTTCAATCTCGCATCAGAACAAGAAGTCAAACCCAAGTTCACTGACTACGAAGAGGGTATGCGCTATGCGAAGGAGCACCACATGCCCGTCATGATAGACTTCACAGGCTATGGCTGTGTCAATTGCCGCAAGATGGAGGCAGCTGTCTTCACCGACCCCGATGTGGCCTACATCATGACCAACAGCTACGTACTCATCCAACTCTACGTGGACGAGAAGACCCCGCTGTCAGAACCCATCGTGGTGAAGGACAGCGAAGGCAACGAGCGGAAACTCCGCACCGTCGGCGACAAGTGGAGCCACCTCCAATCCTCCAAGTTTGGTGCCACCGCCCAACCCTTCTATGTGCTGCTCGACAACGACGGCCATCTCTTGGAGAAGAGCTACTCCTACGACGAGGATGTCTACAAGTTCCTCAATTGGCTCGAAAGCGGACTCGCCCACTATTCCCAGAATTCCCATTAATTCCCATAATTCCCAACAAATATGTATTTAGACGGAAATCTTTATATCGCGCATGGCGCAGATGGCCCCATCAATCTGACGGGCAGAATGTGTAATCGTCACGGTCTCATCGCAGGTGCTACAGGTACAGGCAAGACCGTCTCCCTGCAAGTGCTCGCAGAGACCTTCTCACAGGCAGGAGTGCCCTGCTTCATGGCCGACATGAAAGGCGACCTCTCAGGCATCTCACAGGCAGGCAAGATGTCCTCCTTCATCGAGAAGCGCAAGGATGCCTTCGGTGTGCCCAATCCCGACTTCAAGGCATGCCCTGTGCGTTTCTACGACGTGTTTGGCGAACAAGGCTTCCCCATGCGCACCACCGTGTCAGCAATGGGGCCGCAGTTGCTCAGCCGCCTCATGGGGCTTAGCGACGTGCAGAGCGGCGTGCTCAACATCGTCTTCCGCATTGCCGACGACAAGGAACTCCTGCTCATCGACCTGAAAGACCTCCGTCTCATGCTCGACTTTGTGGGTCAGAACGCCAACCTCTTCACCACCGTCTATGGCAACATCTCCACAGCCAGCATCGGCGCCATCCAGCGAGCCGTGCTGGAGATTGAGAGCGAGGGCGGCGACCAGTTCTTTGGCGAACCCTCCTTCAATGTCGAGGACCTTATCGACATGGAGAACGGCATGGGCGTGATGAGCGTCCTGGCAGCCGACAAACTCATGCTCAACCCCAAACTCTACTCCACCTTCCTCCTCTGGCTCATGACCGAACTCTACGCCACCCTGCCAGAGATTGGCGATCAGGAACTGCCCAAACTCGTCTTCTTCTTCGACGAGGCACACATGCTCTTCGACGGCACCTCCAAGGCGATGGTGGACAAACTCGAACAAGTCATCCGACTCATCCGTTCCAAGGGTGTGGGCATCTACTTCATCACCCAGTCACCCTCCGACATTCCCGACGCCATCCTCGGCCAGTTGGGCAACCGCATCCAGCATGCCCTTCGTGCCTACACGCCCAAAGACCAGAAAGCCGTGCGTGTGGCGGCTCAATCCTTCCGTGCCAACCCTGAGTTCAGCACAGAACAGGCCATCATGGAACTCGGCACAGGCGAAGCCCTTGTGTCTGTGCTCGACGAGAAAGGTGCACCCACCATCGTGCAATGCGCCAAGATTCTCTTCCCCCTCAGCCAGATAGGCGCCATCACCGAAGGTCAGCGACTCGACATCCAGAATGCCGCACCCGACCACATCAAGGAATATGCCAACTACTTCGACCGCGAAAGTGCCTACGAGGTGCTCATTGCCCAGAAGGAGCAGGAAGATGCCGAAGCCGCCGCTATGCTGCGCCGCCAGGAAGAGGAGAAACAGCAAAAAGAGGCTGAGAAGGAAGCAGAACGCAAAGAGCGTGAAGAAGCTGTAGAAGCCTTGCGCCGCCAACGCGAACAGGAGAAGCAGGAACGTGAAGCCGCACGCGAGGCAGAACGTCTGCGCAAGGAAGAAGCAAAAGAGGCAGAACGCCAACGCAAGGAGGCAGAACGGCAAGCCAAAGAGAAGTCCAAATCCTCCGGCATGTGGAAGCGCACCATCTTCGGCACCCTCATCGGCGCCGTCCTTGGTTCCGTCGGCCATCAGGTAGGCACCTCCGTCGGCAAAAAGATTACAGGCAACACCTCATCATCCAAGAAGAGTTCCTCCAAGAAAAGTTCCTCCTCAGGCTCCATCATCGGCAGCGCCGCCAAGACAGCAGCCAACACCGCCACCCGCAAGGTGACCAACGAAATCCTGAAGAACATCTTCAAGTAAGAGACAAATCGCCCAATCCGATAACAAACGAAGAGAGAGGAGCGCACAAAGCGGTTCCTCTCTCTTCGTTCGTTTAATGGACAATTGCCGTCAGGTTTGTACGCATCGCAATAGTCTATTTGCCTATTGTCAATTATCCACCGTCGTTGCCACTTAATTGAAACCTCCACTACCAATACAATAACACCCCCGTTCCCAATTAATAGGTAACGAGGGTGTCAATTCATGCTTCTTCACTTCTGATAAATCTTCAGCACCTTGCCTCCTTGCTTGACGATGTTCAGGCCACGAGACATCCGTATACGGGGTGTGCCGTCGGGGCCATAGATGGTGACTGGGAGAGAGGCATCGACGGAAGGACTGGCAATGTCCACTGGAGAGCCTCCTCCCATCACATCGAAGGAGACCAAGCCGTCGGTCACGCTGATGTTGGTGATGGGCTTGGACATGAGAGTGGTGCCATCGGTGTTGGGATGATCCAACACGGCTACGGGCAAAGAAGTGTTGGTGAGCGAAGTGTTATTCTCGTAGGGATATGCCCACCCATCCTGATAGAAGATGGAGTTTTTGTCGTTGGCATGAAAGAGGGTGTAGCACTTCTTTTTTGTTGTGTTAGGGGTCTTGCCGGCCAAGACTCCATCCCATACCTGAGGGTCGAAGTCGATGTGGAAGATAAGAAGTCCACTGCCTGGTAACTTTTCGTCCCATCCTGTCTGCTGACGGTTCTCCAGTATGTAGTATTCATTGGCGTAAGCATCGTTGCGCAGCATATAGGCCTGCTGTCCGTCGCTCAATGGCGCCATGCCTGTGACGGTGGTGGGAGTAGTGATTTCAGGAATGTCTATCCACCCCATCAACATACGCTCATGGGCGGAATAGTTGGCAGGGCAAAACCCACCTCCATTCTTTTCGCCATTATCCATGAGGTCCCATGCTCCCACAATCTTTTGGCTGCCACAATAGAAGTCGGGCAGACCGAAGCAGTGACTGTATTCGTGGCATATGATGCCAAAAGAACCATAGGTGTCGTTCTGAAACAATTCCTGCACACAGCAGTAGGCGTCGATGGTGTAGTCCTTCCCTGCACTGCTGACGGTACGGGATTGACAATCCTTGTGGCCACTGAGCCACCACTGGTGAGGCCAGATAGTGTTGACTCCTCCTCCAGCATTCATCCCCAGGCCTGCAAAGATGATGATAATCTGGTTGATGTAGCCATCACCATCCCAATCGTAGGGTGCCCAGTCGAAGCCTCCTCTGTTCACCAACGAATCGACGATGTCGTTAACCAAATATTTGGAGTTCTCGTCATCTTGTTGTGTACTGCAGTATTTCTCGCTGTTGTCGGCCAGACAGACGTAGTGAAGGTCGAAAGTGAGTCGTAACTTCCCATCACTTTGGTCATAGAAATAGTCATGAACTGAACCATAGAAAGGAGGCTCGTCGAACCCCTCCTGATTGAAAATCTTGTTCCACAGGAGCAGGGGGTCAGGTTCCGTGAACTGTTTGTCGGCAAAGGCTGCCAGCACCACCAACTGGCGGCGGTCGCCCACATAGGGGTTGGCGAACGACCGTAAGGAACGTCGCGTGAAGGCATGCGCAGGCACCTTCCCCATCCTACAACTGCGGATGTGAACACTGTCCTGAGCCATTGCCACCAATCCCATCAGCAGCAACACAAGGGTGATTGTATATTTCGTACTTTGCATCATTACCACAATATGTTTTGCGAAGGTACGGACTATTTCACAAAAAACAAGCCCCTTCAACGGGAAAAAAGTCTGCCACTAATAAAAATGTCCACAAAATCATTGAATTATCAGAAATGATTTGTAATTTTACCCACAAATCAAAAACTATGAAAATATGAGAAGCACAAGACTAACGATGGTGTTGGTGGCGCTTGTATGCGTGGCCACTATGAGTGCACAGACTGACCGCACAGGATTGATACAGAATCCGAGTTTCGAGAAAGGAACAGACGGATGGATGCATTCGGGCATGAGCACTTGCGACAACAATATATTTTCCATCAAACAGGGCAACATCTACATGGAGCGATGGACGGGACGCGGCGGTGCCGTGGGTTCTGGCAGTGTGAGTCAAGAGGTGTTGAACTTGCCTCCTGGCAACTACGAACTGACGGTGGCTGCACAGAACATTCAGGAGGACACCCCTACGAAAGCACAGACGGGCACCTACATCTATGCAGAGCCTTCCAAACATGCTCTCTTCAAGACTCCCATCCAGAAAACGACGGTGACCGTTCGCGGCGACTACACTGTGGCTTTCAACCTTGTGTCTGGCAGCGTCACCATCGGCTTCGAGGCTCAAAATGCCTCAGGCAACTGGATTTCTGTGGATAACTTCCGACTGAAACAAGTAGGGCTCGAACTGACCGCCGTACTGGCTGAGGCTGTCGAGAACGCTGAAACCACCTACGGCAACGTGACGGGCAAGCAGTGCGAGCAACTGCTGACCGCCATTGCCAATGCCCGCACTTGTTATGATACATCCGTGGCGCAACCTGAATCCATCAACGGTGAGGAGCAAGCCGCTGCCATCGTGGCGATGGAGAATGCCATCGACATCTACCTTCGTGCCAATGCAAGCGCAGAAAGCCCATTGGACATGACCGACCGCATCAAAAACCCCAGTTTCGAGACTGGCGACCTGACATACTGGACTGCATCGGGCATGGGAACACAGGGAAATAGTGTCTTCAGCATCAAGAAGGGAACATGGTATGTGGAACGTTGGACAGGGCGTGGCGGCAAAGTGGGCGATGCCCGTTTGAGCCAGCAACTCACGAATATGCCAGCAGGACGCTATCGCCTAAAGGCTGCCGTCCAAAACATTCAGGAGGACACACCCCAGGCCAAGCAAACGGGTGCTTGGATTTTCGCAGGAACCCAAACCAAGGAAGTGGACGTGCGTGGCAATTATACGTTGGAGTTTGTACAAGTGGCAGACGTGATGGAGATTGGTTTCGAAGCCAAGGGCGCTACAGGCAACTGGCTCGCTGTGGACAACTTCCAACTGGAATATATCAGCGATAATTTTGACGACGTGAAAGAGGCTTTTTCGACCCTCATCGCTCAAGCCGAGGTGCTCGCTCAAAAGCACATGACAGTCAAAGCCAAACAGGCACTGACTGATGCCATCGCTGTAGCCAAACCGCTGCTCGAACAGTCGAATGCTGAGGGCTGGTCTGCTGCTGCCACTGACTTGGAAGCCGCCATGAGCGTGGCTGACACCTCGCAAGAAATCTTTGCACGGCTGGCTGATGCCATCGCTACAGCAACAGATGAAATCAACAAGGCTCCTGAAGCACAAAACACAGCTTATCAGGAAGCCATCAATACCGCCCAAGGGGTCTATGATGCCGAAACAACCACCAACGCACAGGCAGAAGCCGCCATCACGGCGCTGGACGAGGCATCGTTCGCCTACAAAGTGCTGAATGGTGGAGGTAGTGGGCAGGCTCCTGTCGTAGTGACTGACACGCGCTTCGTGCGTGGTGCAACATGGGCTTTCGGACGCAGTACTGTGACAGGCGAAAAAATCATCGAAGAGGGCTTCTGCTGGAGCGAGAGCCCTGACCCGAAGGTGACCGACAACCGCACGACAGAATATCTGAACCAAGCGGGCAAAATCTACTGGTTGCGCAACCTCAAGCCTGCCACCATCTACTACATGCGTGCTTACGCCATCAACAGCGACTATGGTGTAGGATATGGCGATGTCATCAAATTTGTGACTGTGCCCAAAGGCACCATCGGACATTGGTACAACAACGGCGGCGACGAGGCTACCAACGACCGTCTCAACTATGCCATCAACACGGCTATCGACTACTATTGGAACAACCTGAGCAGCATCCACGGCTTTGGCATCAGCGTCACCTACAGTCCTGGCACTCAAACGGCTGACTGCAGTTATGGCGGCAGCATGAGAGTGGGTGCCAGTTCGTCCTATCAGCAGGTGGGCACCATCATGCATGAAGCCTTCCACGGCATCGGTGTGGGCACACACAACAATTGGTGGTCGGGCGACTACCGTACCAACGGTATCTGGATGGGCGACCGTGTGACTGAAGCTTTACGTTTCTGGGACAACAACACAGACGGCGTTCTCGCTGGTGACGACATGCACCTCTGGCCTTATGGCTGCAACGGCGCACATGAGGACACACATAACGACAACCTCTACTGCATGATGGGCATTCTGGCGCAAGCGCTGAATGAGGATGGTCTACCTGGCTCTGGCGCGATAGGCTATGCCCTGCCCTACTATGCTTTCAACCAAGAGGATGGCGTGAAGTATTACATCAAGAACGAGGATACGAAACATGGTCTGCACAGCGCTTATCTGGTAGAGACCAACACTCATCAACTACAATGGAAGACGATGACTGCCGAAGAGGCTGCGACCAACGATGCAGCCGCATGGTATATCACGTTCACACCATCGAACCAGTATTACCAACTGAAGAATGCTTCCACAGGATATTACATGACTTATTCCAGTGGCATCAAGACGGTGAAACACACGACACCCACTGCAGCAGACGATTTCCACCTGATGCGCGGACGTGTTGATGTGGAAGGGCAGCGTGGCTACTACATCATTCATCCTGAGAGTTCATCGAATCCACCTGTGCTGAACGCTACAGCCAGCGGCAAGACCGCGACGACAACATGGAACATCGCAAATAGCGCCACCACACAACGTTGGCTCATCCTGACCGCTGAAGAGGCGCTGAACTTCGACAACGGAAACATAGACGAAGCCCGCGACGAATTTGCAAAGATGCTGACCCGCATCAGGAAACTGGCCGAGACTCCACATGTGGAAGATGTGGAAGATGCCGATGCCACTCTCAGCAACACCTTGTCCAATCTGGAAAGCCAAGCAGAGACCTGCACGAAGGGTGTTGAGGTGGATGCCCTCACCCAACAGGCCCGTTCCGCCGCTGTCACCTTCCTCTCCAGCGTATCGGTCACTGATGTGGAACAGCCTTTCGACCTCACCTTCATGATTGAGAATCCTGACTTTGACAAAGATGCCACCAGCGGATGGACCACGACCAACAGCGGAGTGGGCTATGATGCACAGGGAGTGGAGTTCTACGAGAAGACCTTCAATTTCCACCAAGTGCTCGACGACATGCCCTCTGGCACCTACGAATTGCGGGCATACGCTTTCCAACGACCTGGTGACGCTGACGCCATCTTTAGCCCTTACAGCAACGGTACCGCCAAAGTCACCACCTCGCTCTACATGAACAGCACAACCGCTCCTGTCTGCCACATCTGCGATGACAGGCAGTCAAAGACCCTCTTCAACGACGGTGGTTGGGGCAGCGACAAAAAGATGTCAGACGGCACCTACATCCCCAACTGTATGGTTGGTGCAGAGAAATACTTTGCCAAAGGTCTCTACGACAGCAGTGTCTGCACCCAACTTGAGGAGTCTGGCAGTTCTTTACGCGTCGGCATCAAGTGTACCAGTGCTCCATCCTTCTACTGGACGATGTTCGACCACTTCCGGCTGTTTTTCTTCGGCGGCAACTCAACTGTCACCGACATCACTTCTGTGCCGACAGACGATGCTCAGGGACAGGAATCCGACACATCTTCTTCCACCCTGTATATGCTGGATGGCCGCAAGGTGAAAGGACAACCCGTTCCTGGCATTTATATCGTAGGCAAAAAGAAAGTGATGATAAGAAAATAACAAAATCCTAATTCCTCACTCCTAAATCTCACTCTTAACGAAAAAAACTTCAGACTCCTAACTCCTAACTCCCAACTTTTCACTACCTTTGCCGGACGTAAGAAAAACTTCATGCATCATGGCACCTCTTTATCCTTTTCTTTTCGAGCCCAACCTGCACACTGTCGTTTGGGGTGGACAACGTTTGCGCCCATACAAGCAGATGAAAGCTTCCGCTGAGCCTATCGGCGAGAGTTGGGAGGTGAGCGCTGTGCCCTCCAGCACCAGCATCATCAGCAACGGGAGTTGGGCTGGCAAAGACCTTGCCAGCGTCATCAGCACCTCGCCCGCTCATATTCTGGGTGGCAGTGTGGCCAAGAAATACGGGGGGAAACTTCCCCTGCTGGTTAAGTTCATCGATGCAGAGAAAGACCTCAGCATCCAGGTGCATCCCAACGACGAAATGGCCAATCGCGAACATGGAAAACTGGGAAAGAGTGAAATCTGGTACATCATTGATGCCAAGCCTGGTAGCCATCTGTATGCAGGCTTCAAACAAGAGATTACACCTGAGGAATACAAACAAAGGGTGGCCGACGGCACCATCGTTGATGTGCTGGCCAAGCATACAGTGAAGGCAGGTGATGTGTTCTATCTCCCAGCCGGTCGTGTGCATGCTATCTGTGGCGGCATACTTTTGGCAGAGGTGCAGCAATCGTCGGACGTGACTTATCGCATTTTCGACTACAACCGTCCAGGCATGGATGGGAAGCCGCGTGAACTGCACACAGAACTGGCTGCCCAAGCCCTGAACTTCCGCGTGGAGGAGGAATACCGCACACAATACAGCAATCTGACAGATCGTGCCAACCGCATCATCGACTCGCCATTCTTCAGTGTGCGCGTGACAGAGATGACCGCCCCCTTCCACCGCAACCTCATCAAATACGACAGTTTCATCATCAGCATGTGCATCGAAGGTGACTGTCGCATACACATACGTTCCACCGGCGACAAGATTCTGCTTCGCGAGGGACACAGCACCCTTATCCCTGCCGCCATTGCCGACTACGATGTCATTCCGCTCAACCAGAAGACGCGTCTCCTTGATGCCTACATCGACAACAAAGACCGCAGTCTGGGCAGGCAAATCACACGTTTTCTTCACATCACCAGCAAATAAAGAACATTAAACTTTAGATTAACTATATGGGAACAACTGTCGCCATGCGCAAGCCGCACAGCAAAATGAATTATGCTTTACAGCACCCAGAGAACGAGGGAGGCATGAATGACCGCGTGAAGCGTCTGCATCAGCAGAGCATTGACACGCCTACCACGCTCACCATCGAACGTGCCCTCATCGAAACCGCTTTCTACAAAGAGAATTACGGCAAGATGCCCAACTGCATCCTCCGTGCCCGCAACTTCTATGAGATTTGCAAGAAGAAAACCATCTATATCGGTAAGGACGAACTCATTGTGGGCGAACGTGGTCCCGTACCAAAGGCGGTACCAACGTTCCCTGAACTGACGTGTCACACGGTGGAAGACCTCCACACACTGAACGACCGCGAATTGCAGCCTTACTACATCTCACAGGAAGACATCGACACCTACGCCCGCGAAGTCATACCCTATTGGGAAGGACGCACCCAGCGCGAACGCATCTTCAGCCACGTGAGCAAGGAGTGGGAAGAAGCCTATCATGCAGGCGTGTTTACGGAGTTCATGGAACAACGTGCTGGCGGCCACACAGCGATGGACGGCAAGATGTACCATCGTGGTTTGCTGGACGTGAAGGCACTCATAGCCAAGACCCTCAGCGAACTCGACTTCATCAACGACCCTGAGGCGACAGACAAGCAGCAGGAACTGCAGGCGATGGACATCAGTTGCGATGCCGCCATCCTCTTTGCAGAGAGACATGCTGAGTTGGCTGAAAAGATGGCCAAGGAAGAGACAGACTCACAACGGAAAGAAGAGTTGTTGAAGATTGCCGACGTGTGCCGTTGGGTGCCTGCTCATGCACCACGCGACATGCAGGAAGCCATACAGATGTACTGGTTTGTGCATCTGGGCACTGTGACCGAACTGAACGGTTGGGACTGCATGAACCCTGGACACATTGACCAGCACCTGTATCCGTTCTACCAGAAAGGATTAGCCGACGGCACGATGACCCGTGGGAAGGCGAAGGAACTCATTTCGTGCTTCTGGATTAAGTTCAACAACCAGCCAGCACCTCCCAAAGTGGGCATCACCGCCTTGGAGAGCGGCACCTATAATGACTTCACCAACATCAACATCGGCGGTATCGACAAGGATGGCAACAACGCGGTGAACGAGCTCTCCTATATCATCCTGGAGATTCAGGAAGAACTGCACGAGTTGCAGCCAGGCTTGAGCATCCATGTGAGCAAGGTGACGCCCGACGAATTTGTGATGGCTGGTGCTAAAGTAATTCGTCAGGGGCACGGCTACCCCTCCGTCTTCAATCCCGACACCTACACAAAAGAACTCATCCGTCAGGGAAAGACACAGGAGGATGCCAACGAAGGCGGTTGTTCGGGCTGCATCGAGGTGGGTGCATTCGGCAAGGAGGCCTACATTCTGACGGGCTATCTCAACACGCCAAAGATTCTTGAGATTACCCTCAACAACGGCATCGACCCGATGACAGGCAAGAAACTGGGATTGGAGACAGGCGACCCACGCACCTTCAAGACCTACGAGGAACTCTACGAGGCCTACCACAAGCAGATGATTTATTTCGTTAACCTCAAACTGGCGGTCAACAACTACATCGAGCGTATGTTCTCGCTCTATGCCCCAGCCACGTTCCTCTCGCTCTTCATCGATGACTGCATCACCCGCGGACGCGACTACTACAGCGGTGGCGCACGCTACAACACGACATACATCCAGTGTACAGGTCTCGGCACCATCACCGACTGCCTCTCCACGATGAAAAAGCATGTGTTTGAGGAGAAGAAGTTCACGATGGACGAACTACTCAAAGCGGTCAGCGAGAACTTTGAAGGGAACGAGAAGATGAGGCAATTCATCATGAACAGAACCCCCTTCTTCGGCAACGATGACGAGTATGCCGACACGATTGCCGTGAAAGTGTATGACGACCTTGTGGACGCCATCGAAGGACACCCCAACACGCGCGGCGGCAAGACGCAACTCAATATGCTCTCGACGACTTGCCACAACTACTTCGGTTCCGTCTGTGGCGCATCCGTCAACGGCCGTCTGGCACACTTCGCCATCAGCGATGGTACATCGCCAGCACATGGAGCCGACACCAACGGTCCTACGGCGGTCATCAAGTCGCTGGGCAAACTCGACCAGACAAAGTCGGGCGGCACCCTGCTCAACGTGCGCTTCGTGCCCACACTGCTCCAGCGCGACGAAGACCTGCGCAAACTCGTCTCCCTCATCCGTGCCTACTTCAGCATGGGCGGTCATCACATCCAGTTCAACATCGTGGACACCCAGACCCTGCTCGATGCCCAGAAGCAACCTGAGGACTACAAAGACTTGCTTGTCCGCGTGGCTGGCTACTCCGACTACTTCAACGACATGACGGAGCAACTCCAGAACGAGATTATCGCCCGCACGGAGAACGAGACGCTATAAACGGAGAAAAATCCCCTTTTATTTGTCTGTATGGCAAAAAGGGCGTAATTTTGCACAACAGAACACAGATACGATGACAAAAGATATTTTCCTTGCAGGAGGCTGCTTCTGGGGGACGGAACACTTCTTCAAGCAGATAGAAGGGGTGCTGAACACGGAGGTTGGATTTGCCAACGGCACTACGGATGACCCAACATATGAGGAGGTATATACCGACGCAACGGGATATGCCGAAACGGTGCGCATCGAGTATGACGATGCGGTAGTGGATTTGGAGTTTCTGCTCCAGATGTTTTTCAAGGCGATTGACCCCACCAGCCTCAACAAGCAGGGACATGATGAGGGTACACGCTACAGGACAGGTGTGTACTACACCGCTGAAGATGATTTACCTGTCATCCAGCGGGTGTTTGCCGAAGAACAGAAGAAATGGAATGCGCCCATCGCTGTGGAGGTGGAGCCTTTGGAGTGCTTCTATCCTGCTGACGAACGCCATCAGGACTATCTGGACAAGAATCCTGATGGATATTGTCATCTGCCTCTTGAACTGTTTGAGTTTGCAAGGAAAGCAAAGAAGGGGAGCCTTTAGCAAAGCAACATTTCATGGCACTGATTTTCGACATCAAGCGATTCGCCATCAACGATGGTCCCGGCATCCGAACGACACTCTTCATGAAGGGGTGTCCGTTGAGATGTGTGTGGTGTCACAATCCTGAGGGATTCTCAGAGAAGCCCGTGAAGATGTACACAAAGAAGAAGTGCATCGGCTGCCAATCATGCGTGGAGGTGTGTCCACAAAAGAATCTGGTGCTGACCGCTGAGGGCATCAAGGACTTGGGAAGATGCGTCGGTTGCGGGAAATGCACGGACGAGTGCCCCACCCTTGCGTTGGAAATGGCGGGCAAGGAATGGAAGATGGATGAGTTGATGGCTGTGGTGGAGAAGGAACGCACGGTGATGGAAGAGAGCGGCGGAGGTGTGACGATGTGTGGAGGCGAGCCGCTGATGCACACGGACTATCTGTGTGAGGTGCTGGACGAACTGGGCAAAAGAAACATACACAGGACGGTAGACACGACGTTGTTTGCCTCGCCTGAACAAGTGAAGCGTGTGGCAGAACGGTGTGAACTGATGCTGGTGGACCTGAAGATGATGGATAGCGAGAAGCATCGGCGATACACAGGTGTGCCCAACGAGCAGATTCTGGCGAACATCCGCTTGCTGAGCGAGATGGGCAAGGAATACTGGGTACGCATTCCGCTGATTGTGGGTGTGAATGCCGACGATGAAAATTTGAGGGCTTCGGCCGAGTTTCTGACCTCGTTGCCAAAGAAACCTGAAGTGGTGAACCTGCTGGTCTATCACGATGTGGGCATCGGCAAGCATGCACGGCTGGGCACCAAGTACAACCCTGAGGACATTCAGATGGAGGCTCCAGGGGAGGAGGTGCAGCAGAGGGCATTGGACATCATGAAGGAATATGGATTGATGGCGAAGATTGGAGGATAGGAAGAGGAGAGAGAGTTGAATAATTGAAGAATTGGAGAATTGAAAATATGAAGTTTTAATACGATATGAGAATTACGATTAAGATTGGCAGCAATGTGCTGACACGACAGGACGGCTCGCTGGACGTGACAAGAATGTCAGCGCTGGTTGACCAGATTGCCACCTTGCGCAGTCAGGGACACGAGATTATTCTCGTGTCTTCAGGTGCGGTGGCCAGTGGAAGAAGCGAACTGAAACATATTCAGCATGACCTCGACTCAGTGGATCAGCGGCAGTTGTTCTCGGCTGTGGGGCAGGCGAAACTGATTAACAGATACTTTGAGATGTTCAGAGAGTACGGCATCCCTGTGGGACAGGTGCTCACCACCAAGGAGAATTTCTCAGACTCTGAGCATCGCAAGAATCAGGAGAACTGTATGCGAGTGATGCTGGAGAATAGGGTGCTACCCATCGTGAACGAGAACGACACAGTGTCTGTCACAGAACTGATGTTCACCGATAACGACGAACTCTCAGGGCTGATGGCGCAGATGACACAGTCGCAGATGCTCATCATCCTGAGCAACATCGACGGCATATACACGGGCGACCCTGCTGACCCCGAATCGCGGCTCATCAGCATCGTGAAGCCCGGCAAACGGCTGGATGACTACATCCAGAAGAAGAAATCGAGTGCGGGACGTGGCGGCATGCAGAGCAAGTCGAACGTGGCCACACAAACGGCTGCGGCTGGCATCAGCGTGATTATCGCCAACGGCAAGAGAGATGACATACTGGTTAAACTGATGAACGACAGGGACAACACACCCTGCACAGAATTTTTATGTTAATGGACAACATCTTCAATTCTGCTAAGGAGGCAAGCATCGACCTTGCCCTCCTCGACAATGAGACCATCAATAAGGTGCTGTTGGCTGTGGCAGACAAAGCCATCAGCGAAACAGACACGATTCTGGCAGCCAATGCCAAAGACCTCAGCCGCATGGATACGGCAAACCCGATGTATGACCGTCTGAAACTGACCCGTGAGCGCATCGAAGGCATCGCTGGTGACACGCGCGACGTGGCCACACTCCCCTCTCCTCTAGGCAAAGTGTTGAAACATAGCATACTGCCCAATGGTCTCGACCTCAAGCGCGTGAGTGTGCCCTTCGGCGTGATAGGCATCGTGTATGAAGCACGTCCCAATGTAACCTTTGATGTCTTTTCGCTCTGTCTGAAAGCAGGCAGCGCTTGCATTCTGAAGGGTGGCAAGGATGCCGATGACAGCAACCGCGCCATCGTCAGCCTCATCAAAGAAGTGCTCAAGGAGTTCCATATCAACGAGAATGCCATCACTCTCCTGCCTGCCACACACGAGGCTACTGGCGCATTGCTCCATGCAAACGGATATGTGGACCTTGTTATTCCACGTGGCAGCAAACGCCTCATCGACTTTGTGCGGCAGGAGGCATCCGTACCCGTCATCGAGACAGGTGCCGGTGTGTGTCATGCTTACTTCGATAAAGACGGAGACACAGAGAAGGGTGCCCGCATCATCAACAATGCCAAAACGCGCCGTGTGAGCGTGTGCAACGCCCTCGACTGCACATTGGTGCATGCAGACCGTTTGGCAGACCTCCCAGCCATCTGTGCGCCGCTAAAGGAGAGCAATGTGTTGATTTATGCTGATGAGCCAGCCCTTGCAGTACTCAATGGCAACTACCCTGCCGACTTGCTGAAGCCTTCTACGGAAGATAGTTACGGAACGGAGTTCCAGGCATACACTATGGCTATCAAAACCGTCACCTCTGCTGACGAAGCCATCCGTCACATCCGCCGTTTCGGGTCGGGACACTCAGAGTGCATCATCACAGAGAATCGTGCCACCGCCAATCAGTTTATGGCTCAAGTAGATGCCGCTTGTGTCTATCACAATGCCCCCACATCCTTCACCGACGGAGCACAATTCGGGTTGGGTGCCGAAATAGGCATCTCCACCCAGAAACTCCATGCAAGAGGACCTATGGCACTGGAAGAAATAACCACTTACAAATGGCTGATTGAAGGAAACGGTCAAGTGCGCCCTAAATAACGTGAATAAAGACGGGCAACAATTGCACCACTAATATTGTGCCAAACGCTGAAGATGGCTCCAGGGATAGTGGCCAGCGGATAAGCGGCGAAATGAAGTGTGGCCAGCGACGACGCAAGGCCCGAGTTCTGCATGCCCACCTCAATGCTGATAGCTTTTCTCTTCGAGGCAGGCAGGCGCAGCAAGTGTCCTATCAGATAGCCGAGACCTAACCCTAAAAGGTTGTGGAGCACAACAACCGCAACAATCATCATTCCGCCAAGCAACAACTTGTGGGCATTGGCTGCAATGACAATCATCACGATGAAAGCGATGGTAAGTGAAGAAACTGCGGGCAGATAGGCAGTCGTCTTCTGTGTAAACTTCGGCCAGAGCCACTTGACGACGAGACCAGCGACAATGGGCAGAATGACCACCCAAAGGATGCTCAGCAGCATGCCCAGCACATCAACATCAACGGTCTTACCTGCCAGAAGCCACACCAGCAACGGTGTCATCACGGGGGCAAGCAACGTGGAGGTAGCAGTCATACCGACACTCAGCGCCAAGTCTCCCTTTGCCAAATAGGTAATGACATTCGACGCTGTACCGCCAGGACAGCAGCCCACAAGCACCACACCAACAGCCAAAGCCTCGTCGAGAGCGAACACCCGTGCCAAAACGAAAGCCAGCAAGGGCATAATGATGAACTGCGCCAAACAGCCCACGATAACATCGCGAGGACGGCTGAACACGATGCGGAAGTCTTCTGGCTTAAGCGCCATACCCATACCGAACATGATGACACCCAACAAGGGATTGATGACCGTAGGCTTGATGCCGCTGAACACATCGGGCACTACCAGCGCCACGACTGCTGCGACCAGCACCAGCACACCCATATAATCTGATATCAGTTTACAGAATTTCTTCATGTCACTTTACCTCCTCGAAATCAACGTAGGTGCCCTCATTCTCTCCAAACATCTTGCCACCTGACGAACCTTTCTGTTGGGCAGACCTTCCTTGAGCAGCAGATGCATGAGAAGCCCTCCGCGAAGATGACGATTTGGCAGATTGCTGTCGTGCACCCTGTCTTCCCTTGCCTGTGAAAAGACGGTAGATGGCACGCAGATTGCCAAATCCGCCCACCAATCGGCTCATCAGGAACAAGCCAATCAGGATGAACACCAATACAAAGATAAGAACTGTAAATAAGGCTGTTAAGAATGTTGACATATCCATGCAGTCGTTTTGAATAAGGAAGTCCGTTCTTCCTTACTCCTCATTCTTAGGCAAAAGAGATGCTACAATCGAAATGACGACATAAAGTCCGATGCTGACAGCCGCACCACGTGACAAACCTATCCAAACACCCTCGTCACACGTAACTACGCCAAAAGTCAATGACAAAAGTGCCGACATCACAAAAAGAATCTTCATCTTATCCTGCGGCCACGTGAGTTTGCCCTTGAAAGCGAACATAGGCACCTCGCACACTAACAGCCAGCAGAACAGAATCATGAACAGGAAGAGAAACAAAGCATTAAAGCGCGGACTCGTCAGCCAAGCCTCACAACTCGAAATCAATGCGCCCCAGAAGATAGCATTGGCAGGAGTCGGCATACCAATGAACTCCGTATGCTGACGCTCGTCAATGTTGAACTTCGCCAGACGCAAAGCGGAGAACGCCGCCATCAAGAACGCCGTGAAAGGCATCACATTGAAAAAGAATTCACTGCCCATCCATGTAGGATATGCCACATGATTGAACAGCGTGAACAGCATCGCCGAAGGAGCCACACCAAAAGTGACACAATCAGCCAGCGAATCAAGTTCCACACCTAACTTACCACTCACACCAAGAGCACGAGCCACCTTACCATCGAAAAAGTCGAAGATAGCCCCCGCCAAAATGAAAATAAATGCCATCTGATGACCGTGGTGAAACGCACAAAACGTAGCGATGCACCCACAAATCAGATTACAACATGTGATAATATTGGGAATATGCTTTTTCATCTGTCCATATATGAATATACATCATGGCCCCCACTACACCAATCGTGCAATCATCGTCTCGTTACCCACCGTTCGCTGCCCCATCTTCACCAACACCTCAGAACCAATAGGCAGATACACATCCACGCGGCTACCAAACTTAATGAAACCCATATGGTCGTCAATATAGCACTCCTCACCCTCCTTCGGATAAGTAACGATACGACGAGCCAAAGCGCCAGCAATCTGACGGGCCATGACCTCTACACCATGTGGCGTGCGGATAACCACCATCGAACGCTCGTTCTCCGTACTCGCCTTGGGAAGATATGCCTTCAAATAGTTGCCGTCCTGATGCCCCACTTTCACCACTGTGCCGTCACAAGGAATCCAGTTGGCATGCACATTCGTCAAACTCATGAAGATGGAAATCATCAGTCGCTTATCATGGAAATACTCCATTTCTTCCACCTCCTCAATCACCACGATATGACCATCGGCCGGCGCAACAATCGTCTTGTTGGTTGGACCATTGAACATACGAATCGGGCAGCGGAAGAAATTCAACAAGATGCCATACAATACCAGTTCAACCCCTATAACAACGTACGAACCCCACGACAATGTACTCCGTGACATCCAAGCCAAACTGATGATAATAGCAGACAAGACCCCCGTATAGAGAAGAGTATGCTTCCCCTCGTGGTGCAAACGAATCTTATTTCTACGTTTATTATGTATCAGCGGTTTTTCCTTCGACATGATCATATTTAGTTTTACACAATGGCCGTAGCCGAACCCACAACCATTGTGTATGCAAAGGTACAGATATTTCCCAAGAAAGACAAACAAAAAACGAATTTTTAGTCTTTTTTCCCAAAAAACCTTTTGAGAGTCGAAAAAAAGCACTAACTTTGCAGCCGCATTCAGCAAAGAGTGTCTTCTGACACCATCCAGCCGAACGCATAAGAGGATTGGGCTATAGTATATCGGCTAACACGTCAGATTTTGGTTCTGAAGAGCCAGGTTCGATTCCTGGTGGCCCAACTCACGAGAAACGGCATCCACGGTTCACCCAATGTTCCCCAGATGTCATTTTTCGCCTTAATATCGGACTTGTAGCTCAGTTGGTTAGAGCAACAGACTCATAATCTGGAGGTCCTTGGTTCAAGCCCAAGCTGGTCCACTTTGAAAATCAAGCACTTACAAAGATTCTGTAAGTGCTTTTTCTTTTCTTGGTGAACATGAGGTGAACATAGAACATCAAATGTTACCTATTTTTATTTTCTGAAACCTGACGTGACTTTATGAGAGTTCAAGAAATTTCTTAGCCCTCTTCCCATGTACCGCTTTCTCATGCATTTTGTTTTTACTGCTTCCCTATTCAATTCTTATTGGTGACCTTCAGGTGACCTTGAAACTTACACTTGAAGGACTGTGTGCGCTCGTTTATATCATACTACGAGATCTAGAAGCAGTGTCGCGAATTGTGACGGTGGTTTCTGTAAAATTATCCCCTCTTAATAGTGTTTCTTCTGCTTCTTTGTTAAAAGCCCCCCCTTATTTGTTAAATTGACCTCGGCAGAAATCGACGTGTTTTTTGCCGAGGCGTGACCCCATGACATCGCAGTACCTTTGCACCATGAAACTTAAAAATCGAATAAAATGACAGGAAGTTTTGTGATGCTTCAGATGGATGACCTCAGGCAGGTTGTCACTGAAATTGTAGAAGAGGTCTGCACCAAGCGCGGACTGAATGAGAAGCCTTCCAACGATGAAGGCGAGTGGTTAACCCGTGAAGAAGTGTGCGACAAGCTGCACATTACTTTCACAACGCTATGGCGCAAGGAGAACGAAGGCGTAATTAAGAAACACAAGATTGGCCGACGCAACCTCTATTCCAAGCGTGAAGTAGAAGAATTGTTCTCTTCCGCCATGAATGCAGACAACGCAGATGTAAAACAAGGAAAGGGGTAAGGCATGGAGAGTACCATCACAACCTTTGACGGAAACGGTCAACCCGACTTCCTTTCCCTCATCAACGCTGAGGTGGAGAAGGTGGAACCTGCAATAATGGCTCCACCATCTCCACCTGAAAACCAATCGATACCGCTCGCACTACCGAAGCTGCTACCGCCACCTACTGACACGCCAGCAGAAGGGCAACATCTAAGAACTGAGACGTTCACCGAGCCGACCCTTCCCTCCGACTGGCTATCGTCGAAAGTACAGGATTACATACGAACCGTTTCTGAATCCTACGGCTGTCCACAGGAATTTGTCGTGGCCAGCTGCTTTCTGACTGCTGGCATCGCCGCTGGGAAGAAAGTGCAACTTGTCACGAACCCTTATACCAATTATCCATGCGACTTCATCTGTATGGTTGGTAAGCCAAGCCGCAACAAGACGGGGCCACTGAAGGAAGTGACCAGCCCTCTCCGTGAACAGGATAAGACCGCTTTTACCGCTTACATTAAAGAGAAGGCTGCTTACGAACATGACAAGAGGGAAGACAAAAACTATGAGGGTGAGCAGCCTGTTTTCCATCAGCGAGTGGCAGGTGACAGTTCGCCAGAGTCCCGTAATGCCCTGCTTGCACAAGGTGACATGATTATCATTGTAGCCGACGAACTCAAATCCCTTATAGACTCCTTCGGTCGCTACTCGAAGGGAGGGAATGGTTCCAGTGCGGAAATATCGCAGTTGCTATCCATCTGGTCGAACGTCAGTTTCGTTATCAACCGCAAGTCCGAGGACACCAAATTGGTTGATGACCCAGCCATGAGCATTATCGGTGGCATCCAACCTGCTCTTATCGGCAAGACATTCGGCACCGATGCGCTCATGGACTCTGGCTTCACTCAGCGTTTTCTGTTTGTATTTCCAGACAAGGTAAATTTCGTAAAACGCTGCGACCGCAAGCGGATGACTCAGGAGATGCGTACTCGTTGGCACGACATTATTGATAGACTGTTCAGCATGGAACCCTTGACACTCCAGTTGTCCCATGAAGCAGAACAACTATATGCTGAATATGCTGATGCCAACGACATGAAAGCTGACACCGAGGAGGATGATTACATCGGTGGAGTAATACAGAAGATGAACATCCATGTGCCACGTCTGGCTATCATGGCTCATCTTCTGTCCGACCATTGGAGCGAGCCTGTCATCACAGGTGATGCCATGCGTTATGCCATCCGCGTAGCCGATTACTTTATACGCATTCATATTGAGCACATCTATCCTTTGCTTCGTGAACAAAACACTGTACAAAGACAGCTGACCAATGCCGACCTACTGCGGATGGTCAAAAGGCAGTTCAAGATAAAGTCACAGAACTCTCTTGCTGAAGCTTTAGGTGTTTCACAGCAATATGTCAATAAAACGCTAAAAGAATAGTAATGGTTGTAGTTGTAGATAAGCGGAATCCCCTATGGATAAAGGCTGCAAGCCCACAACATAGGTACAACCAAAGCATGTTCGCCCATACGGTCTGGACTTTTGCTTTTAGTTGTACCCAAGTTGTAGCGGAGTCCCTTGATAATACTGGACTTTCAGCCCAATTACAACTACAACCTTACCCCCAAAAAAATGTATTATCATGAAGAATCTATTTGATACAAAGATCAGCTTTTACGAAAACGTCGCAGATAACGTCGGCACAGAAATCTCTCTGCGCGACTTCCTTTTCTGCGACCAGTACAAGGAACAGATAGAGCATATCCGTTCCATTGCGGATGAAGAACAGCAAAAGAGCCTGAAGAAAAAGTTGCCTCAGGCTACTATCTCAGGCACATTTGCTCCTACACGCAAGGCAGAAAACCTCGTGACCCACTCTAATCTTCTCTGCATTGACATCGACAGGAAGGATAATCCAGATGTGGCATGGTTCGCAGAACTAAGGAACGAATGGCAACGCATCCCTCAGATTCTCTATGCTGCCCACAGCATTCGTGGCGAAGGCTGGTTTGCCATCTTCCATATAGCCTATCCTGACAAGCATCGCGCTCAGTTCGAAGCACTGCGTCGTGATTTCGCAAATAGCGGACTGGTCATTGACAAGTCATGCAAGGACGTGAGCCGGATGCGTATCATATCCTACGACCCGGACCCGTATGTGAACGAGGATGCTACTTTATATAATAAGGTATGGGTGGAACCCAAGCTTACATTTCACACTCCTTATGTAGGCACTAATGGCGGCGACGACTTGGAGCGAGCTGAAAGATGCTGCCGAGAGATTGCCAACCGTGGCATCGACATCACCGCTACCTATGATGACTGGTTCCATGTCGGTGCTGCCCTTGCATCACTTGGCGAACAAGGACGCAGCCTGTTCCATCTGGTAAGCGCACAGAATGCGAATTACAAAGCATCCGAGACCGATAGGAAGTTTACTAACTGCTTACATTCTGTAAGCGGTATCACCATCGGCACATTCTTCCATATCTGTTCTCAGTATGGCATCAATCGAAAGGAGACCAGACCATGAAAGCGGAAGTTACGAGTTTCAACAGCACCTTCTTTGAATATCTCAGTTCGTTCATTTGGTTCAACCAAGGGAGGCTGGCAGCTCTCATGGAACGCTATCCCACTGGTGCAACTACCCCTGGGGATGGTTCGGCAGGTCAACCTATTTTCTGGCACATCAATGTGGCAAGTCAGATAGCGGGTGGACGTATCGTCACTATGGACAGCGAGACTGGCAAAATCTATGACAACAGTTGGTATTATCAGGATGGGCAAACGACGAGTTTGTTTGGCGAGCACCTGCTGAAGGATTGTCCTGACAGAACGATTGCATTGGTGAAGGACGAAATGACTGCTGCCATTATGAGCTGCTTCCCCACACCATACGTTTGGCTTGCTACGGGCAGGGAGATTGCCACTTCTGATATGGCATCTCTGACAGGCAGAACGGTAGTTCTGTTCCCCGACAAAGGGGAGTACGACCGATGTAAAGAAATCGCCTCTTGCATAACAAATGTTCATCTTCATGTCTCCGATGTGATGGAGAGTGCGCAGGGTGACTTCCAGAATATCGCTCAAATGGTTCTCAGTCAGCAATCCTTGCGACCGACCGAAGCAGAAGCTGCTTTAATGAGAATAGAGGAAGCAAACCCAAACATCGCACGGCTTGTTAAGGCTTTTGATTTGGATGTAGTGGGCATTTCACCCATCAACGATAGGGACAAAAATAACACACAAGAATCCGAGCCAATTTCGGAAGAGCCGGAAGAGGATGCTGTGGTACAGTCAATCATGTCAGAGCAAGAAGAGCGGTGGCACGGCAGAAATCCCGAATGTCACATGTGCGACCTTTCCCACGAGAGTATCAACGGTACTTACTGTAACAGACTAAATCGTTACGTGGAATATGGAAAGGGTAACTGCGGCAGATGAGCTTGCTCATCATATAGCCCACTATAACTACACGCTGCGTTTCCGTAGTTGTGGGCTCTTCCGAGGGTTTCATGGCACATCGCGCAGTCCGCCATGAGCAGGGGGTGACTCTCCCCCTGCACCCTCCAATCAGGGCATTGCCCCGATACCTCAATAGACTTTATACAGTATAAACAATTAAAATAAAAAGAACATGGAAACAAACATTTCAAAAGCATCAGACCACATCAAGCCGTGCAACATCGCACAGAGTGAACAGCACAACAGACGAGATGATGATTATATCAAGTCGCTCAATCCAAAACGGCTCTACATCCGTACCGACCTCACCCGTCTCAATGAAACCTATGTCCCATCTCTCTTGCGGGAACTCAGTCTTCAGAACTATTATGATTGGCTGAAGGATATGGTGAAAAAGAAGACTGGACGCGCCATGCAGGAGAGGGACGTGGAATATATCGACAAGAAGGGGCGTAATCGTGTACGTCGCGGAAGCAGTCCTCTCCGTGAGGGTGTGGTGAATA
>JAEEGS010000025.1 GCA_016280445.1 Bacteroidaceae bacterium
CCAACGGGAATAAAGGTTGACACAGAGACCGAAGGTGTTGTCAAGTTGCAGCTGGAGAATGCTGAAGGTGATGGCTTGGGTGACGAAATTCAGTTTACCGTCGGTACTGGCGGCGGCGGTGGAGGTGGAGGAACCATCGTGACGATGGCGTTCCAGACCTCGCCTATGTACGGCAATGCCGGCAGCTCATTCATCTTGAGGGCTGCTGTCCGTTCTGTCACGACCGTAGGCTCTACTGAGCAAGAGAACACAATCGCCACGATAGACCTGTACGACAGAGACACCAACATGATGTTGGAGAGCTTCACGTTCAACAAGGCATCCTCAGCGTCGATGGATACCTACGACTTCGTGATGGATGTGAGCAAGTATTTCACCAGCGCAGGTGTCCGCAGGTTCAAGTGCCTTGTGACAGACGATGCCGGAAACACAGGCTCTCGCAATGTCAACGTGACCGCTGTTGACGTGACTGTTCAGAGTGTTCAGACGTTGCAGTACACGCAGAGTACGGCTTTGGCTGTCGGTGGTGCTGCAAAGAACATCCCGGTGTATCAGTTCCCGAGGAACGTGAGTGACCGAGGCATCACAGCCATCACAGAGATTTATCTGAACGGTCAGTGGCGTGAGTTGGGTCGTGCGGTCATCACGGACTCCTATTCCCATGGCATCACGATTGACCCGACCAACTGCCTTGGCTCAGTCTTGTCGCATAGTGCTTATCCTATCCGTGTACATGGTGTGGATGTGTCTTCGGGCGTTGTGGGTAATTACCTCTACTCAGGCATCTTCGTGATTGACGATAGAAGCACCACGCCTCTTGTAGTCGAGAGCTGGGTGAGTGCAGGTGTGAATGCCTCCGTGAAGCTGTACGAGACCATCACCGTGAACTATGCGGTGTATGACCCGACCAACAATGCTCCTACCGCCACCGTCTATCTGGACGGCACAGCTGACCAGAGCCATATCGCTTACCGTTCTTCTGCTTACACCTACACTCATCAGGTGTCAGGCGTGGCGTATGACGGCACCTTCTCCCATATCGTGAAGGTTGGTTGTGGTGCATCGTATGGTGTTGAAGCCACATTCCTTGTGAGCGGAACAGTCATCGATGCCCTGTTGAAGGCTGGTGCCATCTACGGATTTGACTTCGCCAACCGAAGCAATGACGAGGCAGACCACACCATCACCAACAACGGCTATGAGATTACCGTGAACGGCTCGAACTGGAGTACGACGGGCTTCAAGATGTTCCTTGGAGAGAAGGCATTGAGAATCGCAGAGGACGTGACCGCATCTCTCGATCATCAGCCATACAACCGTGTTTCCATCGAGAGCACGGGTATGGCAGTGCAATTCGCATTCGCATCGGCTAACCTCGTCGATGATGATGCGGTGCTGATGTCTTGCTTCAATGAAGGTGTCGGTGCCGGATTCTTCGTGACTGGCCGTCATGTCGGCATCTACTGCTCGACGGGTCTTTCCAATCAGGTAGAGCAGCGAGCCTACAAGCAGGGCGAGAAGGTGACTGTCGCGGTTGCTGTTGAACCTGCTGCAGAAGGTCTCGGCCAGACTCGTGCCGGAACCACCTACTACTTCATCAAGCTGTACCTGAATGGTGAGGAAGTCGCTGTCATCGGCTATGTGGCAGGTCAGAGCAACCTCATCCAGAACAAGAACATCACGTTTGATGGAACGTATGGTGATTTCTACCTGTACTACATCTTGGCATGGGACGATTACTTCCAGTTCGACCAGGCATTCCAGAACTACCTCGTGAAGTTGACCGACACTGGCAACATGGTTGTCGAGTACAACAATGAGGATGTGATGGCATCGCAGCAGGTGACAGAGCAGGATGTGACCACCACCAAGCTCCGTCCGCAGGCATCAGAACTTGCAGAGCGTGGCATGGCTTACATCATCGAATGTCCGTACAACAATTCCGACATCGAGGCGCTTGACAACACCACCAGCACGAAGCAGAACAACTATGTGACGTTGTACTACATCGACCCTGCAAGACCTTGGACTAACTTCGTCGCAAGGGATGTGAGAAGAAGGAATCAGGGTACCACTTCCGCCAAGCGTCCCGTGAAGAACCCACGCTACTATCTGGCACAGAAGAATGGTTCCACCTATGACAAGACCAGCAAAACGGGTGGCACGACGATTGAGTTGCTGAACCCAGACAACACCACCGAGGCAGGACGCAGGGCTATTGCTCTTGCAGCCATCAACAAGGTGCAGATCCACGATGACAGCATCCCAGTCGATATCATCACGGTGAAGGTTGACTACTCCGACAGCTCGAACGCCAACGACTGCGGTGTGTGTGACCAGATGAACGCCACCTTCAGAGCCTTGGGAAGCAACTACATGACACCGGCACAGCGTGCATTTGACGGTACATGGAAGAAGGGAACGGTTGAACTCGACGGACTTGTGATGAACCACTCAACCGCCAACATGCCGATTGCGATGTACCGCTCCAAGAGCGACATGGGCAGCAGTCCGTACTTCCACGCCAAGGGCAACTGGAAGGAAGACAAGAATGAGCAGGTGGCACTCGGTTTCAACGATGTGCCTGGTTACAACAAGGGATGTCTGAACTATGGTGATTTCGTTGAGTTCTACGGCAAGAGTGCAGCCATGCTTGTAGCAGAAGGAGAGACAGGGCGAACGACGGATGAATCGCTGTCAGAGACCAAGGCGCGATTCCTCGCCACCTCTGGACTTGACACTACCAAGACGTATGTGCTCACCCAGTACTGCGGTTCCTCATACAAGGTGATGGAGCACAACGGCACTTCATGGGTGGAGCAGACCGGCTCGATGGTTCAGAACGCCAACGGCAAATGGACTGTCACGGGTTCTGTTGTCAATCCTGTGGAGGGCTTCGAACTTCTGAACTATCAGGGTATGGACTGGTTCAAGGGTGTCAGCAGTGTTGCAGATCTTATGGCTCCGAGCACCTCGTTCTCGAAGTGGGTGCAGGCCCTCATCGATGATGGTGACATCTCGGCAGAGACGGTTCCTGCATGGACTTACTACTTCGAGTCCCTTGTCGATGATGACGACCTCGCCATCGCTTACGCTCTCGGAAAGAAAGTGCCTTACAACCTGTTCCGCTGGATGCAGTTCTGTGACAGCTGTGACTGGGACACCTACCACAGCACAGATGGTGACGGTGGCACTGCAAGGCTGAACAGATGGAAGACCGACCTGTACAAGTATGCCTCTCCTCATTCCTGCTTCGCTTACGACATCTTCACCGACTATGATGCTGCCGTCGATCAGCGAGCAAAGAACATGCAGCCTATGTGGTTCCTTGAGGACGGCTGTAAGGTTGTGAACGGTGTTTACTACAATGCAGACGATGAGGCGAACGACACGACAACGGGAATGCTCGCCATGCGCATGTACCTCAACAAGGTGTATGACTGCGACACCTGTAACGGAAAGGACAATGATGGTGGTCAGACTGTCGATGCAGAGGTTGACCCGAACAAGCTCCCAGACGAGCAGACGGGTTACACCAACCCATACGCAGGTTACAATTCGGTCCTGTTCCGTAACATGTACCTCCAGCAGACGGTGTATGTTGATGCCAACAACACGGAGCTGTCGTTGCGCACGGTTGCATCAGCCATGAGAAGCTGCACCACCACCGTAAGCGGTGTGACCTTGAAGCCGTTCTCCCCAGACGGAGCACTTTACTTCTTCGTCGATTCACGCATCAAGCGTTGGCAGAAGAAGGTGTCCTCGTACGATGGTGAGCGCAAGTACATCGACTTCACGGCGACATCAGATGCCATCTACTTCTATGCTCTGCAGGGTCTCGGACTGACTTCGCTTCCTGCCTTCATCGAAAGAAGGTGGCGCATCCGTGACGGCTTCTACGGCACTGGCGACTTCTTCAGCGGAGTCCTTTCTGGTCGTGTGAACGCTCCGAACGGTGCGAAGATACGCATCACAGCCGCCAAGACCGGCTATTTCGGCATCGGTAATGACAGTTCAGGCTCTTTGTCTGAAAGTGTCTATCTGGAGGCTGGCGAGAGCCACAACTTCACGAACTTCTCCCATGAGGAAGGTGCGTTGCTGTACATCTACCAGGCAGACCGCATGTCGATGATTGACCTCTCCGAAATCACGCTGTCGAACAACTTCGACTTCTCCGTGATGACGTTGGTCGAGGAAATCTACATCGGCAAGGTCGGGAAGGTGAACCTCACCATTGGAGCCTACACGCTGCTGACCAACCTCAACCTCGGAGAACTGCCGTTCTTGAAGAAGCTCGATGTGAGGGAAACGCTCATCACGAACGTGGTGTGCAGCGGTTGCCCACGTCTGGAGAGCCTGTATGCGGCAGGAAGCCAGTTGGTGAGAGCCGATATCGCAGACGGTGCCAAGGTGACGTACATGCAGCTGCCATCGACGTATGAGTATCTGAAACTGCGCTACCTCCCAGAACTGACGTTGAGCGGTCTTATCCTTGCAGACGCATCGAGCGTGAAGACGCTGATTGTGGAGAACTGCGTGAAGATTGATGCCTACACGCTGTTGAACACCGTTGCAGGTTCTTCGGGTAGTCGCCTCAGCGTTGTGCGTGCCCTCCCGATTGCCGCAAGCGGTAACGGAAACGATCTCGCCACATGGGTGTCGCTCAACATGACAGGTCTTGACGTGAACTTGAACGCACAGAGTGCTCCAGCCATCGACGGAACGTACATGCTGACTAAGTATGCCGACGCATCTGTGCTTGCTTCTTGGCAGGCTGCATTGTCAGAGCTCACCATCCATCAGGCGCAGTACACGATGATTGAGTATGATGACGCAGAGGAAAACGGCTATGACGGCAACATCCGCAACCTTGACAACAACACCAAGGATGGTGTGGGCAGCGGATACGCCCATAGCGGTCATATCAGCATCATCTACAACCGTCTGCACATGTACAGCGGCATCTATGACGAACAGAACGAGAAGATGCTTCTCCAGCAAGTGAGTGACGAGGACTACCGATATCTTGCGAACGGAAATGCCGTTGACGTGAGAGACAGCGACGGCATGGGTCGTGACTTCTACCTCGGATTCGTGCATTACTGGTACAAGGGCATCAATGACCACCTGCACCAGAAGAAGTATGTTTCCTTCTCATCTCTGAACGATGAGCCTCTGAGCACATCGAGCGTGGTGAGGAGAAAGACGAATGCGCAGGCTCTGCTTGTTGCTGGCAAGGCTGTCCAGCTCAGCAAATTCAATGTGGGTGACACGTTCGACGTGGCGAACCTCTCGACGAACTCATCCAACAACGTCTGCAGCATGGACGTGAGCGGCATGAAGCAGGTGCGCTGGACGGGCGTAAGCAGTCCATACATCGGTGCCATCTTCCTTGATGCTGACGGAAAGGTGCTGAGTGCCGTTCAGACGTACATCACGAACGTGAACAGCGACTTCATCCTGGGCGAATATCTGTTCGTGTCCGTGCCGGACGGAGCCTCAACGTTCGTATTCACCTGTCCGATTAACTTCGATGACAGCGAGTGTATAGCAGTTGACAGCAGCGAGATTGAGGCCATAGAACCAGATTGGGTGGAGCATGACTTCGAGTTGATAGGTACGTACATGGCCAGCAAGGACATTCTTGGCAGAATGCGCTCCGTTGCGGGTGTGACGCCATTGCGGGGTAATGGTTCAAGTACAACTTCACAAGGATGGACTTACGACAGCAATGGCAACGTGACGAATCTGGAGGCTCCGAATAATCTCAATAACACATGCAAGGACTTGCTGAACTTGGCAAGAATGCGTGGTGAAGGCTTCTTCTGCATGGACTATGAGCAGCACAAGGACATTGCTAACTTGTGGATGGCAGTTCACGGAAGAAGGAACTCTCAGGCTGTGAACGGTGACGGTGTGAACGCTGGTACAGCCACTGGCGGTACCGACCTCGCAGCGAGCCCATCTCCACGCCGTGAGACCAGCACTGGAAGACCACGCACTATGTGCCTCGAGGACTTGTGGGGCAACGTGTCTGAGTGGATGGATCATGTTGCTGTGAATGTGACATCGTTCGCCACCTACTACAAGAACAAGTCGCAGACTCCTACGGGCAGTACCGCAGACTATATCTTCCGCATCCAGATGCGTGACGGTACAGAGCGTGCCGTGCAGAGCCTTGCAGGAACGACAGAAATCTGCCGTGTGAGGAACGGACGTTTTGCGGACGTGGTACCAAGTAAGTTCTACAGCAATGGTAGCTACGATAATCATTATTGTGACCAAGGCTACGTACCATCTGATACTGGGCGTGCTGTTCTCCGCTCTGGCAGCAACACGAGTGCGAATCTCGGGGTCGTGTACGTGAATGCGAACAACGCTTCTTCGAACTCGAGCACGGTCATCGGCGCGCGTCTTGCCTTCAGGGGTCAGTGCGAAATTACGGACTGACGTTGACTCGAAAGAGCGAAAAAACGCAGAGGGAGAGCCCTTAAAAGGCTGCTCCCTCTCATTTTTGCCGCGTAAGCGGCTCGATTTTCCCGAAAAAGTTCTTACCTTTGCGCCTCCAAAGGTGGATGTCCCCAACTGGGCGTGCCGTTCTCCGCTCTGGCAACAACACGAATGCGAATAACGGGGTCGTGTACGTGAATGCGAACAACGCTTCTTCGAACTCGAACACGAACAACGGCGCGCGTCTTGATTTCTGGCTATACCCACGGTGATAATCGTTCCTCTGCAGCAGCAGCGAGTCTGCCATTGTACGGGCGAGGGGACTGAGCCTCGGCAACAGCGTTGCTAAAGTTGCGATTTGTCGCGACCAGACGGAAAGCCGGAACATCACATGAAGCCTGAAGGCATGAACACCGAAATTGTTTA
>JAEEGS010000026.1 GCA_016280445.1 Bacteroidaceae bacterium
CCCCGGTGTTCCACCTCTTCCCATCCCGAACAGAGAAGTTAAGCCCGGGCGCGCCGATGGTACTGCACCGCAATGCGGGAGAGTAGGTCGCCGCCTTCTTGTGAGACTCCCTGGAGCTGATGCTCCGGGGAGTCTTTTTTTTGTATATTAGTGTTTCTTGTGCCCTTTATATCTTCTTGGTCTTTATGTCTTATGCCCTTTAAGTCTTACGGTCTTTGATGGTAGGTGTTGACATCGTAGCAGGCGGCGCCGTCGGTGCGTATGCCGATGAAGTGCTTCAAATCGTAATCTTGGTCTGAGCGGTAGAGAATGGCGATGCTGTCAACAAAGTATTCCATGTGGAAGAGATTGCGTCTGTATCGATAGATGCGGATGGCTTTGGAGATGTTTCTCATCTTTTGGTAGTTGATGGCTGTTTGTGGTTCTCCGTATTTGTCTGATGTACGTGTTTTTACTTCTATGAAGTGCAGTTTGTTGTCTTTGATGGCAACAAGGTCGAGTTCGCATCCTCGGTGCAGGTTCCAGTTGTGGTCGAGAATCTGGTAGCCATTGTGGGTGAGATAGAGGGCGGCCAGTTCTTCGCCTGTTTGTCCTAATTGTCGTGCGGCGTTTGTTTTTTGTTTTCTTGCCGTTTGGATTTCCTCGATTTTTTCTTCCACTTGTTCTTGGGTGTAGCAGCTCCCGTTGGGATTGATGTGGAGTATGTGGTAGGTGTCTTTCAGATATTTGCCGATGAGCGTGAAGCGTTTGCTTTTATGCAGTTGTTCTTTTTGTTCGTCGATGATGCAGATGGTGTGTCCTTGTTTTATGTTGTTGATAATGTGGTCGATGCCTTGTAGGAACCCTTCTGTTTGAATGGCTTTTTTATAGACGAGGTCACCTCGTTTGTTTCTTGCTTCATTGGGAAAGAAGCCGAAATGCTTAAAGAAATGAAGGTATTGGATGTTGTTGGTCTTCAGAAGATTTTCCAGTTCTTCTGTTGATGTGTTGAGGGCGGTGGATGAGGGGTTGAACGGGCGGCAGTCGGCCACACAGTTGATGTTGCGGGCTTGCAACAGTTGGATTAGTTCTGTTGCCTTTATCTGGATGTTTCCATACGTATAGAGAATCGGTTTCTGTTCCATATTGTGGTTTGGGTGTTTTTCTTCCCATTGCAGGAAGAGAAGGCAAAGTTATTGTTTTCCTCGATTTTTGAAAAATAGTGTGTTGTTTTTTTATCGTATTACATTGTTTTTTCGTGAAGAATCATGTACCTTTGTCATCAAATGATGGCGAATCATTTCGTTTAGTATCGGATGGAGTGCTCTGTAGAAGAGATACGGAAACAGGTTCTGGCTTCCACTAATATCACGGAGTTTCAGCGTAAGGTGTATCTGGAACTGCTCAATGTACCTCGTGGCGAGACAATTTCTTATGGGGAATTGGCTCGTCGCATAGGATGCCGTAGTGCTCAAGCAGTTGGTCAGGCCTTGAAGCGTAATCCCTTTGCGCCAGATGTGCCTTGTCATCGGGTGATTGCTGCTGATGGCAGCATTGGAGGGTTTGAGGGACGGCGCAAAGGTGAAACGATTGACAAGAAACAGCGATTGTTGGCAGCGGAACGTCTCCCAGAGTTTAAAACAACATAAAACAACAAAATAAGAAAGAGTTATGGCAAGTAACAAGGATTTTGTGCAGTACATTGCTGAGCAATGTGCCGATGCAGGCGAGATTGTGACCAGGAAGATGTTTGGTGACTATGGCATTTATTGCGACGGGAAGATATTCGGGCTGATTTGCGACGATTGCTTCTATGTGAAGCCGACAGAGGCGGGCAGGGAAGTTTTGCGTGAGGTGGTGATGCGTCCTCCTTACGAGGGCGCCAAGGACTATTTCATGGTGGCAGATGTGGATGACAGGGCCTATTTGTCTCATCTTGTCAAGGTCACGTGCGAGGCACTGCCAGCACCGAAACCGAAGAAGAAAAAGTGCCACCAATGACTTCCTTCCATAGCCTCGAAAACGGTCTGAGTCACACCGTGGGTATCGGTGTGACTCAGACCGCCACCCTCGGTGTGACTCACACCGTCCTCGAGGTTGTTGAAGAGAGCCATTGGTGGTTGTTGCGTTGAGGAATCAGAGGCTGTGGAAGTGGGGTTATTGTGTCATTTTCATCACGTCTTCCAGGGTGAAGGTGCCGGAGAAGACGATGACGGAGAATTCTCCCTCCTCGTCAGCCATCATGACAACAGCCGGCTGCTGCTTTCCCTCGCGGTGATAGATGCGCACCTTCTGCTCATCCTCGTCCACCTGCATGAGCAGTTCGTACTTGCCTTGTTTGACGAGGGCTTTCGTTTCAGCCTTCAGTCGGGCTGCTGCGCTCTCGTCGGTAGAGCTGATGATTTGGATGCCGTTGAGTTTGTTCATCAGACTCTTCGTGTCCACACCTGGCACGGAGGGGCTTGATGCCTTGCCTGCCATGCGGAGCATATACTTGGAGATGAACACATAGGTAACATTTTTCGTGTCGGCATATTTCTCGAACTCCTTCACCTGGGCGTTCGTGTGCAGGCTCATCATCGCCAATGTCAACACAAATATGGTTTGGAAAATAGTATGTTTCATATCATTTCATGACTTTTAGTTGTTTGTTCAATGTGGTTTCGGTTCGGTCGCTGATGGCTTTCGCCTTCTCCAGTTGCCCTAAGCCTTTGTTCAGATTGACGGCCAAGAGGTTGAGCGCCTTTTCGGCTTCCTGTTGAGCCACAGCAGGGTCTTGGTAGGTGTCTTGCTCGGCAAGGTTGACAGGTTCATCCTCATGCTGGAGGAAGTAAAAACCCACTCCGAAGATAAGGACGATGCTGGCAGCTATGGCTGCATAGCGCATTACTATGGGAAGCCACAGACGCTGTTTCTTTGTCTTTTGTTCGACACGTTCCCACTCGTCAATCTTTGCTGAAAGCCGTTCCTCCAACCCTTCTGGGATGGGGATTTGTTCGAGTTCTTTCCAATTCAGTGCGTCCATGTTTGGGTGAGTTTTATGTATTGTTGTTTCAGTTTTTGTTTTGTTCGCATGATGATGATGCGGAGATTGCCTTGCGAGAGTCCTGTGTCGCGTTCCATTTCTTCGTAGGATTTGTCTTCCACAAGGTGCATTCTAAGGATGTGTCCGTCCCTTTCGGGCAATCTGTTCATCAGAGCTTCCATTTGTTGTATCTCGTCTGTCGTCTCTATTGTTCGTGAGAGGCTTTGTTCGTCAGGTGGTTCTGCGTGGTCGTCAAGATTCTCCGAAGTGTTGATGCGTTTCAGCCGTCGTTGGTCTCTATAGAGGTTCTGCATCATGGTCACGAGATAAGCTTCCGTCATTGCCTCTTCCCTAAGGTCATCACGCTTTTGCCAGAGCTTCAAGTACGTGTCTTGAAGCAAGTCTTCGGCATCCTGCGCATTACCCGTCAGATGGTAGCCCAACTGATAGAGCCGCCTGTGGAAAGGCATGAATCGCTGCTTAAACTCTCTTGCGTCCATGCAGTCTCTACTCCTCTGAAAACTCTATCGCCACTTTTTTGTCGGTGTTAGGATATTTCTCCTTCACGGCACTCTCTCCAACAATCGTATTCTGATGGTTCCACCTAATACCACGGGCCTTCATCCATTCGTTGGCTTCCTTTGCCGAGTTAAGGTTAGGAAACTCCTGACCATTGATGACAATAAGGATATTCTCATTTTTTTCTTCCTCCTTTATATTCACATCATGACTCTCTTCCGTCTGAATCATTAAAGGCACATCCTCTTGCTTGATGGAACCTTTCATGTGAATCAGTGTCACGAGGTTGCCCACATTGGCATCCGCATCGATTCTGGCAATCAGTTCCTTGAAGTACTCGCCATCCACCACTGCATAGTATTGGATATTGTTGAACAGTTTGAAATTTCCTGTCAACATGCTGAGTGGCCCATCATTGCTGTTGTGTTTCTCGTGATAGATGCGCTTGAAGCCTTTTAGGGCATCCAAGTCCTTTTGCAACTGCTCGGCTTTGCTTTCCGAAAGTACCCCACTCGCAAACTCTGCCAATGTGACACCACGCGAAGCCTTATAAATCTTGGGGTCGTCCTCTTCCTTCAGATTCTGGATCTTTTTGGTGATGTTCTCGTACTGCATCCCCTTCACTCCCTTGTACTTCTTCATCAGCTTGTCCGCTGTTTGTCCGAAGCCACAACCAACACAGAGTGCCAATGCCATCAATATAACTATCCTTTTCATTACTCCTGGGTTCTTTTAATTGTTGTATATTCAAATGCCACTTTCTTCTTAGAGCCAGGGTACTTCTTCTTCACCTCTTTTCCCTGAAGCACTTGGGATGGGATATAGCCCCAATCCATATTGTGGTCGATCATATATCGTGCCGCTTCGCTCTGTGTGTGAAGATTGGGGTAGATTTTTCCGTCAATCACAATCAAACAATCTCTATATTTTCGTGGTTCCTTCTCATCATCGTCATCACTCTCCCATGTTTGTGTCTTTATGGAGAGAGAAGACCTTCCCTTTTCCGAATCTTCCGCCCCTTGTTCCATCAGTTGGGCGAAGTCCACTTCACCGTCGATGACTACCAGCGCAGTTTCTTCCTCTCCTTCATGAAAAATAGCAAGGGTGGATTTCTTCCCCTTCTTGAACTGAGAGATATTAAACTTCTCGCCATCCTCGTCTGTTCCAACGAGAAGAACTTCCCAGCCTTTGCCGCTCAGAATGCTTTTCACTTGCTTGCTCATTTTCGCAGCAGCCGCCTTCTCTTCGCAGTTGAAAATGCGGACACCATCGAGTTTCTTGAGCATGTCGCCCGACATTCCGCTGAGAGAGAGATTGTCACTAAAATCGAAATCACCCCCATTCTTGGCAGCCATATTAAGAATGAATTTGTTGATGTGGACATGCTCCACACCGTCAATCTTTGCCAACTGCTTGAAGTCCTTTTTTTGTCCCATCGCACAACCAACACAGAGTGCCAATGTGATAGATAAGATTGTCCGTTTCATGTTTTTGTCTGTTTTTAAGTTTTTAATGGTGCTGTTTTTGTCGCCCCTCTATTTGTACAAACGAGACTTTCGAACGGTTTGTTACAAAGAAAAGCTTTTTTTTTGATGGGGGCGACTCATAGCATCTGCTCAAACATCCTCCGATACGCCTCCACCTTCTTGTCGAAGGCGAGAGGGTAGGCGCGAGAGGAAGACGGAAGGCGATAGAGAACGAGTTGCTTCCCGTCTTTGTTGTAGGTGTTGGGGATGGGGACGAAGGTGTTCACCTTGGGCATTTCTGGAATCTGCAAGAACGCACAGATAGTGTCGGTGGCCTTCTCGCCTGTAGTGACAATGGCTTGACAATGCGGTAGTTGTGACAAGAGTGAGTGAATGTCAGTTTGTTCCACCACTTCGAGGAACTTATCCGAAGCGTTGTCTTTCAGTCGTCGGATGGCAGAAGAAGTGTCGAAAAAGGCGATGCCTTTCTCTTGGCAATGTGCCACAATCTCATCCAGACGGAAGCGTTTGGCCTCCACATCCACAAAGTGATTCTTATCCCCAAAGAAGATTTGCCCCTCGATTCTCCAGTGATCGTTGATGAGATTCGGATAGAAAAAGTCGATGCACCACCGCTTCCGTTGTGGTGGAAAACTGCCAAGAAACAGCACTTTGGCGTTCTCTGGCAGGAAGGGAATGAGTGGGTGATACTCCACTTCATTGGTGCTTCGTGCAATGTTTTCTGTGTTCAGGTAAGTCATCTTTTTGATATTTTCGTCACAAAGGTAAGCATTTCCGATGAAAAGTCGTATCTTTGTCGTTTGTAATCACTCTACCTATTGAGAGATGGACGTGATTTTGAAAAAAGTTGATGTTTGATGTCACTTTTTGCTGTTTTGACCTGTTATATAGGTGAACTGGTTCAGGACAACAAAATGTTTAACAATAAAAACTCATAAGAAAATGTATTTACATGAACTTTTGGAATTTGGGCAAGTTGTAGGATTATTACTTTTCTTGCTGCCTATTTTAATGGGATGCACTCTTTTTGTTCTAATCATTTGGATGATTATCCGCAATAAGCGGAATGAGACCAACAAGCGTGCAGAGGTGGTGCTGGCTGCCATCGAAAGGAACCCTGATGTTGATGTTGAAGAGCTTCTGAAGAAGATGGCTCCGAAACAAAAATCGCTGAGGGAGAAGCAGGCCAACAAACTGCAGTGGGGAATTATTATATCGCTGGTTGGACTTGTCTTCGTCGGGCTCGGAACATTTCTTGGCTACCAAGGTGGTGGTGATGCAGATGACCCTGTATTCGCCAGTGTGTTTGGCTTTATTTTTCTTGCTGTTGGCATCGCTTTCTTCATCAACTATTATATCACCAAGAAGATGCTTGCCAAAGAGTTAGAGGCAGAAGAACGTGAACTGACCAAACAGGCGTAAACCGTGACTCGCGAAGAATTCATCACCCATGTGGAGCGTGAGCAGGAGGCTCTGAGAGGCTTCTTGCTTGCCCTCTGTTGTGGCAAGAAGGACGATGCTGACGACCTCGCACAGGACGCGTTGGTCAAAGCTTACCTCTCTTCGGCGGGTTATCAGGAAAAGGGAAAGTTTCGCTCGTGGCTCTTCAAGATTGCCCATAACACCTTCCTCAATCACAAAGCGAGTTGTCGTACCATGGCAAGTATTGACGAGGCACGTACACTCCTGAGCAACACCTCTGCCGAATCGTCCTTCGAGCATCAAGACCTCTACCTGGCTCTTCGTACCCTGCCACCTAAGGAACGCTCATCCATCACGCTGTTTTATCTCAATGGATACAGTGTCAAGGAGATAGCGATGATAACTGACACCTCAGAAGATGCCGTCAAGAAACAACTCTCACGAGGACGTGACAAACTAAAAGAAAGATTGAAGTTATGAATAAAGATAAAGCCCTTGAGGAACTTTTCCTCGCTCAGAAACCGCAATTCGATGACAGCGATGCGTTCATGGCATCACTCACGAAACGCTTGGATGCTGTGGAGTTCATCAAGCAATATCAAGAGGCGACCTTCCGACGCTACAAGATGGCGATGGTGGTGTCCTTTGTCGTGGGTATCATCAGCGGCATTGTCACAGTGATGTTCGTTCTTTCTACGCCAGCCGATGGTCCTCTTTTCACGTTCCATACACAAACAACTTTCTTCCTGTGGCTTAGCGAGAACTCTCGTGGCATTGTCGCTGCTGCTCTTTCACTGTTGATGAGTTTTGGCATTATCAGCATTATCTATAATGTGCAGGAGATGATGAGCATACGGAAAAAGGGTGATGGGTATGGGATTGTAACAATTGGCAGAGCATAAAGAAATCATGAAAATCGTTCTTGCTTTTGATTCCTTCAAAGGATGCCTTACCGCCGAGGAGGCTTGTCGCGCTGCCGAAGAGGGTGTGCGCAGGGCTGGCTTTGGTGGTGAGGTGGTCTGTGTGCCGTTGAGTGATGGTGGTGAGGGATTGGTGGAGTGCTTTCTTCGGATGGGGAAAGCAAGTCCTGTGCAAGTGAAGGTGCATGGACCGCTGATGGAGGAAGTGGTGGCGACGTATGCCATCAGCAAGGATGGACAGACGGCTTGGATGGAAATGGCCAGTGCGTGTGGGCTGACGTTGGTGCCACTCGAAAGAAGGGATGTGATGACTGCCACCACGTATGGTTTAGGAGAGATGATGCAGGATGCATTGGGTCGTGGTGTGAGGCATATCGTCTTGGGCATTGGTGGTTCGGCAACGTGCGATGGAGGGCAAGGGATGCTCCTCGCCTTGGGCATGCTAAAAAGCACAAATGGGGTACTTCCACAGCCTCTTGACCGACATCGTCGACATCGGTCGACCGACGTCGACGATGTCGGTTCACCGATGTCGACGACGTCGGTTTTGACCGTTGCGTGTGATGTCAACAACCCTCTTTACGGAGATTCGGGGGCGGCTTACGTGTTTGCCCCTCAGAAGGGAGCGAACCCCGAGCAGGTGCGGTTGCTTGATGAGCGGTTGAGGGCATTTGCCAAAGAGACAGAGGAGAGGGGTGTCGCCACGCCTGAGGACGCTTTCCACCCTGGGGCTGGTGCGGCAGGAGGATTGGGCTATGCGCTGTTGACCTATCTGGGAGCAGCGTTGAAACCAGGCATCGAAGTGGTGATGGAGGCATCGGGTTTTGACGACGCACTCGAAGGGGCTGACGTCGTGATAACAGGTGAGGGATGTTCGGATGAGCAGACAACCCATGGGAAGGTGGCGGCAGGCGTGTTGCAGAAGGCGAAGGAGAGAGGTGTGAAGACAGTGTTGATGTCGGGACAGGTGCAAGACAGAGAGGTGCTTAGAACATTCGGTTTCGACCGCTTGTATGGCATCAACGAGGGTGATGAGCGTCCTCTTGACATGCTGATGCAAGCAGAAGTGGCTAAGGAGAACATCAGAAGAACATGCCAACGCATGATGGAGGAGGGCTTATGAAGAATCCGCTGAAAGATTTCTTTTATTTTCAGAAGAGTGACCGCAGAGCCATTGTGGCGTTGGGGTGTATTGCTGTTTTTGCCATCGGGGTGCTGATGGTTGTACCCTCTCCCCAGCCCTCTCCCAGTGAGGGCGAGGGAGACCATGCGGCTTGTTCCCACAGACAGACATCCCGCAGAGATTCCTCCCCCTCACAGGGGGAGTTAGAGAGGGTATCTGCTTCTTTTGACCCCAACACCGTCGATTCTCTCACTCTGATTAACATAGGCTTGAAACCTTGGAAAGTGAAGAACTTTCTGCATTATCGTGCCGCAGGGAAAGTCTTTCGTTCAGCAGAAGATATGGGAAACACATACGGATGGACAGAGGAGGATGTGGCGATGTTGGAACCGTATGTGCGTGTGGGTGAGGAATATAGAAGAAAGGAGAAAGATGGAAAGAGATGGGAGAAAAGGGAACAATGGGAACGGAAGGAGGAGGTGCCCGAGCGTACTTCCAACAAGTTCCATACTCTCACAAAGGTGGATGTGAATACAGCGGACACAGCGATGCTCCGTCGCATTCCTGGTGTTGGCGAAAAAATCAGCGAGGCCATCGTGCGCTATCGTCAGCGTCTGGGCGGCTTCCACTCCGTCAATCAGCTCTTGGACATCAAAATCGTCTCGCCCGAACTGCTCGAATGGTTCACCGTCTCTTCTTCTCCCGACATCCAGAGAATCAACATCAACAAGGCATCCTTTCAGGCCCTCAACAGCCATCCCTACATTTCCTACGAACAAACCAAGGCTTTGTTGCAATACATTCGACTGTATGGGGATGTGAAGGATGAAGAAACATTGCTTGCAACGGGCATCTTCACGAGAGAAGAACTGGAGAAGTTAAAGCCATATATCGCTTATGAATAAGGAAGAATACGAGAAGCATAAGCCTTTTGCCGGCGAGAAGAAACCTTCTATGTTGCGAAGGCGAATAGGGCATGACTATGAGTCACGACGGATGTACTTGATTACGATGACGGTGGAAGGAAGGCGCCCGCTGTTGGGTAGATTGGTGGGGAGAAGCGATGCAGAGAAAGGAAGTGGGGATGAACCGCATGTGGAATTGTCAGAGTTGGGAAAGGCGGTTAGAGAAAGATGGTATGCCACAGAAAGCATCTATCCTGAGATTAAAGTGATAGCCTTACAAATCATGCCAGACCATCTGCATGGGATTCTGTTTGTTCGCGAGCGTATGGCACAGCATTTGGGAAAAGTTATCAAGGGTTTTAAAACGGGTTGCAACAAGGCTTATCGGGAGTTGGTGCTTGGCATGCCTTCTGTTGAGACTGCAACGAGGTTGCAGCAAAGCCAACCCACTTCGTTCCAGCAATGGGCCGTTAACTATGCTGCAACCTCGTTGCAGCAATCATCAATGCCAAGCCCACAAGGAAACCCAAAGGATGGCGAGATTCACGGCTTCCTCTTTTCTCGTGGCTACAACGACCACATCCTCTCTGGCGATGGCGAACTGCAACGTTGGATCGACTATCTCCACACAAACCCTCTCCGCCTCCTGATGAAACGGGACCACCCAAACCTTTTCCGTGTTCGCTTTGGTGTGAGTATTGCAGGGCAGAACTATGCAGCCATTGGCAATCAGTTTCTTCTTTCCGCTCCTCAGAAGATGCAGGTGCAATGCTCCCGCCGTTTAACCGATGCCGAGATTCAAGAGAAGGTTGCCTTCTTCTTGGCAGAAGCACGGAAAGGTGCCGTGCTTGTTTCCCCTGCCATTTCCAAAGGAGAGCAGGCTGTCATGCGCGCAGCCCTTGATGCCCACCTTCCGCTCATCTTCCTCACACCTTGGGGCTTCAATGCCTTCTCCAAACCAGGACATCAATACTTCGATGCCTGTGCCGAAGGTCGTTTCCTGATTCTTGCCCCATGGGAACACCAGAATCAGCGGATACCATTGACAAGAGAAATGTGTTTGACGTTGAATGGGATGACGAAGAGCATTTGTGAGAAGTGAAAAAAGAACGGAGAAACAACAAATAGTTGATGGCAGGAAGAATTTTGGGATAGTGATATTTGGACGGAAGCAAGAAAAAGGACTACCTTTGTGGTATGAATAAAAAAGAAAAGTTTTGGAACTGGGTGATGGGCATTCCTGCGCAAGGAGGGTGATGCGGGGCGGTACAAGCTGTGACTTAAAAACTAAAGAATAATGAATAAAAAAAGGATTTTGAAAATAGGATGCGGATGTCTGATAGGAGCTGTCGGGCTGATTGTCATCATTGTTGCTGTCGTCATGTATGTGTTGACACCCAAGTGGCACGACGAGTATGGCCAGAGGTTTCAGGACATTGCATACGGCAATCGTCAGCATAACATATACGATCTCTATCTGCCTAACGATGCTGACAAGAACGACAGTCTTGCACTTATCCTGTATGTTCACGGCGGTTCATGGTTGGGCGGAGAGAAGAAATGGCATCATGGTGACTGCTATACATGGGTGCAAAGGGGTTACGTCACTGCTACTATGGACTACAGTCTGCTGAATGAGGAGGGGGTCTCGCTGCTTACCATGCTGGACGAGATAGATGCTTGCATCAGGCATATCGTTGATTTCGCAGCAGAGAAGGATGTCCACATCAATCAGATGGCAATTGCCGGCACATCGGCAGGAGGACATCTGTCCATGATGTTTGCCTACCACCATAGGCACCCATTGCCGCTGCGCTTCGAAGCCATCAAGGTGGGGCCTGCTGACTTCCGTATCTTGTTCCCTTATGACGAGAACGCCAAAACTGAAGACATTGATAATTTTGTCTTCAGTTGCACAGGAAAGCGGATGAAGTCACGCAATTGGTCGAGGGAACAGCTCGACAGCATCAAACTGCAAGCCTCGCCCGTAGGCCACATCAACGACTCGACGGCTCTGCCTGCCATTTTTGCCTACGGCGAAAAGGATGGTCTCATCAAACCAGACCATTATCACGCTCTGCAGGAAAAATACGACAGCCTCAGCAAACCCTACGACTTGATTGTCTTTCCCAACTCTGGCCATGATTTGATGCGTGATAAGGATGCCAGCGAACGGTATGACAGCATCATGAATGTCTATTGCAAGAAGTATTTTGGATATTAAATATATATCATGAAATCCAATCCGTTCAGAGATTTCTTCTATTTCACCAAGGGTGACCGACGGGCGATTGTGGCGCTGGGATGCATCGCGGTGTTTGCCATTGGCGTGCTGATGCTGGATTTGCGAGAAGTGAAAAAAGAGCTGTGAAACAACAAATAGTTGATGGCAAGAAGAATTTTGGGATAGTGATATTTGGAAGAAAAGAGAAATATGTATATCTTTGCCCCGTGTTCTTAAGGACACGTCTTTTTGTTTGCTCAAATTTCTCTACTGAATTGGAACCTCGAACGAGATAAAAAGAGTGAAGTAATACACATTGGAGTTGCACTTCTTGTGCAGACTTCTCCATTGTGTATTAAAGGCAGTTCCAAGCCTAGCAGAGAATGTGGCAAGGGTCTGCACTTTTTTATTCATTTTAATAAGTCTCTAACTATGAAGAAAAAACTATTACTAACAGCACTTTTCCTTTGTACGATAGTTTTGTCGGCCTTGGCACAGAAGGAGTATGCGTTGGCGATTGTCATGGCTGATGGCAGCACCACGCTTTATCAGTTGAACGAAGAACCCGAAATGAAGATGGGTGAAAACGACTTTACGATTGTTACGTCTTCCGTGTCCATAACCTATTCCGACACCGAAGTGGGCAGTTTTGTGTTTGAAGAAATGGAGGCAAATGCTATTGCTGCCAAACGTGTCCTTTCAGATGTTTCTGTTACGCTTAAAGGTGACGTGTTAGTGGTGGAACAGCCAAAGTCTGGAGTGAAGATTGAGGTTTTTGCTGCCAACGGCATGAAGGTGAAGTCTGCACAGTCTGCTGACAAGCGCATGACCGTCAATCTCTCATCAATACCAACGGGCATTTATATGGTGAAAGTAGGAAATATTCAAACCTTTAAATTCTACAAGAAATGAAAACTTCATGGATGAAAAATATACTGCTGGCTACACTCCTTCTGGGTGGTCAAGCCGTGCAGGCTCAGATAGCAGTTATCAACTATCAAGATGAGAACAGGGCTTCTGAGTTTAAGAATCTTTCAAATGTAAGCCGTTTCCGTATTGGTCATGCACCAGAAGACGCTGAGGGTACTGGCGCGCTTTATGTTATGTTCGATGAGGATGGTGTGGAAAATAAATACATGATGCCAAAGTCGGACATCAAAAGCGTGAAATTTTACAATCGGGAGGATGTGGAGAGTTTGCTCATTCCTGCTCGATTATCAGAAGCAGACACGCTTCATTTCTTCACCGAATTGCTTTGTCTTACAGGATGGGACAAGAGATTGACAAATTTACATGATGTAACATATGAATCGGAGGAAATGGCGGGATGTACTTATATGTCTCGTTTTGGCGGTAGCTTTACTGGGAAATACCCTGCTCGCCGTGATGTGAAGTACACGATTTTTGCAGAAACTGACGAGGTGTTCATACGGCAAGGCATCATAGATATTGCTACGCTTAAAGAATATCTGAAGAAAAACGCTTACTATGATGAGGCAACAAGTTATGGTGATGATTATACGAGTGAGGATAATGCTGTAAATCAGTTTGTAGCATATCACATCTTGAAAGTGGGGCTTGACTGGAACACGATGGTTACGTGGTCAAACGAATACGGTTATTCGAACCAGAATCCTAATGGTGGAAAAAATCGTGAAGAGACTCCTGTGTGGAAATGTAATGTATGGGAGTATTGGGAGACATTAGGCAAGCATCGTCGAACATTGAAGATTACGGGTATAGATGGCCCTCAGTATCGCCTAAACCGTTGTAGTCACTATGATGTCAGCAGTGCCGGATACAGAGAGTTGACAGCCGAAGAAGATCCTCTCCACATAGATGGCATAGTTGTGTATCCTACGAAAGCCGCTATCTCCAATGGCAAAGTGTTCACTATTGGTGATGTGCTATTGTGGACGGAAGCAGTGCCGACGCGCGTCCTCAACGAGCGTATGCGTTACGATTTCTGTTCTCTGCTTCCAGAAATGGTCAGCAACAATTGCCGTCTGAATAGAGAAAACAATTGGTATTTTCCTAATGGATACTTCGAGAATCTATCATGGAACGAGAATACAGAGTTCTTATACCTTCCTAATACGGGCTGTTCTGGTGACAAATCTGCATGGGTGGATTTTCAGACGGACGAGTTTTGTGTTATGGGTCAGTTTGACATGATGCTCAAACTGCCTCCTGTGCCATTCACGGGTACATATGCGATTCGTCTAGCTACGTTTGCAAGTTCTCGCCGGCCTGTAGTACAGATGTATTTGGGAGAAGATAAAGATAATTTACGAGCATGGGGGATTCCATTGGATTCGAGAGGACTTGATAATACGACGACGTATTGGATACCAGATACAGGCGACCAAGAGATAGATAAAACCCATGATAAGCTGATGGATAACCTGGGATGGATGAAAGCACCTAAGTATTTTCAGCCAGCCTGTGGCGTTTCACCTCGTGACATAGAAAAATCTTTGCGTTGTATTATTGCCACATTAGAAATGGAGGCAGGAAAGACCTATTATTTGCGAATGAAATCTGTGTTACAATCATTACAGACAGAGATGTACTATGATTATCTGGAGATTGTTCCAAAAAGTATCTATGCTGGTGAGGTATCAGAGGATCAGTGGTGATATTGATGATTTGTAAATAGAAACGTGGACAGATTCTAAAGTGAATCTGTCCACGTTTTTGTTTTCCGTTGAATGATATGACGAAGAGCCTTTGTGAGAAGTGAAAAAAGAGTTGTGAAGTACCATAGAGTTGATGAAAGGAAGAATTTTGGGATAGTGATATTTGGACGGAAGCAAGAAAAAGGACTACCTTTGTGGTATGAAATCAAAAGAAAAGTTTTGGAACTGGGTGATGGGCATTAAGCCCAAGCATGTGGTGTGGGTCTGTGTGGCGGTTTTCTTGCTGTTGGTTTCCGCTTGGTTCCCTCTCCCGTTTGGTGTACGTGTCAATTGGCTTTACAGTACTTATAGGGTCAATCATAGGGGTGTTTTCTACACGAACAGCCCTTATGCTATGCTGTTTTTCCCCTTCACAGGAAATGCGGATGCGGAATATCTGAAGGGAGCAGACTTTTGGAGTTTCCATGTGTTGGATGACGAGTGGGCAAAAGACAAGAGTCATGTATGGTATGCGCATTATCCTGTGAAGGGAGTGGATGCGGCGACCTTTCAATTGGGCAAGAATGGCATCCCGAAAGACAAGAGTCATGTCTTTGTGAATGATATGTGGTATTATAGCCCATCTCAGTGTGATATCGACCCTGCGACTGCGGAGTATTTTGTGCAGCAACCCATCACGTTTGATTATTATACAAGAAAGCCGAAACTCGATTGGGTCAAGGCATGGATGCGTGACAGCAAGCATGTTTATTTTCATGAGCAACGTGTGGATGCGGATAGGGCGACTTTCCGTTGGTTGGCTGGACATGCTTTGTTTAGTGAACAGGGCGAATGGTATGTGGACAAGAATTTTGTTTACACTCCTCGTCGCACCGAAAACTATCACGGTCGACATGATAGCAGGCCACCTTTCCAATTGGTGCGTGTGGATTCTCTGCGTGAACCTTTGGAGGTGATTCCTGTTTTTATTAATGAAAAAGATAAGCCCGACACCCTCTATCATGCGAGTTACTATCTGCGGAATGGTCGCCACATTCTCTACAGCAATGGCTATGTTTGCAAGGTGGTGTGCGAGATGGATGTGAAAAGCATCCGCATTGAGCGCAGCAAAGAAATCAGTGAGCCGTATATTTGTGTCATCAACGACACCTTGCGGTTGCAGAGCGGTGAGGTGGATGAGTGAGGTCACAAAAAAATGGCATGTGCTTGCTCTGCTGAACAAACACATGCCATCGTGTGTGTATAAAAGGATGTAAGTTGTTGCTTAGTAAACTTTGAAGCCGATAATCTTGCGCACCTCTTTCAATGTGGCTGATGCACTCTCGCGGGCTTTCTCGGCTCCCATCTTGGCAACCTTGTCGAGCAGTTCCTGATTGTTCTTGTACTCGAGGATGCGCTCGCGGATAGGGGTGAGGGTCTTCACGATGTCCTCGGCCAGTTGCTTCTTCATGTCGCCATAGCGGATGGACATGTCGTTCCACTTCTCGTCGAAGTAGTCGTAGGTCTCCTTGCTGGAAGCAATCTCCATGAGTGTGAAGAGGTTCTGAATCACTTCGGGCTTCGCTTGATTCGGCTCTGTAGGGCCTGAATCGGTGACAGCCTTCTTCACCTTCTTCTCGATGGACTTGGCATCTTCATAGAGGTAGATGCAGTTGCCTTCCGATTTGCCCATCTTGCCCGAACCGTCCAGTCCTGGAATCTTGATGGCGTGGTCGCCAAAGTAGAAGTTCTGAGGTTCTGGGAAGAACTCCACGCCGTAGATGTTGTTGAAACGGCGGGCGCACTTGCGAGCCATCTCCATGTTCTGTTCCTGGTCTTTCCCTACAGGCACTTTGGCAGCACGGTGCTGAAGGATGTCGGCAGCCATCAGTGTGGGGTAAGTGAGCAGACCTGCATTGACGTTGTCGGGTTGCTTGCGAGCCTTCTCCTTGAAGGTGGTCACGCGCTCCAGTTCGCCAAGGTAGCAGTTCATGTTGAAGTAGAGGTAGAGTTCGATGGTTTCAGGCACATCACTCTGTATGTAGATGGTCGATTTCTCAGGGTCGATGCCACAAGCCAGATATTCAGCCAGAATGGTGCGAGCCGACTGCTGAATGTCTTCGGGCTTGGGGTGTGTGGTGAGGGAGTGCCAGTCGGCGATGAAGTAGTAGCAGTTGTAGTCTTCCTGCATCTTCACGAAGTTTTGCACTGCTCCGTAGTAGTTGCCGAGATGGAGGTTTCCTGTGGGGCGAATGCCGCTCAAAACAATTTCTTTCATGTCGTCGTGTTTGAAAATTTGTGCAAAGGTAGTGATTTTAAGTGAAAAGTGAAGAGTGAAAAGTGAAAAATTTGCTGCTGCCATATTGCCTGGCGAACGACTTTCTACTACGGTAGCAAATTTTTCCCTTTTCACTCTTCACTTTTACTTTTTATTCCTTACTTTTGCAGCAAGAAAACATTTTATGAGAATAGGCATTTACGGAGGAAGTTTTAACCCCATCCACAAGGGGCACACGCAGTTGGCCGCTTCTATCGTCGAGCAAGGTTTGGTCGATGAGTTGTGGCTGTTGGTGTCACCATTGAATCCGCTGAAGCGAGATGCAACGAGCGATATCGCCGAGTATGGGCATCGCTTGAAGATGGCAGAATTGGCGACGGAGCACCTCGAAGGTGTGAAGGTGTCGGATTTCGAACGCCATCTGCCTATTCCTTCTTACACTATCACCACCTTGGGAGAACTGCACAAAGCCTATCCGGAGCATGAGTTCGTCCTTGTGATTGGTGCCGACAATTGGGAACGCTTCCCGCGTTGGTATCACTCGGATGAAATCATCGAGAAGTACCATGTGCTGATTTATCGACGACCGGGATGTGAGATGGACGAAACGACGCTTCCATCATCTGTGCAGGTGGTGGACACACCTTTGTATGATGTGAGTTCCACACAAATTAGGGAGTCTGTGAAAAAAGGACGATTGATGAGAAAGTGGTTAGATGAGAAGGTGGCACGATACATCAAGAAACAGCAGTTGTATATTTAGAACTTCCATCGTAACTGCACTTGCAAGTCCTCCCGATGATTCGCGTCAATCATCTCCAATCCGCTGCCAATGGTGTCTCTGTTGAAATACTTGGTCATGCCAAACTTCGCATTGATGAAGAGTGATTGCTTTACGATGGGTACAGAGGCGAGGAGGGTGGTGCGGATGCCTTTATAATAATAAGATGTGGAACTGGATGTGTAGAGGAGGGATGGCTCGTTCTGGTAAATGCGCGCATTGTAGTTGTCTGTGTTGAAATAGGTGATGCCGAGGTCAATGCGGCACTTTGTTTTAGGGTTTTGCCAACGGAAGTTTTCACTGATGGCAAACCCTTTTTCGTTGGGATTGTTGCCAAAAGAGACAAGCGTTCCTGTGGCAGAAGTGCGAAGTGTGACGTATGGTGAGAGGTTCAAATTCAGTTGCAGTTTGATATTGTGGTTTGTGTTATATTTGAGGGTGGTGAAAGATTTTGCATCTGTGTCATACGCCAAATCTTTCTGCTTTGCCTTGATGCGATAACGTGCCAGGAGGCTCCACTTGCTGCTTGGGGAATAAAGGGCTTGCACCATTCCCTCGTAACCATGGGAACTGGCCGACACATACTGTTTCATCCAAGGGAAATACATCGCATCCACGTAGGTTTGTATTTCCATGTTGCGGATGGATTTTGATGTCCATCCCAAGAAGATGCCTTCCTCGTTCTGTACTTTCGAATTCTCGCCAAATGCCTTGCCGTTGAGGCTGACAAATTTCGCCCCATAGTAGCGACCTATCAGCATGAGAACATTGTCGCTGTTCACTCTCCATCGCAATGAGTTGAGGCTTGCCGTCCCGTTTTGTTTCTTTGTGTGGCTGAATGCCGTTTCTCCACTAAACGTGAGGGATTTGTAGCGATAGGCATACGCTAAACTTCCCACGAAGAAATCCTTTCCGCTGGCATCGTAATGAAGGTATGTACTGGCTGCTGTGTCATGCTTGGGCATCAGTGACACTTCTAAATGAGTGGCAATTGCAGTGGCAGACAGTTGCAGCCCCTTGTTCTCCCAATGAATGTTCCCACCGAAGTTGCTGATGCCCAGATTCCCCTTCTTGCTCCGTTCCAATCGTGTGCGGTGCAACCCGTCCGTTTTGAGCGACGATAGACCTATTGAATCATTGTTATACGTGCCGTCACCCTTTCGGTATGAACCAAATGCGGAGATGTGCCAATTCCTCAGACGGAACGTTGCAGCCCCTCCTGTGAAATAGCCCGATTCGCTCATGGATGAGTGTTTCGTGATGCCTGCATCCATCCTGTCCATCGAACTCATCATCATCATTTTGCTGTATTTCACAGAGGTGTTCACCGCCAGTCCTTTTCCGAAACTCACCTTGTAATTTCCCAAGATGGCGTTTTTCACGATGCCCATTCCCTTCAGCATCACATAGCCAGATATATAGTCAACACCTCTTTCTCCTGCATCCTTCTCCATTTGCACTCCTGCCATCAGGTGGTTCTTGCTCGCGAAAGCATATCGGAAAGCATTGTGAAATTTGTCACCCCGATATACTTTGTTGGGCGATTTCTCCAACACTTCCGATGGCACATCCTGATACCCAACCTTCTCATAAAACGGAATGTCAGTTCTCCACACCGCCTCATGATTGCCTCTCCTCAGCAGTTCTTTCAGGGTTGGAATGGGTGTGCCGTCCGATGGTGGCGTGTCCTCTTTCACCTCCACGAACAATCGCAGCATTTCCCGTTCTTTCCTCCCCAAACTCTTCACAAACATCAACTCTCCCAAACTCTCCATCCTTCCGTTCTTCTCCCGATATTTCAGAATCTCCTCCACTTGTTCCTCGTTCAGAAATGGCAACATGCTCAAATCCTCTTTCGTTGCTTCGTTCACATTCATCGGGTTCCCGTACAACTCAAACAACTGCTCCATTAATTCCGTGTCCACCCCTCCTTCCTCGTCGCCCTCATCCATCATCATGGTGACAAAATCCTCCCATGCCATCACCTTCCCCTCCTGTTCCGTCTGGCAGAAAGCACAACTGATGCCACACATAGATATCAATATGGTACAAAGAAGATACCTCATTGTGAGTATTTTATGGACAAAGGTAGCTCATTTAAGTGAAAAGTGAAAAAAGAAAAGTGAAAAATATGCCTTAAATCCGTACCTTTGCAGCAGAATTACAAGAAAGGAACGAAATGGAATCGGTACTGAATATATTGATGGCAGTGTTGGGCATTGTCAATGAGATGTCGCCCTATTTGTTGTTGGGATTTCTGCTCGCAGGCATCATGCATGCCTTCATTCCCGACGGGTGGTACACGAAATATCTGAGTGGTAACACCTTCCGTTCGGTCGTCAATGCCGCCATTTTCGGTGTGCCATTACCCTTGTGCTCATGTGGCGTGATACCCACAGCCATGTCTCTTCGACGCGAAGGTGCCAGCAAGGGTGCGGTGGTTTCCTTCCTGATCGCCACACCCCAAACGGGCGTGGATAGCATCTTTGCCACCTATTCGCTGATGGGTTTACCGTTTGCCATCGTGCGCCCCATCGCGGCATTGTTTACTGCAATCATTGGCGGCACATTTGTGAATGCACAGACCCTCTCCCCAACCCTCCCCCGTAATGGGGAGGGAGACCATGCGGAGTCTTTATCATCAGAGAACAAGCCGGAAGGTACCCCCTCCCCATTACGGGGGAGGGTTGGGGAGAGGGTCTGCTCCGCTCTCCGTTTTGGCTTTATCGAAATGATGGAAGACATTGGCAAATGGCTTGTTGTGGGTCTTATTGTGGCAGGTCTCATCACGGTGTTGGTGCCCGATTCCTTCTTTGAAATTTTCAAGGACAACACACTTTTGAGCATGCTCTTGGTGCTCTGCATCAGTGTGCCGATGTATATCTGTGCAACGGGCAGCATTCCCATTGCTGTGGCGCTGATGATGAAAGGGCTGACACCAGGTGCTGCGCTCGTCATGCTCATGGCTGGCCCTGCCTGCAACGTGGCAAGCATCCTCGTGGTCAACAAAGTGTTAGGCAAGAAAACACTCATGCTCTATCTTGCAGCCATCGTGGGAGGTTCCATCCTCTTCGGCTTTGGCATCGACTACCTCTTGCCTCGCGAGTGGTTCACCGACCATCTGAACAGCACCCATGCCTGCTGTCATGAAGTGGCGAGCTGGTTCGAATGGACATGCACAGCCATCCTCACCCTCCTCCTCCTCAATGTGCTCCGCATGAAACTGATGCATAAGTCTGCATGCTCTTGTGGACACGACCATCACGATCATTGCCACGACGACCATCACGGTCATTGCCATTGTCATGCAGACTCTCTCAGTCCTCACGAACATCTCCCGATTGCGGGGGAGGAACAGGGGGAGAAGGTCTCCTTCTTCCATATTCATGGCATGACTTGCAACCATTGCCGCGCCAACGTCGAGAAAGTCATCCGCACCGTCAAGGGTGTGGAATCAGTGACCGTTGACCTGCAGAGTGGTGTCGCCACCGTGAGAGGTGAAAACATTGATGATGAAGAAGTGAAAGAGGCGGTTGAAAGTATTGGATTCACCCTATAAAATAAAAAATGGGATGCCGCTGCATCCCGAACCTTTGTTAACCTTAAATCTAATACTATGAAAAACACGTTGCAAAGGTAGGCGGTTTTTTTGTTATTGTCAAGAAAAAAATAAAAAAAAGATGAAGTTTTTTGATTTTCTTGATGTGTATCAACAAAAATGGGCAAAAAAACACGAAAAAAATAAAACTTTGGGTTAAAATTGTGTGTATGTCATTTTTTCTTCTTAATTTTACATCGTAAATTGGAAGAAAAGGTGCTGTTGACACTTTTTTTGAGGAGTCAGAAGATGTGCTGATGAATGTGAAGAGGAGATGCGGATGGAAGTTTTGAGGGGTTGAAAGTGCGGTTGAGTTGAGATTTGCATATAATAACGACAACATAAAATGAATTACAAATGGAATTACGAACCACCAACAACCGAGGACCAGGCATGTGCCGCAGAATTGGCTGACGAAATGCGAGTCAGCGTGCCTGTGGCGCAGATGCTTGTGAAGCGCGGTGTCCGCACGGCTGAACAGGCGAGGAAGTTTTTCCGTCCGCAACTTCTGGATCTTCACGACCCCTATCTGATGAAGGACATGGATAAGGCAGTGGAGCGATTGAACGAAGCGATGGGTCAGCGTGAGCGCATCATGGTGTATGGCGACTACGACGTGGACGGATGTACGGCTGTGGCCTTGGTTTACAGGTTCATCACGCAGTTCTATTCCAATGTGGAGTGTTATATCCCCGACCGTAGCGATGAAGGATATGGCGTATCGAAGCAAGGAGTGGACTATGCGGCAAGCCAGGGAGTGAAACTGGTGATTGTGCTTGATTGCGGCATTAAGGCAATCGACGAAATTCAATATGCCAAAGAGAAGGGCATCGACTTCATCATTTGCGACCATCATGTGCCCGATGAAGTGTTGCCTCCTGCGGTGGCCATATTGAATGCAAAACGGGTGGACAACACCTATCCTTATCTGGATTTATCGGGTTGTGGCGTGGGCTTCAAGTTCATGCAGGCTTTTGCTATCAGCAACGGCATTCCTTTCAGCACGCTCATTCCGCTGCTCGACCTCTGTGCCATCAGCATCGCGAGCGACATCGTGCCCATCATGGGCGAGAACCGCATTTTGGCCTATCATGGGTTGAAGCAGTTGAACAACAGTCCCAGCGTGGGTGTGAAAGCGGTGATTGAGGTGTGTGGATTGACAGGCAAGGAACTGACCATGAGCGACATCATCTTCAAGATTGGACCGCGCATCAATGCCAGTGGACGTGTGCAGAGCGGCAAGGAATCGGTCGATTTGCTGGTGGAGCGCGACTACGACAAGGCGCACGCAATGGCGGAGACCATCAACCGCTACAATGAAGAGCGCAAGGAACTGGACAAGCGCATGACCGAGGAGGCGAGTCAAGTGGTGGCGAATTTGCCCAAGATGGAAGATACGAGCGCCATCGTGATTTACAATGCCGATTGGCACAAAGGAGTCATCGGCATTGTGGCTTCACGTCTGACAGAGGAGTTCTTCCGTCCGGCAGTTGTGCTGACACTCGATGGCGACATCGTGACGGGCAGCGCACGAAGCGTGAGTGGTTTTGATGTCTACAAGGCCATACAGAGTTGCGAGGACTTGCTGGATAACTTTGGCGGCCACACCTATGCGGCAGGCTTGTCCATGAAGGTGGAGCACGTGGCGGAGTTCTCACGTCGTTTCGAGGCATACGTGCATGAGAACATCGACCCCGAACAGACGCGTCCCAATCTCGACATTCATGCGGTGATTAACTTCAAGGACATCACGCCCAGGTTCTTCAACGACCTCAAGCGTATGCGTCCCTATGGTCCCGAAAACCCCAAGCCCGTGTTCTGCACGAAGAACGTGTTTGACTATGGAACGAGCAAGGTGGTGGGTCGCCAACAGGAGCACATCAAACTGGAGTTGGTGGACAGCAAGTCAAACAACGTGATGAACGGCATCGCCTTCGGCCAGAGTTCGGAAGCACGTTACATCAAGACCAAACAGGCATTCGACATTGTCTATAGCGTGGAGGAAAACACACGCAAGCATGGCGAAGTGCAGTTGCAGATAGAAGATATCAGAACACACGAAGAAGAAAAAAAGAATTAAAAAATTGAAGAATTGAAGTTGCCATACGGCGTGTTCTCACATCGCGCCCCTCAAAAACTTCAATTCTTCAATTCTTCAATTCTACAATTCTTCAATCCTTCAATTCTTCAATCCTTCAATTTTCAATTCTACAATTCTTCAATTCTTCAATTTTTCAACTTTCTAAAAGTGCAACCTCTTCAAATACTGAAGGAATACTGGGGATACGACTCTTTTCGTGGCATACAAAGCGACATCATTGAGAGCATCTGCAGTGGACGCGACACGTTGGGACTCATGCCGACGGGTGGCGGCAAAAGCATTTGTTTTCAGGTGCCGGCACTGATGATGGAAGGGTTGTGCATCGTGGTCACACCGCTCATCTCGCTGATGAAGGACCAGGTGCAGCAACTGAAAAACCGTGGCATCAAGGCTGAGGCCCTCTATTCGGGATTGATGCGGGAAGACATCGTGCGTCTGCTCGACAATGCGGTGCATGGGGCTTATAAACTCTTGTATATCTCTCCCGAACGCCTTTCTTCCGACCTCTTTTTGGCGAAGTTGGCCAGAATGCGCCAAGTGAGCATGATTGTGGTGGACGAGGCTCACTGCATCTCGCAGTGGGGTTATGATTTCCGTCCTTCCTATCTGCAAATCGCCAAGATACGGCAACTCCTGCCCAACGCCGATGTGCCCGTCTTGGCACTCACGGCAACTGCCACTCCGAAAGTGGTGGACGACATCCAGGCGTGTCTCCGCTTCAAGGAGAAGAACGTCTTCTCCATGAGTTTCGAGCGCAAGAACCTCATCTATGTGGTTCGCGAAACCGAGGACAGGGCAGGGGAGATGCTGCACATTCTGCAACGAGTGCCCAATGGCAGTGCCATTGTTTACACACGCACACGCCAGCAGACCGTGGATATTGCCCGCTATCTGGAAGAGAATGGCATCACAGCCAGCAACTACCATGCCGGATTGACCGATGCCGAGAAAGACTACCGACAGATCAACTGGACCAAGAACCGTGTGCGGGTGATGGTGGCAACCAATGCGTTCGGCATGGGCATCGACAAGCCCGATGTGCGCATGGTCATCCATTACAATATGCCCGACTCCCTCGAAGCCTACTTCCAAGAGGCGGGGCGTGCTGGACGCGACGGAAAGATGTCCTATGCCGTGCTGCTTTACAACCAGCAGGACATCAAGACGCTGAATCGCCGAGTGCCCGAAACCTACCCCGACATCGACTATGTGAGGCAAACCTACGAGAATGTGGCATGCTTCCTTCAGGTGGGTGTCGGAGAGGCGTTAGGACGCACCTTCTACTTCCCGATGGAAACCTTCTGCCGATTGTTCCATCAGTTCCCCGTGCAAACCAATGCGGCACTCAACCTACTCAACAATGCAGGCTACATCGAGTATCACGAGGAACAGGAATTCAAGTCAGCCCTTCACTTCATCCTTCGGAAAGAAGAACTCTACCGTCTCTATGCGATGGATGAAGAGACAGACCTGCTTGTCCAGACCATCCTGCGCACCTATTCGGGCGTGTTTGCCAACTTCGTCTATGTCGAGGAAACCAATCTCTCCCATCTCACAGGACTCAAGCCAGAGCGGGTTTATCAGATACTCAAAGACCTGCACCACCAGCGCGTCATCGACTTCATCCCACGTCGCAAGACACCCACTATCGGTTACACCGTAGCGCGTGTCGATACCGAACTCATCGCCCTGCCCTCCATTGTCTATGAAGACCGCAAGGCCGATTTTCAGCAGCGAATCGACGAGATAGCCCACTACGTCACCTCCACCGACACCTGCCGAAGCCGCCTGCTCCTCAACTACTTCGGTGAGAAAGCCGACCACGATTGCGGACAATGCGATGTGTGTCTGGCCAAGAAGAAGACCCCTTCCGCCCATCTCGATGAAGTACAGAAAGCCATCCAAGCCATTAAGGAACGACTGCAAGATGGACAAGAACATCCCCTCGCAGAACTGAAAACCTTGCCCATTAAATCATCCGTGCTGGACGAAGCCATCCGTCACATGACAGGAGAAGAACTTATCAGCACCCGCGGCATGTCTGTCACCCTAAATGGCAAAGCATAAATAACTTCAATTCTTCAATTCTTCAATTCTTCAATTCTAAAAAGTAAAACCCACAGAACTGTCGAGGCGAAAAACTTCAATTCTTCAATTCTTCAATTTTTCAATTCTACCATGTCTCCTTTTGAAATCATCGCCCAAACCACTCAAGCCATAGCCTCCAATCCTTCCGATGCCGAGGCCTATAAAACTCGTGCCCTCACGCTCTGCCAGATGCAGCAATACGATGAGGCCATGAAAGACCTCAACACCCTCATCGACACCCTCCACACCGACGATGCCGAAATCTACCAACTGCGTGGCACCCTCCGCATGAATCAGGGTGACAAGATGGGTGCGCTCAGCGATATGCGCAAGGCATTAGACCTCAATCCCCAACTGCTCCAGCAACTCAGTGGCGAATTCAAGGCAGAGGGAAAGGAACATTGTAGATAAATGGGAATTAACAAATTAACAAATTAACAAATTAACAAGAGAGGGAGTCGCGTTTCGCGACCCCCTCTCTCTCTGCATACGTTGGAACTATTTTTTGAACCTGCGGAGAATCCTTTCGATGCTTCCTCCCACACCCAGCAGCGTGGCTGCGAAGACGAGGAACTGTGCGATGAGTATCAGCATATTCTCCTTGATGTCACCCTGTGGGGGGAGTAGCATCGCCCAGACGGAAAGGAGTGCCGCGATGGTCAGCGCAAAGGCTGCCTGGATTTCTTTTACAGACCACATAAAGACCCTCTCTGCCCCTGCGGGCATCTCCCCCGTAATGGGGAGAACCATCCGGCATGTAGGGCATTTTGTTTTAGGTTAATACTTCATTTGATTTCTCATTACTCTCCCTCCCCTAAACAGGGGAGTCGGAGGGGTCTTCTCCCTCCCTAAACAGGGGAGTCGGAGGGGTCTTCTCCCCTAAACAGGGGAGTCGGAGGTGTCTTTCTGTGTTTTCCGTGATTTCTGTGTGAAATGAAGTTTTTCTGCGAGAGCCCGCATGGCTCTCTTCTTATCTCACACAGAAAACACAGAAATCACGGAAATTTAATCGTCGTCATCATCGTCACCTCCGCTGGCATCTGGACACGCCAGCTCGGTGAGTTTCTTGTTCTCCACGAGGCTGATGTTCGCCCACTTGCCCAGGTTGGCCACCTGCTTCTTAGGAACCCACACCAGTTTCTTGGCTGTGATGGTGTCGAGGGTGGTCTCTTCGAGCGTGTGAGCCGTCTTCGAGGTGGAACGTGGGCAGAACGAGCCCAGCGTTGGAATCTGAACTACACGACCCTGCGCACAGAAGTACGCGATGGCATCGAAGATGGCTGACTTGGCCTGACGGACGGTGGTTGCTGGCACGTGAGCTGCGTTGGCGGCGTAGTTGATGAGTTCCTCGCCCCTGATGACAGGGCCACGAACGATGGTGAGTTTGTACACTTCGGGCTTGCCCTCACGGAAGGTGAGGCGCATTTTCTTCTTGTAGTACTGCATGGAACCGCTTACGGAAAGCGTCGAGTACGATTTTGCTGCATTTGCCATAATGATAAAGTTTTAAGACCCTCTCTGTCCTTTCGGACATCTCCCCCGTAATGGGGAGAGCCATCCGGCATGTAGGGCATTTTGTTTTAGGTTAATACTTCATTTGATTTCTCATTGTTCTTCTCTCCCCTAAACAGGGGAGTCGGAGGTGTCTTTCTGTGTTTTCCGTGATTTCTGTGTGAAATGAAGTTTTTCTGCGAGAGCCCGCATGGCTCTCTTCTTATCTCACACAGAAAACACAGAACCTTTAGCTCGACGGAGTCAAATCACGGAAATTTAATCGTCGTCGTCGTCGCTTTCGGGCTCCTGATAGGAGTAGGGAGCATCGACGATGGTCTCAGTGGTCTGCGTGATGGTCTTGCGAAGCTCGCTGGCCGGACGGAACGCCAGACACATGCGGGTGATGGTGTCCGTGGTGCACTCTTCGAGCGTGTGGGCGGTCTTCGAGTTCACCTTCACGTAGAAACCTCCGACGTCGGGAACGCTCACCTGCATGCCGTTGATGGCG
>JAEEGS010000027.1 GCA_016280445.1 Bacteroidaceae bacterium
ACAATGCCCTTCTCATCCACATCATTCGCCTTGGTTTTGTACACCAGGCTTTTCATCTGCTCTATTGCCATTGTTGTTAGGGTTTTGTTGGTTAAGAATAATTTTGTTAACTATCTCAAGATCCTCGTCTGTCATGTCGAACTTCAACTTCGAGAACAAAGGATTCTCTTTTTCTTCAATCTGCGCCTCGCCAATCTGTCCGCGCCAGTCGTTCAGCGTGATGAGTCCGTCAATGAACTGCTGGCGGCAACGGTCGTTCACGAGCTTCTTCACCTCTTCCTCAGTCTTCATGCCGTCCTGCATGCAGTCCACACCGGAGAAATCGACATCGAGGTACAAGCCGCTCTTGTCAAGTCCGATGAACGAGGTGAACATCTTGCAGAACTCCTTCGCCATCGGAATCACCACACTCGCATACACCGTCTTCTCTGCAGTCGCCTGATTGCTGAACGTGCTCTGGTCTTTTCTTGGCACCAGCACCGCAGGAATACCATACGCACCAGCGATGTTGATGGCATCGGCCAGTGTTTCGTCGAAGGGCTGCAACTCAGCGATGGAGAGGTTTGTGCGGACGAAGTCAATAGGCACATCACTGATGCCGTATGGCAACTGACCTTTGCCAAGACCGTACCGCTCTGCATTCTGCTCAACGAGCTGATTCTTCTCATTTTCCGTCAATGCCTCGGTACCAGTCGCATCCATCTTCCTGCTCACGATGTAACCAATGCCACCACGCTTTGTGAATATCACGTTACGGGCATCATACACCGAAAGGAGGTTGGCAATGTTTTTCCTCAACGAGTCAAGACGGCTGTGAGCCTTCATGTAGCTGTTCTCGCTGAGCAACGTGGCGATGCCGTCACGGTCTATCATCACCTGTCTCGGGTCTATCTGCATCTGCACACCGAAAACGCCCATGACATTGACACTCGCAATCAGGTCGGACACCTTTGACACGTCATACAAGGGAATCAATGCCCTTGGAGGTCTCACTTCAACCCTGTCAGATGGGAGCACCCAGTATGCCAACACGCTGCGGTAGTCAACGTCTATCGCTGTGACCGCACGGATGAAACTCGTGCCGGTAGTCAGCTTCCAGACGAAGTGGTCATGCACGAACTCCTTCCACGAGAACACGCAGTTGGGCTTGTTCAACAACTTGTTCACCGTATAGTTTCTCCACACCACGCTGTCATCAGCCTCCTTCTTCAACTGGAAGTTTCCGCCAGAGATGCGGCTTGCAATATACTCAATGGGAAAGAACACCTCGGGTATGCACCGATACATGTCCATGTACGACATGTTGCACTCCAATCTACGCTCATCAAGAGCAGCCAGCAACAAGGCACCTCTGTCAACTGGGGAGGCAGAAGGCTGTGGCGACTCTTCCGTTACCGCCACAACATTCTCAGTCGATTTCTTTGAAAATAGATGTTGGAACCAATTCATCACGCGATTTTCTTTGTCGCAAAATTAGTGACAATTTGCATCCGTGATACTCGCAAGCGAAATCTTGAAAACGCCTTTCTTAAAATATCGCTATAACTTTATGTTTTTCATACAATTATAAAGAAAGCACAAAATAAGACTTTTTTTCATGCTTATTTTTTTAACCGCAAAATCGGCATTTTCGTGGACTCACGGAAATGGTCACGACAGTTTCTGGACGTATTGCGCCAACCCACTCAGCACGGCACTGGCGCACTTGTTCTCGCTATCCTTGTTGTAGTCATACAGGCTGTCAATGAACAACCCGTATTCATCCGTCTGCATGCTGCTGAACCGCATCCGCTCACTCACATAGTCGCTTGTGGCAGCAATGCGCCCGTCCACATCGGCAAACTCCTTCATCACCTTCACAGGCATGGTGGTGCGTGTTCTCAAGTCACGAACGAATGGGAAATACGCCTCCGCACATTCTATGACGCACACATCAGAACCGCTCTTAATGATGAGGCTCGCCATCTCCTCAGTCGATATGGTCTCACGGTACACAACGGACACGATGTGCCAGAGGTCGCCCAATGCGTCTGCCTGGCACATGACGAACATGCCGTTCACGTTCGGCATCACATACAGCACCTTCTGCCCATACTCAAACTCACCATCGGCATTGTAGAACTTGACAGCACCATCCTTGGCATAGAGGTTCCTCTTCCTCCTCATGCTGAATGCCGTGAACTCATCCCTGCAGGCATCCACCACCATATAGCGAAGCGTATCGCTCAGGTGCCCGTGCTCCTCATAACTCTGCCCAGTGGTCTTGTTCTTCACCTTCGTCTTGAGCATCGCACCGTTCACGTCCTTCTGAACACTCTGATAGTCGATGATGGAGTTCTTGCAACTGTCACCTATCACCAGCACCACACCTTCAATCTCACCATCAAGTATCTGGTTGATGAACTCACCACTCATGGCCACACTCGGATTCTTGTCACCAACGCAGTCAACCACATCGAGTCCGCAACCTTTCAGCGTCTCGATGTACAAGTCCATCCAACTGCGCTTCTCATCATCAAACGTGTTCGCCGCCCTGGTGCTTGCATCGCCATGCACATACAACTTTCCTTCATATCCCATGCCATTCAGGACGGCACCGACCATGGCAGCCGCTTTCTTCACGGTGTTGTTCGGGTTCTCAGCGCACACCTCGCCAATTTCAACGACACGCTTTCCGCTGGAGGTGTCCACCTGCCACATCGAGCAGGAGATGTACGGCAGCACGTTGTTATCGACACTCAGATGGATGGGGAAGTCTTTGTCGTATTCGACAGGCTTCACATGCTTGCCGATGTTGAACGAACCGAAGAACTCGCTTCCGG
>JAEEGS010000028.1 GCA_016280445.1 Bacteroidaceae bacterium
GTGTGCAAGCACTCAGATAAAAGGCTGCAGCACGACATCGGTCTCTTTGAGACGGGAACCCGCCAAAGGGAAAGACCCTCTCCAGCTCGACGGAGTCAAAACACAGAAATCACAGAAAATTGGTGGTGCGGGTAAGGCTATGCCTTGGATGTTGTGGTTGCATGCTTTTCCTTGTGTGCAAGCACCCAGATAAAAGGCTGCAGCACGACATCGGTCTCTTTGAGACGGGAACCCGCCAAAGGGAAAGACCCTCTCCAGCTCGACGGAGTCAAAACACAGAAATTTTCAATTTCTATCTCTATCTCTTCTTTCTGTGATTTCTGTGTTTTCTGTGTGAAATAATATTCTTTTTCTGTGAGAGCCCGCATGGCTCTCTTTCATCTCACACGGAAATCACAGAAAACACGGAAAGTACAGAAAATGGAAGAAAAGACCCTCTCCGACTCTCCCTGTTGAGGGAGAGGGTGGAAGATACCATAGATCACACTTTTATGAGGGAATGCTAATATGGATGAATGAGAGGGTCTTCCCCACTGTTGCCAAGGCTCGTTTTCAAAAAAATCAACTAGAATTTGCTTTCTTTTCCAAATTGCACTATCTTTGTCCCCGATAATCAAAAAAGGCATCATTATGGCATCAGATAAAGCACAATATGTGGTGGCGCTCATTTCAGAGTTTGCCTCGCATTACGGCCTCACTCCCCAAGAGGCGGCACGATATATCAGCCGCTATGGGGCTTTCGACCTTTTCGATCGCCAATACGGGTATCTGCACACCCAGTCGTTTGAGTCCAACATCCGCGACATCACTGCTTTTTGCAGAAGAATGGGAGGAACGCTATGATGACGCTTTATCACGGGTCGAACATGAAGATTGCCGGCATCGACCTTTTCCTGTGCAATCCATACAAGGATTTTGGTCAGGCCTTCTATCTTACGGAAGATACCAACCAAGCAATGGATGTGGCTAAAGCCTGAGTCGACATTTTCGGGGTGAGCCCATTGTCAACGATCGTGTCGGATTACAAATTCGGAACTATCATTTAGGCAACATCGACAAGTGCGAGTTCCTTCGTCGTCTAAAATACATGAAGGGCATCACCTTCCAATATGCGTTCTGTACTCAAAAGGCATAGATAAACTTCTTCCGTATGAACATCAGTGAACAAGAATTCAAATTCATGACGGAGAGCATCACCTCCGATTTGATACAACTATTGATGGACAGGGAACACTATTCACTGCCCCGAGCCGTGGATGCCGTCTATAATTCCAACATATACAGCGCCCTGATGAGACCCGCATCAGGCTTGTATTCTCAAAGTTCCGGTTATGTGTACAACTATTTAGACCAGGAATTGAAAAAACATATCATTCCCGTTCTTTGAGTGTTCATTTTCTTCATTAATTATTTTTCAAAATTTAAGACGTTCCATTCCCCATGGGGTGCAATAATAGTCATTCACCGTTTTCACGTTCTCGTTTTGAGTGATGATACGTTGAACGGCGCTTCTATCTTTTTCAGACGATAGAGCAGTTCTGATTAAGCATAGACACCATCACGTTGAATGTTGCTTTTAAGAAGAGAATCCATGTGCTCACGTTCACGAACAATGTCCACGGGGCAACCAAAAAGGCGTTGGAGGTCTTCTTTGATATGTACCAGATAGAAAAGACGGGGTTCCATCAAATCGACAACAATGTCCACATCGCTATTTTCGGTCTGCTCCCCTCGGGCAACAGAACCAAAAATACCGATACGCTTAATGCCGTATTTTTCGGATGCGGTAGCCTTGTAATGGCGTAAAAGCCGTAAATAGTCCGCTGTGTTCATTACTGTTAATATGATTTGATGCTGCAAAGATAGTGCAAAAAGGAAAAGAAAGCAAATTCTAGTTGATTTTTTTGAAAACGAGCCATAGTTCACACGGAAAATGGGTGGGGAGGGTAATTACGAGAACGGAACTGCCGTAATTTCGGGAAGCAGCAGAAGAAATGATAGGTGAAGCTTGCTCCTGCGCCTCCTGCTGAGGCTTGGATAAACAATAATTTCCAATAATTCCCGATAATTTTATCCGATAATTAGTATTTCAGCCTATTGTTTTTATTATCGGAACCAATTATCGGTAATTGTTGGCAATTATTGTTTTTCGAGACACCGTCAAGGTGTTGAGAGCAGAACACCTGCGGAGGAGTGCAATTCGTGCTCGAAAAAAAACTTCAAAATTATTGAAAAATAATGGGTTAAATGCTTGTATATGTCGGGAATTTTTCGTAACTTTGTAGCAGAAAAAGAAACGAAAAAACGAATGTCTTATGGTGATTAAATTGCAACGTTATTATGGTGATGAGTCTGTCACGAAGAGTGTGATGGAGGTGCTCATGGAGGGGGAGGACACGCCGCGTCTGGTGTGCGAGGCTCGCGAGGCGAAGTTCAAGGACTACGCGGAGGTGTTCCCTGGGGCATCGAAGTATTGTCTGCCGAGGGGCAGGTGGAGACTGGAGTGCGGCGGTGGCCCGTACTCACCGATGGGGGTGAGGGTGGTGAAGTGCCCCGGTCATCGGCAGACATACTTCGGGCCTTGCCCGGAGGGGTGCAGCCAGCAGGGACCTGGTTGTGTGCTGATTGGCGAACCGGTGTACCGCTACTACACGGACGAGGAGGGGAACCGTGTGGAGTACCCGAAGAAGCGGGGTGTACGGAATGGTGATGCGGTGTATGAGCAGTTGGATGCTCTGCTGTATGAGGCGTACCGTACCTCACAGAAATTCATCATCGAAATCACCAACGAAAAATTTCTGTAATTTCTGTGATTTCTGTGATTTCTGTGTGAGATGAAAGAGAGCCTTGCGCGGCTCTCGCAGAAAGAAAGATTTATATCACACAGAAATCACAGAAAACACAGAAAGAATGGAGAGAGAAAGTTGGAGGAGTACAACTGTTCATTTTAACACGAATTACACTAATTTACACAAAACTATGCAGCGAGAATGTATTACACAAAGCACCTTCTGTGCTACTAATTTCACTAATGCCATCCGGATGGTTCGTGGATTTCGTGTTGAAATAAACGTCCGAACCTTCATGAGGGAAAAATGGAAATTGAAAATTTCTGTGATTTCTGTGATTTCTGTGTGAGATTAGATGAGAGCCATGCGGGCTCTCGCAGAAAGAGAATATTATTTCACACAGAAATCACAGAAATCACAGAAAACACGGAACCTTTAGCTCGACGGAGTCAAATCACAGAAAGAAGAGAGAGATTAGGAATATCAGATGGCCAAATGATAGATATGTGATTCAAAAACGAATGTTTAACTAACGACCCGAACGGTCTTCCTCCCTAAACAGGGAGGGCTGGGGAGGGTCTTAAAAAGAAAGGAGA
>JAEEGS010000029.1 GCA_016280445.1 Bacteroidaceae bacterium
CCGGATGGTTCGTGAAATTTGCAGCCGTCCACGGCTTCGGGGAATAAATATCCTGTCCGCATGGCAAAATTTGTCTAATTCGTGTAATTCGTGTTGAAATAAACGTCCGAACCTTTAATGAGAGAGAAATTGGCAATTGAAAATTTCTGTGTTTTCTGTGTTTTCTGTGTGAGATGAAAAGAGAGCCTTGCGCGGCTCTCGCAGAAAGAATGATTTATTTCACACGGAACCTTTAGCTCGACGAAGTCAAATCACAGAAATCACAGAAAGAAGTTGAAAGTTTGGGGGCTGACGCGATGTTTGAAGGTGAATGGTCGGGGTGTTCTGAGAAATCGGGGTGCTCCGATTATTCTTTGGTGTGTTTTGTGGGAAATCGCAGATAGAAACGGAGGAGTTTCGGAAAATAATCGTACCTTTGTGGGCTTTTATCTGCGAAACAGATGAAGAACTGGGATAAAAACAAACATGAGTATGATTGAAGTTGGAATGAAACACACGAGCGAATTGGTGGTGAGCGAGCCGGTCACTGCCTTTCGGATGGGTTCTGGCGACATGCCTGTACTTGCGACGCCTGCCATGATGGCTTTGATGGAAAACGCGGCGATGAAGGCTGTCGGAGATGCACTTCCTGAGGGTTGCACCACCGTTGGCGGCCATATCGAATCGTCACACTTGAGTCCTTCGAAAATTGGTGACAGGGTTACGGCCACCGCTGAGGTGACGAAGGTGGATGGCAAGAAGATTGAGTTCAAGGTGATGGCTCACTCGGGCGACAAACTGATTGGAGAGGGCACGCATTTGAGGTTTGTTGTGGACAAAGAGCGGTTCATGTCAAAAGTCAACTCCTCGCTTCCAGCAGTTTCTCCAGACGCACCACTTCCTGCTTGTACTCCTCGGCCTTGAGGAATGCAAGTTTTTTGGCTTCCTCTTTCATGAGTTTGCGGTTGCGGTCGATGGCACGGCGGATTTCGTCGGGAGTCATGGCATTGTAGATGGTGTCGGCTTCCGATTCGGCTGCCAGAGAGGCATTCTCCTCAATGTAGGCGTTGCCGAGGTAGTCGATGGGCTTGTGCTGGCTGATGGCAATTTGCGTCTTCCGTATCTGTGTGGGTGTGATGCCGTGCTCTTCGTTGTAGGCCATCTGTTTCTTGCGGCGGCGATTGGTCTCATCGATGGTTTGCTGCATGGTGTCGGTGATGGTTTCGGCATACATGATGGCAAGCCCGTGCACGTTGCGGGCAGCACGTCCGATGATTTGTACGAGGGAACGGTGGTCGCGCAGAAAGCCCTGATAATCAGCATCGAGAATGGCAACGAGTGAGACCTCGGGGATGTCGAGTCCTTCGCGCAGCAGGTTGATGCCGATGAGCACTTCGTAGGTGCCTGCACGGAAATTGTTGATGATGTCCACACGCTCGAAAGTGTCCACATCGGAATGGATGTAGTTGGCCTTGATGCCCACGCTGTTGAAGAATGCTGACACCTCCTCGGCCTGCCGTTTGGTGGAGGTGATGACGAGGGTGCGCTCCCCCACCTCATTGCGCTGATGGATTTCTTCGATGAGGTCGTCCATGAAGTTGAGTTTAGGACGCACTTCGATGGGCGGGTCGAGCAGGCCTGTAGGGCGGATGAGTTGTTCGACGATGACTCCTTCAGCGCGTTCCAGTTCATACTCGGCTGGTGTGGCCGACACATAGATGGTTTGTGGTGTGAGTGCTTCAAACTCTTCGAGCCGCAGCGGACGGTTGTCGAGTGCGGCAGGCAGGCGGAAGGCGTAATCGACCAGATTCTCCTTGCGATGGCGGTCGCCTCCCCACATGGCTTTCACCTGCGGAATGGATTGGTGGCTCTCATCGACAATGAGCAGATAGTCGTCGGGAAAGAAGTCGAGCAGGCAATAAGGACGTTCGCCCGCCTCGCGCCCGTCAAAGTAGCGGGAGTAGTTTTCAATGCCCGAACAATGCCCCGTCTCGCGTATCCATTCGAGGTCGTTCGTCACACGGAGTTCTATCTGCTTGGCCTTCTCCATATCGCCCCGTTCCTCATAAAAAAGGATGCGTTTGTGCAGGTCGTCCTCGATGTCGTGAATGGCCTTCAAGGTCTGCTCCTTGGTGGTCATGAAGAGGTTGGCGGGATAGATTTTATACTCCTCGTAGGAGGTGATGGGATAGAGTGTCTGCACGTCCAACTCCTGTATCTCATCTATTGTATCATCGAAATAACAAATGCGCAGAATCTTCTCATCATAGGCAAGATACACATCGACAGTTTCGCCTTTCACCCGGAACTGTCCGCGCTCCAATTCACCCGTCGCCGCCAAGTCGTTGTTGGTGTAAAGCATATCGACCAACTTGCGGCGCAACGTCTCCAAAGGAAGTTCCTGATCCACCGCGATGGGAAGGATGTTTTCGGCATAACTGGTCGGGGCGCCCATACCATAGATGCACGACACCGACGAGACAATGATGACATCTTTTCTGCCCGAAAGCAAGGCCGACACGGCCGCCAGGCGCTTGCGGTCGAGTTCTTCGTTGATGGCCAAATCCTTCTCGATGTAGGTGCCAGTGGAGGGGATGTACGCCTCTGGCTGGTAGTAGTCGTAGTAACTCACGTAATACTCCACCGCATTGTTGGGGAAGAAGGCTTTCATCTCCGTGTAGAGTTGGTGTGCCAGCGTCTTGTTGTGACTGAAAATGAGGGTCGGCTTGCCGATGTTCTGAATGACATTGGCCATCGTGAACGTCTTTCCCGAACCCGTCACACCCAAAAGCACCTGAGCCGGCAACCCGTCCTTCACTCCTTGCGTGAGTTCTTCGATGGCTTGCGGCTGGTCGCCTGTCGGCTGAAACTTCGATGTCAACTGAAAATTCATGCGCTGTTCGTCTATCGGAGTGCAAAATTACGACTTCTATCCGTAAATATTCCCTAATTCGTTCGGATTTTTCTAAAGAAAACTAAAATAATCCTCGGATATGAAGTTTCTTAGGCAAAAAAAGCGTACCTTTGCAGTCGAAATTTTTATCACAATGAGGAAATTCTTGTCAATCGGGGTCATTTCAGTCATGCTTTTGAGTTCTTGCAACTCCTACAACACCGTGCTGAAATCAACTGATTATGATTATAAATACGAGGTTGCCAAGGAGTGCTACACCGCCGGGCAATACAACAGGGCATACCAACTGCTGGAAGAACTCTTCATGGTCATGAAAGGCACTGACCGTGGAGAGGAGTCGCTGTTCATGCTGGGCATGTGCTTCTACAACTTGCGCGACTACGAGACTTCCACCATGTATCTTGACCGATATGTGAAGACTTATCCCAAGGGTGACTATGAGGAACTGGCTCGTTTCTACAGCGGCAAGGCCTCTTTCCGAATGAGTCCTGACCCACGACTGGATCAGTCGCCCACATATACAGCCATCAACCAACTGCAGGATTTCCTGGACTTCCACCCCTATTCCGAATTGCGCGAGGAGGTGAACGACATGATTTACGAATTGCAGAACCGATTGGTGCAGAAAGAGTATGACAGCGCGAAGCTCTACTACAATCTGGGCTCATACGTGGGCAACTGCGCCAACGGAGGCAGCAACTACGAGGCCTGCATCATCACGGCAGAGAATGCGCTGAAGACGTTCCCCTACACCCGCATGCGTGAAGACCTCTACATGATGATTCTCCGCTGCCGCTACCAGTTGGCACAACGCAGCGTGGAAGATAAGCGGGATGAACGCTACCGTCAAGCCATCGACGAGTATTTCGGATTCAAGAACGAGTTCCCGAACAGCAAGTATCTGAAAGAGGCCGACAACATCTACAAACATGCCGCCGCCAAGGTGAAGTATGAGGAGAACAAGGACTCGGAGAATTAACAACCCCACCCACAGAATAACCAAAAGATAAAACATAAAAACAATGGATTTCAAGAAAACAAACGCCCCCACCACTACTGTGACGCGCAACCTGATGGATTTGAGCCGCGACACCAACAATGTGTATGAAAGCGTAGCCATCATCGCCAAGCGTGCCAACCAAATTGCCGCAGAGATGAAGGAAGAACTCAGCAAGAAACTGGTCGAGTTCGGCACACACACCGACACGCTCGACGAGGTGTTCGAGAATGAAGAGCAGATTCAGATTTCTCGCTACTATGAGCGTCTGCCCAAACCTACACTCATCGCAACTCAGGAGTTTCTGGAGGACAAAGTGTACTACCGCAATCCATCGAAGGAATCTGACAGAAAGTTCTAAACGATGATTCAGCGAATACAGACCGTCTATCTGGCGCTCGTGCTCATCTTCTCGTTTGTGGGGGTCATCTCCACCATCGGGGAATGGGCAGTGGCAGACAGCGTGGTAGCACATTTCAGCAACTTCACCTTCGGAGCCGAAGGAGCATTCAAGGCTTTAGACGCCACGAGCGGCCCTTGGTGCCTGGGCGTGCTGCTCATCATGGTTATGTTCCTTTCGACCATGAGCATCATGCTCTTCCGCAAGCGCATGCGCCAGTTGCGACTCACCATCTTCAGCACCATCCTGCTGGTTGGTTATGTGGCAACCTACGCTGTGTTTGCCTATTACTACCACCTGAACATTCAGGAGTTCGCCGAGGCAGCAGGAAGCATCGTTCCCACCTTCCATCTGAAGTTCGTGGCAATTTTCCCCGTGCTCAGCATCATCCTCAATTGTTTGGCCATTCAGGGCATTCGCAAAGACGAGGCACTGGTTCGTTCGCTCGACAGAATCCGATAGGAAAAGGACGGGAAACCCCTCTCCTTATAATATAATAATGTGTAACGAAAGGGGGCAAAAAGAAAACAAACAGAAAATACTTTTTCGAGGTATTTTTTTACTGAAAAGTTTTGTTGGTTCGCGAAAAAGTGCTACCTTTGCACTCGCAAACGCGGAAATAGCTCAGTTGGTAGAGCACAACCTTGCCAAGGTTGGGGTCGCGAGTTCGAGTCTCGTTTTCCGCTCTCTCTGTAAAAAGAGGCATTTCTTTGACACAATGACAGCAAACATGCCCACGTGGCGGAATGGTAGACGCGCTCGTTTCAGGTGCGAGTGTTGAGAGACGTGCAAGTTCGATTCTTGTCGTGGGCACTAAAGAATGGAGAGGTGGCGGAATGGTAGACGCGCTACTTTGAGGGGGTAGTGGGCTCAGCCCGTGGGAGTTCGAGTCTCCTCCTCTTCACTCAAATCCCAAAGA
>JAEEGS010000030.1 GCA_016280445.1 Bacteroidaceae bacterium
ATCAGGTAGAGGGGAATCATGATGAAGTTGGAGATTTCCTTCTCGCCCTCCTTGGTATAACCATAATAGCAGTTGTTGCCAACCTTAATCTCAGTGCCTTTGAAAAGGGCAGCATATTCTTCATCACTTATGGCAGGACTGGCAACTGGGGCAGGCATGGATTGAACGCCCATGATTTCACGCTTCCACATATCTTCATGTCCATAGACATTGATGAGTTTATCCGTGTATGATTCCTGAAGGACTTTATCAGGAATCGTCTTCACAAGTTCCACGACTTCATGGATAGCTTTTGCCTGTTGTGGAATGTTTTCTTCATCAAGATTTATGACTTTTGAAGCATACCACATCACAAAATCTTGTATAGTCAATTCATCCAATTTGTCTTTTGAGACCAGGTATGAATCAGGGTCATTTTTCCAATCACCGATTGGAATTTCCTGTATAGTAACAGAAAAGCCCAAATACAATGCCAGTTTTCCGGTGCGCATAGCACTCGCAAATCCAGCTCCAAAGTGTTCTCCTTCTTTAGGAACATCACTATCCGGGATAATGTTGAGTCTGCTCGTTATGCGTTTCAGCATACTGAGTTGTGCCTCTGTCCATGAGGAGCCGAGAGGCGCAACAGTATTAGAAACACCAAGAACCTGCAAGCGCATCACGTCTGGTGCGCCCTCTACCAAATTCATCACACCTGCTTTTGATGCTGCATTCCAGGCCACATCAATACCGAACAGGCTATTACCCTTATCATATATAAGAGATGTAGAGGAGTTAATATACTTGGGAGCATTAGGGTCATGGGCAAGAATGTCGGGCAGGATCCTTGCAGTGAAAGATATGATTCGATGTTGCTTGTCACGGATGGGAATCATTATGCGACCGCGGAATGTGTCATAAACATCATCGCTCATGCTTTTCTTCTTGACAAGTCCTAATTCAAGCAAAAGGTCTTTGTCGAGTCCCTTCTCCTTCGCCCACAGAGAAAAGGAGTCCCAGCTATTGCTGGCATAACCGATACCAAATGAACGGATATACTCAATTGGCCATCGACTGGCAGCATAGTCTAAAGCTTTGTGTGACTCTTCAGTTTCTTTGAATAGATTCTCAGCAAAGAACTTGGCAGCATAGTCATTGATGATGAGCATTGACTCTCGCTTGCGTTGGTCTGCATCATCAGCCATAGAACATGAATCCTCAGGAATCTCAACCCCATACTTATTGGCCAACATCTTCACGGCTTCAACGAAGGAGATTTTAAGATATTCCTGCAAGAACTTAATCACATCGCCAGAGGCATCACAAGCGAAACACTTGTAGATGCCCTTAGCAGAACTGACGGTTAATGACGGAGTGCTGTCATTATGGAATGGGCATAGTCCTAAATAGTTCTGGCCCTTTTTGGTCAGGTGAACATGTTCACCGATGACCTCAACGATGTCAGCTCTTGCCTTAATCGTTTCGATGATACTAGAACTGATATGCATACCTTTATTTATTAATGCAGTTTCTTCTATGGCTATTCACATAATTCTCAGCTTCGAGTTGTAAGTCGTCTTGTGACTTGTGCTGCTCCTTTGAGAGCCAGGCATCAAGTTCTGACTTGACGAAATAGATGCGCTTGCCAACCTTATGATAAGGTATCATATTGTTGGATGTCCAGCCATAGATGGTTTGAACTGCGGGGTGACCAGGGATGTACTTCTGAGCTTCAGTTACATCCATGCGCTGATCATCGTCCTTATTACCTACAGATGCCGAAATCTTTTTGTTGATGGCATCAAGCTTTGCCGACAGAATCCTGTTGTCTTCGAGAAGATTCGCCATCAGCATGGGAATCATGTCAAAGGTGGGAACGCCACTCGATGTATGTTTTCTATCTTCCATATTAAATGAAATTTGATGTTAATACTTTGCGACTGCGCAGTCAGCGTTTATTTGAATTCGGCTGCAAAGATAGTGCGATAAAAAGCCCTTCGCAAGGGCAGAAAAATGGGCGAAAGTTTCCCGTATGCTGTTCCGTATTAACAACAATAAATAAATAACCGAAACTGCTTGAAATCAGGCGGTTTCAGAAACATCATTTAACAATAGGAATCGAAAATAATTGAGAAACGGAATGGCATACGGGGAACTTCCGTAGGCTATTCCGTATGAATGAAAGTTAAAAAGCCACCTATACAGTCCGCATGGGTGGCTTTGTAAAAAAGCAGTCTTTGATGGATTTATATCACATCGCTTTGAAGATTGAGTTTGATGGCTTGTGCAGCCTCCTCTTTCTTGGAGTCAACGACCTTGGCGTATATCTGCGTGGTGCGGACGTTGGTGTGTCCCAGCATCTTCGATACGGTGTAGATGTCCGTGCCCTCGGTAAGCTGGTTTGTTGCGTAGGAATGACGAAAACAATGGAACGTTATGTGCTTCTTGATACCAGCATCTGCTACCCAAACCTTGACGGGGCGATTGATATAGGAAGGATCTTGCAGCCCCTCAAACACAAGTCTGTCAGGGTCGCCAGGCTCACCGCAAATAAGGTAGGCTTGTTCTGAGATGGGCATGTATTCTACTCCTCCAGTTTTCCTTTGGGTGAAGTTGATGCGGTAGCGGTCTCCTTCTTTTGACAACTCACTCCATTTCATCTTCCGGATATCGCTATGACGGAGGCCAGTCAATGCACTAAAGAGCGCTGCTTTCTTTAGCATCGGGTATTCACAAGGTGTAGCTGCGAGTTTATTCAGTTCCTCGATAGTCAGGTACTCCCGACGGCTTTCTACTCCCGAAATGCCTTTTACCTTAGCGGCAATGTCCACGTCGAAGTAATTGTCAATGAATGCCTGATGTAAAGCTGCCTTGAAAAGCGTGAAATACGTGGATGCAGTATTTTGGGAAATGACACCTCTTTTTTTGCCACCTCGTGGAGCATTCAGCAAAAATTCCCTGACACATTCTATTAGATGCATATCAATTTGGGCAAACGGTAAAGGCTTATTCTTGTTGAACATCTTTAGCAAGTCATGGGCTCTATCCCAATTGACGCCGACGGATTTGTAGTCATTTTTGTGGCGTTTAGCAGCCTGCTTTCCAAAATATTCAATGAAGTCTTCCTGTCCTCTGGCTTTCTTTTCCACCATAGCTTGTTCGGTGTCCGAATATAGTTCCGCATTGTCGTATTCACGCTGGCGGAGGATGCGCACATTGTCGGCATAGACACACGTTTCACGATCTGCCTTTGAACGACAAACGATGATGCCGTTCACATCCCGTTTGGGCTTATAGGATTGGTAGCCGTATTCATCTAAACGAGCAGGACGGGTCTTGTCCCACAAAGGAGTTCTGATGATGCGGTTTAGATACTCGCGTTCACGGCAGGGCTTGTCATGCCCAGGCTTGAACACTGGATAGGCTTCGAGGTAAAGATACCACTCGTCACGAAGCTCCGATTTTCGGAGTCTGACGGACACTTTGGTGTGGAGCATTGCTTTCTTCATAATATATCGGATTTATAGAGATTATCGATTTCGTCTTTTGGGATATAGACGTAGTTGCCTATCTGTCTTGAAGGGATAGAGTATTTCCGTACATGCGCCCATACAGTGCTGTCGTTGATGCGATACTTCTTGCATATCTCTCCAACTGTATAACAATTCTCTGGTTCGAGGTTGTAGAGTTTGGGGATTGGCTTTGCCTTCTCTCGTTTTGCCTTTTTGCGTAGCATAAAGTTAGCTTCCAGCTCTGAACGTTTGATACGAATGAGATGTTTCCCAAAATTCATTGCTGGAATACGCCCTAATCGTATGAGACGGTACAATGTACCACGTTCTATATGGTACATGGCTACGGCCTCTCTCACCGAGATATATTCTCGGATGTCCGGCACTTGGGCTGCTATCTTTGCGAGACGAGCCTCTCTTACTTCTGCATCGCGCCTACGTTTCAAATCGACTGCGCTGCATCTTTTTGAGCAAAACTGTGAGTCAAGTTTCTTTACAAGGAAAACTTTTCCACACACTTTGCATTTTCTCTTGATTTCCAATGCAATTCCTGGCATAATTTCTTGTTCAAAATTAGATTTTGTATTTATTTATATGTATTTGTTTCAAAACTTCTACTTTTTTGTTAAGGTACAAATATGGAACACGTCTGAGATAGGAAATGATAGAAATCGATAACGAAACCCAAACCCCTTAAAACGGCAAATCCGTGTAACTCAGAGAGCTACACGGATTTGTTTTCCGATTGTTATTGTTTGTTATCTTTGGACTAATGGACCTCCTCGAAGTCAGCGTCTTGGACATCGTCAGCACCGTTGGATTGGGTGCCTTCGTTGGGTTGAGCACCGCCCTGGAAGCCGGCGTCGCCTGGGTTGAAGCCACCTGCGCCTGGCTGACCTGCACCACCTGCGGCGTACATCTTCTGAGATGCTGTCTGCATGGCCTTGTTGAGACCTTCGATGGCTGCGTCAATCTGAGCGACGTCGCCGCTGTCCTTGGCTTTCTTGAGGGCTTCGATGGCTGACTCGATGGCTGGTTTGTCATCGGCTGGCACCTTGTCGGCATTGTCCTTCATGAAGTTCTCCGTCTGGAAAATCATGCTGTCAGCCTGGTTCACCTTGTCGATGCGCTCGCGCTCCTTCTTGTCGGCATCTGCGTTAGCTTCTGCTTCAGCCTTCATGCGCTCGATTTCTTCCTTAGAAAGACCAGAGGATGCTTCGATACGGATTTCCTGTTCCTTACCAGTTGCCTTGTCCTTGGCAGACACTTTGAGGATACCGTTGGCGTCGATGTCGAAAGATACCTCAATCTGAGGAACACCACGACGTGCTGGAGCAATGCCGGTGAGATTGAAGATACCAATCTGCTTGTTCTGGTTGGCCATTGGACGGTTACCTTGCAGGACGCGGATGGTCACCTCTGTCTGGTTGTCGGCAGCGGTTGAGAACACCTCTGTCTTCTTGCATGGGATGGTCGTGTTCGACTCAATCATGGTGGTCATCACCTGACCGAGTGTCTCGATACCCACGTTCAGTGGAGTCACGTCGAGCAGCACGATGTCACCCACACCTTCTTCCTTGTTGAGGATGGCACCCTGGATAGATGCACCCACTGCCACCACTTCGTCGGGGTTCACGCCCTTTGATGGAGCCTTGCCGAAGTAGTTCTCCACGAGCTGCTGAACAGCTGGGATACGGCTTGAACCACCCACGAGGATTACTTCGTCAATGTCGCTTGTTGAGATGCCAGCGTCCTTGATGGCAGCCTGACATGGAGCGAGACATGCCTGAATCAAGTTGTGAGCCAGCGACTCGAACTTCGCACGGGTGAGTGTGGTCACGAGGTGCTTTGGCACACCACCAGCAGCGGTGATGTATGGCAGATTAATCTCTGTAGAAGAGCTGCTGGAGAGTTCAATCTTAGCCTTCTCGGCAGCCTCCTTCAGACGCTGCATGGCCATTGGGTCGAGCGAGAGGTCAACACCTTCGGCAGACTTGAAGTCGCTGACGAGCCAGTCGATAATCACCTGGTCGAAGTCGTCACCACCGAGGTGGGTGTCACCGTTGGTGGAGAGCACCTCGAACACACCGCCACCGAACTCAAGGATAGAGATATCGAATGTACCACCACCGAGGTCGAACACAGCAATCTTCATGTCCTTGTTGGCCTTGTCGATACCGTAAGCCAAAGCGGCTGCAGTAGGCTCGTTCACGATACGGCGAACGTTCAAGCCAGCAATCTGACCAGCCTCTTTTGTTGCCTGACGCTGAGAGTCGGAGAAGTAAGCAGGCACGGTGATGACAGCGTCTGTCACTTCCTGACCGAGATAATCCTCTGCGGTCTTCTTCATCTTCTGCAGAATGATGGCAGAGATTTCCTGTGGGGTGTATTTGCGACCCTCAATCTCCACACGGGGAGTGTTGTTGTCGCCCTTCACCACTGAGTAGGGAACACGTGCGATTTCCTTCTGCACCTGATCATAAGTTTCACCCATGAAACGCTTGATGGAGAACACGGTGTTCTTTGGGTTCGTGATAGCCTGACGCTTGGCAGGGTCACCCACCTTACGCTCGCCATCCTTTACAAAACCTACTACTGAAGGAGTTGTGCGCTTACCCTCAGAGTTAGCAATCACTACAGGCTCATTGCCTTCAAAAACTGATACACAAGAGTTTGTTGTACCAAGGTCGATACCAATAATCTTTCCCATAATCGTATTTGTTTTTTAGTTTTTATTCTTTATTTATTAATAATGTATTGAAAACTGCCCTACACATAAACAGGCGCAGTCGATACATCACAAAGACAAAAGCCGTGCCAGCATTCCGATACTGACACGGTTTTCCGTTTCGACTGACGGGATACTGACAATGTGGCATTATTGGCATGACATCAAATGTCAATTTGGGCACGAACCATATAAAGCCTGCACAAAATGGCTATTGCGGAACCCCTTAAACAGCAACGTCGCAGACGTAATTACAGTAACGAGCGCAACGTAATTACGTCAACGACGCAAACGTAATTTAGTTTACGACGCTGCCGTAAACCCCCTCTGTCTGTTCCCCACAAGACCATGATGGGGCAAAGTCATTTTGACCGCCAAATTAGCCAAACACCAAATAACAAATAAGAAAAAATGCACCCTTATTATATTATAATAATATATAGGGATAGAAGTAAATGGATAGGAACTATATACATATAATAGCACCCTTTCAAAACCTTATTTGGCATTTGGCGTTTGGCATATTGGGAAGATTCACCCAGAAGTGTCTTTGCACCTCCTTTCTCGGCTTTTCTTTCTTTTTTTCGTCAAATAATTTGGAGAATATCGAAAACAATCACTACTTTTGCGATGTGCTTTCAACCATGCACAGACATTTATTTGCTCAATCGCTACTCGAACTTGTCAATTGATACATCGAGCCTGTTTTTGAGGTTGTTGCGCTGCTAGCGTTAATCCTTCAGCGAATAAGTAATCGTCGACACCACACGCACTTTCTTCTTGTAGGGGAGGTCGGCATCGTCGATAGAGAATTCGCCCTGCCCTGCTTCCACAATCTTGTTGATGGTGGAGTGACTGTTCTCGGCAAACTGGCTGGCAGTCTTCTCGGCATTTCCGATGGCTTCGGCCATCATCTCGGGCTTCAACTGCTGGAACTGCGTGTATTCGTAGTTGGCATAGTCAGATTCCAGAATGACACCCATGTCAATGAGTTCGTCGACGTTCTCCCTCAACTTACTGATGAACTTGGTGTCTTTGGAAGTGACCAAGACGGAGCGGCCCACCGTGTAATGGTAGCGGGGCTTGTTGTCACCCCATGCATTGGCCAAGTTGTCAGTCACATCGTAGGTGGTGACAGAGACAGTCCCCTTGCCCTTGATTTCATGTTTGTCAAGGAACTCCTTGATGATGTCCACCTTCACATTGATGTCAGCAAAAAGCGGTTTCAGTTCGTCGCCCGACAGTTGCACAGTCAATGTCCATTTCACCTTGTCGGCATCCACTTCCCGTTCTGCCAAACCTTTCACGGTCACACGGCGGTCTTTGTTCGTGAAGTTGTCAATGCCTCCCTTGATGCACAGTCCCAGCATCAAGAGACCCACAGCCATGATGGCTGCCACAATCACTTTTTCATACTTTTGCATAACCTTCTATTTTTAAAGATTTCACACATTTCTTATGATTTCACTCACTTCAAGATGTCCTGAATGAATGTCCATGCACCCTTGCGGGACTTCACTTTGGCGAGGGTGTTGTAGCTGACAATAAACTCGGAGAGTCCTTCGCGAGGAGCACCACGATGCCAGTCGTAGGTGTAGCCGAGCTGTGTCCAAGGCAGAGCGTAAGGAGGCTCGTAAGCCATCGAGAGGTTGTAGGCGAACCACTCGCGGAAGTGGGTCTCGCCAACGGTGTAGTTCTCGTCGGCATAGTCGGGGAACGTGAGGCCGACGGTGGTAGTGGTGATATCGGGATCGAAAGCCGGACGGAACATGCCGGCAGGGTCGGCATAGAACTCGACCACGCGGTCGTAGTTGCAGTCAACACCCAATCCGAGCATCTGCGCCATTCTCACCTGAGCAGCCACGCTATCAAGGCCGACAAATTCAGCGGCACGCTGTTTCCAGTTGCAGGGCAATGCCACCCAAATGCCTGTCTGCTTCTGCGTTCTGAAGGTGTCCTCGCTCTCATAGAAAGCAGCACCTTTCTCGTTCATGAATGCAGCCACCAGCACCATCTTCTTCCCGTCGATGGTGATCCAATCCTGCGCGGGATCGTCAGGATTGATGGCAACGAGCGTGTGTGAAATCTTCGACTCATCGGGGCTTTTCGCATCGATGATGGAACGTTCGAGGTCAGCCCTCAAAGAGTCTTTGTCTTCATACCAAGCCCTCGGTGTCACGTTGTCATCGTCACCCGAAGTCAAAACGACACCCAAGTTGCAGAACAACACGAATGTCAACATCCAAAGCCCTGTTTGCTTCAGAGTTGTGCTGAGGTTTCTTTTTTCAGTCTTCATTTTCTATGATATTTAGCATTTTAATCGTTGCTTTGATAGCGGCTTCCGTCTGGTCGGCATCGAGGGCACGAGTGCGGTAAGCCTTTTCGTTATATGTCCATGAGATGGTGGTTTGCACGAGGGCATCGGTGCGACCACCTGGCGGAATGCTGACCTGATAGTTGGTGAGCCACGGGAAGGTGCGGTTGAGCTTGTCTTTGTAGATGTGGCGCACCGCATGAATGAAGGCATCATACATACCATCACCCATAGCCGACTCCTCAAACACCTCGCCGTTCACTTCCAACTTCACCGATGCCATCGGCTTCAAGCCGTATGCGGTGGACACCATGTAGGAGATGAGTTGCACCTTGTCGTCGGGCGCACTATGCTTGAGCACATCGGCCACGATGTATGGAAGATCCTCCTGCGTGATGAGTTGCTTCTTGTCGCCCAACTCAATGATGCGGTCGGTCACTCGGCGTGTCTGTTCAGGAGTGAGTTCCAAGCCCAACTCTTCCAGATTCTTGAGAATGTTCGCCTTGCCCGAGTTCTTACCCAATGCATACTCACGCTTACGGCCGAAACGCTCAGGCAGAAGGTCGTTGCAATAGAGGTTGTTCTTGTTGTCGCCATCGGCATGCACACCTGCCACCTGCGTAAAGACGTTCTCGCCAATGATGGGTTTGTTAGGAGGAATGGCGATGCCCGAAAGACTTTCCACCATCAAGGACACCTTGCCAAGATTCTCTTCGTTGATGTGTGTCTGCACATGAGCATGATCATGCAGAATGGCCTGCACCGATGAGAGCGGCGCATTGCCGGCACGTTCGCCAAGTCCGTTCACAGCGGTGTGAACGCCTCGACATCCAGCCATCACAGCCGCCAAAACATTGCTGGTGGCAAGGTCGTAGTCGTTGTGTGCGTGGAAATCGAAATGGAGGTCTGGATATCGTGCCACCATCTGGTTCACGAAGGCTGCCGTGAGTTGCGGATTGAGGATGCCCAGCGTGTCGGGCAGCATGAAACGCTTCACGCCGCTGTCCTTCAAGGCATCGATGAAGCCAAACACATAGTCGGGGCTGTCCTTCATGCCGTTCGACCAATCCTCCAGATAGAGATTGACGCTGATGCCCAACTGCTGTGCATAGTCGATGCTCCGCTTGATGTCTGCCACATGCTCCTCAAGTGTTTTCTTCAACTGAAAACGGCAATGGCGCTCGCTACCCTTGCAGAGCAGGTTGATGTTGCGGCATCCGCAGTCATTAATCCAGTCGAGCGATGTGGTGCCATCGACAAATCCGAGCACCTCCACCCTATCGAGCATATCGCCCTGACGTGCCCATCGGCAGATGCTCTTCACCGCCTCCTTCTCACCATCCGACACACGTGCAGAAGCCACCTCGATGCGGTCGACGTTCAGCTCCAAAAGGAGCATACGCGCAATCATCAGCTTCTCGTGTGGCACGAAACTGACGCTGCTCGTCTGTTCGCCGTCACGCAGCGTCGTGTCCATGATTTCTATGAACCTATCCATGATTTCTTTACAATTGGGTGTGCAAAGGTACGAGATAAATGTGAAAAGTGGAAAATGAAAAGTAAAAATTTTCCACATTTCATCACAAAGCGTTATCTTTGCAACCACAATTACTTTTTACCTAAACATAAAAAACTTTACGCACATGAAAAAGATGAGACTTGCACTTACACTTTTGGTGCTGGCATGCTGCCTGAGCACAATTGCCCAAACGAGAAGAACACCAGCCAGAAGAACCACCACAACGGCTGCTACCACCAACCTCACACCCCTCGAAAGACAAGTGGTGGGCAACCACATGCTGAGCCTGCAATGGATTTCGTGGGATTATTTCGGCACCGCCAAAATCACCAAGGAGGCTGACGGCCGCCTCAAGTGCGTAGGCGAACAGCTCTCCAAAGAGTATCCTGGCGACTACCTGAAGCTGGATGGCTACATCACCATCGTCGATGCTCTGCATCTGCAGTTCACGGGCACCATCAAGACCAAGGTGTATCACCTGAACAATGGCGAGGAGTATGTGCGAGAAGGCACCTTCGACTTCAAATCCACTCAAGGACGCAAATACTGGCGTGAGCAGGAGATGAAAGGACCCGACGGCGTGACAGATTACGTCGACATCTACTTCAAGAGAAAGTAAACACCCACTTTTTCTGCCACTTCTTTCACTTTTCTTAACCTTTCCTTGTCAATTTGCCAAGGAAAGTGTACCTTTGCCCAAAATTTTGACACAAAAACATAAAACAAACAACAGAGATTATGGGATTTAGATTTAGATCTATTCTTGTTATGCTGCTGTGCTGGCTTGGCATTGGCAGCATGAATGCCCAAGCACCTAAGGAACAACAAATTCCTGACTGGGCGGTGGATTTGGCAAAGCGCGTACAGGTTGACGGCTATGCGCAAGCAGGTTTCACTTACCAGCACACAGGTGGCTTGGACGACAACGACCAGCTCAACAAGCGTGACTACAACACATTCGAGATGAAGCGCGTCTTCCTCGTTGTCGCAGCGCCTATCACCGACCGCTGGTTTGCCATGTTCATGCACGACTTCAATGGAGGTGTAGTGCACGAATACTGGACTTCTTACCGCTTCACCAACAACAAGGCTTTCAATGCCAAGATTGGTCAGTTCAAACATGCCTACACCATCGAGAACAACATGTCGCCCACTGAGTTGGAGACTGTAGACGTTTGTTCTGAGGGTGTCACCTATTTGGCTGGATGCGGTTCCGACCGTTTACAGGGTACACAGTATGGACGTGACCTCGGTATGGAATTCTTTGGAGAAACCAACGACGGCAAGTTCGCCTACAAGGCTGCCATCATGAACGGACAGGGCATCAACAAGAAGGATGGCAACAGCGAGAAAGACTTCATCGGTCATTTGGAATTCCGTCCCACAAAGGAACTGAACATCGTCGCCACAGGTCAGATTGGTCGCGGTCATGCCGTGGATCGTTCCGTATATAACCCAGGCATTGCCGTTGGTGAAGACTACAAACGCAATCGTTGGTCAGCCGGTTTCACCTACAAGTCCCAATCCTCTCGTCTCAGTCTTCGTTCTGAATATCTGGAAGGCCGCGACAAGGATGTGACCAGCCGTGGTGTCTATGCAACAGGTGTTCTGCCAGTTGCGTCCAAACTCGACTTGGTCGGTTCCTACGATTTCTTCAACTACAATGTGAAAGAGCACATGGATCAGCACAAAGCCGTCTTCGGACTCCAATACTGGTTCTACAAGCGTTGCCGTGTCCAGTTGCAGTATGTCTACAAGAGTGCATCGCTCCAAGATTACACCATTTTCAACCCCATGGGTGAGCCTGTGGGAACAGGAAAGGCCTTCACCCACGGAGCTAATCACGCCATCATGTGCCAGATGCAGGTGAGACTGAAATAAACACATATAAACACGACTATGCTTATCAAAATTCTTCTCACCGTCATCTTCTTGGCTGTGACGGTCTATGTGGGCATCTACTCACGCAAACAAGCCAAGAATGTGGACGGCTTCGTGCTGGGCGGACGCTCGGTGGGCCCTTGGCTCTCGGCTTTCGCCTTCGGCACCAGCTACTTCTCTGCCGTCGTGTTCGTCGGCTATGCAGGTCAGTTCGGTTGGAAGTACGGTCTTGCCAGTTCATGGATTGGCATCGGCAACGCCATCATCGGTTCACTTCTCGCATGGATTATCTTGGGTCGTCGCACCAAACTGATGACCCAGCACATCAACTCGCGCACCATGCCCGACTTCTTCGGCACCCGTTTCTCCAATCAAGGCTTGCGCATCGTTGCTTCCATCATCGCTTTCGTGTTCCTCATTCCTTACACAGCAGGCGTGTATAGCGGTATTTCCAAACTCTTCGACATGGGCTTCGGCATCCCCTACGAGTATTGTATCATCATCATGGCACTCCTCACCGCTGTCTATGTGATTCTGGGTGGTTATAAGGCAACAGCCATCAATGACTTCATCCAGGGCATCGTCATGCTGGGAGGTATCATCGCTGTCATCGCTGTGGTGCTCAACAGCCAAGGTGGTTTCACTGAGGCATTCCACAAGATGAAGGAAGTGGCTCCTACAGCTCACGACCTCGAGAATCCGCTCTACAAGGACTTCCAGCCAGGCGACTTCGCTTCATGGTTCGGTCCAAACCCAATGAGCCTGTTGGGTGTGGTGGTATTGACCTCGCTCGGCACTTGGGGACTTCCTCAGATGGTCGGCAAGTTCTACTCCATCACCGACGAGAGCGCCATCAAGCGTGGCACTATCATCAGCACCATCTTCGCCTTCATCGTGGCTGGTGGATGTTACTTCCTCGGTGGTTTCGGCCGTCTCTTTGGCGAACCAGTTTGGAATGAGGCACGTCACAACTATAAGTTCGACGACATCATCCCCACGATGCTCGACACAGCTGTCAACTCCGACCTTCTCATCGGTCTTGTCATGGTGCTCGTGCTCTCAGCTTCGATGTCCACACTGGCATCTCTCGTGCTGACATCTTCATCCACCATGACCCTCGACCTCATCTATCGCGACAAGCGCGCTACTGCCGACGAGGTGAAAGGTGGTGAGATTGACGACGAAGTGGCAGAGAAGATTGAGCGTCGCAAGGTGGTCATCATGCGTGTGCTCATCGTCTTCTTCATCGTGATTTCCGTGCTCATCGCCCTCAATCCTCCAACCTTCATCGCCCAGCTCATGGGTATCAGTTGGGGAGCTTTGGCAGGTGCCTTCCTCGCACCATTCCTCTTGGGTCTCTACTGGCGTGGCGTCACCACCGCCTCCGTCTGGGCCTGCTTCATTTGGGGCGTAGGCTTCACCGTGGTCAACATGATTCTCGGCAACCCCATCAACCCCATCGACTGCGGTGCCATCGCAATGGTCGGTGGCTTCCCCGTTGTCTTGATTGTCAGCCTTGTAACCAAGAAACTACCACAAGCAAAACTGGACAGCATCTGGAAGTGCTACAAGTAAAACTGTATTGAAGGCTTTCAGTTTAGAAGTCTTATAAATCCATAACTATAAAAAAAGCATCCCCACGGAGCAATAACTTCGTGGGGATGCTTTTTTATAGTTAAAGATAACTTTGGAGGTGAACCTCTCCATCGCCCGTAACTACAGGGTGAGCGAGAAAGCACGTTATGATAGAAACTAGCATGTGGGAAGATGCTACAATGGTAGATGCGCGATGTGCTCCACCATGCCGTCGGGCATCGATTTCAGTTTTTTCTTCCTTGTCATTCCGTTCATTTCTCGGCGGAAACTGTCAAGCTGTTCTTGCGTCAGATGGTAGGTGTGTTTGCCGTAGTCTTCAAGTTCGAAAGACTTGACGCGGAGGAAGCCGAAACGCTCGAAGTAGGGAGTCAGGTTGTAGCCGGTCAACAGTGATACCTTGCGGATGAAGTTGAAGACGTATGGCACGATGTTCGTTGAGTCAGGCGAAACGTCGGAATAGCGTAGCGTTTCGTAAAGGTCGGGCAGGAAATCAGGCATGTCGGCCTCGGTCGTGAAATAGTGGCAAAGCTTCAGGAAGGGACATAACTGCTCGAAAGCATTCTCATGGGCTTCGTTCTGTTGAAAGATACAATCATCGGTCTCTCCGTCTATGTATTGCTCCACAGCGTGTTCCAGTCCCCAGCGTTTGCCTTCTTCGAGGTCTTTATATTGGTAGCCCATGCGCATCAGGCTATAGTAGGCGTTCAGGTTGTTGGTCACCTCGCTCACACCGCCCCAACAGAAGTAGGGCTGCAACTGGTGCTGATGTCCCCACTCATGAGCCAGTCCCCAGATGGTCTCCGAGTCTTTGAAGCGCAACGAGCGGCAGTTGAGCAGCGGGCGTTCCAAGTCAATGTGGGCGCTAATGCCTAACCCGTCCTGATACAGACTGCCGAATGTGAAGTTGACGTACAGCAGACTGCGATTGCGGGGCGTCCGTCCGTACTTCTCCATGCCCACAAGCTGTTGCTGCCACGTCATCAGCGAATCGAGGATGCCCATGTACTGACAGTAGCCGGGCGACTTGCCATCGTCGGCCTTGCAGAAATCGTGCATCCCCGCCGAAGTCCAGACGGCGTGAACCTTGCGGCTCACCACATCGATGAAGCGCGAGGGTGCCGCGGCTGTCATCCTGTGCATCTGCTCGTCGGTCATGTCGGGCGTCAAGTAGCCGTTGACGGTTCCGCCCACGAAATGGACGCGGATAGCTGGGAGGTCGGCGGCATGTCCCTCGGAGAAATAGGCGACATAGGCCAGCCCCGGCCACGAACTGTCGTGGTCTATGACGTTGGCACCGTTCTTTAGATGGTAAGTGAGTATTTCGGGCTTGCCACCGTCGAAGTTCTTGCCTGTTCTCCCTGCATACCAAGCCACCACTTTCAGGTCGGCAGTCTCTCCGTCGGGCAGTCCGCTCACCATGACCAAGTGTTTCCCAGGCTCCATGACGATTCCCGTCACGCCCTGCAATTGGTCGTAGAACTTGTTGGGAGTACGCCATTCCTTGGCCAGCCATTGTGGATGGTCGTAGCAGTCAAACGTGGCCACACGGTAGGCGGTTTGATAAGAGCCGTTCTTCAGTTCTTTAGCCAACTCGCGATAGATGGGGATTTCCATACGCTCAATGTCCTCGTTGCTCACGCCGGGTTTCAGGGCAGTATAGAGGTCGTCGGCAAAGAGCGGGCAGTCCTTCAGGCTCCCCCCGTCGCGAAGGAAACGCATTTCAGCGCATGAACCCAAATCGCCCATGCCGTGCAGTACACGGAACATGATGGCTGTCGGCTTGTGGAGTCCCCCTTCGAAGCGGACGGTCTTCGGCTCCATGTTGCTCTCCCAAGTGTAGCGGCCAGCGAGACGGAAATCCGTATCAGTGGCAGTCTTCACCAGCACCTCCGCTTCTGTCACGTAACCATTGGGCGAACCGTCCTGACGTGGGACATACACCAAGCGGTCAATCCGCTCCACGTCCTCAAACTCATACACCAGTTCTGCGGGCGTCTCTGGTGTCACCTTCTTGTGTTCAGGGTAATAAGCCGAGTGCCATAACGTGTTCTTATCTCCGTCAAGCGAAAATTCCACACTTGCCCTTGCATTCTCCTGATGGTTGTTGTCGTGGCAACGCACCGGCACGATATGAGTATCTCCCGGCAAGCTCTCGTTGCATTTCTGCCATGTCAATTCTTGCGCTGTTGCTGGAAGTATTACAAGGGCAAGCAGCGCTGTTATAATGTTTTCCTTTTTCATGTTCAATATAGTTTGATTTCCGTGTTATGTATTCTTTCTTTTATGGCTTTGTGGGCACAAAGGTAGTGAATATTAGCGAAATAGCATGGACAGAGAATAAAAAAGAAACAAAGATTACGGAAGAACAGATTTTGCAGCACCTTTGCCAAGAAACTGCCACAAGCAAAACTGGACAGCATCTGGAAGTGCTACAAGTAATAGCAAAAGATTACAGCTTATCAGCTTTATAAACAAGAAGGGGGGACGATTCGATTGAATCGTCCCCCCTTCGTATTATGTTCTGTCAATAATGATTTATCCCCTCTGGTTGTAGTCAGCATTGAGTTGGTTCATGGCGCTCATGAACTTGTGCAGATATACCAGTGGGAGGACACCAACACAGGAGCCCAGTACGCACCAGAGCCAGTAGTCGGATGCACTGAAAGAGTATGGGATGCGACGGCGCTGGAGTTCGTTGCCGATGCGGTTGCTGATGCAATGGAACCAAACAAGGCAAGCAATGCCGCCTGTCAGCCAAGACAGAATCAATGCAATCAACAGGAAGTTGGATGTCTTACGGCCATCGTACTTGCTGGCCACAATGTTGATTTCCTTGGAAATCTTCGTGAAGATGACAAGGTTGTAGATGCCAAAGGTGAGGGCACCGAAAAGAATCATCTTGGCGAGGCTACGATTGATAGGCAGTTGTTTCTCTGGCACAAAAGGTGCGGGTTCTTCTGCCTTCACTTCAACAGGCTGCACATCTTCGGCTGGTGCTGCCTCTGGAGCCTCGTCAGTTGCTTCCACATAAGCGGGTTCTGGAGCAGGTTCTTCAGCAGGAGCAGGTTCCTCTGCAACAGGAGCAGGTTCTTCAGCTGGTGCGGGTTCTTCCACAGCAGCGGCAAACTCTTTAACCACTTCTGGAACTTCTACAGTTTCGGGCTGTTCAACCTTACCTTCCACGAGGTTTTTCTCTTGTTCATTAGTTGTTTCCATGTTCTCTGATGTTTTAGGGGTTAATAATGATTGTTGCTCATAGGTCTCTATTTTCTCCTTATTAGACAGCAAGAAGTCTATGTCATCATAAGCATTCATGAGGCAATACTTCTTGTATGAGTTGATGTCGAAGTGCTCAGAATTGCCTGTGGCGATGTTGGTCACCGTCTGATTGGGCACATCCACCTTCACCTCTGTTTGTGGGTTGGCAGCAATGCTGTCGAAGAGTTCCTGCTGAAACTTCTTGCTGACGATGACTGGAAGCACAAAGCAGTTGAGGAGGTTGTTGCGATGAATATCGGCAAAGGAACTGGAGATGACGACACGAACGCCATAGCCAGCAATCGCCCATGCTGCATGTTCGCGGCTGGAACCCGAGCCCCAGTTCTGACCGCCTACGATAATCTCATGCACACCCTTGCGAGGTGCTTCTGCATACTCAGGTTGGTTCATCACGAAGTCTGCCACTGGTTTCCCTTCAGCATCGAAACGGAGGTCGTGCATGAAGGCATCACCGAAAAACTTGGGGTCACGCGTGGTGCTTGCCAAGTAACGGGCAGGGATGATGAGGTCGGTATTGCAGTTGTCAATCTGAATAGGAATGCAGGTTGACTGGATGATGTCGAATTTTTCTTTCATAATAATAAAAGACCCTCTCCCCAACCCTCCCCCGTAATGGGGAGGGAGGCCATCCGGCCAGCTTTTTCGATTGAGGGCTATTAAATGATTATATTATCTTTCCTATTCCCTTACATCCCGCATGGTCTCCCCTCCCCATTACGGGGGAGGGGCAGGGGGAGAGGGTCTGCTTATTTTCTTGGGTCTGTTACTACTCCTGTGATGGCTGATGCAGCCACAACCAGCGGTGAAGCAAGAATGGTGCGGGCACCTGGACCTTGACGACCGACGAAGTTGCGGTTGCTGGTAGAAATGGAGAGTTTTCCTGCTGGCACCTTGTCGGGATTCATGGCGAGGCACGAAGAACAAGATGGCAGACGGAGTTCAAAGCCTGCTTCTTCCAGAATCTTGTCGATGCCTTCGTCGATGATTTGCTGACGAACAAGCCAAGAGCCCGGAACGAGCCAAGCCACCACATTGTCAGCCTTCTTCTTGCCCTTCACCACAGAGGCAAAGGCACGGAAATCTTCTATGCGACCATTGGTGCAAGCACCGAGAAAGCAGTAATCCACAGGCACTCCTTCGAGTTTTTGTCCGGGTTCGAACTGCATGTATTCAAGCATGCTGAGGAACTGCGAACGGTCAGCCTCTGGAATCTCTTCAAGTGTAGGAATCGCCTCATCAATGGCGATACCAGCACCTGGGTTTGTTCCGTAGGTGATGCGTGGAGCAATGTCCTCGGCACGATAAGTCACCTCCTTGTCGAACACGGCATCCTCGTCCGAGCAGAGTTTCTTCCACTCTTCCACAGCCTTGTCCCAATCAGCACCTTTGGGTGCATATTCACGTCCTTTCAGATAAGCGAAGGTGGTTTCATCAGGAGCAATCAGACCTGCACGTGAACCCATCTCTATAGAGAGGTTGGAGAGCGTCAGACGTCCTTCCATGCTCATGTTGCGAACAGCAGAACCTGCATACTCAACAGCATAGCCAGTAGCACCCGAAGTGGTCATCTGCGCCATGATGTAGAGTGCCACATCCTTAGCGGTCGTGCCCTTGGGGAGTGTACCTTCGATGTTGATGCGCATGGTCTTGGGCTTGCTCTGGAGGATGCACTGTGATGCCAGCACCTGTGCCACTTCACTTGTTCCGATACCCATTGCAATAGCACCCACCGCACCATGTGTAGAAGTGTGGGAGTCACCACATACGATGGTCATGCCAGGCAAAGACAGCGCCTTCTCTGGACCCACCACATGGATGATGCCGTTGTCCTTCGTACCCATCGCAAAGTGCTTGATGCCGAACTCCTCGCAATTGGCTTTCAGCGTCTCCACCTGCTTTCTTCCTACGGGGTCGTTGATGACCTCCTGCTGGTCAGAAGGAGTGTTATGGTCAGGCATTGCCACCACATGGTCAGGGCGGAACACCTTGATGTTCTTATCTCTCAATGTGTCGAACGCCTGCGGACTCGTCACCTCGTGTGCATACAAGCGGTCGATATACAATTGTGTGGGACCGTCCTCCACGTTCTGCACGACGTGGGCATCCCATATCTTATCAAAGAGAGTAGACCCTCTCCGCCCTGCGGGCACCTCCCCCATAATGGGGAGGGAACCATCCGGTTTGTTTGTATTCTCGTATTCTTTCATAATGATAAATGTTCTTTTATTCTTTTAATTACTTGTTCTGCTGAACAGAAGACTTCTTCATTGGTGAAACGCACAATAGAAAATCCCATTTGTTCAATTAATACAGTCCTTATTCTATCTTCTTCTATTTGGGTATCTACAAAATGATAGCCCCCATCAACCTCCACAATCAGCTTTTTCTCCAAACAAATGAAATCTGCAATATAATCGTAAACAACATATTGCCGTCTGAATTTGACGCCTAAAGCACCACCTTTCAGTAATCGCCAAAGATATCTCTCGGCCTCGGTCGGATGTTCCCTGTTTTTCCTTGCGAAATCCTTCAATAGCGCATACTTATCTGGACTTGCTGTTCGGAAATACGGAGGTGCCTCATACTGTTCCATCACTGTCGAATCACACCCCGCATGGTCTCCCTCCCCATTATGGGGGAGGGCTGGGGAGAGGGTCTTTTAACCTCTGAATTTATTGATACAGTCAATGTATGCTTCGACAGAGGCAGTGACGATGTCGGTGTTGGCACCAAAACCATAGTAGAGGTGACCGTTGTTTTCCACCTGCATGTGCACCTTACCCATGTCGTCGGAGCCCTTCGAGATGGCCTGGATAGTGAACTCCTTGAGCGTCATCTTGCGCTTGATGATGCACTTCAGGGCATTGATGGCAGCATCCACAGGACCATTGCCCGATGCAGCGGCCTCAAAGTGTTCGTTCGCCACCTGCAAACCCATAGAAGCCACTGAACGGACGCCCTTACCTGTCGTCACTTGCAGATAATCCAGTTTCACGTTATGGGTGGCACTGCGCTCTGCACCTGCCAACACGAGGATGTCGTCATCCGTCACTTCCTTCTTCTTGTCAGCCAACTTCAAGAATTCCTCATATATCTTGTCGAGTTTCTCGCCTTCCACTTCCACACCATTCACACTCAGGCGATGCTTCAACGCAGCACGACCGCTTCGAGCCGTCAGCACGATGGCGTTGTCGTCGATTCCCACCTCCTTGGGATCCATGATTTCGTAAGTCGATGCGTTCTTCAGCACACCGTCCTGATGGATACCGCTTGAATGGGCAAACGCGTTCTTACCCACAATCGCCTTGTTAGGCTGCACGGGCATATTCATCAGCGAGGACACCATGCGGCTTGTCGGATAAATCTTCGTCGTGTTGATGTTCGTCTCGATGCCGAGGTCGGGGTGGGTCTTGAAAATCATCGCCACCTCTTCCAGAGAAGTGTTACCGGCACGTTCGCCGATACCGTTGATGGTCACCTCCACCTGACGCGCACCACCCAGCACACCTGCAACGGTGTTGGCTGTTGCCATGCCGAGGTCATTATGGCAGTGGGTCGAGAGGATGGACTTGCCAGCGGCAAACGCATCCACGTGCTCATAGAGGTACTTGATTTTCTCGTGATATTCGTTCGGCACACGGAAGCCCGTCGTGTCTGGGATGTTACAAACGGTTGCACCAGCCTTGGTCACAGCATCAATCACACGAGCCAGATACTCATTGTCCGTGCGACCGGCATCCTCTGCATAGAACTCCACATCCTCCACGTAACGCTTGGCATACTTCACGGCAGCCACCGCACGCTCAATGATTTCCTCGGGAGTCGAGTTGAACTTGTACTTGATGTGTGAAGGGCTCGTACCGATACCCGTGTGGATACGCTTGTGCTTGGCATACTGCAAAGCCTCCACAGCCACGTCAATGTCCTTCTCCACTGCACGGGTCAACGCACAGATGGTAGGCCACGTCACTGCCTTCGAGATTTCAACCACACTGTTGAAATCGCCAGGGCTGGAGATGGGGAATCCAGCCTCGATGACATCCACACCCAACGCCTCCAACTGCTTAGCCACCTGAATCTTCTCAACCGTGTTGAGCTGACATCCAGGCACCTGCTCGCCATCGCGGAGCGTCGTGTCAAAAATAAATAATCTATCTGCCATAATTAAAGACCCCCACTGTCCTTCATCTCCCCCCTCCATGGGGAGAGCCATCCGGATAGTTTCTTAAGGAGGCATTTTTTTATTATTATATTATATTTCCTATTCCCTTACATCCCGCATGGTCTCCCCTCCCCATTACGGGGGAGGGGCAGGGGGAGAGGGTCTTCTTATAAAAGTAAAACCTTCCCCACAGCCATGAGAAAGGTTAAACATAATTCCGTATCGTTATGCTTGACAGCACACACGCACCTTTCTCACCTCCGACCCTGTAAGTGACTCCGTCGAGCCAAAGGTTCGTAGTGCCAAAAGGTTTAGAAGCGATGAGTTGCTATACGTTGCCATTTATTCAAATTTGACTGCAAAGGTAACACATTCTTTCAAAACAACCACTTTTTTTGCCAAAAAAGTTTCAAAAACATGTCTGACACATCAGAATCTTTGACATTTAAGGGCTATTTCGTTCATGTACCTCGCAGATGTTCTCACTCCATCTTGCCTGCCATGCGCATGCGAGCAGCAGCCGGGGTTGGCGGAGATATGATGTCGGCAGTGTTCTCCACGTTCTCCATCGGCGTGAAGTACGAGGGCGAAATCAGCGCCACCTTGTCGCCCGTCTTCAGATAGGCAGGTTGCACGCAGTTCAGCACTACCGGCTGGTCGGGGTTCGTGTTGTCATTATCGTCGCTGCACGAGGCCAACATGAGGCCGCAGAGCACGAACATGGCCAATCTTCTCACACGAGCAGAGAGCGCCCATCGCATCATTCTGTTCATAATGTTTGTCTGATGTGATATTTGTGTTACTTATATTCTAATTCGGCTACAAAAATACGATAATTTTCGGAAACCCATGTCTTTTCACGCATATTTTTCAAGAACTTACGGGTCAGGACGACACTTTCCCCACGAATTGTTACATTTTCCATGATATGAGCGACCGCCACAACCTCAACGATGGGAGTGTAAGAACCTCAACGATGGAAGTGTAAGAACTTCAACGACGGAAGTGTAAGAACCTCAACGACGGGAGTGTAAGAACCTCCACTGACTCAGTGTAAGAGTCTCCATCAGGGTAGTGTAAGCGATAAACTCGATTCCTTGTTGGAATTGATCAATTCGTAGAAGGAATTGATGAATAAGTAGAAGGAATTGATCAATTCATAGAAGGAATTGATGAAGAGAATTTGGAAGCGAAGTGAAAAGTGCCACCTTCGCGGCAAAAAGGGCGAAGGGGCGTGGAAACTTCCAAATTGCCAATGCAAAGATACGGATTTTTTTCGACTTTGTCAAGTGTTTTTCTCCTCATGCGCGTTTTTTTGAGTCAGAGCCCCAATAAATTTGGTATTTCTCTCACTTAATCGTAACTTTGCCCCCATAATCACATACAACAACATGAAAACTATCATCAAAACCCTCATCGCAGCGACATGTTGCACCGCATTGGCAACATCCTGCAACAACAACACACCCCAAATAGCAGAAATGGCACAGCAAGCACTCAGCACTGTGGGCAACCCCTACATGCCTCTGTGGGAACACATTCCCGACGGAGAACCATACGTGTTCGAAGACCCCGACCACCCCGGAAAGTTCCGTGTATATGTTTATGGCTCGCACGACAACATGGTGACGGGCTACTGCGGACGCGACCAGGTCGTGTGGTCGGCCGCGATTGACGACCTGACCCAATGGCGATACGATGGCGTCATTTTCAGCGTGGACAAGAATGCCAACGGCGAGCCTTTCGACTCCGCCGGCACGGCCGATGTGCTCTATGCACCCGACGTGACGCTGGTGGTTGCTCCCAATGGCGAGAAGACCTACTACCTCTACCCCAACAACCAGGAGGGAGGACGAAATGGCATGGTGGCAAAGAGTGCGCGTCCCGACGGCCCCTTCGAAGTGTGCAACTGGAGCAAGCAGAATCCTAACGAGACAGACGGTGTGCTGCGTTTCGACCCAGCCGTGTTTGTCGACGACGACGGCCGCGTGTACGGCTATTGGGGCTTCGAACGCTCCTATGCTGCCGAACTCGACCCTGAAACGATGGCGACGGTGAAACCCGGCACCCAGATTGTGGAGGACATGATTTCGGGGCGTTACCAGCCGGGCAAGTTCCGTTTCTTCGAGGCCTCGAGCATCCGCAAAATTCAGGACAAATACATATTTATATATAGCCGCTTCACAGAGGAAGGCGAATTTGGCCTGCCTATGTCGAACTACACGCTGGCATACGCATACAGCGACCAGCCGCTGGGACCATGGACCTACGGAGGCACCATCATCGACGCACGTGGACGTGAAAGAGATGAGCAGGGCAACATCATCGCCTCAGCCACTGTGGATGGCAACACCCACGGCAGCATTTGCGAAATCAATAACCAATGGTATGTGTTCTATCACCGACAGACAGGCACCGATGAGTATGCCCGTCAGGCGATGGTGGCTCCCATCGAGGTGAAGGTGGAAGAAGGGCTCGGCGGCAAGGTGGAGATTTGCGAGGCTGAATACACCTCGGAAGGTTTCTCGCTCAACGGACTCAATCCACAGGAACGCCACTCGGCAGGCATCGCTTGCTGGTACACAGGTCCCAAGGTGGCCGTACACGAGTGGCCCAACAACACGTTCTATGGTTCGTATGTGGCAGCAGGTTACGGAACGGACGACAAGTTCGATGCGCCCTACGAACTGCGCAACAACACCAACGACGTGGTGAACAACACCGACGGTTCCATCGTTGGCTACAAATACTTCAACTTCGACCTCACACACGACAGGAAAGACGTCGTGCTGCAAATCAACCTGACACCCGAGGGCATCAACGGCACCATCGAAATCATGGCTGGCGTCCCTTGGACATCGAGAGGCGGACGACTGCTGGGCACCATCGAACTGAAGGCCGACATGCCTAAGAAGCCAACGGAAGTGTCAGCAGAACTGCCCATCATCGGCGAACTGGAAGGCAAGTGCGCCATCTTCTTCAAGTTTAAATCAGACACGAAAGAGAAGTCGCTCTGCACCCTGCACGACTTTGTATTTAAATAATTAATTCAACTTTCGGAAGTTACCGGTTCTTTGCGGGCAAAGCGCTACGCGATGGCGCTCAGAAGTTAAAGGAGTTATAGGAGTTAAAGCCTATACTCTGTCAACTGTGGAGAGGAGTTTTCACGCCAGCATTACATTCGGCTTTAACTCCTCTAACTCCTTTAACTTCTTTAACTCCAAGAAAGTGGAGCTTGCGAAACTTTAGCTCGACGAAGTCAAACTTAAGTAATTAACAATTGATGAAAACAAGACTTTTTGTGATGACACTTATGGCTGCATCAATGACTGCAAATGCCCAAACCATGGGCATCCGACTGGAGAACATGGACAGGACGGTGAAGCCTGGCACGGACTTCTACGAATATGCCTGTGGAGAATGGATGAGGAAGAATCCGCTGAGACCTGAATTTTCGAGTTACGGCAGTTTCGACGTCATCGTGGAGGAGAATCAGAAACGCATCAAGAGCATCATCGAAGGATTGGCTCAACAACCACAGCAGAAAGGGTCGTTGGGACAGAAGATAGGCGACCTCTATGCCCTCCGCATGGATTCTGTCCGCCAGAACAAAGAGGGCGTTGCACCTGTGATGGTGGATCTGAAGCGTGTGGCAGCCGTGAAGACGACAGCAGAACTGATGGCTCTGGTGAACCAGATGAACACGGAAGGTGTGGGATTTGGCGAACTGTGGGGCTATGGTGTCGGTGCTGACATGATGGCATCGACGGAAAACCTGCTGGAAATCGGACAGGGCGGCTACTCCATCGAACGCGACTATTACGTGAAGGATGACGAGGCGAACAAGAAAATTCTGGAGGCATACAAGGCACACATCGTCAAAATGTTCCAACTGGTTGGAGAGAAGCCTGCCGACGCGCAGAAGAAGATGGAGAACATTGTGGCGTTGGAGATGCGCATGGCGAAGGCTGGACGTGATAACGTGGCGCTGCGCGACCCTGCCTCGAACTACCATAAGATGTCGTTTGCCGACTTCGTGAAAGAATATGAAGGTTTCGATTGGAAGACCTACTTCGACATGCAGGGACTCACCGACATCGACTCCCTCTCGGTGGGTCAGCCCGAAGCGGTGAAAGAAGCGCTTGCCGTACTGAAGGACACGCCTGTGGAGGTGCTGAAAGACTTCTTCCAATGGCAGATTCTCGACTCGGCAGGCGGCATACTGGGCGATGAGGTGTATGAAGAGGTGTTCGACTTCAACGGACGCATCCTCACGGGTGCGAAGGAGCCTCGTCCACGCTGGAAGCGAGGTGTCAGCATGGTGAATGGCGTGCTGGGCGAAGCTGTTGGCCAGATTTATGTGGAGAAGTATTTCCCACCTGCCAACAAGACCCGCATGGAGGAACTCATCAAGAACCTGCAAATTGCATTGGGTGAACGCATCGACGCACAGGAGTGGATGAGCGAATCGACCAAGAAGGCTGCACATGAGAAACTGGATGCCTTCTATGTGAAAGTGGGCTATCCGAACAAGTGGCGCGACTACTCGAAGATGGATATTGACCCTGCAAAATCGCTCTACGAAAACATGAAGGAGGTGGCCAAATGGGCACATGCCGACATGCTGGAACGCCGATGGAAGAAACCCGTGGATAGGGATGAATGGCTGATGAATCCGCAAACGGTGAATGCCTACTACAACCCGACCACCAACGAGATTTGCTTCCCTGCAGGCATTCTGCAATATCCCTTCTTCGACATGGAGGCTGACGATGCCTTCAACTATGGCGCCATCGGTGTGGTCATCGGTCACGAGATGTCGCATGGATTCGACGACCAGGGACGCCAGTTCGACAAGGAAGGCAACTTCCGCGACTGGTGGACGGAAAACGATGCAGAACTCTACAAGCAAAAAGCGCAGCAGATGAAAGACTTCTTCTCTGCCATCCTGGTGCTGCCCGACCTTCACGCCAACGGTGACCTCTGCTGCGGCGAGAATCTGGGCGACCACGGCGGTTTGAAGTTCGCCTACACAGCCTTTAAGAATGCCACCAAAGAGCATCCGCTGCCCGTAAAGGACGGCTTCACTCCTGAGCAGCGTTTCTTCCTTGCATACGCAGGCGTGTGGGCAGAAAACATCACCGAGGAGGCCATCCGTCAGCAAACCACAGCCGACCCCCACTCTTTGGGCAGATGGCGTGTGAACGGTGCTCTCCCACTCATCGACGCATGGTACGAAGCCTTCGGCATCACCGAAAGCGACCCAATGTTTGTGCCGAAAGAAAAGAGAATCAAGATTTGGTAACTACCCTTTCACCACATTCGTGCCCAGCGCAAACGCCTTCTCCATGTTGCCTGTGGTGCTGAAAATGTCTGCCTTGGCTGAGATATTGTCAAGGTAGTTGATGAGTTGTGCCTCTGGAATACAAGGAAGGACAGGACTGCCAAACTCCAGTTGGCCGTGGTGCGCAAGGACACAATGCACGATGAAGTTGATTTCGCGCTTGTCAGCCTCAGAAACCTTTCCGTTCTTTTCGGCAAAGAAATCGCGCAACAGATTGTTCAGATAGTTGGCCGACATGTAGATGTGACCCAGCAGATAGCCGTTCTCCGTCTTCTCTCCCTCCACATTGTACTCGCACAACTTGCCCCAGTCGTGGAACAGGATTCCGATGATGACACGCTCCACTTTCAGTTCGTCAGGATAAGGATAGACGGGATAGATGCCCTCCAGCAGATGCAGCATCTGCCACGTATGGTTCAGCAATCCGCCAGGGAAAGCGTGATGCACACTTGTGGCAGCAGGGTATTTGCTGTACTTCGGGAAAAGGTCGTCAGCATACGTGTCGATAAAGCCCATCAACTTTTCATCCTTGCAGAAGGTGAGCAACTTCTCGATGGTAGCATCCCATGCCTCACGCTTGATGGGACGAGGCACAAGATTGTAGAGCGGATGCCCCTCCTCTGGAAACGTCTTCACCAGCATGTCCATGTTCGTGGCAGACTTCTTCCCCTGATTGTCACGGATGTTGAGAAACGCCACAAGTTGCCCCACTTTGGGTCCTGACAACTTGGGCACGTCAAACACACAGATGTTCTCCACCCCCTCCAGATTCGCCACCTTCAGGTTCACGTAGGGAGAGTTATTCCGAGCCACCGCATCCTGACGGCTCAACACAATATATTCCTTTGCCATATTTGATAGTTATTTGATTACGCCGCAAAGGTACAAAAATTGAAGAATTGAAAAGTTGAAGGATTGAAGTTTTTTAATGATCAACTGTCAATTTGAACGCGTAATGATAGGATTTTTTACCATCGATGGTGTATTGAGGCAAGGTACGAGCACCCCATGTATCAACGCCACCCACACCGTGAACATTCATGTCGATGTTGAGATTCACGAACTGGCCACGCTCCACCTCATGCGGATGCCCTGCCCCTTCAAGGTTCTCTTCGCCATAATCCCATGCACGGATGCAGAGGGGCTGCAAACCCTCAATGCGGAGGGTACGTTTCTGAGAGGAGATGTTGAACCAACGCACATCTGTTCGGCAACTGTTATCTTGCGGATGCAAATACTCCGTCTCGTACTCGCTGAGCGGCATCCGATATTTTCCGATAAAGGCACTGCGCTTACGGTCAGGGTAGTTCTCCCATGGGCCCCTGCCGTGATACTCGATATTGGTCATGTCGGCAGGAATACGCATCCGCATACCCAACTTCGGCATCACGGGATTGTCGCTTCCTGTGGGATGATAATCCACTTCCACCAGGATGCAATGGTCATTGATGACGGTGTAGTTCACGGTAACATCCTTGGCCTCCTTCCACACCGCAGTGCGTCTCGCAAAGCCAGCGGCATGCTGATTGTCATTTTCAGGTTTCCAGAAGTAAGGTTCGAGAGGTGCCTGCAGCATCTCCTGTCCATCGATGAGCCATGAGGTGAGCCTGTTGCCCTCGATGGTGATTCCCTTAGAGCGCCCTTTGGTGGCAGATGCAGGAGCCTCTGGAAAAGCATAGGGAGTGAGCACAAACTGCTCGCTGGCCACAACGAATCCCTTCTTTGCCCAAGGCTTGTCCTCCTTCAGACGAGCATAGACGTTGAGCAGACGTTCCCCGTCAATAATGACGGTGTCGCAAGTGATAGCGTACTCGTTCGGATTGGTGAAGGAGTCGCGATTGATGATACTGAGACGCCCCTTCTCCAACTTGAAACTAAGGGGTTGATAGACGTGCTGCACCTCGTAGTAGTGGGGATGCGGTGTACGATCGGGAGCAACAAGTCCATTGATGCAGAAAGCCCCGTCGTTAGGTTTCTCACCAAAGTCACCTCCGTATGCCCAAAACTCATCCTTCTCCAAAGAGAGCGAGGCAGAGGGACGCAAAGCACTTCCATCAACGGGCTTGGCAATGCCCTGATCCACCCAATCCCAAATGGCTGCACCACAGATGCTGGAGTCGGCATAGATGACATCCCAATACTCTTGGAAATTGCCCATCGAGTTACCCATCGCATGTGCGTATTCACGCATCATGAAAGGTCGGTCAGTCACTTTCTGAGCCTCTGTCGCTAACTTGTCTGGAGTCAGATAGCCATCATCGTAGATGTCTGATTGGCTACGGTCAGTATCGCAGAACGGCAAAGCAATCGTGTCGAGTGCCACCACCGCTTCACGCATCGCCTTGAGGTTAGGACCCACCCCACCCTCGTTGCCGAGGCTCCAAAAGATGACGCATGGATGGTTCTTGTCACGCTGCACAAGTGAAACGGCACGATCCACATGGGCATCTCGCCATGCCGGGTCTTCCCCCATCTCATGGTTCGCATAGCCATAGCCGTGACTCTCCTGATTGGCCTCATCCATCACATAAATTCCATAGCGGTCACACAATTCATATAAGTATGGACGGTCGGGATAGTGGCTGGTGCGCAAGAAATTGATGTTCGCCTGCTTCATCAAGGCAAGGTCTTTCTCGTAAGTGGCATCATCCACATAGCGCCCTGTGCGTGGATGGTGGTCGTGACGGTTCACACCACGCAACTTCACGTTCTTGCCGTTGATTTTGAAGACCTCACCGACACATTCCACCTTCTTCACACCGAAGTGGTTTTCGAAGTCCTCATCATTCTTGCGATCTTTCATGCCACGCAGTTGCACGGTGTAAGGATAAAGCCAGGGCTTCTCTGCTGACCAGAGATGAGGAGCACGATCGTAGGAGAAGGAAAGCTCGACGGTTGTTGTATCGCCTGCATGGAGCTTCGGAATACGGCAATTGGTTACGTCATGATGGCTGAGATTGATACTGACACCGTCAAGTTCAGGGGTGGCAATCATCAATTGTGCCAAGAGAGCCTTGGCAGTTTTCTTACCAGTATTGCATACAGAGATTTTTGCCTTGACGGTGAACTTTGAGAAATCCGCGTTGGGAACTGCCTCCACCTTATAGTCGGTGATATGCACCAATGGACGCACCCACAATTGCACCTCACGGAAGATACCGCTCAGTCGCCACATGTCCTGACACTCCAGATAGGAACCGTCGCTCCATCGATACACCTCCACCGCCAAGCGGTTCTTGCCCTCACGCACATATTTCGTAATGTCGAACTCAGCTGGTGACATGGAGTTTTGACTATAACCCACCTTCTTACCATTCACCCACACATACATGGCGGACTTGACACCACCGAAGTGCAGAATCAAGTTTTGACTGAGCATTTCTCTCGTCACATCGAATTCTCTGACATACGAGCCCACAGGATTGCGGTGGCCATAGGCATACCAATCTTTATCAGGTTCGCCCATCACGTTGGGACGGTCTCGATGGAACGGGTACCTCATATTCACATAGATAGGCCGTCCAAAGTTCTGCATCTGCCAGTTGCCAGGCACAGCAATCCTGTCCCATCCGCTCACATCGTAGCTCTCCTGTTCAAAACCTACAGGTCGCTCCTCAGGATTGGGTGACCAATGAAACTTCCACAGTCCATCGAGCGACACAATTTCCTTACAATCCTTTTCTTTCGATGGTAGTTGCAAAGTCGCATGATATGGCAGTTTATTGATGCCTAGAACGGTGGGATTCTCCCAGTCATGCGTGGTTGTTTGTGCCTGAACTAATAAGGACAGCGTCAGCGTGATGGCAGATACAATCGTTTTCATTTTGTTGATGGCTGCGTTTCAGGACTCACAAGTCGAACACCGTATATCTCACCGATTTGTTTACGTGGCTTTGCTACGAACTTCACACGTATCTGCTGCTTGCCTTTCAGCATACTCTCAGGGATGCTAAAAGTCTCATATTTGAATTGTGAAATGCGGTACTTACCCGTGTTGTTGATGGAAACGAGCAGCTCATCGTCGATGAAGACATCAAACTCATGGGATTTCCATTCACCAACACCCCAGAACTTCAGACGCAAACTGAGGTCGGTGCGTCCTGCGGTCTGCATGAGATAACTGAAATAATGGCCATCACGGGCATCGCGCCAGAACACATCGTTAGTATTACCCGTTTGTGATTGGTCGGTCTCCATACGATGATCCGTCTCTGGTTGCTGTTCACCAGGCTGCACTTTGTCAACCGTACGAGCCTCAAGTGCTTGACGCTCTTCTTCAGCCTTGGCCAAATCTGCCAAATACCCCTTATAACTCTGCTCCGAAAGAGCTAGCCAGTAAATCATGTAACGGCTGTCGTGAATCTCGAAGAAAGGTTGAATCTCATTGTGGATGGCATTCTCCATCTTCGTGCTGAGGGTGAAGTGCAGAGGCTTTCCTGCGACGGGTGTCAGTTGATTGGCGATAGCCTCTATGTCATCGTTGACAAGGATGGGCGCCTCGTTGATAGGCAGTTTCTTGCCACCTGCATACTGTCCGAAACGGCTGTCATCGGCCACGAGATGTGCCAAGTCTTCCGTACCAGTCTTCATACCCAACAGGATTGGGCCGTGCATCAAGGCGATATACTGTGGCACGTTGGGCAGGTATTTCACGCTGTTGTGCATGGGGAATGTGATGTCTACCACATCACCCTTCTTCCATTTGCGGTTGATGGTGACATAGGAGGATGGACCTGTGATGATGTCAACGGGTTGGCCATTGACTTTCACCGAAAATTCACCAGGCTTCACCCAACCAGGATAGCGCACCAGTAATGGGAACTCGCCCTTACCGCTGGTGATGGTGATGCGGCTTGTCTCAGCGTAGGGGAAGTTTGTCTCCTGGCGCAGGGTGAGTCCTTTCTTTTTCCAGTTCAGTTCTGATGCCACGAAGAGGTTGACATAGAGAGCATTCTTCACATGAGTATAAATGAACTGTCCATACTTGCCATGATTCTCCATACCTGTGCCGACGCAACACCACATGGCTTCGTTGGGTGCGGAATAGTTGCGGTAGTGGCGCGGACGAGCTGGGGTGAAATACACGTAGCCACCATGCTCTGGATGCTGTGACGAGAGAATATGGTTGAAGGTCGCCAATTCGTAGTAGTCAGCATAGCGTGCCTCGGGATTGCGACGGTACAAATCCTCCGTCAACTTCAACATATTGTTGGTGTTGCACGACTCAGGACCATCAATATCGTTGATGAAATCGATGCAAGCCTCCTTGCTGGGGAAATGCTCACGGCGCGAGTTGCCGCCAAACGCAAGCGAACGTTCCCCTGTCACTATGTTCCAGAAGAAGTCGGCTGCATCGTGATAGGTCTCATCACCGCAGAGTTCGCTGATACGCTCAAAGCCCACCACCTTCGGCACCTGTGTATTGGCATGCATATTGTCGAGATTGTCCTGATGTTGTGACATCGGAGTCAAAAGACGGCGATGTGAGAAACGCTTGGCAGCTTCGAGGTATTTCTTGTCCTTCGTAATAGCGTAGGCATCCACCAACACCTCGTTCATACCACCATGCTCGTTGCTCAGCATATTCTCCATCTGTTGGTCGCTAAGGCCAGCTGTCAAGTCTATTGCCCAGTCACAAAAACCGAGGAAGAGCCTCTTGGCATCTTGGTTACCGCAGTAGAGCCAAGCATCACGCAGACCCGCATACATCTTATGCAGGTTATAAAATGGTGCCCACGAACCGAAGTACACGCCAAAGTCTCCCTTCTTGAAGTTGCTCCAAATACGCTCGCTGTTGGGCATACCACCCACATAGCCCTTACCCCATTCGGGGTGGTTCATGGCATTCGCGTTAGCACAGAGTTGCAACTCACCAATCATGTACAACATACGCATACGGCACTCCTCGTTGCCTGTAGCAGCGTTCATAGCCATAGCCGTCAGATAGTGACCACCCACGTGCCCATCCAACCCATCCCAATTAGGATAGGTCTTGGCCTTCGGTGTCAATCCTGCCTCCTTGAAATAGGGTGCCAGCAGACGATCGACATCATACTTCAGCAGCGTCTGGATATTTAGGTCACGCGCCTTTTTGAGTGGTCCGTCCAACAGGGTTACATCGCCGAGTGGAAACTCGTCGGCATACAGTTTGTCTTGTGCGTGACCAGCCATCGCAGTAGCGGCCATCAACATCATTGTCAGTATTTTCTTCATATTACCTTATGTTTTATTCGGTGAGAACTTCCACATCGCTGTAACCCATGCGTTCTCCTTGTGCCAAGCGCAGTCCTTCCACACGGATGACTTTGGCACGGGTGGGTTTACAACGTACGGTCTGCCAGATGGGATTGTTCACGATGTTAGAGAACTCTCCTTCACCCAGTATTTCCCAATGACTCCAATCAGTGGTGGCGGAAATGCGGTAATGAGTGACGAGTCCCTCGCGTGAATCCTGTGGAGGCAGATAACGGAACCCTGTGACAGTCGTCTCATCATTGAGTGTCACGAACATCATCTTGTCGGCTCCGAAGAAGATATAATAGTTAGAGCTATGTTTCTCGCCAGCATCGGGGGTGTCCTGGCTGATCTCGGGTGCTAAATAGACAGCTACTTTCTTGATGACAGGTTCGCACTTCGAGTCGAGTATGGTGAAGCGCAAGCGTGTAGCGGATACATTGGGGAAGCAGATGATGCGGCGGTGGCCAATGGTGGTGAGTCCGTCACCACGATCTGCAAGTTCATCCTTCAGGGGCACCCACTGCCCATCAACCTCAGCCTCCAGCGAGAACTTCTTCACACGCTGTCCGTAACGGATGTCTTCTTCAGCCACGAAGCGATTGAAGGTGGTGGGGTTCTTGAAGGTGATGAGAGTTTCATGCCCCTGTGTCTTCTTCTTTGCTTTCTTGGCAAGGTCGTTCTTAAACACCTCATGAATCATCTTGTTGAAGGCGATGCCACGCAACGAGTCCGTAGGGTGGATACGGCCATTGGGAGCAATAGGAAAATTCAGCAACAAACACGAGTTGCGACCTACCGATTTATAATAGGTGTCCATCAGTTTCGACAGGCTCTTCACGTTCTCGTTCTCCGTCTCGTGATAGAACCAGCCAGGACGAATGCTGGTGTTGGTCTCGCCTGGTACCCAAACGTTGCCGTTCTCCAAACCGTAGTGCAGTTGCTCGTAAGGCACATCGCCTTTGTCATTCAACAAGCTCCAGTTCGTTTCACCAATGTTACCAGCTTCGGTGCCTACCCAACGCAGATCACCGCGATCGCTACCATCGTTCCAGATGAGAGCTTTGGGTTGCAGCTCACGAATCATTTGGTAGGTTTCTGGCCATTCGTAATAGGTCGTGCGGTCAATACGGCGCATCTCGTTGGCACCACCATACCAACCATCACCGCCATTGGCACCATCGAACCACACCTCGAACATATCACCGTACTCCGTCAACAGTTCACGGAGCTGGTTGCGGAAATAGGTCACATACTCAGGCTTACCATACTCAGGATGGTTTCTGTCCCATGGTGAGAGATAGACGGCATACTCCAATCCTTCCTCACGGCAGGCTTCAGCCAATTCACGCACCACATCTCCTTGACCATTCTTCCAAGGAGAGTTCTTCACGGAATACTCCGTATATTTGGATGGCCACATGCAGAAACCGCAATGGTGTTTGGCGGTGAAGATAATGCCTTTCATGCCGGCCTGCTTGCAGACACGTGCCCATTGGCGACAATCAAGGTCGCTGGGGTTAAACAACTTTGGGTCTTCATTGCCGAAGCCCCATTCCTGATCGGTGTAGGTGTTCAGCGAATAGTGGATGAACGCATACATCTCCATGTCCTGCCAACGCAGTTGGTTCTCAGTCGGCACAGGGCCACAAGGGCTGATGGCGGCTCCCTTCTGAGCCTGAAGGGTCAGAAAGGAACAGCAAAACAGAGCTAAGGTGACGATTGACTTCATTTCTTTATTTTGAGCACGGGCATGATGTTGTTCAGTTTCTCTGGAAGGGTCACAACCAGCGCCTCTTTCGTGCGGGTGAACTTCACCTTACCGTAGCCAAGAAGTTCGACGCTCTTGATGGCATTGGGATAGAGGTCGCTGCCATCGGCAAGTGCCTTGACGGTGATGGTCTTGTTCTCAGGCCATGCAAGGGCGGTCACATACACGTTCTTATCCGTTTGTGTGAAGCGGATTTCCTCTGCTCCTGCCTTGGTGTATTGTCCGTCGTTGAAACCTTGGGCATTAATCTTGATGTCGGCATTGGCGATGGGACCTTCGCCGAAGATTTTCCAGGGGCGAGTCTTGACGATACTCTCGCTGTTCACCTTCATCCATGCACCAAACTCCTTCATGATGGCGAGTTCCTTCTCGTCGGGAGTGCCGTCGGCTCTCAATGGTACCGATAGTAACATGTTCCCGTTTTTGCTGACGATGTCCACAAGGAGTTTAGCCACCGTGTGGGCACTCTTGTAGTGGTTGTTTTTATAAGTGCCAGTGTTGTAGTGCCAGTCGCCGATGCAGTTGCAGCACTGCCAAGGACGCTCCATAATCTTGTTGGGAGCACCACGCTCCACGTCCCACACGAGCGCATCCTTCATGTCTTCTTCCAGAATCTTGCCGAACACCACGGCTTGGTTCTTGCCTTTGTGGGTGGCGGCACTGTGGTTGTACATGTGGGCGGCAATTTTCATGCCTGCGTCGCTCACAGGATAGAAAGGCAAAACAGTAACATCGAAGTAGATGAGGTCGGGGTTATAGCGGTTGATGGCATCGAGGGTGCGGTTGTAGAAGTTGGTCACATACTCCTGCGTAGGAGTGCTGGCTCCATTCTGCCAACCCCACTGGCGATGGATGGCACCGTTATCCCACGTGTTGTCAGAGAAGTCGTGATTCTGGGCATAGAGGTTCTGGGGGTCGAGCCCTTTCCACCATTTCTCAGTGCCGTCGGCATTGAGTTTGTAGCCATCCTCCTTGGTCAGCCAACCGTCGTACTTCACACCTCGTTTGTCGCCTTTGAGGTCGAAATGTCGGGAGGGTTCATACCATGTCCATGCATGGTCTGCGTGGAAGGAGATGCCAAAGGGGAGTCCTGCCTTCTTGGCGGCCTTGGCCCATCCGTCGAGGATGTCCTTATGAGGTCCTATGTTCTGTGAATTCCACTCTTGATACTTCGAGTTCCAGAGGTCGAAGTTGTCATGGTGGTTACCAAGGGCGAAGAAGTACTGCGCGCCACATTCTTCCTTATAGAACTTCACCAGTTCTTCGGGTGTCCAATTTTCTGCCTTGAAGAGCGGAAGAATGTCCTTAAAGCCCACTTCAGAGGGATGGCCGTAGTGTTCGCGATGATAATTGTACTTGTAGTTGCCCTCCATGTACATCTCACGTGCCATCCAGTCGCCAGAGCCTTCCACGCACTGAGGTCCCCAGTGTGCCCAGATGCCGAACTTGGCATCGCGGAACCACTCAGGCACTTCGTATTGCCGCAGTGACTCCCATGTGGGAGAGAATTGTCCCGTCGCCATTGGCTCATCAGCCTCCGACACTGGCACTTTATAGGTTTGTTGTGCTTGCATTGCCACCGATGTCAAGAGCATCACGGCTGTAAAAAGATTCTTCTTCATGATTGTTATTTTTCTTTAACTTCTTCTCATTTATTCATATAGGTAAAACATTCTTTCCATCATCTGCCACTTCTCGTCGCTGCGGGCTTCGGGGCTACAACCTTGAAGACGTGCCACAAAGGCTTCCCATTCGGCCTGTCGGGGCAAGGTGGCGAGTTTGTCCATCGCTGCTTGCCAGTCAAAGTCGTCGGGTGCATCGACAATCATCACCAGACGTGTGCCGAGGATGTAAATTTCCATCTCCAAGATGCCGACAGCACGAATGCCTTCACGGATTTCACGCCAATGATGCTCCTTGGAGTGCCACTTGCGGTACTCCCGAATCATGTCGGGGTCGTCGTGCAAGTCGAGGGTCTGAACGTAACGCTTCATAGATAATTGACAATTGACTGTTATAATGCGCCAAGCGCGTGGGCTTATCTGCGAATGGCGAGTGGTATAGCCTCTTCGTGTTGCTGGCAGAAAGTGGGAGCATCGCTGACAACGAGGGCGAGATAGCCGCCACCGCCTGCTCCTGGCATCTTCCACGCCAGCACATCGGGCAGCGGGGCATATTGGTTTATATAGTCCTGCACCCCTGGCTGCATCATGGCCGGGAAAAGCGTGATTTGTGCATTGAACGAGGCTTGGTAGGCTGCCGCAAAAGCGTTGAGGTCTGTCTGCAGAATGGCTTTCCAACAGTTGTCGGCCGCTGTAGCCAAGGCCTTCACGTTGGCTTCGTTGATGTCTTTTCCTTCTACCACCGAACAGCCTGGACGACGCGGGAACATCGGTATCATGCACAGATGCTGTTCCAGCCAGCAGAGGACGGACTCGTCAGTACACGACTCGATGCGCTCTGGCCAATAGTGAGCGTTGTAGTAGTGGCGGCAGAGTCCTGGCATACAGATGCCGATAGCATCCTGTGCGCCGCTGATGATGCCGTCGGTGCGTTCAGGGTCGTTCTCAAAGCAGAACACCAGCTTGGCCAACATCTCAGGATCCATGTCGGGCAGACGAACTGGCCAGATGCGCTTGATTTGGTTACGTGTAGAAGTGGACAGTCCACAGCGTTCACGAATCTCGAAGGTGGGCAAGAGCGAGATGGTAATGGCCCATCCCGGTGCATAAGTGCTCACGTAAGGCTGGTCAATCCATGTGCCAGCGAGGTCAAGACGGGTGGGAATGCCCTCGGAGACCCTCTCTGTCCTACGGACATCTCCCCCATGATGGGGAGAGCCTTCCGGATGGTCTCCCTCCCCATTACGGGGGAGAGTTGGGGAAAGGGTCTGGAGGCTTGCCTTGATGCTCGTGCTGCTGCGCGCCTCCAATCCTTCGGCTGGAATGCGGTCGAGCACGATGTATTCGATACCGCGCTCTTCGCAGAACTTACGTTTCTCCTCGCTCGACCCGTCGGCATTCACCACGAATCGGTCGGGCTTCAAGGCCTCCACCGTGGGGATGAAGTCCATCACGCCAGAGCCTTGGTTGATGAAGGCATCCTTCACATAGCGGATGCTCTTCACCATGAAGAGGCGTTCCTGCTCCGGATAGAGCGTCTTGTGGTTCTTATAGGTAAGGATGGTCGCATCCGACCCGATGCCCACGTAGAGGTCGCCATATTGGCTGGCCTGTCGGAAGAACTCGACATGACCGCTGTGGAGAAGGTCGTAACAACCGCTGACAAATACTTTCATCATTGACTATTGAAAGTTAGCAAACGCCCAAAGCGTGGGCTGGTTAAAACTTCACCAAGATGCGGAACACCTTGCCTGGGTTCTCGCTCCACCACTGCATGGTCTCCAGAGCTTCTTCTGGGCGGATGACCTTCGTGATGAGTTCGTCCACAGGGCAGTTGCCTCTCTCCAGATAGCGGATAACGGCACGGAAGTCCATCGGGGTGGCATTGCGGGAGCCACGGATGTCGAGTTCCTTCTGCACGAAGAGTTTCGTCTGGAAGGTCACGTCCTGCTTGGCATAGCCGATGCAGGCGACACGTCCCGTGAAGGCCACCTCGTTCACAGCCATCTGATAGGTGAAGGGATTGCCCACGGCTTCGATGATGACATCGGGACCAAAGCCATCTGTGATATCAGCCAGACGTTCATGCACATTCTCCGTCTTCGTGTTGATGGCATAGGCAGCCCCCATCTGCTTGGCCAATGCGAGTTTCTCATCGTCGAGGTCGGCTGCAATCACCGTGGCACCACGGGTCACAGCACGCACGATGGCTCCCATGCCCACCATGCCACAGCCTATCACCATCACGGTGTCCACGTCTGTCACTTGAGCACGGCTCACCGCATGGAAACCCACACTCATTGGCTCAATCAGCGCACTGGTCTTGGCAGAGAGTGTGCCGGCAGGGATGATTTTCTCCCACGGCAGCACGATGTACTCCTTCATGGCGCCGTTACGCTGCACACCCAGTGTCTCGTTATGCTGGCAGGCGTTCACTCTGCCATTGCGGCACGAAGCACACTTGTTGCAGTTGGTGTAGGGGTTGCAAGTCACAACCATGCCCACCGTCAGGTTCTCAGGCACCTCGCTGCCCACAGCCTCAATCACAGCCCCCACCTCATGCCCGGGGATGACGGGGTTCAATGCCATAGTGTTACGTCCCAAGAAGGTGTTGAGGTCGGAGCCGCAGAAGCCTACATACTCCAGTTTCAACAGCACTTCGCCAGCCTTCAGTTCCGCTGGCTTTTCCACTTCAATGATGTTCAACTCTTGTGAGTGAGTGATTTGAATTGCTTTCATCTTTTATATCTTTAAACTTTAAACTCTCAACTTTAAACTTTACCCTTTATCCGCACGTATGAACGATAACCATACACAATGATGACCAAGAAACATGCCAGTGGCAGGATGAACGACATGTTCACGGCAGGCATACCCCAGATGGTGCCTTGGTCAATCAAGTAGCCCTGCAATGGTGGCATGAGCGCACCACCCACAATGGCCATCACCAGGAAGGCGGCACCCAGATGCGTGTCCTTCGTGTCCACATTCTCCAAGGCGATGCCATAGATGGAGGGGAACATGATGGACATGAAGAGGCTAATGCACACGAGGCTGTAGAGTCCTCCCATGCCCTCGATGCAGATGGCGCCCAACGTGCACACCGAAGCCCCCACTCCAAAGATGGTGAGCAACTTGCGTGTGTTCACATAGCGCATAATGAAGGTGCCAATGAAGCGTCCACCCAGATTCATCGACATGGCCACGATGTTGTACATCTGTGCCGTAGCCTTGTTGATACCCAAGTGGTCGGCATACTGGATGATGAAGGTCCACACCATGATTTGTGCAGCCACATAGCAGACCTGCGCAAAGACACCCTCGCGATAGATGGTGTTGTGCCAGAGGTTCTTCAGAGTCACCTTCACCGTGTGTGTCTTGCCAGCCGCCTTCTGCTCCTCGCTCTCCGTCTTCGGCATCTTGGTCAGGGCGATAATCACCAGCACCGCTACCACCACCAAGCCGATGGCCACGTAGGGGTTGCGGATGACAGCCAAGTCGTGCAGACGGATGTCCGCCTTTTCTGCTTCTGAAAGTAACGGGAAGATGATTTGTCCAGCCTCATCACGCTTGTCCGAAAGCAGATGGGGCAGTACGATGAACGAAGCCACCGCCATGCCGCTGAGTGAGCCAACAGGGTTGAATGCCTGTGCCAGATTCAGTCGGCGGGTCGAAGTCTCCTTCTCTCCCAACGAGAGGATGAACGGATTGGCCGTGGTCTCCAAGAAGGCAAGGCCGAACGTGAGGATGTAGAGCGACACACAGAAGAACGAGAACTCCTGCCACTCAGCCGCCGGAATGAACAAGAAAGCACCCACAGCATAGAGTGCCAAGCCCAGCAGGATGCCGCTCTTGTAGGAATACTTACGAATGAACAAGGCGGCAGGAATGGCCATCGTGGCATAGCCGCCATAGAAAGCGAACTGAATCAGCGACGCTTTGGCCGCCGAGAGTTCCATCACCGTCTGAAACGCTGCCACCATCGGATTCGTGATGTCGTTGGCAAAGCCCCACAGGGCAAACAGCGATGTGATGAGGATAAAGGTGAAGAGGTATTTCTTCGATACTAAAGGTTTCTTCATGATTGCTATTTTGCTTAAGTGAAAAGTGAAGAGTGAAAAGTGAAAAATTTGCTACCGCGTGAAAGGTAAAAAGTAAAAGTGATAAGTGAAATATTTGCTACCGCATGAAAGGTGAAAAGTAAAAGTGATAAGTGAAAAATTTGCTACCGCGTGAAAGGTGAAAAGTAAAAGTGATAAGTGAAAAATTTGCTACCGCGTGAAAGGTAAAAAGTAAAAGTGATAAGTGAAGAATTTGCTACCGCACTTGCAAGCTACCTGTGGGACAAACACGTGCGGTAGCAAATTTTTCACTTTTCATTTTTCACTTTTCATTTTTCACTTTTCATTTTTCACTTTTCATTTTTCACTTTTCATTTTTCACTTTTACCTCAATTATTCTGACATATTTTTAATATACGGTAATTCGGGTAAATTCTTGAAGCCGTAGAAACGTTCGGCATTTTGTCCGAGGAAGAGAGTCTTCTCTTCTTCGGTCAGTTCCTTCGACTTGGTGATGAAGTCATACGACATCTTGTAGGTGATGGCTGTGATGGTGCGGGGATAGTCGCTGCCCCACATCAGTCGGTCCATGCCCACCCACTCGGCAGCCTGCTTGATGCTGCGGATGGCTGAGGGATAAGGGTAAAACTCCGCATTGAAGAGCCAGGTGATGCCACCCGACTCCACCATCACGTTCTCACCCTCGCGCGCCAGTTTCACCTGACTCTCGAAAGCATCCGTAGTCACCATGCCGAAATGGCCAATCGCCACTTTCAGCCGAGGGCACTCCTGTATCACCTCTTTCATCTCCCCTATCTGCGCTTCGCTTTCGCCCAGACACATCGACAGCACCATGCCTTGCTCTTCCATATATTTAAATATAGGTATAAGGCTCAGGAGCGACTCCTTCATGCGGTGTCCTGGAAAGGCGATGCCCTTCAGTCCTACGGCACGAACCGCCTTCGCCTCGTCCAGCGTCCAGGCCATGCCCATGCAGAAGAAACGTTCGGGATACTTCCTTTGCACCTCCGTCAGATACTCGTTCTGGTTGCCGTCAATCACCTCCTGCACCACCACGGCAGCACCCACCTGGGCATAATCCATGTTGGAGAGGAACACCTCAGCAGAGTTCACCCCGTCGATGAGCCAAGGAGGCAGCATCTGCACCTCCTCGTCCATAAAGATGCTCCTGCCGTTCTTCAGCGACAGGATTCTTTTTCCGTCCACCCATGTGTCCTGCGTCTTCCACAGGTGGGAATGTGCGTCTATGATAGTCATTTTTAAGTTAAAAGTTATAAGTGATAAGTGAAAAATTTGCTACCGCGTGAAAGGTAAAAAGTAAAAGTGATAAGTGAAAAATTTGCTACCGCGTGAAAGGTAAAAAGTAAAAGTGATAAGTGAAAAATTTGCTACCGCGTGAAAGGTAAAAAGTAAAAG
>JAEEGS010000031.1 GCA_016280445.1 Bacteroidaceae bacterium
GTTCCAAAACTCATCAAGTATTACAAGAAGAATAGTAAGTAACATGAAGACAAAAGTCCTGCTTTTAATCTTCCGTGCTGCTTGTGCTATATTTTTAATATATCGCTCACTCCAGACAGACCTTGAGTTGTGGCATAGATTATTAGATGAGGTATTCGCGATATTCTTTGCAATACGCTTCTACGATACCTACAGAGACTTAAAGAATAAAAACTAAAGAATCATGGCTAATTCCTATACAGACGTTCCTGAGATTAAATTCCACATGGAACACCCTTTGATGAAACGCATCGTTGAGTTGAAGGAGAGAAACTATGCTGACTACGGTCAGTACGACTATGCACCCAAAGACTACGAGGATGCACAGGAGAACTATGACAGCCTGCTCGAAATCACAGGCGACATCAACGCCAACATCATCGGCCCTAACTCTGAGGATGTGGATGCTGAAGGTCCTCACTGCGAGAACGGTCGTGTGCGCTATGCCAGCAAGACCTACGAGAACCTCGACGCCACTATCAAGGCAGGACTCTGCGGCATGACGATGCCACGTCGTTACGGCGGCCTCAACCTGCCTAACGTGGTTTATACAGCAGCCAACGAAATCATCGCTGAAGGTGATGCAGGTTTTGAAAACATCTGGTCACTCCAAGACTGTATCGAGACCCTCTATGAGTTCGGTGACGAAGACCAGCGCAAGCGTTATATTCCACGTGTGTGTGCAGGTGAAACAATGTCTATGGACCTCACTGAGCCAGATGCTGGTTCCGACCTCCAGAGTGTGATGCTCAAGGCTACCTTCGACGAGAAGGAGAACTGCTGGCGTCTGAATGGTGTGAAGCGTTTCATCACCAACGGTGACGCTGACATCCACCTCGTGCTGGCTCGTTCAGTGGAAGGCACTCGCGATGGTCGTGGTCTCTCCATGTTCATCTACGACAAGCGCAACGGTGGTGTGAATGTGCGCCGCATCGAGAACAAGCTCGGTATCCACGGCAGCCCCACTTGTGAACTCGTTTACAAGAACGCCAAAGCAGAACTCTGCGGTTCTGAGAAGCTCGGTCTTATCAAGTATGTGATGGGTCTGATGAACGGTGCCCGCCTCGGTATCGCATCTCAGTCAGTCGGTGCAGAACAGGCTGCATACGAAGAGGCCATCAACTACGCTCGCGACCGCAAGCAGTTCGGCAAGGAGATTATCCACTTCCCAGCCGTTTACGATATGATTGCCCGCATCAAGGCAAAACTCGATGCCGGTCGTTCACTCCTCTACATGACGGCTCGTTACGTGGACATCTACAAGTGTCTCGACGACATCAGCAAGGAGCGCAAGCTCACCCCAGAGGAGCGTGACGAGTTCAAGAAGTACAGCAAACTTGCCGATGCTTTCACGCCACTCGCCAAGGGTATGAACTCCGAGTTCGCCAACGAGTCTGCTTACGACTCCATCCAAGTACACGGTGGTTCAGGCTTCATGCTCGAGTACAAGTGCCAGCGCGTGTATCGTGATGCCCGCATCATGTCCATCTACGAGGGTACTACTCAGCTCCAGACCGTTGCAGCCATCCGCTACATCACTTCAGGCTTCTACGCCAACGTCATCAAGGACTTCGAGGCAGAGCCCGTTGCAGCCGAGTATGCCGCCTACGCAGAGCGTATCAAGGCAATGGCTGAGAAGCTCGCTCAGAGCATCGAGAAGGCGAAGAAGCCAGGCAATCAGGATTTCCTCGACCTCTGCGCCCGCAAGCTCTACGAGATGACTGCTTACGTCATCATGTGCCACCTGCTTCTGCAAGACACCCAGCGTGCGCCCGAACTTTTCGGCAAGTCACTCGTGGTCTTCATGAACTACGCCGAAAGCGAAGTGGCCAAGCACTTCAACTACATCAGCAAGCTTGATGTTGACCAGTTGGCAAGCTACGTGCAGGAATAAGCAATTCGTCACAACGAATATACAGAAAAGCCCATCACCGTACACACGATGATGGGCTTTTTTCTTTTTTGATAAATACATATTATCAAATGGTGTAACACTTATTAAAACTAACGAAATGCTGCATGGAGATTATACTGAAAATAGGTGAATAGAGGAAGGAAGTCAAGAGCGAAACACGCTCCAATCACCTTAACTAGTCACCTCTCCTTCTCCCAATTCTGGATAGGAGATACGGGTGTGGTAGATGGTCTTCAGTTTCTCTTTCAGCACGGATTTGGCTATGGCAATGTCCTTGAAGGTGATGGCGCACTCGCTGAAGAAGCCTTCGGCCACCTGGGCGTCGATAATCTTGTCGACCAACTGGTTGATGCTGTCCTCCGTGTATTCGGGCAGGGAACGGGAAGCAGCTTCGGTGGCGTCGCACATCATGAGGATGGCCTCTTCCTTGGTGCTGGGGTTAGGGCCTGGATAAGCGAAGGCTGCCTCGTCGATTTCCTCGTCGGGGTGGTCTTTCTTGTAGGTGATGTAGAAGTATTTGGCCTTGCCCAATCCGTGATGAGTGGTGATGAAACGCTTGATGGCTTCGGGAATATGGTTCTTCTCGGCAAGGGCAACACCGTTCTTCACGTGGGCAATGATGACCTCTGCACTCTTCAGCGGTGTGAGGTGCTTGTGGGGCGAGATGCCGTTCTGGTTTTCAGTGAAGAATACAGGACGTTCCATCTTGCCGATGTCGTGATAGAGGGCGCCAGTGCGCACCAACTGCGCCTTCCCTCCAATCTTGTTGGCGACTTCGGCACAAAGATTGGCCACCTGCATGGAGTGCTGGAAGGTGCCTGGAGCCACTTCTGTCATGCGTTGCAGAAGAGGATTGTGCACGTTGTTGAGTTCGACAAGTGTGACATCGCTGATGAAGCCAAACACTTTCTCAAGCATCCAGAGAAGGGGATATGTGAAGAGGAGGAGCACACAGTTGACCGTGAAGCAGACGTACATCCACGTGTCGGTGTTGAGGTCGTTCTCGTGATGGAGAGAGTAGCCCGTGTAGAAAAGAACATACACCAAGAAGATGATGAAGGCTGTACGGACAATTTGGGAGCGTTGCGAGAGCTCTCTGAGGGTTTGTATAGCCACCATACCCGCCACGAGTTGCAGGATGAGATACTCGTATGAACTCACGAGGGTGATGGAAATGATGAGCACCATTGCGCAGTGGAACATGAAAGCCGTTCGGGAATCCATGAACACACGGATGACGATGGCCACCAAGCAGCATGGGAGCATGAAGACGTTGAGTATCTTGTGTGACACCATGAGGGATGCGACAATACAGAAGAGGACGGGCAGCGCGAACAGCAGGGTGACGTTGCGTACGTTCTCAAAATAGTCGGCACGGAAGAGGGTGAGATAGGTGATGAGCACAAAGAAGAGGATGAACACGAAGACGGCTTGCCCGATGGTTCGGTAGGGAATGCTGGTGGTCGTGGTGTTGCGACGCTCATACTCTTTCTCGTATGACCTGAGGATGTCATACACTTCGTCGGTGACGGTTTCGCCTCTATCCACAATCTTCTGACCCGCCTGCACATAGCCGTTGTAACTGGAGATGTGCTGCATCAATTCGCTCAGTTCGGTTTCCGACTTCAGGGCATCATACGCCAGATTCGGCACGATGAGTTCGTTGATGTTGTATTGCCGCAGAACGGCTGGGGAGTATTTGGCCGTGTCGGCAGTCACGATGTAGTGATAAGCCATGCGTGGCGTAAACAAGTTGTTCAACGTCTGGGAAGTGGCGATGCTGCCCGATACAACCCTGACGCTCTTGCGGTGCTCAGCATCCTGAAGACGTGTGTAATCGTCGCTGGAGAGGACTCCACGCCGATAGATGGTGTCCAGCAGGGCTGCGATGTGGTGAACATACATGGCCGAGTTTTGCCCCTTCCAATCGTTGGCAGCGTAAGCGTAGAGACGGCGAACCATCGAATCCCTGACAGCAGGATTGGAGTTGTAGTAGGGTTGGAAACTGCGTATCGTAGCCGCCTGTTCCTGCTTGATGATGGAGTCGTTCTTGAGAATGGGGAACTTGGTGTTAGCTATGAGCAAGCCGTAATTCCAGGGCTTATTGACTTCGTAAAGATAACCAAACTCATCTCCGCGTGGCATGAAGTAAACCACAAGTGCTGTGGAGACGATGACCAAGATGCTCTTCATCAAGAAGCGGGTCATATCGGTGCGTCGCTGCTGTTTGCTGGGTTTCATGTTGTTCGTCTTTTTGAAGTTAAACCATCATTGTCCACCACAATAATCATCGTGCTCACCGCACATCCCCTACTCTTTCATCAGGAACTGCTTGAAGTCGGCAAAGTCCTTGCTCATGGGGACACTCTGCTTGGTGCCCTGCATGAAGGCCTGCAACTTGGCAGGAATCTCGATGTCGCCGCCAAGGATGCGGTCAACCGTATCTTTGAACTTGGCTGGATGTGCCGTCTCAAGGAACACACCCACTTCGCCCTCTTTCAAGCCCTCCTGCAAGGCACGGAAACCACAGGCACCATGAGGGTCGCACACATAGCCCGTGGCGGCCTTCACCTCCTTGATGGTCTCGGCAATCTGCTCATCCTTGTACGTCGCACCACTGATGTCAGCACAGATGGCTTCGTGGCTCTTGCCATAGAGGTCATACACACGGGCAAAGTTGCTTGGGTCGCCCACATCCATCGCATTGGCAATAGTTTGCACCGATGCCTTGGGTTCATACTTGCCTGTCTGCAGATACTTAAAGAAGATGTCATTCGCATTGTTGGCAGCAATGAAACGCTTGATGGGCAGCCCCATCTTCTTGCCGAAGAGTGCCGAGCAGATGTTACCGAAGTTGCCCGATGGCACACACACCACCAGTTGGTCGGCTAAACCCTTCTTCTTCATCTGAGCGTATGCATAGAAGTAGTAGAATGCCTGCGGAAGGAAACGAGCCACATTGATGGAGTTGGCCGAGGTCAACTGCATGTGCTTGTTCAAGTCGGCATCCATAAAGGCATTCTTTACCAGTGCCTGACAGTCGTCAAACACGCCATCCACCTCCACTGCGGTGATGTTCTTGCCCAGCGTCGTGAACTGACATTCTTGAATCGGGCTTACTTTTCCCTTCGGATAGAGCACATACACATGAATGCCGTCCACACCGAGGAAACCATTTGCCACAGCACTTCCCGTGTCACCCGAGGTGGCCACAAGCACGTTCACCTGTCCTGCTCCTTCCTTCTTCAGGAAGAACTGCAAGAGACGCGCCATAAAACGTGCGCCCACATCCTTGAACGCGAGCGTGGGACCATGAAAAAGTTCCAGCGAGTAGATGCTGTCGGTCACTTTCACACAAGGGCAGTCGAATGCCAGCGTGTCATACACAATCCGCTTCAAATCCTCAGCAGGCACATCCTCGCCAAAGAAGGCATCGGCCACCGTATAGGCAATATCTTGGAAAGAGAGGTTCTCTATGTTGTCGAAAAACTCCTGAGGCAAGGCCTTGATGCGTTCAGGCATATAGAGTCCCTTATCCTCTGCGAGTCCTTTCACCACCGCCTTCTCCAGTGTGGCGATAGGTGCTTGTCCGTTAGTCGAATAAAATTTCATGCTTATCTTTTTTATATCTTCATGAGTTCTTTAATAAATCCATCTTTCTCCAGCAACCCGTAACTGCCCTTCTGGCAGGCCACCTCGTCAAATGTCTCCACTTCATCTGCCTCTATGCCTGGTGCATAAATCAGGAAAGGGATGGGTTCATTCGTATGGGTGCGATGTGCCACAGGTGTCGGATGGTCGGGCAACACGGCGATGGCCACCTGCTGATCCTTCACGGCTTCATAGATAGGTTTCACAATGCGGCTGTCCAAATATTCGATGGTCTTCAGTTTCAGCCCCAAGTCACCATCATGTCCAGCCTCATCCGAAGCCTCCACATGCACATAGACGAAGTCGTCCGTCTCCAATGCCTTGATGGCTGCCTGAGCCTTGCCTTCGTAGTTGGTGTCGGCCAAACCTGTGGCTCCTGGCACATCAATCACTCGCAATCCTGCCAACGTGCCGATACCACGAATCAAGTCCACCGCCGTTATCACAGCACCTCGCTTGATTTGCGGGAAAGTCTCTGTGAGCGGCACCATGTGGGGACGATACCCACCAGCCCAAGGCCAGATGCTGTTCGCCTGACGTTCGCCACGCTTCGCCTTCTCCACGTTGTAGGGATGACGTGCCAGCAACTCCTGCGAACGGAGAATCAAGCCGTTGAGCAAGTCAGCCGTTTCCTGAGCCGTCAGTTCGTTATCTTTAGGTGCGTCTGCCTTTGCCGTAACAAGCAGCGGACGCCAAGGTTCGCCTGGATGGTCGTGTGGCGGCTGACATTCCACATGCTTGTTGCCGCCCTTGATGACGAGCAGATGGCGGTATTGTACACCACAATAGAATCTCACCCTGTCTGTAGCCAGATGCTCGTTCAGATAGTCAATCAACACAGCCGCATCATCCGTCTGCAGATTTCCTCCATTGTGCGTGACGATGTTCCCATCCTCCAGCGTGATGATGTTGCAGCGAATCGCCATATCGTCGGGAGCCAAATCCACCCCGATGCTGGCAGCCTCCAGTGGTCCTCTTCCTTCATACACCTCATTCTGGTCATATCCGAGGATGCTGCTGTTCGCCACCTCTGAGCCTGGGTGAAATCCGTCCTGCACCGTCTTCAGCATGCCGCAACGCCCCATTCTGGCCAACATGTCCATGTAGGGCGTCTCGGCATATTGCATCAATGTCTTATTTCCCAGCGACTCAACCGGCCAATCGGCCATTCCGTCGCCCAAGATGATGATATGTTTCATATATCGCTTCGCTAAAAAAGTAAAAGGTATAAGTGAAAAGTGAAGAATTTGCTACCGCAAACGTTACGCTACCAAAAGACCAACACATGTGGTAGCAAATTTTTCACTTTTCATTTTTCACTTTTACCTTAGATATTCGCAATACTCATGATGTCAGCAAACACACCGGCAGCAGTGACTGATGCACCGGCACCATAACCCTGAATGAGCATCGGGTACTGGTTGTAGCGTTCCGTTGTGATGAGGATGATGTTATTGGAGCCTTCGAGGTCGTAGAAGGGATGGCGTTCACCCACTCGCTGCAGAGCAACAGAGCCTTTGCCGTTCTCCAGTTTGGCCACGAAACGCCAGTGCTGATGGGCTGCCTCCACTTCCTTGCGTTCTGCCTCGAACTGGGCATCCAGCGATGGAAGGTTCTTCCAGAAGTCCTCCAACGAGCCGTCGAAGAACGACTGCGGAATGAACAGATGCTTCTCCACATCCTCCTGATTCATCTTGTAGCCAGCCTCACGGGAGAGGATAACCAACTTGCGAATCACATCCTTACCACTCAAGTCTATACGTGGGTCGGGCTCCGCATATCCTTCCTCCTTGGCCAGACGCACTGTCTCGCTGAAGGGCACATCGGCGGAAATCGTATTGAAGATAAAGTTGAGTGTACCGCTCAACACGGCCTCCAACTTCAGAATCTTGTCGCCCGAGTTGATGAGGTCGTTGATGGTATTGATGATGGGCAGACCTGCACCCACATTCGTCTCGAACAAATATTTCACGCCACGTCTGCGGGCAGTTGCCTTCAGTCGTGCGTAGTTGTTATAGTCACTCGATGCAGCCACCTTGTTGGCAGCCACCACCGAGATGTTATTGCTCAGCAAGTCTTCATACAGCCCTGCCACTTCGGCACTGGCCGTACAATCCACAAACACGCTGTTGAAGATGTTCATGCCAATGACTTCCTCCTTCAGACGGTCGATGTTGCTTGCCTCGGCCTGCTTCAATCCTGCACGCAACCGGGCAATGGAGAACTTTCCACCCTCCTCAAACTGAGCAAGGTCGATACCGTTTCTGTCAAACATCGCATTGTGGCCGCTCGCAATGCCCACCACATTGATTTGCAGGTTACGCTCCTTCATCAGTTTCGCGCGTTGGCCGGCAATCTGCTCCAGCAGGCTTCCACCCACAGTGCCCACACCACACAGGAACACGTTCAGCACCTGATATTCCGACAGAAAAAACGAGTCATGAATCACGTTCAGCGACTTTCTGAGGCTCTTCCGCTCCACCACAAACGAGATGTTTGTCTCGCTCGCACCCTGAGCACAGGCAATCACACTGATACCGTTCCTGCCCAACGTGCCAAAGAGTTTACCCGCAATGCCAGGCGTATGCTTCATGTTCTCGCCCACAATGGCCACCGTCGCCAAGTCGCGCTCCAGTTTCATGTGGTACATCGCACCCATCTCTATCTCCTTCGCGAACTCGCGGTTCAGCACCTCACAGGCGCGGTCGGCATCATCGTCGGTCACACCAATGGAGGTGCTGTTCTCCGACGAAGCCTGACTCACCATGAACACGCTCACTCCATTCTCGGCCAATGCCGTGAAGATGCGGCGGTTCACGCCAATCACACCCACCATCGACAAACCACTCACCGTAATCAGGCTCGTGTTGTTGATGCTGCTGATGCCCTTGATGGCACGTCCCTCATCTTCTCCTTCAACCAAATTGGTGATAATCGTTCCCTTATCCTCTGGTCGGAACGTATTCTTGATGAGAATCGGGATGTTCTTGATGCACACGGGGTAAATCGTCGGCGGATAAACCACCTTCGCACCGAAGTTGCACAACTCCGTCGCCTCCACGTAGGAAAGTTTGTCAATCGGATAAGCGTTGTTGATGACACGCGGGTCGGCCGTCATGAAGCCCGACACGTCCGTCCAAATCTCCAACACATCGGCATTCAGCGCAGCCGCCAGAATGGCCGCCGTGTAGTCAGAGCCACCACGACCCAAGTTCGTCACCTCGCCCGTCACACAATCTGTCGAGATGAAACCGCCACAAACACCCACATTCCCGAAGTCTTTAAACGCCTCCAGAATCAACGGCTGGCTCATCGTATTGCTGAACAGGTTCCTGCCCTGCTTCTTCTTCGTCCTGATGAACTCCAGCGAGTTATACCACTTGGCACCCTCGATAAGCGTGGCAACAATGTTGCTCGAGATGCGCTCACCATACGAAACGATGGCGTTGCTCGTCTTCTCGCTCAGGTCGCCAATCAGGAATACACCCTGATAGATGCTCTTCAACTGACCCAGCAACTCATCCACCGTTGCCAGCAACGTCTGTTTTCTCTCTGTGTCTGTGATAATGGCGTCAATCATCCGGTGGTGACGCTCCACCATCTCTTCATAAGCCGTGAGGTACGACGCGTCGCCTGAAACCGCCAGTTTCGACGTGTTGATGAGCTTGTCGGTGATGCCGCCCAAAGCCGACACCACCACAACGACAGCCTCATCCTGTCCCTCCACAATCTTCTTCAAATTGAGAATGCTCTCCACGGAACCAACCGATGTTCCGCCAAACTTTAATACCTTCATTCCGTATATCTTTAGGGTACCATATTCAAAAAACAGTTGCAAAGGTACATCATTTTCACCGAACGGCAAAGAAAAAAACTCAAAACCAACTTTTTGAGGACGAAATTGCAGGGACAGAAAGAAAGAACGTGCATTCGAGTTCGAACGCACGTTCTTTATAGGATATCATAATGTAGGGCTCCCGAAGTAACTGTAGTGGTTGTTGTCGGGGTTGACCACGATTTGCTCGACCACGATTTCGGGGTCAATCATGATGATTTTGAGCGTGTGCTTGCCTTCTGTGATGTCGGAGAAGGTGGCATCGAGCCAACGGAGGTTGTCGAACACTTCGTCGCGACGGGGCAGTTGACGGCCTTGCCAGAATCCGCTCAGGGCGAGGCGGCTGCGTGGTGGCAGGGGCTTCAGCACTTTGGAGCGTGAGAGATTCTGCGGATTGTACTCCGAGAAGGTGTCGACAAGGCCACGACGGGCATCAATCGTCTGCATGGGCTGATTGTCTATCTGCACGCCGATGCGGAGGCCACGAGCAGGATAGATGTCCTGTGTGGGGAGGATGCCGATGGCAACTTTTCCTTCAGCAGTGAGATTGACTTCATATTCGAGGGTGGCTCCGCTGTCTTGTGCCTTCACGTTGCTGCTGCCCATGCAGCCGTCGGCGCGTCCGAGATCGGGCAGGAACGTCCACGTGGCTTCCTTGCCGTCGGTCTTGCGGGTGTAGCGATGGGCAGGGATGCTGTATTCGAGGGTGGATGCCGTGCTGCTGGCGATATGGTCAACCTTGAAGCCGAGAGTTACAGGGTTGACGTTCTTGTCGGGAATCGACCACTTGGTATAGCCGATGTGATTGTCCTGCATCATCTTGTTCCACTTGCCGCCAGCCACTTGGTGGTAGTAGTCGCTGAGTTGGCGGTCGCGAGCCATCAGTTGCTCCACGAGCGGAGAGTTCCCACGGGTGGCTGCGTTGTAAATCTGAGCCACTCCTGCACTCGCCACCACGGGGTAGTACACTAACTGGTAGTAGGCATCCTGCGCATCGGCTGGAATCTTCGTGCGAAGAGCCTCTGCACGGGCAGCGAGGGAGAGCCAAAGGCTGTCGGTATAGGCCATTTCCTCCTTGTTGAAAATACCAGGCACTTGTGCTTCGGCTTTGCGCCAAAGATTGTATTTCGAGTATTTGGCAATGAGGTCAGCAGCTTCTTTGGCTATTTCAGCGGGGCAACTGCTGAACACGGACGCTGAGAACTGCTCCAGCCACGCCTGCTCGTCGCCAGCCTTGATGACTTCGGGGTTCCATGCATAGTGCATGATGAAGTCGATGGGCACTTCTTTGGGCTTCAGGTCGCCCACGTTGATAATCCAAATGCGGTCGATGCCCGTCTGATAGGCGAGGTTGAGTTGCTCGCGCAATTTGGGAATGGTGGTGGTGTTCACCCATCGGTCGTTCCAAGGCCCACCGTTCATGTCAATATGGTAATAGAGGCCAAGCCCTCCTTTGCGCTTGCGTTCGAAGTCGCGGCCGATGCGACGGATGTAACCCCAGTTGTTGTCGCAAAGCAGCAGGGTCACGTCGTCGGGCACCGTGAAGCCTGCGTCGTAGTAGCGCTGCACCTCGGTGAAGATAGCCCACAATTGCGGCACTGCATCCTCACGGCCGTACACCTTCTTGATGATGGCACGCTGACCCTTCAACACTTCGGCCAAGGTCTTCATGTTGTCCTCGTCGTTGCCCTTCCCCATCGCCACATCGCCGTCGCCACGCATGCCGATGGTCACGAGGTTGTCGTAGTTCTTGTTGCGCTGCATGCCCTCGAGGAAGAAACGGTCGAGCCGTTCCTTGTTCACCGAGTAATCCCAAGGGCCGATGCTGTCCTTCCTGTACACATATTCCTTGTGTGCCCGCATCATCGGCTCGTGGTGAGAAGTGCCCATCACAATGCCATACTCGTCGGCCACTTTCGGAGTCAGCGGGTCATCTTCGTTGAAGCGAGAATCCCACATGGCTGGCCACAGGTAGTTGGCCTTCAGGCGCAAGAGCAACTCAAACATATGGGCATACATCTTGGAGTTCACGCCTCCGAAGTGTTCCGTTGCCCAACCACCAAACGAGGGCCACTCGTCGTTGATGAAGATGCCCCGATACTTCACCTTCGGCGATGGTTGCACAAAACGCCCGTCCGTCCAATACACCTCATCCTGATGCTGCACGGGCACATCTGCCCACCAATACCAAGGCGACACGCCTATCCTCTGGCTTATCTCGTAGATGCCGTAGATAGTGCCTCGCTTATCGCTTCCAGCCACCACAAGACGGCCGTCCACCACATCGATGACGAACGACTCCCATTGCCCCTTCACCTTGCTCACATCGAGTTTCTTCTGCTTGACAAGCCCGTCAATCAGGCGGCTCTTGCCGATGGTTCCGACGCAAATGGCACCAGTGCCATTTTCAAGTTTCAACTTCCCATTTTCAATTTCCACGGCACTCGCCGTTCCCGTCACCTTCCGTACATCGTCGCCCAAATCACGGGCAGCACGAATCACTCCTGCCCAATCCTTCTCATCCACCACGACGGGAGCCGCTTTGCCGTCTTTGGCTATACAAAAACTTCCTTGTGCCATTGCACTCATCGCCGCCACAACGCAGGCGATGCATACCGTCACGAATCTCTTTCTTTTCATAAAAATACAGGTTTTGGTGCCACAAAGGTACAACGATACGTGAGAAAGCCACGACAGCCCATGTTTCACATTCTTTACAATAAGTTACAGAAAAAAAGGAATTCCTGCCGTTGTCTCGCATGACACAACGACAGGAATCCGTAGGAAACCGTACAGAAAAGATACGGTATATGGAGGAAAAATTAGTGACGCTGCCTTCTGACAGACACACGGGGAGCGCCGCCACTTGCTGAGGAGCCACCACCCGACCTTTCTTTCTTGCCCGAAGAGGCGGAGGAGCCACGACGGCTGGTGCGTGAGGCTGACGAGGAGGCTTTCCCGGCAACAGACTTGCCCTTCTTGCCCTTGGCCGATGCAGCGGCGATGGAGTCGCGTCTGGCCTGCTCGACAGAATCGACAGGAGTGCTCCAAATGTGCTCTTCGAAGTCGGTGATTTGTTTCTCGATGCGGTTCTGTTCCTTCTTCAGCAGGGAGTCGGTAGCACAGTATTGCTGCAGCGACCTATTCTGCATGTTGGTGGTCATGTAGATTTCACCCTTATAGTGATTGGTGGAGAAGAAATCGTCCATCGACATGCGGGCAGCGTTGTTGAGGTTGCTGGTCATCACTTCCTGACCGCTGAGATAAGTCTTGACATCGTCGTATTTCACCCAGAAGAGGGGACGCTTCTGCACGTTGTCGGAGTAGGAGAACTCGTCGGCTGCACGATGCAGCACAGGGCAAAGCGCCACGATGCGGCTGTGATAGGTGGCCGTGTTCTGGTCGTAGTAACTGCTTTCCTTCACATAGTAACTGAGCACCTCGGAAGAAGGTATGTCGCTCTGAGCCACTTTGATGCTGTTGCCATCCACCTCGTAGAAGATATCCTGACGCTCCAGCAAGTCCTTGAAGTGCATGCGGTTGCTTTGCTGGAAGTTTTCCACACCATCCAACTGATACTCGTAGGCAGGAATCTTGCCTGTGTTGAGCAACCTGAACAGCAACGTGAACAAGTTCATGTTGCCGCCTTGTGGCTCGACTGGATAGTAGAGTGCCGCATTCTCGTCCTTGGTCAGGTCGATGGAACGGTAGATGTCGCGTCGCCAACTGGGGTCTTCAGGCACATCAACCGCGGTGGGGAACATGAGGCTGGCTCTGTCGTTGCCTGCAGCATCAGTCTTCTTTGCAGCCGTTGTCCTTGCGTTCTGCACTCGGCTCTTCTGTGGCTGGGCAACCATCGTGCCTGCCACGCAGAAGGTAATCAGTATGATAATAAAACGTCTCATAATTACAGACCCCCTCTGCCTGAAAGGCATCTCCCCCTCTATGGGGAGAACCATCCGGCTTGTTTGTCAAGCGGGGGTGACTTGTTTTAGATGTTTATTATTCCCCAACATTCCGCATGGCCTTCTCCCCATAGAGGGGGAGATGCCTTTCAGGCAGAGGGGGTCTTCTTTCTTAATTTATGATGACCTCCACAGGGGATGTCAATGTTCTTTCTATGCCGTCGGGACCAACCACACGGATACGGCTGATGTTGAAGAGCTTACCGCGGCTCAAGGAACGGATGCGGTTGAGTTGGTTAGGCGTGAAGGAAGCCGACGAACTGACTTCGGGCACCACGTTACCCATGTTGTCGACGAAAAGGGTCTCGAAACCGAGCACTCGGAAGGAGATGTCGAGCAATCCGTCGTCGATAGCCGCCCCTATGCCTCCAGCAGCCACAATGGCCTGCTTGGAGATACGACCGCCCTTGAATCGGCTGCTGTTACCCTTTGCATCGGTGTATTGCAGATAACCCGTCGGGTCGGGCAACTTGCGCACATGGAAGGTGAACTTGCCCATCTCCTGCGAACGGCCCTCGTTTTGAGCAGTGACCGTGAAAGTCACATCCTCGCCCACCTTGGAGGGCACCGCCACATAGTTGCCTCCATCCTTCTTGGTGAGGGTTCCGTTGGTCATGGAGAGGTTAATCTTGTTGGTGGGCACACCTGGCACACTCACGCTGATGGGGTTCTGATAACCCGCATAGAGCATGTTCATCATGGTGGCACTCACCGTGGCCGATGGCTCCACAACGGTGTAGGGCTGAGAGAACTCGCGCCGTATGGTCTCGCCGTTGCCATTCTTCATGATGAGGTAGCCTTTGAGGGTGAATTCGCCTGTAGAACCACACACGGTCTCATAGCGTCCATTTTCCGACTTGAGCAAGGTGTTGCCCACATAAATCTCCGGGCGCTGTGTTGTATCGACGGCTGCCATAATGATTTGTGCGGAGAATCGGCCACCACGCACCACCGTCTGGGCGTTCGGAATGACATAGGCGTTGATTTGGTTGACACGCACGTCCTTCACGTCGATGTTGGCCACCAGTTGGTGAAGCATCTCGCCCTCAGCATGGCGCACATCGGTCTGAAGTTTGGTGAGCAACGTGATAGCAGCCGCCACAGGCGTGTTCTCAAACATGTACTCCTGCCAGTTCTTGCCCTGCAACTTGGCCTTCTTCGGCACCTCGGTGCTCAGGTTCGCCTTGATAATCTTCTTCTGGTTCTCATCGTTAATCATCGAGGTGATGCCCTCGCGATAATGCTCAATGGCCTTCTTGAGTTTGCCACCCTTCCCCACTCCCGATGCAAGCATCACGTGGGTGGGTGCCTCGAGATTGTCACGGCCTTCTATGTTGTTCAGGTCGGCATCGTCACCATCAGCCTCACGCACAATCTCCCACTTCAGCGCCTCGGCAAACGAGTAGAGCGAGTCGGACATCTTGTGCACCTGTTGCGCTTTCTCATACCACTGGCGAGTCTTCTCCGGATTCTGCTTCATGGCTTCCTCCAGTTCTTTATAGATAGCCTCGTTCTGGGTGGTGGAGTTGGCTTTCGTGCGATTCAGACCTTCGTCCACGAGCGAGAAGCCTTCGAGCACGTCTGACGAAACGTTGAGCGCAAGCATAGCCATGAGCACAACGTACATCAGATTGATCATCTTCTGTCGCGGAGTTAACTTCTTTCGTATCATGCTATCTTCATTTTCAGGGCTTCAACCATCTTGAAATAGACGTCGTTCAGTTCTTGCAACTGAATAGCGAGTTTCTTGGTTTGCTCGTTCACCTCGTCGATAGTGGCCGACTGAGTGCCTACGCTCTTCAACTGCATCTCGTAGAAGCGGTTGATGCCTGTGAGGGTGCGGTTCATGTTCTCCATCTCCTCGGAGTCGCGAGTGAGACGTGCACTCTGCTCGGCCACCTTCTTCAGCGTGTCGGTCAGTTCGGTCAACTGCTCCACATACGCCTTGGTAGCCTCCTGCATCTCAGGTGCCATGCTCTGGAACTGAGCCGAGCGGAATACAGGTGCCGACGAGATGTTCTCTGCCAACTGGGCAGCATCGACAGCCTCTTCTTTACCACCAACAGCGCCAGCAGAAGCAGCAGCACCTCCAGCGTTGGAGCCGCCACCACCATTGATGACAATCGTGCCACCACTTGGCACACCTCCGCCACCAACAACCACAGTGCCACCAGTAATAGGTACGCGTGATGCACTTGTAGCGGCATTGGCCAAGGCTGCCACCGTCTCTTCAGAAAGGGAAGAATTGGTTTGTGCCACAATAGCTGCATTCTCTGCCACTTCCTCAGCCAACTCCTGTGCATCCATACTCTCTTGCGGTTCGAAACCAGCCAAGAAGAACACGATGACCTCTGTGCCCATACCCAACCAGAGCATGATGTCTGCACCATCGGTGTGGGTGAGTTTGAAGAGGGCACCTGCAATCACGACGGATGCACCCCAACTATAAGCATAGTTCAAAAAAGTCTGACCACGCTTCGTGCGAAGCCATTTCTGTATTCCTGTATATTGTGTTGCCATAATGATAGACCCCCTCTGTCCTTTGGACATCTCCCCCTCTATGGGGCGAGCCATCCGGTTTGTTTTCTGACTGGAGGATTTTTTTATTAGTTATTAAATATATTTTACATTTCCTGACACCCCGCAAGGTTCTCCCCATAGAGGGGGAGATGTCCAAAGGACAAAGGGGGTCTTTCTCTTATTTCTTCGCCTTTGACGCTGTGCCCACCTGCGAACGGACGCATCGGAAACCGACAAAGGAGCGACCCACATTCTGATACTCGTACGAACGCCATGCGCTCTTGATGAAACTCTCTGGGTCTTTCCACGAACCGCCACGCACACTCTTCTTCTTCAGCGCGTAGGGGTCTTCCTTCGCGGCGTTGTAGGTCAGCGTCGGGTTCATGTCGCTCATGGAGAGCACACCTGCCTCAGTATAGACGGTGCTAGTCCACTCGGCCACATTGCCCGCCATGTCGTAAAGGCCATTGGAGTTGGCGCTGTAGATACCGCACCTCGACGTAATCAGGTTGCCGTCCTTCGTATAGTTGCCTCGGTCAGGCTTGAAGTTGGCGTAGTAGCAACCCTTGTCGCTCGACACGCCCTCCTGTTGCCAAGGCAGTTCGTTGCCATCCTTGCCACGAGCGGCAAACTCCCATTCTGCCTCAGTGGGCAGGCGATAGCGCTGCACGAACTTTGCCTGTGGGCCAAGACCCTTGATGAGGAAGTCTGTACGCCAGTTGCAGAAGGCATTGGCCTGCTCCCAGTTCACACCCACCACAGGATATTCGTTGTAGTTGGAATGTGTGAAATAGAGACGCATGTACACCTCGTTCTCCGCATTTTGGAAGTCGTTAATCCAGCAAGTGGTGTCGGGATATACATTGACGATATAGGTGTTGACGAAGTCCCACATGCTGCTCAGCGGACGCGTGATGGTTTCGCGATGAATGTTGCCGTCATCGTCCACGTATGCCGTGTCCTTCGAAATCATCACCACCTCATTCGGGTCATTATCAAAGTCGGTGTTGAGGTTGCGCTCCCCGGGATCCAAACGATACTTGCGCTTGGCCGCCATCACGTAGTCAAACACCTCATAGCGATAGTTCAACTGCTTCACATCCAGCATTCTCTCGCCCGTCACAGGGTGGAACGTGTAGACACTCTCCATAGCGCGCTGCTGGTCTTCATCCGGATTGCGCGGCAATGCCTTGTTCCAGTTCAGATGAGGGGTGACGGGCTCACCATACTTGTCCTCTTCAATCTTGTAACTCTCATCGCCACCATAAGCAGGGTCTGCCAGACGTTCACGGATGATGGAGTCACGCACCCAGTAGACAAACTGGCGGTACATCGAGTTGGTCACTTCCTTCTCGTCCATCCAGAACGCATCCACACTAATGTCTCGCGTCGGCACATTCTTGCCCCACAAACTGTCGGTCTTGTCGGTACCCATCTTGAGGCTGCCACGCTTCACCAATACCATGCCATAAGGAGCAGGTTCACTCATCGAGGAGCCACTGACACCAGTCACCTCTCCGCCCGACGCACTCGAGCCTCCCTTGCTGGAGAAGCAAGATGCAACGGACAACGCGAGCACCACTGCACATATAGCAAACAATACTTTTTTCATCGTTTTATTTTAAGTTTATATATTCCCAACTTGTCTTTTTGTCTTTAAACTCTAAACTATCAACTCTAAACTTTATTTCCCTACAACCATCTCACACTCTTGTGCTTGTTTCTCCCCTTCTTGAAGAGGTCGAGGTCTGTCCGGTAACTCAGCACCACCTCGTGGGCGCCATTGCCCAAACCTATGCCCGAAGTGTAGAGTTGGTAACTGTAGCCCAAACTGATACCATGGAACACGCCACCAGCCAAGAAAGCCACCGACGTGTCAGGACTATAATTCAAGCCCCCGTAGAACTTCTTATCATCGCGCTCATAGAGCACCTTGCACTGCACATCCTCGCGCCAATGGTCAAAGTCCGACTGCACCAGAAAAGAAGGCTGCAATGTTAATAACGAATGTTTTATTTTAATATTGCATCCACCCATCAAATAATACATACGAGCAATCTCCACCTCGTTCGTCAAACCCAACACCACTGTGGGTGCCAGCAAGTGCTGTCCTGATACACCCAGCCACATCTTCGGATGGTAATAATACAAACCTGCACCCAGATCCACCTTGTTGCCCTTCTGCTCCGACGAAGGGAAAGCCGGGTCCTTGTTATCCTCCAGCTCAAAGCTATTTTTGCTCGCCTTCACCGTCATCAGTCCTCCCTGCACACCCGCAGCCAAACGCCCACGCCTGCTGATTTTCAGATTGTAAGCATACTGCAAAGCTATCTTGGTCGTGGTGAAGATGCTCACATTCTCGTTGAAGAAACTCAACCCCACACCATGACGTGGGCTCAAGAAATACACGGGCAAGTCAGCTGACGCATACAACGTCGCTGGAGCCTTCTTGTAGCCAGACGTCTGCATCGAATAGACAGCCGCCACATTCAGCATCCCATCCGTACCCGACACCGCCGGATTATAAAACGATTTAAGGGTTGTGTAGTCAGTAAACTGCACATCCCACTGCGCTCTCACCGCCGACACACACATCAGCACGAGAGCCAAAGCCGCTAATCCACGCCTTGTCATCACTAATAAATAACTCCATTTCCCCCATTTTATTGTGTCAGAACCCGATTTTTTCTCTGAAAGTTACCAACAAAAGGGGCAAAACTTTTTTCAAATAGATGGTAGAAAAACCATCATTCTACAATCTATGCTGTTGGATGCTACAGCACCTTTACCTTCTACATTATCTGGGATACCTGCATGAAATGGTCGCTAAGAATGGTTCCCAATGAGAGCTTACAATGGCAACGGGCTTGCCTGTGAATTGACATTTCCGTTACCAATACAATAAAACCCCCGTTGCCTATTAATTGGGAACGGGGGTCTCTTTTTTGCACTTATAGAGTTTTACCAAAGATCCTCTTCGTCGGAGAAAAAGTCTTCCTCCGTGCGCATCTTGGCGCTGGGGTCTTTAGAGCCGCCAGTGTCCACACCGCCATAACCGGCATTCACACCAGCACCGTCACCGCTGACGCCTAACAGCATTTCCCTGCTTTCCATCTGCTGGTACCCCATTGCTGGAGTCACATATACTTTCTTTTCCATTGTTTTACTCCAATTATGAATTCAAAAACTTCAATTCTTCAACTCTTCAATTCTTTAATTCTTTACGACTTTCTTTCCGTCAATCACATATATGCCCCTCGGCAGCCGCTTCACGTCCTTCTCTCCCAGCGCCACGCCCTGCAGGGTGTACACGCCCTTCTTCTGCTTGGCGGCGATGCCGCCGATGCCGGTGGCTTCTTCACCCGGGAAGGTCATGCGCACTTTTGCGCCATTGCCGTCATTTTCAACTTCTGCCAGCACATCGGCCAATTCAAAATAGGCACGGAAAGCCTTCGTTTTTGTCAATCCTGTGGAATACCAGAAGTTGTTTTCACTCAGAAAGAGATTTTCCTCTGGCACCGTGGTGTTTGCCACATACGTACCTATGAAGTAGCCACGTTCAGCCTTCTTCGTACCCACCTGTACGTACGGCTCGTCCTCAGGGTCGATGTCCACACCGTCCACGGTGAACTCGCTGATGGCCGAACTCACCTTGATGAGGCACGGGTGGTTGGCTGCCAGTGCACTGATGGCTGTGAATCCGATTTTGAGGCCTACAATGTTGCCATCGTTGTCTTCCTCAGATGACCACGAGGTGAAGTCTGCCAGCTGCACATCCTCACCAAAGGCGGCTGTCACCTGCGCTGCACTCATGGAGAAGGGCAGCACAATGGTGCTCCACTCGTTGGCCTTGATGGTGCGCTTCACACGCACATCCACACCTGTGGCTGCTGCAGGCGCAGTGGTGGAAGTCTCGTCCAGCACCACGCGTGTGTCGGCAGGTGCGCCGATGGTGATAGTGAAGGGAATGTCCACCGGCGTGTGCTTCGTCTCGTCAAGCTCCGTCAGGTTGATGGCTGAGAGACTGCAGGCAAGCTCCGCACCTTCCTCCAGCACAGCATCGGCCTTGAGGGTGATCAGCACAATCGCTCCGCTCTTTTCGGGTATCGCCTGCGTCTCCGTGTAGTAGCCCAGCACACGGAAGGTGTTCACCTCCGTATCGGGCTGCGACATGCCTAGCGTGAAGTCATCGTCCAGACGCTCGCCCCTTGTGTAGTCCAGCTTGCCCTTCTCGTTGAGGGCGACCGTGATACCAGCTGCCAAATCCACATTGAACTGGAATGCGGTGAAGTCCGTCGTTGGGTTCTCCAGCGCAATCTCCAGCGTGGCCTCCCCTCCCTTGGGGATGGTGATGTTCTGCACCGTGAGGCCTTCTGCCGCAGCACGGCCGCACCATGCGGCCAGCACTGCCAATAACATGAAAATCTTCTTCATTTCTTTATTTTTAATTTAAGTTTTGGACTTCTTTTGATATATAGATGATTCAAATCCCATTCATCTTTCTCACCTGTGTTGAAACTGCTCATTGTGGGTCCATCATCTGCATCGCCTCACGCACCTTGGCGGCGTTCACACCTCCGTCGTGCAGGATGATGTTGGCCACCACCACGATATCCGTCACATCCACGCTGCCGTCACCGTTCACGTCGGCTGCCACCGCGTCGAACGACTCGCTTGCATGGTCCAGAATGCTGTTGGCGATGCCCACAATGTCCGTCACGTCGATGACATTGTCACCGTTGGCATCACCCGGGATGCTGTTGTGCACGGTCAGCACGCAGGTTGCATCGGTTGGCGAGATTTTCTTCTCTGCCGTTGTCGTCAAGTTGATGTCGGAGATTCTCACCTCGTAGTCACCTGCCTCCATGTTCTCCGCAGCCTCCAGGGTCACGTTGATGACTGCGCCCTCGTTGCCCGTGATGCTTTCCACATCCGGGGAGTACAAGAGTACCTTGTACACATTGGCCTCCCCTGGCTTGCTTGCGCTCAATGTGTGGTCAGCGCATCGGCCTGTTGTTGCCAAGATGTATTTCCCCTTGCTGTTCTTTGCGATGCTCACACCAGCCGGTAGCGTGAGGTCGAACTGAATGGCGGTGATATCCTCTGTGTTGGTCATGCTCACAGGCAAGATGATTTGTCTGCCACAAAGCACTTGGACGTCGGTAAGGGAAAGAGTGTTGTTGACCGCTTCCACCACTGTCAGCGTTCCCTTCACATACGTCATCTCATAGTTGGCTGCCTCTGCACCCGACACGTTGATATCGTAAGTGCCGACAGGGCTTTCAGTGGTTGCCTCACAGGTGAATGTGGGTTGTGCGGTCAGCACAGTAGCATCATCTTCACCCACAAAACCTTCGTAGGATGCCGTGAATGCAGGATTCTCCTCACCTACATTCTTAGTAGCATCGTTAGCCGTGATGGTCAGTGGAGCTTGGGCCACAGTTAAGGTGAACTCCCTGCTGAAAGGCTTGTAGTTGTCATTACCAGCCTGTGATGCTGTGATGGTGGCTGTGCCTGCACCCACGATGCTGAGGGTGTTGCCGCTGATGGTCGCCACACTGGTGTTGCCGCTTGTCCATGTGAGCGTCAAGCCTTCTGTGGTTGTTGCTGGTAAGGTGTAGGCAACATCACCGTAAGTCTTTTCTGGCAGCGAAGTCAAAGTCATTGATTGTGCCGCTTTCGCTGTCACTGTCAGCGTTCCCTTCACGTATGTAATCGTATAGTTGGCAGACGAAGCTCCCGATGGGGTAATATCATACGTGCCAGGAGTGCTGGATGATGTAGTGCTACATGAAAGGGTGGGTTGTGTGGTCAGCACCATTGGTGTTTCATTGTTTTTGAAGCCTGAGTAAGTGGCTTCAAAGGTAGGCAATGCCTCTCCTTCCATGATAGTGTAGCTCTTTGCGGTGATGGTCAGTGGAGCCTTGGCCACTGTTAACGCGAACTCCCTGCTGAACGGCTTGTAGTTATTGTTGCCTGCTTGGGTGGCAGTGATAGTAGCAGAACCTGATCCCTTCACGGTGAGGGTGTTGCCGCTGATGGTTGCCACATTCGTGTTACCGCTTGTCCATGTGAGCGTCAAGCCTTCTGTGGTTGTTGCTGGCAAGGTATAAGCAGCATCACCGTAGGTCTTTGCTGGCAGAGATGTCAATGTCATTGATTGTGACGCTTTCGCAGTCACGGTCAGAGTACCCTTCACGTATGTAATTGTATAGTTGGCAGACGAAGCTCCCGATGGGGTGATATCATACGAGCCAGGAGTGCTGGATGATATAATGCTGCAGGAAAGGGTGGGCTGTGTGGTCAGCACCGTTTGTGTTTCATTGTTTTTGAAGCCAGAGTAGGTCGCTTCAAAGGCTGGCAATGCCTCTCCTTCCATGATAGTGTAGCTCTTTGCGGTGATGGTCAGCGGAGCCTTTGCCACCGTCAGCGTGAACTCCTTGCTGAAAGGCTTGTATTCCTCGTTACCAGCCTGTGATGCTGTGATGGTGGCAGTACCAGCTCCCTTCACGGTGAGGGTGTTGCCGCTGATGGTGGCTACATTCGTGTTGCCGCTTGTCCATGTGAGCGTCAAGCCTTGGGTGGTAGTTGCAGGCAAAGTGTAGGCGGCATCACCGTAGGTCTTTGCTGGCAGGGATGCCAGTTCCATTGACTGCTCATTGCGGTTGTCTAATTCCACAATACCTCCCTTGAAAACACTTTCTGACCAACCTGCCGCAATGTATGCATCTCTTGTTCCGTATGGAACAGTCAATGTACAGGTGGGTGAAATATTTTGGAAAGCGTAGATATTAAAATCAGACGGCTCTTCAATCTCTGATATGACTGAGGTCAAGTTTGTACAATTCTTGAAAGCATAACTTCCTATTATTGATGTGACGCTGTTGGGAATGGTCACAGAAGTCAAGCCACTACAATCTCTAAAAGCACTATTCCCTATTGATGTGACACCATTAGGAATACTTACAGAGGTCAGACCACTGCAGCCGTCGAAAGTTTCTGTTACAATTGATGTGACATTATTAGGAATACTTACAGTCGTCAGACTACTGCAGCCAGAGAAAGCAGCATAGCCGATTGATGTAACACTATTAGGAATGCTTATAGTAGTCAGACCACTACAACCTTGGAAAGCACGATCTCCTATCGATGTGACATTATTAGAGAAGGTCACGGAAGTCAGACTACTGCAGTCGCAAAAGGCATATTGGCCAATGGATGTGACATTGTTAGGAATAATCACGGAACTCAAAGCATTACAGCAATAGAAAGTACCTGTTCCAATGGATGTCAACCCTGTGAAATATTGCAACTCATCAAACGATGTAATTTGTGTGTTATTCTTGAATACTGTACCCAAATCTGTTACTGCTGCAGCTTCTTCCTCACTTAATCCTCCATCACCATTCGTGTCCCAATTGGCCACACAGATGGCTTCTACGTTAGCATCAGCAAAAGTAATGTTTGGAACTGCTTCAACAATTCCACCTTTGAACACGTCTTCCGTCCAGCCTGCTGCAATGTAGGCATCTTTTGCGCCGTATGGGACAGTCAAGACACAATTCGCAGGAATGTTTACAAAAGTGTAATAACTAATTGTAAATGGTGTTGTTATCTCAGAAGTGATGGAGGTCAAACGGGTACAATACTCGAATGCATAGTCACCAATAGTTGTGACACTATTAGGAATAACTACAGAACTTAAGCGGCTACAGCCGGAGAAAGCCTGATATCCAATGGATTTAACACTTGCAGGAATAGAGATTGAGGTCAAACCGCTACAATTAGAAAAAGCATCTTCACTAATAGATATACATCCCTGATTCAGAGTTATGTTTGTAGATTGGGGCATTGTGCCTTTGTATTTGTACGCTACATTATTAATGTAAATTAGCCCAGTTGGTTGATTATTATACCAAGCTGTTCCCAGAAAAGCATTACCTCCTATTATTGTAATATTATCGGGAAAAGTGATGGAGGCTAAATTACTACAATTCTGGAAAGCACAGGCACCAATTGAAGTGACTATACTTGGAATATTCACAGTAGTCAAACTGCTACAATCCCAGAATGCACCATAACCAATATATGTTACTCCTTCTGGGATATTCACTGAAGTCAGAGCTTTACATCCATAAAACGTGCTGGATGCGATAGTCGTGATGCTATTGGAAAGGGTTATAGATTGTAAGGCGCTGCAATCCTTAAAAGCATAACTGTCAATAGTCGTTACACTATTGGGGATGATCAGATCTTTCACACCTGTGGCCTGCAAAAAAGCCCATGATCCGATATATGTGACACTGTTAGGAATTGTTACAGAGGTTAAGTTGCTACAATTTTGGAACGCCTGCTCGCCAATAGATTTCACAGTATATGTAGTCGATTGGTAAGATATCGTAGAAGGAATCGTAACACTCCCCGAATACGAATTATAAGCAGTATTCTTGTACGTTACTGTAGCCGTTTTATTACTTGTGTTCAGATTGTAATAGATGCCACCAATGTAAGCATCATACGCATGAACATAGAGCGACAACAACGTGGTGAATGCTGTCACTAAAGATTTAATGATTAACTGTTTCATAGAACCCCTGTTCATACCTCAGCCAGTCCCAACAAAGGTATACATTATTATATATACACACACAAGAAGCGCGGAACTGTATGTCCACATCTTCAAGGTGAGGGTCCTAGGAAATACCCATAGCGGAAAGATGGTTATATAAAGCAGTTCCACGCATAATGCGTGAAGCCGCTATGTCCAACTTTACCGCTCTGAGTATGGCCGTAGGCACACGAGCCTTCTCAAAACATTCTTTGCAATGATTGAAAATTTCCTAGGTTTTCACCTTGCAAGAAAGAGCATAACGCTTCTATTTTATCCAATAAGCCACGGCACCGAGGCACCGCAGGAGGGCGCACAAGGCACCCTTTCGGTGGCAAAGTAAAGGAAAAAGAAAGAAATCACCAAATTTTCCCCTAACTTTTTTGTTCCCATCAAGCTAAAAGACTCTTCCACAAACAAAAAAGGCACAAAGCCACGATGGACTTTGTGCCTAAAGGTTTTAAGATGGATAGATGAAATTTACCCCAATTGGTTTATAAAATCTTTTATCTTAATAATGGACACTTTGGGCCATGGTATCTCTTTAAGGACATTGAAATGAGAGTCATTCGTGACAATGTATTCGGCATCAGCTGCAACAGCACAATCCACAAACTTGTTGTCATCTACATCGTTCTTAATGAGATGGAAGTGAATATACACTTCTTGGTATGTGGTTGTACTTAGTCGTGCAATAGCCTCCACCACATTACGAGCTATTTCTTTCGTTGTCTTCTCAGCAAGGATTTCCTCATACTCATCCAAAATCTCCGTGTTCACACAAAGACTTATCTTACCTGACAACACGTCCATCCAAATCTTGTGGTAAGGACTGGATGTTGGCAATGTCTGCAACAAACAATTCGTGTCAAGAACGATGCGACGCATATCGATAGGGGGTGCGCATGTGTTCTGTACCCCATTGTTCTATGGTGTGTTCATTGATGGTGCCATTCTCCCATAGGGCATCAATTGCTTTTTGGGCCTTTTGGGCAAAAAAGTTGGCCACAAGATCTCTGAACTCTTTAAGTTCTCTCTCGGAGGTGATGCTATTCAATGCATTCATCAACTCCAATTGTGCCATCTGACTATAAGACATGTTTTTTGTTATTTTATTGAAATTATTTCAGCTTGCAAGAAAGAGCATAACGCTTCTATTTTATCCATAAGCCACGATGCAGAAACACCGCAGGAGGGCGCACAAGGCACCCTTTCGGTGGCAAAGTAAAGGAAAAAGAAAGAAATCACCAAATTTTTCTCCAACTTTTTTGTCTCTACTGAGCCAGAAGACTTTTCCGTAAGTATAAAGGTTACACTTTGGAGTAGACAAAAAAAAATGGCTTGGATATCTCGACGATATTCGAAGGGTATTCGACAACGCTTCGGAAGCGTACTCCACACAGGTGGATGCAGGTGACCCGAACAATGGAATAAAAAAAGGGGCAACGAAGTGCCCCAAAATGTTATGTTTGCTTATGAAAAAGTTGTGTGAGAGAGAGTGCTTAGAAAGAGGTGTTGCCATCGCCACCACGAGGGCCTCCGCCAAATCCGCCTGGGCGTCCCATGCCACCAGGTCTGCCACCACCCTGTTGTCCTCCTCGGAAGCCTTGCTGCATGCCTGCACGGCGGACATAAATCTGTGCGGCCTGCACGGGAGTCAGAATCTCGAGGAACTTGGGCAGATAGGCCTTATCAACGGAGAGTTGTGCTTCCTGAGTGGCGAACTGCTTCTGGATGAGTTCTGTGGCCTGTGCGTCAGTCATCTTCTTGAAGTCCACTTCCTCTTCGGCGGCTTTTTCGCCCTTGGGATTCTCTGCATTGTGACGCGCTGTCTGATAATCCAGATAGAGTACCTTGAATGCTTCGGTCTTGGCGTCGTCAAGTTTCATCTGCTTGGCGAGACGGTCAGCCATACGAGTGTACATCTCTGCAGGTGACATTCTCTGACGGGAACCGCCGTTGTCTTGTGCCATTGTGGCTACTGATACGAGCACGAATACGAGTGCTGTCAAAATCATTTTTTTCATCGTCTGTGTTGTTTTAGAGGTTTGAGTATTTAGTTGTTAGTTGTTAATTGTGAGTTTTTATTTTTTAGTTTCTTGTTTTGCGTTTTTAATTGTCAGCTTTCGATGGGTATGACCCACCCCACACTTAAAAGGTTTAATAGTCAAACGTAAAAAAAACAAAAAAGGGCAGGACGGTGTGTCCTACCCTCTTAAATATAATAATGTATCAGTTGGCTTATTTCTTGTTCTCCTCGATGAAGACAACCACGCGGTTCCAGTCGTTCTCGCTGAAGAGTTCGTCTGTGACACCAAGACCCTTCTGAGTGAGGCGGCTTGGGTCAATCTTGTAGGTGTTGACGAGCATGTCGTAAACAGCCTTAGCACGAGCATCTGAGAGACGCTGATTGAGGTCGGCTGGACCTTCTGGAGAAGCATAACCGTTGATAATAACCTTGCTCTCTGGGTGGTTCTTCATGTAAGTGGCAATCATGTCAACAGAAGGACGCTGAGATGGGTCGATGATGCTCTTGCCCTGACGGAAGATAACCACAGGAGCGAGCTTGTTGGCCTCAACCACAACTGGTTTGTCAACATACTTAATCTTCTCAACCTCCACTTCCTTAATCACTTCCTTTGGCTTCTTTGCAAGTTCTGCCTGGAGACGGGCAATCTCGTCCATCATGGCACCTACATCATAGGTCTTGAAGTAGTGAGTACCATTGGAGTTTTTGAAGTGGTAAGTGAGACCTGCAGTAAGCGTGAGCTGAGACTCGTGAACATTGAGACCAGAACCAACGTTCCAGTAAGAGATGGCTGGCTTTACTGTGAAAGTGAGAGCCTTTGCCTGACCCAGGTTGAAGTTGAAGTCAAGACCAAAGTTGGAAGTCACTGTACTGTATGGGTGATGTGTGTGCTGACGATAGCACTCACCGAGGATATAGCCCCAGCCACAACCTGCACGTGCAACAACTTCCACTGGACGTGGCTGACCCTTGTAACCTCCGAAGAAGTTGTTCAGGTTGATGAGCGCGTTGACGCCGAGATTGCCAAAGTCAAAAGCGGTCTTCTGACCATAAGCATTATATAAGAAATAAGTGGCCTTGTCGTTAGCATTGTTCGCATTGATGCCTGCGAAATAGTTAACGCTCAAACCAAGTACAGGAGTAATGTCCTTTGTGATTTCAACATTCACACCTGCACGCATGTCTTTAATCATGTTCTGACCGATAGTTGGTTCGTAAACACCACCTTGAACACCGATAGACCAGTTGTCAAAGAATTTGCTTGTTTCGATTGCCGTCTGGGCATTAGCAGCCAGAGTTGAGCCCATGACTGCAATTGCAAGTAAAAGCTTTTTCATACACAAAAATTTTTAGTTAATAAGAGAAGTAATTCTTAAAATCATTGTAAAATTCCATTGCAAAGTTAAATCTTTTTAACTCAACAAACAATTTTTCGCTCTTTTTTTTCCAAAAAACATATAAAAAAGCAGCTTTTCATCAATTGACAGACAAATGCACCTCCATGGTGGCGGTATATTGCTTGCCATCGGTGTGGGTGTAGACGAATGCTTGACGAATGATGTAGGTATTCCCTTTCGTCAGACGTCCAGGATATTGTCCCACATAGCAGCCATATTGGTCGGGGTACATCTCGGCAAAAATGGCTGCGGAGGAATCGTATCCCACGACATTGCCCGCAGTGGTGAACCAATGGCCGTAGCAGGTATTGGAAGAGGTGGATGTAGTCGTGTTGAAGTTCTTGTTTCCATTCTTGCTCACACCTGCAAACACCAAAGTACCTTCCGTGCCTGCGGAGGTGTTTCGTTTCACGGCCTTCATCTGTGCGGTGCTGACACCCAGCGCCTGGCTGATAGCATCCATATCGTACTGCACACGCACACTGGAGTATTGGCTGCTGCTATAGGCCAAATCGGCATAGAGCACCACGGTGGTGTCCTTCCTCTCATAGTCTGCTGCGTAGTCACCATAGGTGCGTGTGGTGCCCGATGCTCCACATTCCTCGAATGACACCTGGTAGGGCCACTGCTCATCGGTGGCATCACTGTCATCCCAAGGATGACGCCAGTGCTCAGTCGGTGCGCCCGTCACGACAAACCATGCCCGCTTAGTGTTTTCAGGCAAAGCCAACTCTGCCACACCTTCCTTGTCGCTGTACATGCTGCCATAAACGCGTTCGCCATCTGTCGTCTGCGCCACGAAGCCATAACGCCAGCCGGCCTTGCCCACATTGATTTTGCGATAGCCATCCGCTCCGGCAATGCCTTTGAAGTTGGCTTTCACCGTTGTGCCGCCCTTGAAGCCCTTCAACGGGATGATGTTGAAGCCATAGTTTTGAGGACAGTTCTCCGCATCGACCGCATAGGTGTTGTCGGTTCCTTCCACGTAGGTCAGTTTGGTAGAGAAAGCATTCTGGTAGTTCTTGCCACGATCGCGAAGGCCATCGATGTCCCAAGTGGCCGCACGGCAAGCGTAGTCGAACATCATCTGGTTGAAGTCATTCTGGGTGGCACCCGTCATGCGCTTGTAGGTCTCCACGGGGTCTTCGGGACGCTTGGTCTCGCGCCACATTCTGCCGATAAAGTCCTGACCATGCAGTTGGCACCAATAATACTGAATGAAGTAGTTGGCATAACGGAAAAGGCTGCTTTCATAACCCTCGTGCAGAAGGTTCAGATAAGACCTTGACACATAAGTGCCGTAGTAGCCGCTGAAGAGACCTGCCGGATATACTTGGAAAGCCTGCCATTGGGCACAACTTTCCCACCAGGCGCAGCCGCCACTGCCATTGTCGCCAAAGCCCCATTGCCAACCATGAGTGGTGCCCAAGTCGGCACTCACCAGATACTGGAACACGTGACCAATCTCATGTGCCGCCGTATGTCCGCCCTCAGCACCTGCTGCCCAAGGGGTGCAGTGGAACAGTCCCACCTTGTAGGCTTTGCTCTTCTTCGTTCCGTCGTAATACCATACTGTGCCGTCTGTTCCGGAACCATCGGCGCGCCATGCGTTTCCATCCCACGATGTCTTCACGATGAACATGCATATCTTATGCTCGTCAGTCGTTGACTTGCCTGGCTCCAAGAAGCCCAAATCTTCCACGTAGGATTTCCATATTTTCTCGCCATTGTTGAGCAGTGTCTTCACATTGACGGTGTAATTATTGTAAGAAATCGTGTTGCTCTTGGAAAGTGTCAATCCGTTCTCCCAAAAACACACGAAGTGCTCCGATTCCATCGAGCGTTGGAAGCACCATTGCGAACTTTCCTTCGTGAAATCCACGCTTGAATAAGCACTCGGTTTCACCAATGTGCGCTCCACCTTATCCATACGATAGACACCATTTGTGCGGTAAGACTTGTTCAGCTTCACCACTTTCCCATTCGATGGATTGGTTCTGTAGCGTGAGAAGGACGACTTTCCGAAGATGATGGAGTCAACATCTGTCAAACTGATAATTTCATTTTCCGTGAAAGGGTCGTCAAACTGGAACCAGAGGGTGTCTGGCTTTGTTTGGGCATTCATGTGCACCCCCATCGCTGATGTGAGGAATGTCAACATGAGAAAGACGTTGCGTTTCATAGTGTATCCTTTCTATTTTTTCATCACCGTCATTGATGACTTGCCGAAATTGACCACGTAAACACCCTTGGAGAGTCTGTTCAGATTCACCGAAATGAGGTCGCCAGACTTCTGTACATCGGCGTTGACCTCCACACCATTAGGGGTGTAGACCCGCACTTCCTGCACATCAGCCGCATCAACGACCAAGGTGTTGGCGCTAAATTTCACTTTCTTCTCTGCAAGTGTCGGTTCAATGCCCACGGGGTCATCCTCTTCCGACACGTAGAAGTTCTTGATGTCGCTCAACTCATACTGGTCGGTGTTGACCGTCATCTTTCCGTCCTTGAATTTCAGGACAGGGTCGCTTTCACCACCCAGCAGATAGTAGACTTTGGTTTCCTGAGCATCGTTCAGAATGAAGACGATGCTTCTGGCCATTGCTCCCAGAGAAAGCAGGCTTGCACACAGTAAAAGAGTAAGTTTTTTCATTTTTCGATCGCTTTTAGTTTTAGGATTTTAATAGATTTCTAACATTGATTCCGAACCAGACAAGTCCCAAGAAGAAGATAATCATGATGACCATCGAGAACGAGTCTTGCAACACGGTGTAAAGCCAAATGCTCGCTCCAAAGCACACAACGATGAAGAAGAGCGAGAGTATCATGAATGTTTTTTTTAGCCTTTCCATCTCGTTTCCGTTTCTTGAATAAGACTTTATTTGTTGAGTTTCCAAGTGAACCCGTCCTTCGTGTCCTTCACCTCAAAGCCCAGGGCGGCCAGGTTGTCACGAATCATGTCGCTAGTGGCCCAGTCTTTGTTGGCTTTGGCTTTGGCACGCTGCTCCAGGAGCATGTCGACCACCTTTCCGAAGGCCTCTTCACGGGCATCGTTCGTTCCGCCGGCAGCAGCCACCGATGCACCACCTGCCTTCAGACCGAGCAGGTCGAAGGCGAAGAGATGGAAGACTTCCTTCAGGGCTTCCAGCGCATCGGGCGTGATGGTTTCCTTTTTGTCGACAATGGAGTTGATGGTCTTGGTGGCATCGAAGAGGTGAGAGATGACGATGGGGGTGTTGAAGTCATCATACATCGCATCGTAGCACTGCTGCTTGAGAGCATTTACAAAGTCGATGCTCACGGAACCGCCATCGGCGGGTTGGATGCTCTGGAGAGCTTTCCAGGCATCGAGCAGTCTCTCCAATCCCTTTTCGGCGGCTTGGAGGGCGTCGTTGCTGAAATCGACCGTAGAGCGGTAGTGTGCCTGAAGGATGAAGAAACGGATGGTCATGGGCGAGTAGGCACGGTCAAGCTTCGGGTGGTCGCCACTGAAGAATTGCGGCAAGGTGATGAAGTTGCCGAGCGATTTGCCCATCTTCTGTCCCTCTATGGTAATCATGTTGTTATGAATCCAGTAGGTCACCATCTGTTCGCCTTGGCTGGCTACGGCCTGGGCTATCTCGCACTCGTGGTGAGGGAAGATGAGGTCCATGCCGCCTCCGTGGATGTCGAAGTGGGCGCCGAGGTACTTCCGACCCATCGCGGTGCATTCGCAGTGCCAACCTGGGAAGCCGTTGCTCCAAGGCGAAGGCCAGCGCATGATGTGCTCGGGCTGGGCGGCTTTCCAGAGCGCGAAGTCGGCCTGATTCCTCTTTTCGCCCACACCGGCGAGGTCGCGGCTGGCGTCTTTCACGTTCTCAAGGTTGCGACCGGAGAGGATGCCGTACTTGTGCACTTTGTTGTATTTATCCACATCGAAGTAAATGGAACCGTTGCTCTCGTAGGCAAAGCCATTGTCGAGAATCTGCTGCACCAGTTGTTGCTGTTCGATGATGTGTCCTGTGGCATGAGGCTCGATGCTGGGGGGCAAGCAGCCCAAAGCATCCATTGCCTCGTGGAATCGGTTGGTGTAATACTGGGCCACTTCCATCGGCTCCAGTTGCTCCAGGCGTGCCTTCTTGGCGATTTTGTCCTCGCCTTCGTCGGCATCATGCTCCAAATGCCCCACATCGGTGATGTTGCGCACGTAGCGCACCTTGTAGCCGATGTGCTGAAGGAAGCGGAAGATGATGTCGAAAGTGATGGCGGGACGTGCATGTCCCAAGTGAGCGTCACCATATACTGTAGGTCCGCAGACATACATGCCCACGTGTGGCGCATGCAGTGGGCGGAACACCTCTTTTTTTCTGGTCAGGGTGTTGTAGACGTAAAGTGCCTGTTCCATTTTTACTTTTGCTTTTGCTTTAAAATGCGTACAAAGGTACGGAGAATCACGCATATGGCAAAGAAAAAGGGATTTTTTTTCTTTTTCGCAGAAGTCACTGCCCCATAACCGGTAGTGGAGTAAACCTACAGGCGGCAGTGGAGGGCAATGCAACGGGGTTGTGGAGGATGCAGCACGCTTCTTGTGGCACATTTGGAAAAAAATTTCTTCTTTTTTGTTGTGTTTCGGAAAATAATCACTACTTTTGTGGCGCAAACATTTATAACACGTAATTCGAACGTAATACCGATGCTGAAACTAACCCGCAGGATCCTTGCCGTCATTTTCTGGTTAGGAATCACCCTTTTGTTCCTCGACTTCACGGGAACCATGCAGTCCCTCCTCGGATGGATGGCGAAACTGCAATTCTTGCCCAGCGTGCTGGCGCTCAACGGCATATCCGTCGCGATTGTGCTGGTGATGACGCTCGTGCTAGGGCGTTTCTATTGTTCCGTCGTCTGTCCGCTCGGCGTCTTGCAGGACTTCTTTGCATGGATAGGCAAATGGCCCATCTTCCGCAAGAACAAAAAGGCCAAGTTCGCCAACCGCTACAGTTACTCGAAAGAAAAGAGATGGCTGCGGCTCACGGTGCTCGTCCTGTTCATCATCATGCTCGTGGCAGGCTTCAATGCAGGCATGGTACTGCTGGCCCCCTACAGTTCCTACGGACGCATCGTCTCATCGTTCATCCGACCTCTGTACATTGGCATCAACAACCTGCTGGCACAATGGTCGGAGGCAAACGACAACTACCTCTTCTATCAGGTGGAACAGCATGACAACCCACTCATCCTGTGGGTCATCGCCGGTGTGACAGCCCTCATCCTTTTCGTGCTTGCCTTCCTGCACGGCCGCACCTACTGCAACACCATCTGCCCCGTGGGCACCGTGCTCGGCTACATCGCAAAGTTCTCGCGACTGAAAATGCAGGTGGATGAGGACAAGTGCATCAAATGCGGCCTTTGCGAGAAAAACTGCAAGGCAGCCTGCATCAAGGTGGAGAAAGGGCAGCCCGTGCTGTTTGACTACACGCGGTGCGTCACCTGCGGCGACTGCCAAACCGTATGCAGCAAGGGAGCACTACATCTGGCACCTGCGAAAAACCAAAGTGATCAGAGCACTCTGATTACTCCGAATAATCCGGCCAACCCAAAAGAAAACGACATCACTCGGCGTTCCTTCCTCGCCATCACAGGCACAGCTATTGCTGCCGCCACCCTTGAGGCACAGGAGAAAACCACCGACGGAGGACTGGCCGTCATCGAAGACAAGAAGATTCCTCAGCGCAAGACCCCGCTCACTCCTCCGGGTTCGCTCTCGGCAGCCAACTTGCAGCAGCACTGCACCGCATGCCAACTCTGCATTGCCAACTGCCCCAATGGTGTGTTGCGTCCATCGACCGATATGGCACACCTCTTGCAGCCCGCGATGGAATACGGCAAAGGCTTCTGCCGACCCGAATGTACCCGTTGCGCAGACGTCTGCCCCGCTGGCGCCATCCGCCCCATCACGGTGGAGGAGAAGACCGCCATTCAAATCGGTCATGCCGTGTGGATCAAGGAGAACTGCCTACCTGCCTCGCAAAACCAGAAGTGCGGCAGTTGCGCCACCCACTGCCCTGCCGAGGCCATCCAGATGGTACCCATCGACAAGAGCATCAAGCAGAACCCCGACGACGGACAATGGTATGACGGCGACGGCAACAAACTGGATTGGCGTGCCGTGAACGACCTGCTCCGTATCCCAGTGGTGGACACCGAGAAATGCATCGGCTGCGGCAAGTGCGAGTACCTCTGCCCTGCCCGCCCCTTCAGTGCCATCTATGTAGAAGGGCACGAAACTCACCGAGAAATCTGAAAATATCTTCAATTTTTCAATCCTTCAATTCTTCAATTTCTCATGAAAGATATCAACAGAAGAGACTTCCTCAAGATAGCAGGAGCCGCCACTGCAACAGCAACCCTTGTGGCTTGCGGAAACAAGGCTGGCAACGAATTGGGTGACCTCGACCCCGCTGGACACCATACAGGGCCGATTCCAACGGACAAAATGACCTATCGCACCAACCCCAACACGGACGACAAGGTGTCTATTCTCGGCTATGGCATGATGCGCCTGCCCAACAAGCCCGTCGCCCCCACCAACGACCCCAGTGCACCAACTCCTGAAGAGATTGACCAGGAACAGGTGAACAAACTGGTGAAGTTCGCCCTCGACCACGGGGTGAACTACTTCGACACCAGCCCTGCCTATTGTCAGGGACATTCGGAGGAGAGCACGGGCATCGCCCTCAAGGCATCTGGCTACGACCGCTCAAAGTTCTACATTGCCACCAAGTTGAGCAACTTCGCCCCTCAGCAACAAACGTATGAAGAGGGTGTGAAGATGTTCCAGAACTCGCTCAAGTTCCTGCAAACCGACTACATCGACTACCTGCTGCTGCATGCTGTCGGCGGAGGGGGCATTGAGAACCTCAACAGGCGTTTCATCGACAACGGAGTGCTCGATTACTTGCTGGAGCAGCGCGAGAAGGGAGCCATCCGCAACCTCGGCTTCTCGTTCCACGGCGACGTGGAGGTGTTTGACCACCTGCTGGCCAACCACGACAAGTACCACTGGGATTTCGTGCAGATTCAGATGAACTATGTGGACTGGAAACTGGCGAACGAGACGAACCCAAGCAACGTCGATGGAGAATACCTCTATGGAGAACTGGAAAAACGGGGTATCCCGGCAGTCGTCATGGAGCCGCTTCTCGGAGGTCGCCTCTCGAAAATGCCAGACCACATCGTCGCCACGCTCAAGCAGCAGCGTCCAGAGGACAGCGTGGCATCGTGGGCATTCCGCTACGTGGGCACGAAACCCAATGTGCTCACTGCCTTGAGCGGCATGACCTACATGGAGCATCTGGAAGACAACCTGCGTACATACAGTCCTTTGGAACCACTCAGCGAAGAGGAACAGGAATGGCTCGAAAACGAGATTGCCAACCTCTATGTCTCCTACCCCACCATTCCCTGCAACGACTGCAAATACTGCATGCCTTGTCCTTACGGATTGGACATCCCAGCCATCTTCGTGCATTACAACAAATGTGTGAACAAGGGCAATGTGCCAGAAAATCAGCAGGCAGAAAACTACCGCGAGGCACGTCGTGCCTTCCTCGTGGGTTACGACCGCGCCGTGCCAAAACTGCGCCAAGCCAGCCACTGCATCTCGTGCGGCAAATGCGTTCCCCATTGCCCGCAGAACATCCGCATCCCGATGGAACTGCACCGCATTGACGATTTTGTAGAAAAACTAAAACAAGGAACACTATGATACAACCTCTATTCCTCGGTCTTGGATGGCCTGAAATCATCGTCATCCTCCTCGTCGTTCTCCTCCTCTTCGGAGGCAAGAAGATTCCTGAACTCATGCGTGGAGCAGGGAAAGGCGTGCGCGCCTTCAAAGACGGCATGAAGGAAGTGACCACCGACGAAGACATCGACAAGAAAGAAGAAAAACAATCAGAACAGTAAATCACTTTGACTTTTTGGGATCATCTTGAAGAACTGCGCCATGTGCTGCTACGATGCATCATCGTAGTGGCACTCTTCGCTATCCTCGCCTTTGTGTTCAAGGACGAGGTCTTTTGGGTAGTCTTTGCCCCGAAAAGTCCTGACTTTCTGCCACGCATCTTTGGCAACACGCCTGACATACAACTCATCAACACCGAACTGACGCGCCAGTTCATCGTCCATATGATGACCAGTTTCTATGTCGGCATCATCGTGGCAGCCCCCTACATCATCTTCGAACTGTACCGCTTCATCGCCCCCGCCCTATACCAAAACGAGCGGCGTTTCTCCACGCCGCTCGTCATTGCTTCTTATCTGATGTTCATGCTGGGCATCCTCTTCAACTACTTCATCGTCTTCCCTATCACTTTCCATTTTCTTGGCAACTATCAGGTGGACAGTGCTGTCGAAAACCTCATCAGCCTTGAGAGTTACATCGACATGCTCGTTTTCCTAAGCCTCGCCATGGGAATTGTCTTCGAGATTCCCATTCTTTCCTGGTTGCTCGGCAAACTCGGCATCCTCCATCGAGGACAAATGCAACAATTTCGCCGACACGCCATCGTCACCATCCTCATCATCGCCGCCATCATCACCCCCACTTCCGATGCCTTCACCCTTGCCATCGTCTCAGTTCCCATGTATCTGCTTTACGAACTGAGCATCCTGTTGGTGCCACGATATCGCTGAGGATTTCATCGGCATAGGGTGTATGAGATACTCCATGCTGATACACTCCGCATCTTACTCCATATCATTCCTCCATTTGGTGACAGTGTCCTGGCTATCCATGAGAGCGTTCATGTCTTTATCTTGTGTGTGCGTCTGTGATGAATCACACCGACTCTGTTTTCATCTCTTTCCGCCGAATATGTTCCTCGTATTCAGCCAACTCTCGTTCACCGACATGTGCCAATCCATAATGCTCGTCGTGCTGGCTGTAGTCCAATCCAACCTTTTCACTGTAAACAGAGACGCGCATGGGGATAAGCTTGTCAATGAGTGTATAGCCTACCCAGCTCATTCCAAACGTATAGACAAAGACAATAACGATGGCCAGCAGATGATATAGGAAAATCACAAAGCCATCCCATGTGCCGGCAATCAGTCCTTCTTGGATGAAAATGCCTGTGAGCACCGTGCCGAAAATACCACCCGTACCGTGAGTCGGGAACACATCAAGGGCATCATCAATCTTCGAGTGTGAACGCCAATAAACGGCGATGTTACAGATGAGCGTGATAACGAAGGCGATAAAGATACTCTGTCCTACAGTCACATAACCTGCCGAAGGCGTAATGGCCACCAGACCCACGACACATCCCACAGCAGCACCCATCGCTGAAGGCTTGCGGCCACGTAGACAGTCGAAGAATATCCACGTCATCATGGCTGTCGCTGAAGCCGTGTTAGTGTTCAGGAACGCCTTAATGGCCTGTCCGTCAGAATGGAGCGAAGACCCTGCGTTGAAACCAAACCAACCCAACCACAGCATGGCGGCTCCCAAAAGGACAAACGGAATATTGGCCGGTTCGCTATTTCGGGTGTCTGCCTTACGTCCACCTAGATAGATGGCTCCAGCGAGAGCCGCCACACCTGACGAGGCGTGAACAACGATACCACCAGCAAAGTCAATCACGCCCCACCGCATAAATAGCCCCTCTGGATGCCATGTCATGTGAGCCAATGGACAATAGATGAGAAAGAAGAAGAATATCATGAAAAACATGTAGGCAGAGAAGCGCACACGTTCAGCAAACGAACCCGTGATGAGCGACGGTGTGATGATGGCAAACTTCATCTGGAACAAGGCGAACAAAGCCAATGGGATGGAAGCACCACCTAATATATTTCCCGCAGGTGTGGTGTAAACCGCACCTCCCACGTTGTGAAACATCGGGAAGGTGAGCGGGTTACCAATAATGCCACCAATATCGTCTCCAAAACAGAGCGAGAAACCGACAACCACCCACAGCACCGAGATGAGTCCCATTGCGATGAACGACTGCAACATTGTACTAATTACGTTCTTTGCTCCTACCATGCCACCATAGAAAAACGACAAACCCGGTGTCATCATCAGAACAAAAATAGTGGCTGTAATGAGCCATGCCACATCGGCAGCCGAAATGACAGACCAATCACAATCAAAGGTAGGCTCGCCTACGAATACTCCAGTTAAGGCAATCAGTGTCATTGCCGTCATCAGAATTATCCAACGTTTCTTTACTTTCATAATGTAACTCTCTTTTTCTTTTATATTACTTTGTACAATTGTTATTTCGATGTCACGGTGCAAAGTTATATCATTTTGAATAAACATGAAAGAAAATTACTCAAAATGTTTTCTATTTAATATAAAAGACTTCTTTTTGAAATATATTTTTCAATATTTACATCATAATGAAAGCTTTTTGTTAATAATTACTTTTATTTTGACACAATAATCAAAAGATTCTTTTTTATGATAATGTATATCATATACAGACAAGGGCTGACACATTTAAAACCTCAATGTGTCAACCCATGCACCCTCTCTATATGACAAACTTCCTGCCGATGTCGCCCCACCTGTTACAACGAGGCTAACCCTTTGAATACAAGATAAGGGTCATGTGTAATGGGACAAGAGATGTCTTCAGCAAACTCGAACGTGTTACCGCCCGTGATGAACACATGCAAGTCTGGATATTCCTTCATGAACTGGCGGATGTAGCCCTCCATCTCAAAACGCGCCCCATTCACAGCCGCAGAAAGCATATGGGTGCGGGTGTCGTACCCTAATAGAACAGCCTCCTTTTCTGCCTTAATCTGAGGGAGAAGTGCCGTGTGTTCGTGCATGGCGTTAAGCCTCAACTGTACACCCGGAGAGATGGCACCACCAAGTAAACGGCCATCAGCCGAAAAGAGATCATAAGTGATACAAGTGCCTGCATCAATGATGAGTAGCGTGTGGTCTGAGTCTTGAGCAATTGCACCAATATCTGCCGCCCAACGGTCAGCCCCATATGTGGGAGGGACTTCCATCACTGGTTTGACGGGACATGGGACAGATGAGGTCAACCATATCACTGGAATGTCCAGATGAGCCAATGCCTCTTTCAGCTCCACATCTTCGCCTGCCACCGTGGAAAGGCGCACACCGTCAATAGGGAATGCCGCCAAGAGCCGCACGAAAGTCTCCTTCCACGGCTCACAACGGCGCTCAAAATGCACGATATCCGTGTCCATCACCGCCAGTTTGGCAGATGTATTGCCTATGTCTATCAGAAGTTTCATAAGTCATTTTGTCGATTTCATCGAAGAACTTGAAGCGGTTTTACCATGAGCCGCCGCCACCGCCACCACCGCCGCCGCCGGAGAAGCCACCGCCACCAGAAAAACCACCACTGTCGGAACTATCATGGCTGATGGTGCTGATGGCACGGTTGGTGGATGAGTACAGACTGCTAACCATGTGGGAGGTGAGATCGTAGCCATCGAGAGGTGATACTGTCCGATACCACTCTGGCTGCTTCACGTCAATGTCCTTGAAGAGTCGAGCCCATTTGACGCCTAAGCCAAATACCATGGCGTAGGGCAATATCTTGTAGAAGTATTCGGGGTCGTCATGCTGCAGGGCTTCCAGACGTGGTTTCTCTGCCGTCTTGATAAACTCCTTGAAGCCTAACAAGCGCCCACACATCTGTACACGATAGTCGGTATCGATGTTGAAATGACCGATGGATTCGCCTAAGAGGAAGCACACCACGAACATGACGACGCTCAACCCTTTCCCCATAGGAGCACCATAAGCAAGAATGGTATATATATAAGTCAAGCACACGATGCACATCACTACTGCCTTGCCTAAGAAGATGAGCACTTGCTTCCATTTGCTTCCAAAAAGGTCTTTGTCGCTGTTGTACAGACGGATGAATGCACCTACCGTGAAAGGCAGCGCCCACAATAATGCAGCCGTAATCCACTCGTCCCAATCAAATGTCTCCAGTACGGAGTTGGTGGCGAACATACCGGTGGTGGACAATATCAGGAAGAAGTAAAGGAAGACGGGCATTCCGTATGAAGACAGCGCCTTGTCACCCTTGAAGCTCTTCTTCAGTTCCGTCTTAAAATCATTCACAGCTGTGGGACTTTCCGCCATGTGACTCAAATTGGCGGTCTGATTGCCCCTGAAAAGGAGCTTCATCATCTTTTTCTGATAACTCGGAGCATCATCAGGCAAGTCCCTCAATTTGGTCAGCACCACCTCCGTCCTTTTCAATACAGGGCCTTTTTCTTTCTCCTCGATGCTGATATATCCTTGCCCTGCAAGCCATGGTATCATCGAAGCCATATCCACCGTATCGACACTATCATCTATGATCGTACCCATCTCTGCACTACAGATGTCATCAGGCGGATAGAACTCTATCACCTTGACAGGCTTCTTTCTCTTCGTCTTGAAAAGAAAGAAAACTATCAATAGGATGAGCATAATAGAAACAGCAAAACTGATGTAGTGGAGCACATGATTGGCGGAAAGCACATCCTCATAATATCCCTCTGGTAGTTTAGCGTAGAGGGTGATGCCGTGACGAGGAGGAATGTTCACAGCCCTACCATAAATGGAGTTTGGGGTCGCCTTGACCGTCAAATCCTTCACCAGGTTGAGGGTACTTCCATAGACTCCGCTATACACCTCCAAACGCTGCTGTATATCGGCAGGAAGGGGTTTCTCAAACTCAACCTTGAAGCTGAAAGTATCGATGCGTTCGTTGAAGTCGGTGCCCAAGATGGTGTGGAAAATGTAGTCGTAGTTGGGACGGCGATCTTCGCGGTAGATGTATTTGTAACGGATGACGTATCGGTGATCGCCTGTCACTTCATGCCATTCGCTGCCAATGCGGATGACGCAGTTGTCATCATCACTGTCCTCCGTCGTATACGCTCCTCCTTCCACACTGACGCTCTCCACTTCACTCCTATAATGAAATTCTTTCCAATCTCGCACCACCTGTCCTTGGTTGACTTCGGGTGTCGTCCCTTCATCCTGCGAAACATCATGTGTCAACTTGAAAGTAAGGGGAATATAACGATAGATGCCATGACGAGGTTCCTCAAAGCAAACATCGATAATCTCTGTGACATCCCATACATTATCGGGATGCACCACTGCATGCACACGGAAGTTCTTGTAATAGAATCCGCCTCTGTCCGCTCTTGCTGTCAACGTGATCGCCAAGAGAACAATGAGCCATAAAATCCTACCTTTCTTCATCTTCCTACAATTTCACATTCACAACCTTGCGTTCTTGTTCATTCTCCACTTGATACATAGGCAGCGCCTTAAATCCAAACATGCCTGCCACAAGGTTCAGGGGAAACATCTGACAGCTGTTGTTGTACTGTCTCACACTCCCATTATAGTAGCGACGAGAGAACGCTATTTCCTCTTCCATCTTGGATAGCCTTTCCTGCAAATCCAAGAAGTTCGTATTCGCCTTCAATTCAGGATATTTCTCCACCACGACCAACAACGACTGGAGAGCATCACCAATCTTCACTTCGCTATCAATCGTCGTGTTCAAGTCACCTTTTTGTGCATTCATACGCATCTCGGTCACTTTCTGAAGCGTTTCCGTCTCATGCTTAGCATAGCCTTTCACGATGTCCACAAGATTGGGAATCAAGTCATAACGCTTCTTTAGGTAAACATCCATCGTAGAAAATGCCTCGTTCACCTTGTTGCGTAACTGCACCAAACTATTGTATGTCAACCCAACAAACAATACGAGCGATACAATGACAGCACAAATAATCCATAACGTATATCCCATATTCGAATCAATTTAAGTTAAGTCGTTTTCTATAAACTGCATCAGGCGTTCCACAGCCTCTGCCTCGGGAATGTTCTTCTCGATGCAGGTCTTCTGCTTGTAGAGCGACACCTTACCCACACCTGCACCCACATAGCCATAATCGGCATCCGCCATTTCACCAGGACCATTCACTATGCAACCCATGATGCCAATCTTCAAAGTGGCAAAACGCTTGTCTGTCTTAGCACGTTCGCTCACAGCTGAACGTATCTTGGCTATGGTCTCCTCCAAATTATACAGCGTACGTCCACAACCTGGACAACTGATGTATTCCGTCTTCGTGAACTTGATGCGTGCTGCTTGTAGGATAGCATCTGCCAATTCTGTCAACTTTTCCTCAGTAAAACCAGCGTTTTTGATAATGAGTCGATGAGCCAGCTGGTCAATGAAAAGGGCACCCACCGTCATGGCGGCTTTCAGTTGCAATTCTTCCCAGTCTTCTTCGTGGAACTCCACCGTCACCGTATCATCAGTAATGGTGCTCTTTACTTTTTCACGAAGAAAAGCGCATTCTTCGATGGAATCGACCAATTTCTTTGCCACAGGTATTTCCCTTTCTGGAGCTTCCGACAAGGATACACGAATGGTGTCTCCAATGCCTTCACAGAGTAAGGCACCGATTCCAACGGCACTCTTAATGCGTCCATCCTCACCCTCTCCTGCTTCTGTCACACCCAGATGCAAAGGGAATGCCATACCCTCTTTCTCCATCTGTGCCACCAGCAAACGAACGGTACGCACCATCACAACGGTGTTGCTTGCCTTGATGGAGATGACCACATTGGGGAAGTTCTCACGCACACAGATACGCAAAAATTCCATACATGACTCCACCATTCCTTCAGGTGTGTCACCATAGCGCGACATGATGCGGTCGCTCAAAGAGCCATGATTCACACCGATGCGAATGGCGGTGTGGTGTTCCTTGCAGATATTCAAGAAGGGTACAAAGCGCTCGTCTATTTTCTTGATTTCATCGGCATATTCCTCGTCTGTATATGCCAGTTTCTTGAATGTGCGAGCAGGGTCAACATAGTTACCAGGATTGATACGCACCTTCTCACAAATCGTGGCAGCAGTATCAGCTACAGCTGCATTGAAATGTACGTCTGCCACCAAAGGCACCATGTAACCATCAGCACGTAAAGCATCGCTGATGTTCCGCATGTTGAGCGCCTCACGCTGTCCTTGCGTGGTAAAACGCACGATTTCACCGCCAGCATCAACAATTCGCTTGGCTTGAGCCACAGAACCTTCCGTATCCATCGTGGAGGTATTGGCCATCGATTGTACACGGATGGGATAGTTGCTACCTATCATCACACCACCCACACAGACATCTGCGGTCTTTCTTCTCTGATAACCCATAAAAAAATGTGTTTGATTTTCTATACTCAATTACACTTGTAAGCGAACTTCACTTCCTTCAGCTCTGCATTCGCTTTCTCTATCTTCTGACGAAGACCATTTTTGTAAGCCGCGAACTTTTCAGCCAAAACCTCATCGGAAAGTGCAAGCATCTGCACAGCAAGAATGCCCGCATTGAGGGCGCCATTGATAGCCACCGTCGCCACAGGAATTCCTGGAGGCATCTGCAACATAGAGTAAACAGCATCCACACCATCCAGTACACTTCCTTTCACAGGAACACCGATGACAGGCAATGTGGTGCTGGCAGCAATCACACCAGGAAGAGCAGCTGCCATTCCCGCGCCAGCAATAATCACCTTGATGCCGCGAGCCTTTGCGCCTTTGGCAAAAGCTTCCACTGCATCGGGGGTACGATGGGCAGACAATGCATTAATCTCAAACGGTATCTCCATTTCATCGAAGAACTTGGCAGCCTTTTCCATAACAGGAAGGTCTGACGTGCTGCCCATAATAATTGACACAACTGGTTTCATATTCTATTCTTTTTAATGTTACATCCAACCAATCAATATAAACGTCATCGTACAGATATATCCGATGCCAAACCCCACCAACACTTGTGCCAAACTATGTTGGCGCAAGATAATACGACTGGTGCCCAAAGCGCCAGACAGCAGCAACAAAGCACAGAAAGGCCACATCGGATTATAAAAGAACAAGACACTAAACGCATTGAGCGCTCCCACCAGACCTCCCATGCCTACCATGTGAGTGCTGACTTTCCACCACGCATTAATCGTGATACAAATAATTTGGCAAATCAATGCAGACATCACCACGCCACGAAAAAACATGGCCATATTCATTTTCGTCATGATAACCAAACATGTGGCATAACTAAGCAATGCCACGACATAAGGCATGTGGCGGTGCTCACGGTGGCTCAACTCGAGACGAGTCCATTTCTTAAACATACGGAAAGTCGTGATACCCAATGTGGGTACAAAAACCGTAAAGAAATAGACCAGCGCTATGATGAACAATTTATACCCCCATGGCAACATCTTCAGATAACTGAACAGAAACAGGCCGAAGAACACCCACAACGGAGCGTACAACGGCATGAAAAGCGAAGAAAGCACCTTCGCTATATTAATCAATGTTCTGTTTCTCATTCTCTTATCTTTTATACAACGATAGTCAACCCTTCAACGATAGAAACTTGTCTACGTCTACGGTCTCAACCTTTCTTTTTATCCACGACGGTTTCCCACGGGAGGAATCCCCATCTCTGCACGATATTTTGCCACTGTGCGACGAGCCAACGCCACTCCTTTCTTCCTCATCAGTTCCACGATTTTATCATCAGGATAAGGAGCCATTTTATCCTCACCATCGATGATTTCCCTGATAAGTCCCTTCACCACTCGCCCATCTATTTCCTCTCCTTCTGAATTCTTACGCGTCAGTTTAAAGAAGTCCGAAAGAGGATAGATACGTCCATCCAGAAGCACACACTTTGAATTGCAGACACGTGAGACGGTTGACACATCATACCCCGATAACTTAGCTACATCCTCCAACACAAGGCGCACCTTGTCATCTTCCTCTTTCGTCAGGAAGAAAGCACGTTGCAGAGTGATGATCGCTTTCATGGTTTCGTAAAGAGTACGCCGACGACGCTTCACAGACTCAATAAACATCTGTGCCGCCTCTATCTTCTGGCGCGTATAAAGCATTCCCTCCTTCTCTCCGCGTGTAAGTTTCGATGGATTCGCCTGATAAGTTTTCAATTGCCCGATGTAATCACGGCTCACATGCAAGCGTGGAACCTCCCCACTATTCAACCTCATCTCAATATTACCTTCAGGGTCTGTTTCCACGATGAAATCAGGAATCTGTGTCTGAACTCGGTCGCTCGTGGCCTCACTCAGAGCAAATCCTGGATAAACATTCAATTTCTTGATGTCCTCAAAGAGCGCATCCACCTGCAAACCAGACAGCCCCATCTTATTCTTCAGGCGTTCCTTGTTTTTGTTGATGAACAAATCATAGTGGTCGGCAATGAGTTTACGTTCCAACCGCAACATCTTCTCCTTCAATGCCGAAACAGGATTCTCTTCATTATTCAGCATCCGGTCAATCTGCAACAACAAGCACTCTTGTGTGGAACGTGCACCAATACCAGCAGGATCAAAACTTTGAAGAATCTTCAACACCCTCTCCACTTCCGCTTCCGACACATACAAATACTCCTTGAACGACAATTCATCGGCAATAGTTGGTATCGGCCTATCTATAAAACCACGATTGTCCAGTGAACCTATCAAATAGGTCATCACCTTTTTCTCGTCTTCGCTCAGATTGTAGTTCATCATCTGGGCTTCCAGATAATCGATAAAAGAGCCGCTATCCCCCAAAGGAAGCTCGTTACGTTCCTCCCGGCCTCCTCCAGCAACATACACAGGCAGATCATCTTCCGCGTATTTCGACAAATCGTCTGTATGCTCTCCATCTGAATCGCTAAAGGGATCCAGCCCCGTGTCATTCAAGTCAGCTTCCACGATAGAATCGCTGTTTTCATCGTCCACGCGCTCATTAGGGGCACCTTCTTCAAGGGCAGGATTATCCAGAACTTCTTTTTTTACACGCTGCTCAAACTCCGCAATAGGCATCTCTAGCAACCGCACAAGTTGAAGTTGCTGTTGAGAAAGACGGAGTTGTTGCTCTGCCCGCTGCGTCTGTGTCTGAGACAACGACTGTGGCATAGAATCACATTTTTTTTGCAAAGTTAGACAAAAACATAAACAAAACAACAAAAGGATAGAAAAAAATGACTATCTTTGCCCCAAAATAAAAAAGCATGGAAGACTTCGTACATTTACACGTACATACTCAATATAGTATCCTTGACGGACAGGCTGCCATTCCCAAACTGGTGGACAAAGCCATCAAGAATGGTATGCGTGGTATGGCTATCACTGACCACGGCAACATGTTTGGCATCAAGGAATTCTTCAATTATTGCAGCAAAGTTAACAAGGGGAAACCAGACAGCGAGCGGTTCAAACCCATTTTTGGATGTGAAGTGTACTGTGCCCGCAGAGACCTGCACTCAAAAGAGAATAATGCCACCGACAAGAGCGGATGGCACCTCATCTTATTGGCCAAAAACGAAGTGGGTTACCACAATCTGGTGAAAATCGTGAGCGAAGCATGGGTTGACGGCTACTACCACCGTCCACGTACAGACCACAAATCCATCGAGAAACATCACGAGGGACTGATCGCCTCTTCAGCATGCTTGGCGGGAGAGATTCCACGCTACGTGATGCGTGGACAAATGGAAGAGGCCGAGAAATCCGTCCAATGGTTCAAAAATCTCTTTGGCGACGACTTCTACATCGAACTGATGCGGCATGAGGTGAAAGACCCCATGCAAAAGGCCAACAGGGAGACCTATAAAGAACAGAAAGCCATTGAGCCCGCGCTGATTGAACTCGCCAAAAAGTACGACGTCAAGCTCATTTGCACCAACGACTCCCACTTTGTCGACGAAGAGAATGCGGAAGCGCATGACCGCTTGCTGTGTCTATCAACGGGCAAAGATTTAGACGACCCCAACCGAATGCTTTACAGCAAACAGGAGTGGTTCAAGACCCGAGAAGAGATGAACGAGGTGTTCAAGGACATCCCCGAGGCTCTGAGGAACACGACCGAAATTCTTGACAAAGTCGAAGCGTATAGTATTGACCATGCCCCCATCATGCCATTCTTTGCTATCCCGGAGGACTTTGGAACCGAAAAAGAATGGCGGCAGAGGTTCTCCGATGAAGATATCTTCAACGAGTTCACACGAGATGAAAACGGCAATGTCGTACTCTCGCAGGAAGATGCTGAAAAAAAGATTAAAAAGCTCGGTGGAATCGACAAATTATACCGTATCAAGTTCGAGGCGGACTACCTCAAGAAAATCACTTACGATGGCGCAAAAAGGCTCTACGGAGACCCCATCCCAGAGAACGTGAAAACGCTGCTTGACTTCGAACTGCACGTCATGAAGACGATGGGCTTCCCTGGCTACTTCCTCATTGTGCAAGACTTCATCAACTCTGCCCGCAAGGAATTGGATGTGTGGGTAGGACCCGGACGTGGCTCGGCAGCAGGAAGTGCTGTGGCTTATTGTTTGGGCATCACAAAGATAGACCCCATCAAGTACGACCTTCTGTTTGAACGTTTCCTCAATCCCGACCGTATCTCTCTGCCTGATATCGATACTGACTTCGATGATGACGGACGCGGCAAGGTGCTGCAATGGGTCACCGAAAAATATGGAGCAGAGAAAGTGGCACATATCATCACTTATGGCACGATGGCCACCAAACTCGCCATCAAAGACGTGGCTCGCGTACAGAAAGTGCCACTTTCCGTTGTGAACACTCTCTGCAAGGCTATACCTGATAAACTGCCCAACGGCAAGAAGATGAACTTGGCGAATGCCATCGAATGTGTACCAGAACTGAAAGATGCCGCCACTTCGCCCGACCCACTTCTGAGAGACACGATGCGGTTTGCACAGATGCTGGAAAACAATGTGCGCAACACGGGTGTGCATGCTTGTGGAACCATCATCTGTCGTGATGCCATCGACGACTGGGTACCTGTAAGCACTGCCGACGACAAAGAAACAGGCGAAAAACTGAGATGCACACAGTATGACGGCCATGTAATAGAAGAGACAGGCCTCATCAAGATGGACTTCCTCGGACTGAAAACGCTCTCACAACTAAAAGAGGCTGTCGTCAACATCAAGGAAAGTCTCGGCATCGATGTGGACGTCGACCAATTCGACATCACTGATCCTGCCACCTATCAGCTCTACTGCGACGGACGAACCATCGGCACGTTCCAGTTTGAATCGGCAGGTATGCAGAAATATCTACGTGAACTACAGCCCACGGTGTTCGAGGATCTCATCGCCATGAACGCCCTCTACCGTCCTGGGCCAATGGACTATATTCCCGATTTCATCGATAGAAAACAAGGAAGAAAACCCATCACGTATGACATTCCTTGCATGGAGAAATACCTCAAGGACACCTACGGCATCACGGTCTATCAAGAGCAAGTGATGCTCCTGTCGCGTCAGTTGGCTGACTTCACCCGAGGCGAAAGCGATGCTTTGCGAAAAGCAATGGGAAAGAAGAAGAAAGACATCGTTGACGCGATGAAACCGAAGTTTATCAAAGGCGGTGAGAAGAATGGCCATGATCCCAAAGTGCTTGATAAAATTTGGAGCGACTGGGAGAAGTTCGCCTCTTATGCCTTCAACAAGTCCCATGCCACATGCTACTCGTGGGTCGCTTATCAGACCGCTTTCATGAAAGCCAATTTCCCGGCACAATTTATGGCGGCAGTGATGAGTCGTTCACTCGACAACATCACCGAAATACGCAAATTGATGGACGAGTGCAAAGCCATGGGCATCAACACCCTCGGACCCGATGTTAACGAGTCAAGACATAAATTCTCCGTCAATTTCGAGGGCGACATCCGCTTTGGCATGGCCGCAGTGAAAGGTGTGGGAGAATCAGCCGTACAAGCCATCATCGAAGAACGCGAAAAAAACGGCGTATACAAGTCCGTCTTTAACTTCTTTGAGCGTGTGAACCTATCACAATGCAACAAGAAAAACATTGAAAACTTAGTCATTGCAGGCGCCTTCGACTGTTTCAAAGATTGGAAAAGAGAAACCTTCTTTGCTCCTGGTCAACGACAAGGAGAGACTTATCTTGACGTGTTGGTGCGCTACGGCAACAACTTCCAGCAAGACAAGCACCAAGCCCAAACATCCCTTTTTGGAGGCATGGATGTCGCAGTCAGCCCTCCACCCATGCCTAAAAATGTGCCAGAATGGGGAAATCTGGAACGCCTGAACAACGAGCGCGAACTTGTCGGCATCTACCTTTCGGCTCACCCGCTTGATGAATACTCCGTCATCCTCGACTACATGTGCAACACACGCCTGAGCCAGTTGGAAGAACAACGGGAGGAACTGTCGAAGATGGAAGCAGTGACTGTCGGCGGCATTGTCACTTCCGTGCGAACCGGAGAAAGCAAGAACGGCAGCCCATACGGCATCGTCAGGATGGAGGATTTTGTTGGCAGTGGCGAGCTCCCTCTCTTCGGCCGTGACTGGATAACCTATCGGAACTTCTTCGTAGAAGGCGCCACCTTGTTCGTCACGCTCAAGTTTGAACCCAACCGATTCCGTCCCGGAGTCTACAACATGAACATCAGCAACGTGGAACTGCTGGTCGACGTGAAAGAAAAAGCTATCCAGAAAATCACGTTCGACGTGCCACTCGACCAACTGACACCAACCATGGTGGAAGACCTGGCAGAAATTGTACAAGAGAACCCCGGCAATGCTGAACTTGTTTTCAACATCCACTCTACCGACAACAACAAATTGTCACTCATGGCACGGAAAGTGAAGGTGAAGGTGGAGAAGAAACTGATACAGTACATCAGGGAGCATAATGAAATCAGCATCAGAATCAACTAAACATATTATTAACCCTAAAAACTTAACATTATGGTAATCAACGATTCAAACTACAATGAAGTCTTGGCACAAAACAAGCCAATGGTACTCGATTTTTGGGCAACTTGGTGCGGTCCTTGCCGCATGGTAGGTCCTGTCATTCAAGAACTGGCCGACCAGTATGAGGATCAGGTCATCGTAGGCAAAATCAACATCGAGGAAGATGCTGACGACCTCGTGGCGCAGTTCGGCATCCGCAACATCCCCACCATCATCTACATGAAGAATGGCGAGATTGTTGACAAAGTGGTCGGTGCAGCACCCAAAGCCCAACTCGAAGAGAAACTTAAGGCACTCCTGTAATGAGCAGCATTGATGACGAAATCCTCCGCGGAGCCGAGGAAGACGCTAAAGAAGTTGCCTTCATCCAAAACTACATGGGTACGGAAAACCGTGAACTGTTTACGGAAGAAGACATCTACTACTGCCTTGACGTGCTTTTTGAGTACCTCGACAAGCTCAACGACAAGGCGGATGCGGACGGTTTCATCGACATCGACACCGAAGAAATCGCCCAGCACATCCAGAAGAAGGCAAAAAAAGAAGGCATGGGTCCTTACGAACTCGATGCCCTCATCCTTTTGATTGATGCCGAACTGGAATACAACGAACAACTTCCAGAGTGAGAAGTCTCAGAACTTCACACTTCTACTCTCATCCATCTCCTCCTCAATGGTGACCTTCACGGCATCGTCGGGGAGGAGATTTTCTATCAGTTCCGGCCACTCCATGAAGCAGACATGGCCCGAATAGACATAGTCCTCATAACCGATGTCCATTACCTCCTGCAGATTCTTGATGCGGTAGAAGTCGAAATGATACAGGGGTTCCCCTTGGCCGTCCACATACTCGTTCACGATAGCAAACGTAGGGGAGTTGATGACATCCTCCACACCCAACGCTTCACATACCGCTTTAATAAACGTCGTCTTGCCCGCGCCCATCTTGCCGTAGAAGGCAAACACCTTCCTGTCGCCCATCGCAGCCACAAACTCCTGAGCCGCTTTTCCTATCTTTTCTAATGATGCAATCCTTATTTCCATCTTTTTCACATCTCTTTTTGTGGTACAAATTTAGACAATTCTTTCGAACCCGCCAAACAAAACCCACACAGAAATGTCATTGTACACAGAAATCACAGAAAACACAGAAAGTCAACTCAAGAGAACTCAAATTCTTCCCTTGCTCTTCATCGTGACAAGGGGCACAAGCATCTCTTCCATCGAGATGCCTCCGTGCTGGAAGGTGTTGCGGTAGTAGTTGACGTAGTAGTTATAGTTGTTGGGATAGGCAAAAAAGTCGTCGTTTTGGGCAAAGATGTAGGCGGTGCTGATGTTGGGCGAAGGAAGGAATGCCGCCTTGGGAGTTTTCAGCTCATACACCTGTTTGGGGTTGTAACTCAGGTTTTTACCCAGTTTGTAGCGCAGGTTTGTGTTGGTGTTCTTGTCGCCTATCACCTTGACGGGGTTGTTCACACGGATGGAACCATGATCTGTCGTGATGATGATGCGGGCATCCGTCTTTGCCAGTTCCTTGAAAAGGTCGCGCACAGGTGAGTTGTGAAACCAGGAGGCTGTGATGCTGCGGTAGGCACGTTCGTCGCTGGCCAGTTCGCGCACCATGCGAGACTCTGTACGGGCATGACTGAGCATGTCGATAAAGTTGATGACCAGCACGTTGAGGTCGTTTCCCATCAAGTTCTTGAACCGCTCCACAATCTTCTCCGAATCCGAAGAGTTGTTGAGTTTGAAGTAGGAGAACGTGTCTTTTCTGCGGTAGCGGTCGAGTTGTGTCTGGATGAGCGGTGCCTCGTTCAGGTTCTTACCCTCTTCCTCGTCTTCGTCCACCCATAGGTTGGGATACATCTGGGCTATCTGACTAGGCATAAGCCCCGAGAAGATGGCATTGCGGGCATATTGTGTGGCCGTGGGGAGAATGCTGAGATAGAGTTGTTCGTCAAACACGAAATCATCTGCCAACTCTTTGGATATCTCGCGCCACTGGTCGTAGCGGAAATTATCGAACACCACCAAAAAGACCTTTTCACCGCTGTTCAGCAGAGGGAATATCATCTTCTTGAAGACATCGGGCGACATGAGCGGACGTTCCTCGCTACTGCTCACCCATTGCAGGTAGTTTTTCCGCACGAACTTGGCAAACTCGTTGTTCGCCTCCGCCTTCTGCATGTTCAGCATCTCCGACATCTCGCTCCCCGTATCGGAGAGTTCCAGTTCCCAGTAAACCAACCGTTTATAGACTTCTTTCCAGTCTTCCAATGTGTAGGAGTCGTTGATTTGCATGCCAATCTTGGAAAAGTCCTGCTGGTAACCCGTGTTGGTCACCTCGGCCTCTATCTCACGCTTGTGCAGATGCTTCTTGAGGGTCAGAAATATCTGGTTGGGATTGACGGGTTTGATGAGGTAGTCAGCAATCTTGGAACCGATGGCCTGATTCATGATGTTCTCCTCTTCACTCTTCGTCACCATCACGACAGGAATGGTGGAATTGATTTCCTTGATGCGCGAGAGGGTCTCCAAGCCGCTCAAACCCGGCATGTTCTCGTCCAGGAAAATCAAGTCGAACGACCGCTCGCGACACAGGTCAAGGGCATCCTGGCCGTTCGTTGCCGTAACGACCTCATATTCTTTCTTTTCAAGGAAGATGACGTATGCCTTCAGCAGTTCAATCTCGTCATCCACCCACAGCAATGTTCCGTTCATATCTTAAAAAATGAAATTGTCATCTTCCCAGTCTTCTTCCTCTTCATTCTCCTCGACTGGTTCAGGAAGTTCAGTAGGCTCGTCCAAGCTGGTAGGCTCGTCAGCCTTGATTTGTAGCGAACCGATGCGGTCGAAGTGCTCATCATAGAAGTCGAAGTAATCGGCGAAACTAAGTCCACGCATCAGTTTCTTCAGGTTCTCCTCGCTAATGATGAAGCACTTGAGTCCGCCGAGTTTGTAGGCCATATCTGCATTGTTGAAGAGACGGTGCATATAGATGTAGGCCTCGTCGTAGTTGAGGAAGGTGCGCACCTGCATCATGTCTATACCATCACCTCGTTCTGTGGTGATGTCGAAGTTACGTACAGTAAAGGCGGTGAAGTTGTACCTCGCCATCTCGTAGAGAAGTTGATTTTCCTCGATGGAATCGCGTTCATAGGCTATCACAAACACAAAGTCGCAGTTCTTCTCCAAACTGAAAGTCGAGTCGTTAGCCAGCGAATCAGCATCATCGGAAAGTCCACGTCGCCGTTCCCAAATGCTGCCCATCTCAAACTTTCCTCCTTGCAGGATGCGGCCTTCCTTCAAGCCCTTTACATACAAACCTGCTAATTCGCTTACACTTGACTGCGGATGCTGCTCCACCAATGTCTTCAAGTCGCTCATGAAGTGCTCGCGGTCGCCCAGTTCCAATTTGCTCAACGCCTCCAGGAACATGAATCTGGCTCTATTGGCTCCCTCTGGATACTCTTCCGCCATCGTCTGGCTGTTGCGAATCACGGTCTGATAGTCATTGCTCTGGAACGCTTCATAAGTAGCCGTATAGACCGAATCCTCTATCTGCTTGCCATATCTCCCCTTATACTCAAAGTTCGGGTCGGCAATCCGCTTCCCATGTTCATTATCTGGATATTCTGCAATCAGTTTCTGACGGTAAGATTCTGCATCTTCCTGCCGCCCCTGCCTTGCATAGAGTTGGAACATGTTATAACAAACCTCGTCGATATGTTCGAAGTCGGGGAAGTTGAGCAAGATTCTCAAGAACGTCCGCTCTGCTAACGGGAAATTGTCCATGCGGTCTTTATAGATTACTGCGGAGCCATAGAGTCCCTCCACCAGAGCCGCATTCGATGCTGCCATCTGCTCCTCCGTGAAGGGGATGTCCTTCAGGTAATATTCTGGCCGATGCGGGTCATTTGCATACTCCTCGGCTCTGATGGAATCTTTTTCCGCCTTGGAGACTTTCTTGCCACTATTGGCTTGCAAAAGGCTATCTTCCACTGCCGCAATGCTATCGCGCACCGCCTTGGCACTGTCTGTCAGTTCTTCCTCGTTGAAATCGCTGAGCACCGTCTTATTGTTACGTCGCCAATCATCGGCCAAATCACGTTTGCCCCACTTCTTCTCAAACTCTCGTTTACCAGCCTCCACCGTTGTGGGATTATAGAAATACCACACAGCCGTCTGCTGCTGCCCAGGTCTATTACGATTGATTACCCCTTGCTGATTGGCACCTGTTCCAGTCCGCTGCCCATTTCCTGTAGATTGTTGCCCAGCCTCTGCAGCCTTCCTCTCCTCTTCCTTCTCTTTCTTTTTCAACTCTTCAATCGTCTTCCGGATTTTTGCCATCCGTGTCACAGAGTCAAGTTGAGCCATCATCTGCAAACTATCCTGCAACTCCACGGCCGTGGCATACGGCAACAACTCCTCCAGAATTTTGCTCCGTTCATCCACTTCACGGTAGTTATCGTGGTCTTTATCAAACAGACCCAATGCCTGCGAATAGCATTTCTGTGCATCCACAAACTTTTCTTTCTCCCAATAGAGCTGACCCAGATGCAGTAGCACGACACCCTTCTCTATGCCATTGCGGGTACCCTTGTCCACACCATCCTTATATGCCCAGATAGCATGCGTGGTGTCGCCCTGAGCCAAGTATATATTACCTATAGCATAATACACCTGATCCAGATAGTCCTTATTCTTCGGGTTCTTGGCCATTGTCTTCAGTTTACGTATCATCTGCTTCGACTTCCCCTTCGACATTGCCTCTGTCATCTGAATACGGGCATTAAATTCTATCTCATAAGGCGGATTCCTCCGTATCACTTTCCTAAAATACCTGTATGCCTCAGGATCATGCCCTATCCGGTGATACAACTGACCCAACAACATGTACATTCTCGTCTTTTCAAGACTGCGATGAGTGCCATGCAAGGCACTCTCCACATTCAAGATGGCCTCTGGATACTGCTTCTGCCGCAACTGCATATCTGCCAGCACCGAAGCCTTCAGTGGCCCCAACTTAGTGGGAAAACTGTCACGTTGCACCCGTGAAATCAAGTCTTCAGCATCGTAGAACCACTCCAGTTCGGCATAGCAACGTGCCTCCAACAATCGGGCACGAGCCACCAAGTTGGGCTTCGAGAAATACAGACGTTGGATATATGCGAAGGTGGAAGCCGCCTCCATATATTCTCCCTTTCTGAACTGCGCCTCACCCATTAAGAACCACGCCCTCCACAGGAAAGGATTGTACTCCTTTTGACTCAGCCAGATTTTATCCTTAGCGGTCTTTGCACGGTTCTTTTTCCATTCGGGACGCGCCGTGATACTATGGGTCTTGATGGTCTTCTGGCACTTCTCCACCGCACGGTCGAAGTTGCTGGCACCTATTTGAGCGGTCGCCTTGTTGCCCGTGATGTAGAGGGGAATCACTTCTGTAAAATTGTCTTTGTTGCCCTCTTCCTGCAAGAGCCTTCCCTCTTTATAAGCCTCGTTACCATTGAAATATGTATTGTAGCGTGCCTTGAAACCTTGGATATTACGAGTCATAGGCGTGTTCTTCTTGCTCGTACACGCCACCAGCAGCACCAGCAGTGCCACCATGCTCAATGATATGTATCTGAAACGCTTCAAAGCGAAAGAAAAAGCAGTTTATCCTTTTTATTACAATAACTTATAACGATAAAAGAGCCTATTTATTGCACACAAACCAGTTAGGTCACCAACTTGATGCACATCTGACGACAAAACAAGAATCAATGCCGGCATCATCCTGTTTTCTGTTGCAAAGATACATTTTTTTGACAAAATCCAACAGCTTTTTGAGAATCTTCGAAAAATAAGATGTATCTTTGTCCCCATCATTCACCTAAAAAGAAAGAAAAATGACCTCAACAATGCCTATTGACGGCAAGTTCCAACTGGTGGAACTTCCGTATGCACCGAAGGCGTTAGAACCCGTCATCAGTGCAGAAACTCTGAGTTTCCATCACGGGAAACACTTACAGACCTATGTGAACAACCTGAATGGCTTGTTGCCAAACAGTCCCTACGACGGAAAATCGTTGGAAGAAATCGTACAGAAAAGCGAAGGAGGCGTGTTCAACAATGCAGGACAGATATTGAATCACAACCTGTACTTTACGCAGTTTGCCGCACCGAAGGACGACAACATCCCAACGGGCAAATTGGCCTCTGCCATCACAGCACAATTTGGCTCATTCGAGGCCTTCAAAGAAGAGTTCGAAAAGAAAGGCGCTACGCTCTTCGGCTCAGGTTGGGTGTGGCTCGCAGCAGATCAAGATGGCAAACTGTCTATCACCCAAGAAACAAATGCAGGCAATCCCATCACCAAAGGACTTACTCCATTGCTCACTTTCGATGTGTGGGAACATGCTTACTATCTTGACTACCAAAACCGTCGGCCTGCCCATCTCAGCGAACTCTGGAAAATCGTGAACTGGGATGTGGTGAACAGCAGGTATGCATAAACGACAAGGAGTATAAAACACAAAAGGGACTGCGAATCGCAGTCCCTTTTGTTATCCTCGTCTTTCCCCCACAATCAGAAAGGCTTCATCCTTCAACTCATCAGGCAATTCTACTGCACGTAACTGCAAAGAACGTAACCAACCTGCCACTTCATCATCCCGCATAGTGTAAAGAACATCACGAAATTCCTCGATTTCATCGGAGGAATAGGCATCACTACCCCTTCCTCTGAAGCGGTCGAGTTCTTCATCATTATAATACTCTATCTGCTTGCTCACAGCAGCCAAAAGACTCTCCTTTTCACATGTCTCATGCTGTCCACAACACTCCATGTCCTCCACTTGCTTGAGACTAGGAAGGTCTGTGACTTCTCCTCGTTCCAACTGCTGTTTCAACTTCTTCTCACGGAAAAAACCCGCAACCAAGGCAACAAGGCCCAGCACAACAAGTCCGACAATCAAGTAAATCATGACAATTCCTCCATCTCAAAGCCAACACTCCTCAAGTCTTCCCAGTAACGCGGGTAAGACTTTGTCACCACTTGAGGATTATTGATGACAACACGTCCTTGACACATACAAACTGGCGCAAAAGCCATCGCCATACGGTGGTCTTCATAAGTGTCAATGGAGATGTCAACAGATTCCATCGGATCAGAGGGCTGCTGTACACCATCCCACAACAACTCGCTATCATTTCTATCTTCAATGAAGAAACCCAACTTGGCCAACTCCACTTTCAAGGCCTCAATACGATCTGTCTCCTTTATCTTCAGACTCTGTAAACCCGTGAAATGAAAGGGAACACCCAACATACAACAGGTCACCACAAAGGTCTGTGCCAAATCGGGCATTTCCAGAAAATTATAGTCAAGACAAGAAACACACTGACCGTTCTTCCTCAGCACCACTTCATTTTCCCGATGCTCAGTACTAACACCCAACATCTCGAACACTTCCGCACCGTGGCTATCACCCTGCAAACTCTCAACAAATAGACCGGGCAACACCACTTCTGCATTGTTGTTTGGTGCCAAAGCGACCATCTCATACCAATAACTAGCTGCACTCCAATCACTCTCCACATAGTAAGGACGCTCCTGATAAGAAACTGAAGCCACCTCAATAGTCCTTTCATCGAGCCAATCAGCGTGAGCACCAAAATCCCGCATGATCGAAAGTGTCATGTCTATATAGGGACGACTGGCGATTTCATCGGACAATTTCAGCAGTAAACCCTTCTTCAGTTTCGGTCCAATCATCAATAATGCTGATATGTACTGCGAACTCACATTTCCTGCCAAACTCAATTCTCCACCTTCCATGGATGGATGCCCCGTGATGCGCAAGGGGGGAAAACCTTCCCTCTCCACATACTCCACTTTTGCCCCCAATTCACGCAAGGCTTTCACCAAAATACCAATAGGGCGTTGCTTCATCCGTTCACTACCCGTAATGACATGAGTGCCTTCGCTAACAGCCAACAAAGCCGCCGAGAAACGCATCGCTGTACCTGCCGCACCAACATCCACCACATCTGGACGGCTACTTAACCACTCCAACATTGCACGTGTATCGTCGCATTCACTCACATTCTCCACACCAACATTAGTACCCACTAAAGCATTAATAACCAACGCACGGTTACTAATGCTCTTCGAAGACGGCAGCACAATCCGTCCCTTGAGTTCACTCGGAGCCACGACCTCTATTCTCATAATTCATCAAATTTTCGTGCAAAGATAAGGCTTTTTTCATTTTATTTCCCTACATTTGCCCACAAATCCTTGATGAAACCCTACTATTCATACAGATGAACAAACTGAAAACATACATTTTCTTACTCTTCACTCTTTTCCTGCTCACATGGACTTCGTGTGAGAAACTGGAAATACCAGAAAAAGAACACACGTCCCAACAAGAGAAAAAGGATGGACAAGGCAACCAACAGGAAGAGAAGGAGGAGCAGGAAGCAGAAACCCCTCCACAGGAGGAGCAGGAACCAACTGAGGGAAACGAGGACACGAACCCTACACCTCCCGGCTCCCCAGATGAGGAGATGGACCCCGACTTGGAAGAACTTATCTATGACGTGATGACACGAGGCATTAGCGAAGAAACAGCCTACACCGTCTACGACTTCAAGGTCAATATCCCCATTGTGCTTGAAAAAGGCACTGAAGGCGCCATCGGCTGGAAAGATGCTTATGTAAAAGGCTACATCGTTGGATACGTGAAGAAAGGTGCGGCATCCATGAACAAAACCATATTTGGTGTTGGCGACACAGACACAAACGTCGTCATTGCTGATTCCCCCGATGAAACCGACTACAATCAATGTATAGCCATCGATTTAACTACTTCCAGTAATAAAGCCAAAGCCACTCGCCAAGCACTGAACCTTAAGAACCATCCCGAAAATCTTGGCAAGAAAGTAATCATCTTTGGCAACATTGAACCGTGTAAAGGTGTATTGGGTATGGTGAACGCTCGTGCCTGCACCTTTATGGACAATCCCCTAAATTGACATCTCCAAACAGACAAAAACATATCACCCTATTGCCTATATAGGTAACGGGGTGACAAAAAAGAGAGAGACACCCTCAGGATTTCTCCTGAAAGCGTCTCTCCTCTAAGAAGGCGGCGACCTACTCTCCCGCATTGCGGTGCAGTACCATCGGCGCGCCCGGGCTTAACTTCTCTGTTCGGGATGGGAAGAGGTGGAACACCGGGGCCAAAGCCACCTGAATATGCCTTGCGTTATCCGTCAATTGA
>JAEEGS010000032.1 GCA_016280445.1 Bacteroidaceae bacterium
CCTCAAGATGGTTCCTCTGCAGGGCGAGCTCGGCGAGGCAAAGAACTGGGACTACTGCGTGAAGAACGTAGCCAGCAAGCAAGACCTCATCGACTACAAGGCCAACCCACGCGTAAGCCAGTTCGCTACCCCACTCTTCGAGTTCTCAGGCGCATGCTCTGGTTGCGGTGAGACTCCATACGTGAAGCTCATCTCTCAGCTCTTCGGCGACCGTCAGATGGTGGCTAACGCTACAGGTTGCTCTTCTATCTACTCAGGTTCTATCCCATCTACTCCATACACCAAGAACGCTAAGGGTCAGGGTCCTGCATGGTCTAACTCTCTGTTCGAGGACTTCTGCGAATACGGTCTCGGTATGGCTATCGCCAACAAGAAGATGCGTGCTCGCATCGTGGCTATGCTCAACGAACTTCTCGCCAAGGATGACACTCCAGCAGAGTTCAAGGCAGCAGCCGAAGAGTGGATTGCAGGCAAGGACAACGCCGACGCTTCTAAGGCAGCAGCAGCTAAGCTCGCTCCAGCTATCGAGGCTGGTCGCAACGCAGGTTGCCCAATCTGCAAGCAGCTCTCTGAGCTTTCTCACTACCTCGTGAAGCGCAGCCAGTGGATCATCGGTGGTGACGGTGCTTCTTACGACATCGGCTACGGTGGTCTTGACCACGCACTTGCTTCTGGCGAGGACATCAACATCTTCGTTATCGACACTGAGGTTTACTCTAACACAGGTGGTCAGTCTTCAAAGGCTACTCCAATCGGTGCTATCGCTCAGTTTGCAGCAGGTGGTAAGCGCATCACTAAGAAGGACCTCGGTCTCATGCAGTCAACCTACGGCTATGTCTATGTGGCTCAGGTGGCAATGGGTGCCGACAATGCACAGTGTCTCAAGGCTCTCCGCGAGGCAGAGGCATATCCAGGCCCATCACTCGTCATCGCTTACGCTCCATGTATCAACCACGGCCTCAAGGCTAAGGGCGGCATGGGTAAGAGCCAGGCTGAGGAAGCCAAGGCAGTTGAGTGCGGTTACTGGCACCTCTGGCGTTTCGACCCACGTCTCGCAGAGGAAGGCAAGAACCCATTCCAGCTCGACAGCAAGGCTCCAAACTGGGATAACTTCCAGGCATTCCTCGACGGCGAAGTTCGTTACCTCTCCCTCAAGAAGGTTTGTCCAACTGAGGCACAGGAACTCTTCGACGCTGCCAAGAAGGCTGCACAGCACCGCTATGCAACTTATGTACGCATGAGCAAGATTGACTACTCAGCTGAGTAATGCGATTAAGCGAGTGCAGAGCCAAGTTTGCTTGAGCTATGCCGAGCGAAAGCATTTTCGACGAAGTCAATAATTAATCACTCACATAAATAAGAAAGCGACACATCCGTTTGGGTGTGTCGCTTTTTATTGTGTACCTCATGGCTGGTGCGAAGTGCGGAATGTCTTTCTCATCAAGGATACGGCACACCCACAGACGTATTTACGTTACACCCGCTACCGTAATTACGATGACGACGTAGAGATAATTACCCCTACGATGCAGGGGTGATTTAGTTTACGACGCAGCCATATCTCCCCCACCAACATCGCGTCAAAAACGCCAAATGCCAAACGCCAAATAAGAAAAAAGAAAAATGCGCCCCTATATTATATATATAATAATTAATAGGGATAGAAGTAAATGGATAGGAACTATATAATATATAATAACCACCCTTTCATTTCTTATTTGGCGTTTGGCGTTTTGGCGCTTAGCATTCTTATTTCATTTTTTCCTCTCGTTTCTTTTCTCCAATCCAATTCTTTTCCGTAATTTTGGTCCGTAATCTACAAAAGTATAAGAAAGCATATATCTGTAAATCATCTAAACATTACCATTCATTATGAAAGATAAAATTGTAAAAAGAAGGAAGGGAAAAGAAGAAGGGAAATTGGGTATTTATGATGAATTTCTCTGGCTTTATATCTTTGGAGGGAAAAAAGTGGCAGTATCTGACACTGACATGAAAAATAGAGATTTGTGCATTCAGAACATCAAAGCACTATATGCCAAAGTGGTGAAGCATGTAGTGGATAGTAGAGGACGGCAACAAGCCAATGTACTGATTGTTGCAGATCCTAATAATGGATGGGCAACTAACAAAATGATACAAGATGCTGTTAACCTACAGAAGAAAAAACAGTCTTCTATTAATGTCTTTACTGAATCTGCATTTATCGAAGCTTTTGAAGATCTCAAAGAACAAGCCGAATACGACAAAGAACGATTTCTTGAACTCGTTGCTAAAGTTCGAGAATTAAAAATAACAAAAAAAGTTATGGAAGAACTATCAGATTTATATGATAGATATGGAAAAACATTCATAGAATCGGATGTTGATGCAAAACTTGTAGATCTCTATGTGGAGATGGAAACCAGTGGAACACTTGCTCTTTATAATATGTATAAATAATAAATCGAATTTCAATGTGACAAATACATCAGAACTCTCGCTCGTACTGCCATCAGAGCCAACCATCGCAAGGAAGGCAGAACACCTTCATCATCTTTGGAAACAATGAAAAGGATGTCTATACAACATATCATCATAATAATTGAAAAATCTAAGTTTTTAGAATGAATAAAACAAAAGAAAAATGCATATCTGCTATTGCGACGTTAATTGGTGAAGGCAAGGTAACAGAAGCTATCACCTCTATTCGGAATGAAAAACTGGTAAGTGATGCCAAAAACATATTGCAGAGAACTCTTATGTATCCTAAAAAGGATGTTAGTAATGTCATATCCTTTATTGAGGCATACATAAAAGAAGAAGATTTGCTTTCATACAAAAGACCTGATGGAGACGATTGTAAGAGTGTGGCTTTTGATTTCTCTCAAATTTTATCTGAACAGAACAATGCCAAATTACGCGAGTATTCCACACTTTTGATGCAGGAATTTGTAAGGGGGTTGATTGAAAGAAAGGAAAAATGTGAAGATAGAAAATCCATAAGCAATAATCTTTATTATTTCAAGAAGGTGTCACCCTACATACTATCAGATTTATCAGAAGAGAAAATAGTAGTTTCTTCTCCTGAGAGTTTTAATGACCCTTTTGATTGTCTTATTCTTTCTGATATTAGATGGGCTCCCGAACAATATAAGAATACAGGAAAGTTCTTTGTTGATACATATATAAAGGAATTGACAAAAGTCCGAATTCGATGTTTTGTCGGAGATATTTCCAAGACGAAAAAGAGCGTCAAAGAGCCATATTTAAACACTTTAATGTGGGGGCATTATGCAGAAAGCCATCAAGGAATATGTATTCGATATTCATTATCTGAAGATAGTCCTTTGCTTAAGGACGGAAGAATAGATGAAAATGCTATCGGACGAATTGATAAAATTATTTATCAGAGTGATTTTGTTGAGCGAAGAGAAAGGCTAGAATATGAAAGGTGTTTTCTCTATAAAGACAATGATTGGGAATACGAGAATGAAGTTCGTTTGGTTTATTATGATAAAACAAACAATGCAGTGCATTATTCAATTCCGTTAACTTCTATAGGATTAAAGATTACAGGAGTGTATTTTGGACTCAATTGTGATAAGAATATTAAATCACTTATTCGAAACATTATGGAAGGTAGGGGTGTAGACTTCTATGAAATAACATGTGATGATCGATTTACTAACGTATTAAAGGCGCAAAAATGTGAAGATAAACTATAATATATAAAGACGCCTAATTATAGATCAAGTTTCTTATCTCAAGAGTGGACTACACATAGTTTGCATCATTGAGAGGTGTGTTTACGTGTAGTTGACAGATGCTTATCTCTACTTCTGTCCATTTCCTCTTTGTTTTTATCAATCCTTTCTTTGTCTATTTTAATTCTTTTCCGTAATTTTGTACTCATATTCTGCAAATTATCTAATTATCCACGAACTTTTTATCCTTTACCACATGAAGTCCATTCCGCCTTTTCCTCACAACAAGCGCATCCTTTTCTTCGACACAGAAACATCTGGCCTTTATCCCGAAGAAAGTGAAATGCTCCAACTCTCTTATATCATTGTGGATGGAGCCACATGGAAAGTTCTCAAAGAAGCCAACTTCTACTTTGCATATCCCGAAGAGGAATGGCGCGTTAGCTACAAAGCCATTGAGGTGAATCATCTCACCAAAGAATTTCTCTCTAAACAAAAAATCACATCACGTCGCGAAGCGCTCACACAATTCTTCAATGACCTCTACACCTGTCAGCTTGCCGTGGCGCACAACACTGAATTTGACATTGCTCACATAGAGACAACCGCAATCCGTAAAGAGGTACAGCGCCACCTCTGGCCATATATATATTGTACAATGAAGGAGAGCACAAACATTTGCAAGCTTCCTTTTGCAAATGGCGGATATGGTTACAAGTGGCCCAAACTCGAAGAACTAGCAAAATTTCTTCATGTTAGATTCAATAAGAGCGCACTTCACGATTCTCTTGCCGACACACGTCTCACATTCCAATGTTTCAAGCGTCTTCACATTAACAAGCAACTCAGCTCTTACGTTTATCAAAATAACTTAGATATTGACACTCCAGTTGAAAATGCTGAAGAGTTATTTCCCCATCAAGAAGCAAGCACTTATTTGGACATAGATGCTCCAAACCTCATCATTCATGACGAACTCCTTGCCACCTACACTTTTAGAAGAAAAATAGTGGCACATGCTTTTAACGATACGCAACTGAGAAAGTCACGTATACGTGGATTCATGATGGGAATGGGATACGTATCTCCAGATTTCATTGATGAAAGTTATTATCTAGCAGATGCCTTCATCATCAGTCGGGACATCACAAAACAAAATACACAAATCCTTCAGCAAGTGTCAGACTTTCAACGTTCCCATCCAGACTTTCGTGTTTTTACCCTTGAAGCATTCCTCCGTCACCCCGAGGTTCAAAAATACAACATGGAATTTGACATGGAAGTCAAACGTCGAAACGAGAATGCACATGCTCACAAAGAACACAAAGCAAACCCTTTTCCTGAATTAAAAGAAAACGATGATGAAATTGCCACATATAAATTCAGGGGAAAGAAAATCATGTTATATTCAGTAATGACCGACCTAAGAGAATGGAGACGTTGTAACCTTGAAAACACAGGAGCCACCTCGTTAGAAAGGGTCAATGATGACAATCAAACAGCCGATGCCCTCATTATCGATGGTACCTTTTACGATAAAAAATATAAAGATTGGAAAGATGCATTAGAACTCCAGCGGACGAATCACGATTTTCGTGTTTTTACCCTGTCTGCTTTTGGAAAACATTATGACAAAGTTATATGGCCTTATATTTGGAAACAGATTGAAAAAATACCCAAAGGATCTCTTAAACCTTTGTCGGAATACGCGCCATAGAATATAAAGAAGCTATTCGCCATCAAATTAAATCGGTTCAATATTGAAACAAATCGGCTCAAACACTTCCACGTTTGAGCCGATTCTTATTCTTATGTGAGCCAATTTTCATCGACCAATTTCGTTTTGCTGTTAAAACATATTTCTAACACATCATGTTTCGTGCCATCCATTCTGGTGGTGATTATGTACGTTCGGCAACGAGTGCAGGGTAATTACGGCAGTGGGGATATCACAAATACGCCAACGAGGGGGAGTTGGAAGGGTGAAATCAGGGTGTTTTTAGGGTAAAACACCCTTGTCTATTTATTTGTTTTACAGATATTTACAAAGGAATCAGGGCGAAAAGGGTGTTTTTTCCCAAAAACTTTTCAATATTTTTATTTTTTAAAAATTTATTTTTTTACACCCTTTTCACCCTTTTCGCCCTTGACCATTCTGTTATATTTTGATTTTCATTATTTTACAAGAATTTATTAAAGAAAAAGACACCCTAAAAAACACCCTAAATTCACCCTTTCCACACCCTAAAACACCCTAAAACACCCTTCCACTTCCCCCACGAGCCTACTTCCACAAAGCTCACGAGCCTAACGTCGTTACCCTCGTGAGCTTTACGACGGTACGCCCCACCCCCATACAAGAACCGACAACGCGGCCAGGACGGCATGACAAGAAAAAAAGTGCTGGAAGCAAATGCTTCCAGCACTTCTATATATAATAATGTGTGGACTCTCTCTTACGACAGGAATCCGAGGAGGACACCGGCTGCCACAGCGGAACCTATCACACCTGCCACATTGGGACCCATGGCGTGCATGAGGAGGAAGTTGTGGGGGTCGGCTTTCAGACCTTCATTCTGCGAGATGCGGGCTGCCATTGGCACGGCAGACACACCGGCATTACCGATGAGCGGGTTGATCTTCTGATCTTTCGGCAAGAAGATGTTCATGATGTGAACGAAGATGACACCGCTGGCTGTTGCCACCACAAAGGCGCAAGCACCGATGATGAAGATGAAGATGGTGTTCCAAGTGAGGAACTCTGATGCCTGTGTGGAGCAACCGACTGTGAGGCCGAGGAGCATCACCACAATGTCGTTGAGTGCGCTGCCTGCTGTCTTGGCAAGACGAGTGGTCTTGGTGGATTCCTTGAGGAGGTTTCCGAAGAAGAGCATGCCGAGCAGTGGCAGACCTGAAGGAACGATGAAGGTGGTGATGAGCAGACCGACGATTGGGAAGAGCATCTTCTCTGTCTGGCTGACTTGACGGGCTGGCTTCATCTTGATTTGACGCTGCTTCTTGGTAGTGAGCAGCTTCATGATGCCTGGCTGAATCACTGGCACGAGCGCCATGTAGGAGTATGCACACACGGCGATGGCACCCATGAGGTTAGGACTCAGTTTGCTGGAGAGGAAGATGGCGGTAGGACCGTCGGCACCGCCGATGATGGCGATACCTGCTGCCTGATTGGGCTCGAAGCCTAATGCCAATGCCACCATGTAGGCACCGAAGATACCGAACTGGGCAGCTGCACCGATGAGCATGAGTTTCGGATTGGCGATGAGAGCCGAGAAGTCTGTCATGGCACCAATGCCGAGGAACACGAGAGGAGGATACCATCCCTGCCGCACACCCTGATAGAAGATGTTAAGCACGGAGTTGTCCTCGTAGAGACCAATCTCAAGGCCTGCATCCTTGAAGGGAATGTTTCCCAGAATGATGCCAAGACCTATAGGGATGAGGAGCAATGGCTCGAAGTCCTTCTTGATGGCAAGCCAGATGAAGAATGCGCCAACTGCAATCATGACGATGTTGGCCCACTCCACGTTGGCAAAGCCCGTGTAAGAGAGGAAGTCGGTAAACTTTGTTCCTATGAAATCCATTGTGGAAACACTTTCGAGTAACATAATGTAAAATTTACAATTAGACTATTTACCATTTACAATTTTACCCGATGGTGACGAGAACAGAACCTTCCATCACGGTATCGCCCTTCTGCACCTTCACTTCCTTGATCTTGCCGTCGCGGTCGGAGTCGATATTGTTCTCCATCTTCATGGCTTCGAGAATGACGAGTGTCTCGCCCTTCTTCACGGCCTGACCTACGGTAACCTTGATGTCGTTGATAGTGCCTGGCAGTGGGGCACGAACTGCAGATACGCCTGCCTCGACAGCCTCCTGTGCAGCCTTTGGAGCTTCAACAGTCTTGACGGGAGCGGCCACGGCGCGCACCACTGGCTTGGGCTGAGCAACTGGCTTTTCAAGTTCTACTTCAAATTCGATGCCGTTGACCTCAACTTTGGCGATGTTCTCTTCAATGCCATTGATTTTCACATTGTAAGGAGCACCCTTTATTTTATAATTATATTCTTTCATTGTCTTTTAAATGATTTATTTAGCTTGAAAATGTTGTGGAAGCGTACGGAGTTCGTGACTCTTGTCTGCCCAAGTGGTGTTTGTCTGCTGGATGGTCAGAATGCCCGACTCGAGGTCGTGGGTACCACCAAAATACTCGTGAAGAGCCAAACCGATGACGGCTGTATAGGTCTCCATGTCGATACCCTTGGTCTCAGTGGTGCCTTGCTTGGCCATCTCGACCACTCTGGATGCCTGCTCATGGATGGCACGGATGGCGCGTACACGAGCCAACTTGGCTGCACGGTTCATGGCCCAGCCGAAGATGTGGAAGAACACGAAGAGCAGGATGAGACAACTGAACACAACACCCATGCACATGAGGGTCATGGCGATGCCGTGAGGGTCTTTCTCCTTGAACTCCTTGATTTTGTCATTGGAATAAGTGATGTTGGGCGCATTGGGTGTCACCTTGTCGGCTTCACACACTTGCCATTTGTCCTCGTCAATTCGAGCATAGCTGGAACCTGCAGGAACGGCCTCCACATGTACGGAATCGAGCAAATCGACTGCGTTGCCATCGAAGAGGTAGAGGGTGAAAGGTTCACCTACTGGAAGCGTGAAGTTGAGGTGAAGCGTACCACGGTTCGTGTTGCCATCGGCAAAGAATGTGATACGCTGCTTGGCACCAACAGTTGTGCGGGGATCGCCTGCCTGTATGACCGACATGAGTTTCTCGCGATCAGGTGCAGACATGTTCTTGTCAAGCACCGCTGGGTTGATGGTGAGGAAACAGTTTCTTATGTCGTGAGTGGAATAAGAAATGTTCTCAATCTCAATCCATGAGGTTGGCTGACCATATTCATCCACATAGCTTGCCTGCTGCTCGCACGTCTTGGTGGAATCACCTTGACAGCATGCAGGAGTGTAAACATAGACTTCGTTGAGCTTGAAGTCGTGTGCGCCCTGTGCGAATGCGGCAGATGAAGCTACGAGGAATGAAATAACTGATAATAACTTTCTCATAATGATTACAATGGAATATTACCGTGTTTCTTAGCAGGATTGGTGAGTGACTTGTTGGCAAGCTGCTCGAGAGCACGAATGACACGGAAACGTGTGTTGCGTGGCTCAATGACATCGTCGATGTAGCCATATTTGGCAGCCTGATAAGGATTAGCAAAGAGCTTAGAGTATTCCTCTTCCTTCTCAGCGATAAATGCCTTAGCATCACCACCCTCTTCCTTGATTTGCTTGGCTTCGCGAGCATAGAGCACTGCGGCTGCACCGCTGGCACCCATCACTGCGATTTCGGCTGATGGCCATGCATAGTTGATGTCGCCACGAAGTTGTTTGCAGGACATCACAATGTGAGAACCACCGTAAGACTTGCGGAGCGTGACGGTCACCTTTGGCACAGTTGCCTCTCCGTAAGCGTAGAGGAGCTTAGCACCATGCAGGATGACGGCGTTGTACTCCTGACCAGTACCTGGGAGGAAGCCCGGCACATCGACGAAGCTGACAATTGGAATGTTGAAGGCATCGCAGAAACGAACGAAACGAGCACCCTTGCGAGAAGCGTTGCAGTCGAGCACACCGGCGAACTTGCTGGGCTGGTTGGCAACGATACCTACAGAGCGACCATTGAAACGGGCGAAACCAACAATAATGTTTTGGGCATAACGTGGCTGCACTTCGAAGAATTCGCCATTGTCGACTGTGGCCGCAATGACCTTGTACATGTCGTATGCCTGATTTGGATTGTCTGGAATGATTTCATTGAGAGAATCTTCCAAACGGTCGATGGGGTCAGTACATTCCATACGTGGAGTTTCTTCCTGATTGTTCTGTGGAATGTAAGAGATGAGTTGCTGAATCATCGCCATCGCCTCTTCTTCTGTTGCGGCTGTGAAATGAGTCACACCAGACTTTGTGGAGTGAACAGATGCACCACCGAGGCTCTCTTGGTCAACATCCTCGCCTGTCACGGTCTTCACCACGGCTGGACCTGTGAGGAACATGAAGGAGGTGTTCTCCATCATGAGAGTAAAGTCTGTCAATGCAGGAGAATATACGGCACCACCTGCACAAGGACCGAAGATACCTGAAATCTGAGGAATCACACCTGATGCCATGATGTTACGCTGGAAAATTTCAGCATAACCTGCCAAGGCGTTGATACCTTCCTGAATGCGTGCACCACCCGAATCGTTCAAACCGATGACGGGAGCACCCACCTTCATGGCCATGTCCATAATCTTGCAAATCTTCTGGCTCATGGTCTCAGAAAGTGAACCTGCATTCACAGTGAAGTCCTGAGCAAAGATAAACACGAGACGACCGCCAATCGTACCAGAGCCGGTCACAACACCATCGCCCAGATACTGCTTCTTCTCCATGCCGAAGTTCGTGCAACGGTGGAGCTTGAACATATCATACTCTTCAAAACTGCCCTCATCAAGGAGCATGGCAATACGCTCACGTGCCGTGAACTTGCCCTTCGCATGCTGCTTGTCGATAGCCTTCTCGCCACCGCCAAGACGTGCTTTCTGTCGGAGTTCAATCAACTCCTGTATTCTTTCTGTTTGCTTAGACATAAAAATGGATTTTATAAAGTGATAAGTGAAAAATGAAAAGTAAAAAATTTGCTACCGCACCTTTGGGTAAACAGTATAGCTACCTACTGCGGTAGCAAATTTTTCACTTTTCACTATTCACTTTTACTTCTTCATTGGTTCACAAAGTTCTGTCAAAATACCAGCAGTTGACTTAGGATGCAGGAAAGCGATAGACATCTGCTCAGCACCTGGACGTGGAGTCTTGTCAATCAGACGAATCTCCTTACCTTCAGCCTCAA
>JAEEGS010000033.1 GCA_016280445.1 Bacteroidaceae bacterium
TCTGTCATGACTAAAACTGCATGATATAGGTATCACATATAGGTACAAGAAAAATACAATAGCAGCTACAGTCGTTGGTGATTGTAGCTGCCATTGTTATAGTATATAGGTGTTAACACCTGTAGTTTATCGAATGCTTACCGATGTCCCTTCCTTTCCGCTTCGGCTTCGGCTTCATTCTTGGCCTCCCGAAAAGCTACTATCAAAACGTCCATTTCAGCGCGATGGTGGGATTGATGAATGTGTCGCGGTTGTTGTAGGTGTTGTAGATGAAGTTGTGGCAGATTTCCACCTCGGTGCCGATGCTTAGGTTGGTGTTCTCCAGTCCCTTGATGCTGTTGAAGTTATACCAGAATTGCGGCTCGGAAAGGATGACGAGTTGGCCGTGGCGGTTTGTCGTTTCGCCACGCCACAGGTCGATGAAGCCAGAGAAGGTGCAGGCCTTGTGGGCGAAGGTGATGCCCCACACACCTGTGAGTTGCACGCTGGCATAAGAGTTTGTGTTCTCATAACTCTTGAAGAAGTGCTTGTACATCAACTGCACGGAGTAGGTCTTGGAGAAGTCAGCATTGTGTCCGTTCCATGCAGGGCCGATGAGGGCTGCCTGTTGGAAACTGCCGAAGCGGTTGAGACCGCCGTCGTACTCGATGTGGGCGGCGAAGGGTGACTTCTTGCCCAGATTGAACTCGCGGGAAACTTCGGTGTAGGCTCCTTCGGTGAACTTGCGACTGAAGTCCACATCGACGAAGTAGAACCATGACCCCCACTGGTCGGCTTTGAACTGCTCGATGGTCATGGTCACTTTCTGGCGACCAGTCTCCTCGTCGGGATAGATGTTGCGACCGAAGTCGTAGTGCAACTGGATGTTCTGTGCGTTGGCGCTGATGGCAGCAAAGAGTGCCATCACCATAAGAATCACTTTTTTCATTGTTGGATTATTTTTAGAATCGCCCAGCGCGTGGGCTGATTAGTTGGTGAATTATTCGATGTCGATGTCGATGCGGTGGGGCAGGATGGCGTTGAGGATAATGCCGACGATAGCTGCCAATGCCAAGCCTGAGAAGTGGATGGAGCCGATGGCCACAGAGTCGTTGGCGCCATACTTCACTCCGATGGCGATGACGAGGATGAGGGCGGCGATGATGATATTGCGCATCTGTACAAAGTCAATGCTTGCCTCGACCATGTTGCGGACACCCACAGCGGATATCATGCCGTAGAGGATGAGCGATACACCGCCAATGGTGGCAGCAGGCATCAGTCCGATGAGGGCGCCAAACTTGGGACAGAAACTCAACAGGATGGCCAAGATGGCAGCCAGACGAATGACGCGCGGGTCGTACACCTTCGTGATGTTTAGTACTCCGGTATTCTCACCATAGGTGGTGTTGGCTGGCGCACCGAAAAGGGAGGCAAGAGTAGTGGCAATACCATCGCCTGTCAGGGTACGATGCAAGCCTGGATCGACAAGGAAGAATTGGCCCACGGTGCCAGAGATGGCACACATGTCGCCAATGTGTTCCATGATGGTGGCGAAGGCGATGGGCATGATGGCGATGATGCTGGAGGTGATGAGTGTGTAGTCGGGATTGTCGAACACTGCCAGCACGGTGTTCTGACGGACCACGGGCAGTCCTATCCATGCAGCCTCATGCAGGGCGGTGAAGTCAATCTTCCCCATACAGGCAGCCACGGTAAAGGAGGAGAACACGCCGAGCAGAATGGGCACGATGCGGATGATGCCACGCCCCCACATGTTGCTCACTATCACCACAATGATGGCCACCAGCGAGATAAGCCAGTCCTCGCTGGCGCTGCTGATGGCGGAGCCGGAGAGGCACAGACCGATGGAGATGACCATGGGGCCCGTGACAACGGGGGGAAAGTATTTGAGTACACGTTCGGAACCGAACCACTTGATAAGTCCTGCCATGAGGAAGTAGCAAAGTCCTGCACAGGCCACGCCGATGCAGGCATAGGAGAGCGAGATATTTTCGGGCAGCCCCTTCTCCATGCCGAGTTGCTTGATGGACATGTAACCACCAATAAATGCGAAAGAACTACCGAGGAAGGCTGGAACTTTCCACTTGGTAATGAAGTGGAAGATCAGGGTGCCGATGCCTGCAAAGATCAGAGTGGTAGATACGTTCAGGCCTGTGATGACTGGTACAAGAATGGTGGCACCAAACATGGCGAAGAGATGCTGAATGCCCAGGATACCGAACTTGACGGGACCTAAAGTGCGGGCATCATAAATGCCCTGTTGAAGTTGTGGTTCCATATTTTCCAATTACATAAAGATGTATCTCATCAAGAAAATAACTGCGAGCACTACCAGCGTGACGTTCAGATTCGCCCACTTACGGGCAATGGCATTCAGTATCACATACGAAATAATGCCCAACAGGATTCCGTCGCTGATGCTGCTCGACATGGCCATAGCAAACAATGTGATGAAGCAAGGAAGTCCCTCTTCATAAGTGTTGAAGTCAATTTGCACCACACGCATGAACATCATCAGCCCGACAATAATCAATGCAGGAGAAGTGGCTGCTGGCGGGATGGAAAGGAAGAGTGGTGAGAAGAACAATGAAATCAGGAAACATATGGCGATGGAGAATGCTGTCAGACCCGTTCGACCGCCTTCCGTCACACCTGATGCCGATTCAACATATGTGGTTGTGGTGGATGTACCTACACAGGCACCTGCTGTCGTTGCAATGGCATCAGCCAGCAAAGCCTTGTTGAGGCCAGTGATCTTGCCATTCTTCTGAATCAGATTCGCACTGCCCATTACGCCAATCAGAGTGCCGATGGTGCCGAACAAGTCGATGAAGAGAAACGTGATGACCATCAGTAGCATGTCGAGGGTGAAGATGTTGTGCCACTCAAATTGCATGCACAGCGATGACACATCGGGCGGCATGCCGACGATACTTTCTATGTGAGTCAGTCCCATTGGAAGACCGATGAGAGTGGTGCTCAGAATGCCAATTAGCAAGGCGCCTTTCACCTTGTAAATCAGCAGGGCTGCAGTCAGAATGATGCCGATGATGCATAGCAAGGCACTTCCTTCTTTTACCTGTCCTAGCGCAATCAGAGTCGCTTCGTTCTCTACGATGATGCCCGAGTTCTTCAGTCCCAATGAAGCGATGAACAGACCGATGCCCACCGAGATGGATGCCTTCAGTGAGATTGGTATGGCGTTCACAATCCACGTGCGCACATGGGTCAAGCTCAAAATGATGAAGATGATGCCCTCTATGAGAACTGCTGTCAGCGCAAACTGCCACGAGTAGCCCATCGTAAGGCAAACAGTGTACACAAAGAAAGCGTTCAAGCCCATGCCTGGAGCAAGTCCGAAAGGCTGTTTGGCATAGAACGCCATGATGAGGGTTCCGAGGACTGAGGCGATAATTGTGGCGGTGAACACGGCTTTCGTGTCCATGCCTTGACTAGCTAAAGCAGAAAAGATGTTTGGATTGACGGCCAAGATGTAGGCCATCGTCAGGAATGATGTGATTCCCGCCATCACCTCCGTTTTCACTTGATGCTTCGTGGAATCGAAACCGAAAAGTTTTTGTAGCATCATTTTGGTAAAAGTTTAGAAAAAGAATTAATCGTTTTCGACGGCAAAGGTACAACATTTTTTTTGTGTAAGAAAAGAATGAGGGAGAAATGTGGAAAAGAAAAAGGTACTGCCTCCATCGTGACATTTGCAGCTCCTCCATTGTGACAATTGCAGCTCCTTCATTGTTACATTTGTAACACAGCCACTGTTACAAATGTAACACCGTAACTGTTACAAATGTAACACAGACGCTGTTACAAATGTAACACTTTCTCTCTCGCTTTTGTGTAACATTCGCTTTCCTCTCTGCGGAAACCGGTTTGGGTCGCTGAGGGCTTGCCTTTTCCTTCCCACGTTGTTACAATTTCGTCTTTTTTTCTTTTTTTTCTCCTGGAAAACAGTCTGTTGCGCCTCTTTTGCTGTAACACAGCCTTGTTTTATTGCAAAATCTTTTGTACCTTTGCATTCGTGTTTAATCAATCCTACCTTTTACCCGGCATGAAAAAACTATGCTTATGAAACGTTTGACCATCTTGTTGCTCTTCTTGCTGAGCGTCAGCGGAATGATGAAGGCCCAGCACTTGAATCTGTCTGATTCCATCGTGACAGGGACGGAAGAGTATGTGAACCTTGTGCGCCTGATGCAGAAGGTGTGGACTTTCAACCATGAGATTCCACAAGAGAAAGTGTATCTGCACTTTGACAACACGGGTTACTTCAAGGGGGAAAAGATGTGGTTCAAGGGGTATGTCATCCGAACGGATACGGGTAAACCCACGGATATGAGTTCTGTTTTGTATGTGGAGTTGGTCAATCCAAGTGGAGAGGTGGTTCAGAGCAGGAAGGTATTTATTGAGAAAGGTGAGGCGGTAGGTGACTTCTCACTCGACACACTCTACACGACGGGATTCTACGAAGTACGTGCCTATACGCGCTACATGCTGAACTGGGGCGGAACAGGCATTTACTCCCGTGTGTTCCCCATCTTCAAGCAACCTAAGCATGAGGGTGACTATTCTCGGATGGAGATAGATAAGTTCTCTTATCGTAAGCGGCAGCCAAACTATCGCGAGGTCCCCTACGAGGTGTTAACAGAGGATAATCAGAAGAAGAATAAGAACCAGCTGACAATGAAGAGATTGCCGCATGGAAAGGTGCATGTAAACTTCTATCCAGAGGGCGGTAATTTGGTGGAGGATTTGACATCGCGTGTTGCTTTTGCGGTGAATGATGACGAGGGACGTATGTTCGATGTGCAGGGTGTGATTTTGGACGAGAACAAGGAATTGGTGCAGGGAACAGTGACCTACAAGGATGGACGTGGCTATTTCAGCCTTACGCCTGATGATGAACCGAAGTATCTGCAACTGACCACGGCTGACGGGAAGAAGCAAGAGTTTGAGTTGCCGGAGGCTCTGACGGAAGGGGTGGTGATGACTGTGAACGCGCTGAATGACCCTGATGTGACGGCAACGCTTTCGGCTTCGATGGCAATGCAAGACAGGCTGTTGGGTTATACGCTGATGCACGATGGTCGCATTGTGGATTGTGACACGTTGACATGCCGTCCCGTGACGGTGCTGAAATGGGCACGAGAGGTGCTGCCTGCCGGGGTGAACCAACTGACACTGTTTGATGCGGAGGGGCATGTGCTGGCTGAACGTTTGTTCTTCATCTGTCCGAAAGTGAATGTCGCGAATAGGGTGGAAGTGACGACACTTACGGATCACATGGTGCCATGTGGAAAGGTGCAGCTGGATTTGCAGGCAGAGCCGAATGCCAGTTTGTCGCTGTCTGCTATGGACATGGCCACCATGACGAATGGCAAGGAGGGAAATATGCTGACATGGATGTTGCTGTCGAGCGAGGTGAAGGGCTACATTGCTCATCCTGACTATTACTTTGAGAGCGATGATAGGGAACACCGTGTTGCGGCAGATGTGCTGATGATGGTGCAGGGGTGGCGACGCTATAGGTGGCAGTTGATGGCTGGAAATGAGCGATTTAAGCGCATTCATCGTATAGAGGATAAACTCTACATTCACGGTAAATTGATGCAGGCTAAAAGAGATGTGCCCGTGACGAATGAGAAGTTGCGTGCCTATCTGATTTGGATGAACAGAGAGGACAAAACAGCCTCGTGGGTGTATGGCGACTGCGTGACGGACAGTGTGGGCGGTTTTGCCTTTGCCATGCCCAATGCGTGGTTTGAGTGGAACCTTCAAATTGTCGTGAGAGATGCGTATGATTTTGGTATGGACAACTCAGGCAAATATAAGGGAGCGAAGCTGGGAGTGAACGACCGCCGTCTGGAATACAGGGTGATGCTGGACAGGAATTTCTCGCCTCAGCCTCGATGGTTGTCGCCTGAAGAGACGGACACGTTAACTGGTGTCAGCCCGAATCTCTATGCCGATGTGCCAGACTCAGTGTTTGAGGCTTTGCAGGATATACAGATACGGAAACGTGCACATGTGTTGCCAGAGGTGAAAGTGAAGGCTTATCGTCGCATCTTCGAGGATGCCCGTGCGGCATGGGAGAGTGAGAGCGAGGGACAACATTGGGCAAGTATCTATTATGATGTGGACAAGGAAGTTGACCGCATCTACGACAATGGTGGTGCCATTCCTGGTTTGTATGAATGGCTGTATGAGCGCAATCCGCTTTTCCGAGCAGCGGGCAGCGACAGATTCCTGCCTACGCAGCTGAACAGCAATATCGAATCGGTAAAGATGGAAGGTGAGCAGACGTTGACGGTGAATGAGTTTGGCAATCCCTTCGAGAATCTGAATGCATATAAGGATGGCACCATCTATCAGGTGCATGCAGAGGGAACGAAGGTGAAACGCTCGAAACAAGGGGCACAAATCTATGATGATGGACTGAGTTATAAGGGAAGACCCATTATCTGGATATTGAACAATGGTTTTGCAGGCATCACCAGCACAACGAATCTGAGGATACGGGATTTGATAGTGCATCAGGCCACAATGGAAGACTTCCCTTATTTCCTGGATGAGGTGAAGTCCATCTATCTGACGGAGAATGTCAATGCCGCTGACCGCTATATCTATAGTTCTGATTTGAAAGGAAGAAGTCCGGTGACTCTCTTTGTCTATACGCATCATCAATTCAATTGGAAGAAGAATGGATCGCGTCGAACCCATTTTCAGGCATTTGACAAGCCTGACACCTTCGAGATGGACGACTACAGCAAGTTGCCACCCATGGAGGATTTCCGTCGTACAATATTCTGGTCACCAAACATCAAGACGGATGCCACAGGACATGCTACGGTGGAGTTTTGGAACAATTCGTCAGCCCGTCGGCTCTATATATCGGCAGAAGGGATGACGACAGAAGGAACATTTTTGACGAATGAATAGGCGTATGCGACAAGTGTTTCTCCTCTTGATGATGTGTGTGGGTGGTTTCCTGAATATGGAAGCACAGGACTCGCTCGAACTGCAGCCATTGCTAAGGGAAATGGTAACGTTGAAATATGACAAGCCTCAAGGGTATGATTTGGGCGACACTATTCACTTTGAGGCTCTGGTGATGCGGGAAGGCAAGGAAGGAGGAACGGATTACAGCCGTGTGTTGTATGTGGAGTTGCTGAATCCACGGGCCAGTGTGACGGCAAGGAAAATACTTCGATTGGAGGATGGACGTGCCAAGGGTGCAATATGGGTGGATTCGTTGTATGGCTCAGGTTTCTATGAACTGAGGGCATACACCCGTTACATGACGAATTGGAAGGATGTGAAGTATTTCACTCGGGTGATTCCTGTCTTTGCGGTGGAAAAGACGGAACGAAAAGGGGAGGTGAAGGAGGAGAGAATCATCTGGACGCAGACAACAAGGACTGTGGATGATCGTAGTCCTGCCGCACAGAGGTTGTTGACATACTCTGATACGGTGTATTCGCTCGTTCAGCCTGTAGAGAAGAACCTGATGGTCTTCGGACACATAGAACCGAAGTGGAAACAACAAACGGAAGATGACAAACGTTTGGAAGGACGTGGGATGAAAGTGTCCATCCAACAGGGAAAGACGGTTTATGTGGGTGATGCTGAGACTGATTCGTTGGGTCGATATGCTTTGCTCTTTCCTGATGTGCAGGGGGATTGGACGTTGAGAATCCGTGAACAGAAAGGACAGCGGGTTCTGAATCGTCATTATGTAATGGTGGATTGTATATTTGCTCCAGCACCTCGGCCTTTGAGGGCGTCGGAGTTGGCTCCTGTCCTGTATGGCGTGAAGAAGTGGAAGAATGACTCGTCAAGAGAAAAGTGGATGTCACGCTTCTTGAATAGTGATGAGGCCAGCACGAGGATGAAGAATTGGGGAGCTGTTTCTTTAGGGTTTTATGCTTATCTGGGAAAGGTGGATCGCCGCTTTGAACGTACAGTAGGTGTGGCTTCGCCCACAATCTTGAATGTGGCGCGTGATAGTGCGTATAATAAGTATATGGATATCAACTTGATGGGATATGATTCGAACGATCCGAGAACGGTGTGTGTGGATGGTCCGAGTTTTCAAGGACGTCCTATCGTGTGGATTGTCAATGGGGCATATCGTCTGGTGACAGGACTGAAGAAGGGAATCACAGACTTTCAGGTCTTGCGTCCTACGCGACGTTCGATGCCTATCTATGTGGATGAGGTAAAAAGTGTATATATCACAGATTGCCCAGATGCATTTCATCCTTATGTGCGCTGTTCGGTGTTGGAAAAGAAGCGTCCAGTGACTGTGTTTGTGACGTTGCACGAGAACTATGTGTGGGATGATTCGGGGCTGTTCAGTCAGAGTTTTGTAGGTTTTTCAGAGTGAAAACGTACTTTTTTACTTACTTTTCGGTTGGTGATGCATTTTTTTCATATCTTTGTTCCCAGAAATGATGTGAAACTAAAAACTAAAATAACAATAGACTATTGTTTCGGTATGAAGAGATTCTTTTTTCTGTTTTTTTTGATGATGGTCTGTCTCCTGTCGTGGGCACAGCCTAATTGGCGAGAGGTGATGGAGGTGATGGAGCGGGCTAATGCACACTTCATGGCAAAATACCCTGACCCGGGAAAGCCGACTTTCGTGAAGAAGGAGCGCCCGTCAAATCTATGGACACGGGGTGTATATTTTGAGGGACTGATGGCCTTGACGGAACTGGAATATCTGACGAAAGGGAAAATGTATGAACCTTACAGGAAATATATTCGAGATTGGGGAGAGGCGCACAAGTGGACACCGCGTAATGGCGTGACAACAAGGGATGCTGATGATTATTGTTGTTGTCAGACCTATCTGGACATGTATATGCACGAACTGGGTGTGAACTTGGAAGGGGGGGATGAAAAATCTGATGTTTCAGGGGAAAAGTTCGCTAAGGCTCATGCGGATTTTCTTGTGGATCATGCCGACATGGTGGTGCCAACGGTGGAGTGTATGGACAATGTCATAGCGGCACATGGAACACCGTGGGTGGCTGGAGGACAGACAAAGTCGGAGGGCAGCAATGGCGATTGGACATGGATTGATGCCATCCAGATGGGGCTTCCGGTGTTGTCGAAATTGACCCGACTGTATCATTTTGAAGGTGATACAAATGCGTCGCGCTATGCAATACAGGGGTGGGCTATGTATGAAACTTCCCGTAATGAGATTGGAGGAGGACTTCTGAATGTGGAGGATAGCTTGTGGTGGAGAGACAAGGATTTTGTGCCTCCTTATACGGAACCGAATGGAGAGGACTGCTATTGGAGTCGCGGTAATGGATGGGTGTATGCTGCGTTGGTGAGGGCGATGGATGCGATGCTTGTGGCGAAGGGGACGAAAGAACCACAATGTTGGGAGCCATTGGGTACTAAAAAGTGGAGAAATATAGGGGAAGATGCACACTTTTATGACTATAAAAATGATTATCTGGCCATGACAGAGGCTTTGGTGAAGTGCCAGCGAAAGGATGGGTTCTGGAATGTTTCGCTTCATGATGAAAGCAACTATGGCGGTGTGGAACTGTCAGGCACGGCTTTATTCATTTATGGCATGGCATGGGGAGTACGTCACGGCTATCTTCCGAAAAAGAAATATACTCCTATCATCTATCGTACTTGGGAGGCAATGATAAAGACTTGTCTTCATGAAGATGGTTTCCTGGGATATGTGCAAGGAACGGGTAAGGAACCGAAAGACTCGCAACCTGTGACTTATGAAAAAGAACCTGATTTTGACGACTATGGTTTGGGTTGTTTTTTGTTGTGTGGCACAGAGGTGGCGCGATTAGTAATTGTCAATTAACGTAGTGGACATATGAAACCGTATGTGTTATATATAATAATGTGTGTGTGTCTTGTGGCCTCGTGCTCTCAGGAAAAGAGGGCCAAGGGTAAGGTGACGGCGAAAGTACAGAGTGCGCCCTATGAGTTGCTTGTGGTGGCAGACAAGGAATGGTTGAAGACGGGGGCGGGGCAGACCTTGGTGGATGTGGTGGAAGCGCCGATTGATGGACTTCCGCAGGCGGAACCGAATTTTCGGGTGACGTACATCTATCCTGATGCTTTCGACGGAACATTTAAGACTTACGCTAATATTGTGAAGGTCCGGATTGGCAGGAAATACGTGGAAAAGGCAGGGATGGCGATGCAGTGTGATGTGTATGCTCAACCACAGGTGCTGCTCTATTTGGAGGCACCTGATGACAGGGCTTTTGTAGAATATGTGGAGAAGAATCGTGCTTTGATTCTCGAAAAATTAAACATGAACGAGTTTCAGCGTGAACGTGCTTTGTTGAGTAAGCATCATAATAAGATGGTGACGAACCAGGTGAAGAAACTCTTTGGTGTCACACTTCATGCGCCTAAAAATATTGATGATTTCAAGAAAGGGGAGAACTTCCTTTGGGCTTCGGACAGCAAGCAGGAGTTTCGCCAGAATGTGTGTGTATACACACTGCCGATGCAGGACATGACGATGGAACGTTTGGTGGAGGTGCGTGACTCAGTGATGCAGGTAAATATCCCTGGTGGCAGAGAAGACCAATGGATGGAAACTGACCCGCGAACGGTGTCGGCCAGTATGGTTCGGTTTGACGGCAAGGAGATTTTCTCTGTTCGTGGATTGTGGGACATGAAGAATGCAGCTATGGGAGGTCCTTTTGTCTGCTATGTTTATCCCGATTATGCGCATAACAGCCTGCTAGTGGCAGAGGGTTTTGCTTTTGCTCCAGAAGAGAAGAAACGACTTATTGTCCGCCAGTTGGAGGCTGCGTTGCAAACCGTGAAATGGGAGGACTGGAAATAGGTGTCTACTCACATTTGGGTACTATTTTCTAGCCCAAACATCATTTTCTCTACCTAAAATTTGGTAAGTAAGGAAAAGTTTTCCTACTTTTGCACAGTCAAAAAGACAAAAGTGATTCTAATAATAAAATAAAAGAGTAAAGATTATGGCTTACGTAATTAGCGACGATTGTGTAATGTGTGGAACTTGCGCAGGCGAGTGCCCATCTGGTGCTATCAGCGAAGGTGATGGCAAGTATGTAATTGATGCAGATGCTTGTGTGGACTGCGGTACTTGTGCCGATGCTTGTCCAGCAGGTGCTATTGCTCCAGGCGAGTGATTGGCTGAAAAGTTAAAAATTACAAGTTAAAAACTAAAAAATTGCTACCGCAGCAGTGTGTCAAATGGTTGACATACAAGCGTGGTGGCAATTTTTTAGTTTTTTTAGCTATAGTTTTTAGTTTTTTTTTGTACCTTCGCCCCCGAATTCAACTAACTATTTATGAAACCTACTTTTTATTGCCAAAAACTTATATGGGCATTAGCCTTTTGGGGTGTGTCATCATGCTTGTCGGCTCAGTCTATTGATTTGAGTGGTGAGTGGCAGTTCCAAATGGACAGAGAAAGCAGAGGTGTGGTCGACGGATGGTATAAGGCCGACTATCCATTGAATGATCGGATGACGCTTCCTGCGTCAATGCCTCAGCAGGGAAAGGGCGATGACATTAGTGTGAACACCCAGTGGGTGGGATCTCTCTATGATTCCAGTTATTTCTTCAATCCTTACATGAAGAAGTATAGGCAGCCAGGGAAGGATATGAAATTGCAGTTCTTCCTTACGCCAGACAAACACTATGTGGGAAAAGCATGGTACAAGAAGGTTGTGATGCTGCCTGAGAGTGATGCTGTGCCGATGTATACACTCTATCTTGAACGTCCTCATATCACAACGGCAGTGTGGGTGAATGGTGAAAAAGTGAATGAGGGGCTGCGCTCGCTTTCTGTACCACACGAGTATTATCTCTATGGCTTGTTGAAGCCAGGAGAGAACACTATTGCCATCTGTGTGGATAATGACCCGGAAACGGTGAAAGTGGGACAAGATTCTCACTCGGTGACAGACCAGACACAGGGTGACTGGAACGGCATTGTGGGGAAAATGGAACTGAGGCCATTTAATCTCATTGACTATGTGGCTGTTTATCCAGATGTTGACACTAAAACCGCTCGGGTACACCTGGAGATGCTTGATTGTTCCCCGAAAAGGAAGGTGACGGTCACGCTAAAAGCCACAGCATTCAACACTGATAAGCACCACACCGTAGCAAGCAAACCTGTGGAAGTGACACTCGATAACTCGAAATCGGTGCCGCTTGACGTCACACTGTCTATGGGTGATGGCATGTTGTTGTGGGATGAATTCCTGCCGCAATTATATCGTCTTGAGGTGGAAGTGAAGACAAAGGATGGTGCTGTCAGCCGCAAGGAGACGGTCTTCGGTATGCGCAAGATGGAGATACGGGATAAGATGTTTTATGTGAATGGTCGCAAGACCGTTCTGCGTGGTACTGTTGAAAACTGCGATTTTCCCAACACGGGCTATCCTCCCATGGATGTGGAGTCTTGGATGAAACTTTTCAAGACCTGTAAGGCTTATGGCCTTAATCACATACGTTTCCACTCCTATTGTCCGCCAGAGGCAGCATTCCTCGCTGCTGATATGACAGGTTTCTATCTTCAGCCTGAAGGTCCCTCTTGGCCAAACCACGGCGTGAAGTTGGGACGAGGCGAACCCATTGATACTTATTTGATGGAAGAAAGTGTAGCTATTACCAATGAATATGGCAATCATCCTTCCTTTACGTTCTTCGCCTTTGGCAACGAACCTGCCGGCAATTGGGTGAAGTGGTCGACAGAGCATGTGGCTAAAATGAAGGCACATGACCCCCGCCATCTTTATTGTGGCTTTTCTGTTGGAGGCGGTTGGGCATGGCAACCAGGTAGTGAGTTCGCAGTGAAAGCAGGTGCGCGTGGCTTGAATGAATGGATGACTCGCCGCCCCGAATCAATCGTGAATTTTGAGAGGAACATCACTACATACAACGGGAAGGATATGCCGAACACCACAATCACCATGCCGTTTGTGAGTCATGAGACAGGACAATGGTGCGCTTTCCCGAATTTCGACGAAATAGACAAGTATATAGGAGTGAATAAGGCTAAAAACTTCGAGATTTTCCGTGATTTGCTGAACGATAACGGGATGGCATCTCGGGCACATGATTTCATGATGGCATCGGGCAAGCTGCAGGCACTCTGCTATAAGGCTGAGATAGAGCGCACATTGCGTACGCCGAATTACGCGGGCTTCCAACTCCTGTCGCTCAATGATTATTCAGGGCAGGGAACAGCGCTTGTAGGTGTGACGGACGTGTTCTTCGACAACAAAGGCTATATTTCAGACCGTGAATTCCGCGAGTTTTGTTCGCCCATCGTCCCGTTGGCAAGATTGCCAAAGTTCACTTATCAGGCCAATGAGACGTTTGAGGCTGATGTGGAATTGAGCCAATTCTCTGATAAGGAACTGAAGAACGTGACTCCGCATTGGATGCTCAGCTATGCCAAACAGACCTTTTCGAGAGAGAACGAGATATATGCAGCAGGAGATTTTCCCACACAAGACCTACCGATAGGTTGCAATATAGAGCTGGGAAAGATTGCAGTTCCACTCCAGAAGGTTACGGAACCGACGAAGATGACATTGACTGTCACCATTCCTGGTACGGATGCCCAGAACCATTGGGACATTTGGGTGTATCCTGCTCCCCAAACAGGGCAGGTGAAGTATGACAAGAAACTATATCCGGAGAACGTTTATGTGACAGATTCACTTGACGAAAAGGCTATGAAGACGTTGCAAAAAGGAGGGAATGTGCTTATTTGCGCTGCGGGTAAGGTCACTTATGGCAAGGAGGTCGTGCAGCAGTTTACTCCAGTGTTTTGGAACACCTCATGGTTCAAGATGCGCCCACCGCATACCACAGGCATTTTTGTGGAGAACACCCATTCCATTTTCGAACTCTTTCCCACCGATTATCATTCCGACATGCAGTGGTGGGAACTTGTCAACCGCGCGCAGGTCATGCAGTTTACTGACTTCCCTGCCGATTTCCAACCTCTTGTGCAAAGTATAGACACATGGTTTGTCTCGCGCAAGATAGGCATGCTCTTTGAGGCAAATGTGGGTAAAGGAAAACTTGTGATGACCACTATGGACATCACACGCAACCTCGAAACTCGCATCGTGGCGCGCCAGATGCGGGAGTCCATTCTTCATTATATGCAGTCGGATAAGTTTAATCCGCAGTGGACCATCGATGCTCAACTTGTGTCCGACCTCTTTACGAAAGTGGCGGGTGAGGTGGATATGTACACTAATGACTCGCCTGATGAGCTTAATCCAGCATTGGATAATTCCATTAAGACTCAATAAAAGATCATGAAGCAAACAATCATATTTCTTCTGTGTGCAGTGATTTCATTGCAATCCCTTCAAGCACAAACCTACTCGTTTGATGGTCGTGACAAGACTGCTGTCCAAGTAAAGCCAGACGATGTCTTCACCCCTGCACGAGGGTATGGTTACGACTTTCTGGCTGTCATTGAGGAAGCGAAGAAAGCTCAGAACGATACGTTTCATCTCTCAGATGGCATTTTTTATTTCTCATGTGCTCTTCCTGATGGGAACTATCGTGTCACGGTCACTTTGGGTTCCAAGAAGGTCAAGGGTAGTACCACTATTAGGGCTGAGTCCCGTAGACTTTTTGTACAGAATGCTGTGACGAAGAAGGGGGAGTTCAAGTCTTATTCCTTTGTTGTCAATAAGCGCAACACCACAATTGTGATGCCCGACGGGAAGACGGATCGTGTGCGTATCAAGAAACGTGAGGAAACGAAAATGAACTGGGATGATAAACTGACCATTGAGGTGAATGGTGACGCTCCCGCACTTTCTTCCGTCAAGATAGAGCCGGCCAACGACGTGCCAACGCTTTGGTTGTGTGGTAATTCCACGGTTGTGGACCAAGACTGTGAACCTTGGGCCTCGTGGGGGCAGATGATAACACGGTGGTTCACCGACCAAGTGGCTGTGGCCAATTATGCGGAAAGTGGTGAGACAGCTACATCTTTCATTGGTGCTGGACGATTGAAGAAGATTGTTTCACTAATGAAACCAGGTGATTATATTTTCATGGAGTTTGGACATAATGACCAGAAGGAGAAGCGTCCTGGCAGTGGGGCTTTCTACAATTATGCTTATGCCCTCAAGCAGTTTGTTGACGAGGCTCGTTCAAAAGGAGTCACTCCGATCTTTATTACTCCCACGCAACGTCGCTCTTTCGACAAAGAAGGTAAGATCCAGGAAACTCATGCTAATTATCCTGAGGCGATGCGCTGGGTGGCTAAAGATCTTGGCGTGCAAGTGATAGAACTGCACGACATGACGCGCATGTTTTATGAGACTTTGGGAGTGGAAGGGAGCAAGCATGCTTTGGTGCATTATCCTGCAGGCACTTATCCAGGACAAGCCAAGGCGTTTGAGGACAATACCCACTTCAATCCTTATGGTGCTTATGAGATTTCCAAAATGGTGGTGATGGGCATGAAGCAACTAGACCTTCCCGTTCTTCAGCATCTTCGTGGCGATTTCGAACTTTTTTCTCCTTCTGAGCCCGATGACTGGAAGGTTTTCCATTGGAATGATAGCCCTTTCATCGATATTGTAAAACCTGACGGTAACTGATGGAAAAGAGACGAAAATAGAACCGTCGTTTCGAATGAATAGGCACTGGGGAAATGAATAAATAGGTAACGGAAGTTTCAATTCACAGGAAACGCCGTTGCCACGAGCGTACTGGTAGAGAACTCGGGGAGAGTTCTATGCCAGTATTTTTTTTTGCTAATTTTTGTTTGCTTTTCTAAGTTTTTTCCGTAAATTTGACGAATATTTGTAAAAAAGCATCCTGAAAAGATGGCTTTTAATAGTGTAATTCCAAGGGGAAGAACCTCTAACACGCTGACAAACACGCTTCTACGAAAAGAGGGGTGAAGTAAAGGTGTGTACCTTCCCTAAAATGGCCAATTGTGCGCATTCTCCTTCAAAAGGTGAGTGTGTAGCCTTTTTGAAAAGTTAAAAAATATTAAATATGAAAAGAAAGCTTCTCCTTTTGGGGACGGTCGTTGTGACTGTGCTGACTATGTTGAGCTCTTGCTCCACACCGAAGGACATTGCCTATTTCCAAGACTTTAATATGGGCAAGTCTATTATGGTGCAGAATCCTGTTGAAATAAAGTTCAAAGCTGATGACGAGATTCGTATCTCAGTGAGTTCGGGAAAACCAGAACTCGATGCTCAGTTTAGTCTTAAATCAAGCAGTTCAGGTAGTGGAGATGAAGGTTCTCGTTATACGATTGACACAGAAGGGTATATACGTTTTCCGATGCTTGGAAAGATTCACGTGGCTGGTCTGAACCGTCAGGAACTGCAGGAAGTGATTCGTGATGAAATCATGGCAAGAGGACTGATTCGCGACCCGATTGTGACGGTGGATTACTCGAATCTGTATGTCATCATTTTGGGAGATGTGGGAACGGGACGTGTTCAGATAGATCGTGATAAATTTACTATCTTGGATGCTATTGGTTCTTCGGGTGACTTGCATATTACAGGACAGCGCACGAATGTGAAGGTGATTCGTGAGAATTATGGAAAAAAGACGGTGTATGAAGTGAATCTATGTTCTGCTGAAGATTTGTACGCTTCTCCAGTGTATTATTTACAGCAAAATGACGTGATTTATGTGGAGATGAACAAGAAGGAGAAGAGAAACTCAACGGTGATGGGTAACTCGACTGTTCAGCCTTCCTTCTGGATGGGTTTGGCGACTTTCATCGTGTCAGCCCTGTCGTGGTTTAATAAATAACCCCCTCATCTCCAACCTCTCTCCTTCAATTATCAATTACCAATTATCAATTATCAATTTAACATGTTACCTCTGGATAACACTCAATCAGCCAACGCTGGCTATCAGCAGGGAAGTAAAGCACCAGCGTCATCGGCTGCGAAGCCTGGTGGTGCTTCAGCCTATGCGAAAGTATTGGATATGTTGACCGTATTTGCGTCAAAGTGGTACTGGTTCGTTCTATGTTTGGCATTAGGATTGACTGGCTCATATATGTATTTGCAAGTGACTCCGCCTGTTTATACGAGGGAAGCTTCCATCTTGATCAAAAATGAATTTCAGTCCGCTAATGGTGGAAGTGGGGGTGGTAGTGCTGCTGCAAGTATGAACATGTTTGGTGGCAACGTGGATGTGAATAATGAATTGTTCACATTGAAAGCACCTCACATTGCCGAGGCCACGGTTCGAGCGTTGAACCTGGAGGTGAACTGCTATGCACAGGGGCGTTTTCATGAGGAGATTATGTATGGAACCTCTTTGCCAGTTCAGATTCTCCCACGAGATTTGAACGATACGGAATCTGCGGAATTTATGTTTGAATTGAAGCCTGACGGTACGTATATAATGACGCATTTCGTCCGAAACGGAAAGAGAATATCGGGTGCTCTTAGAGGGCGAGTGAACACAGCTGTGAAGACACCAATCGGACGAGTGGATGTGGCTGAATCACCCAATTATATACCTCAGGATTTGGTGTTGAGAGTGGAGCGTACACCAATTCAGACAGCAGTCAATAAAGTGTCATCAAATTTGAGTGTGAGTGCTGTGAGTGAGGTGTCCACAATCATCCAGATGACGTATATGGATACCAGTCCACAACGTGCCGAAAATGTATTGTCAACAATCATCAATGTGTATAACGAACGGTGGGTGGAAGATTGTAACCGACGTGCAGTTTCCACTTCCGAATTTATCGGAAAACGTCTTGAGGTGATTGAAAAGGAGTTGGGTTCTGTGGAAGATGACATTTCAGAATTTAAGGCTGCCAATCTTATTCCGGCGGGAAGCAACGATGTGGCTGATATTTACGTGTCACAGGCAACAACGGCATCGGCGCAGACGACGGAACTGAACAACCAGTTGCAGATGGCACGTTATGTACGTGGCTATTTGACAAATCCAAACAATAAGTTTACGCTTATCCCAGCCAATCAGGGCGTGAATAGCCCGAATATCAGTAGTCAGATTACGGAATACAACACGTTGTTGCTTTCGAGGAATAATTTGTTGAGCGCCAGTTCGATGCAAAACCCTCTCATTCAGGAGAAAGATCTTCAGTTGGAAGAGTTGCGTAATGCACTCATCGCTTCGGTGGACAATCACATTGCTTCGTTGAATGTGGCATTGCAGTCAGCGCAGGCTCTTCAGGGACAGGCGAATAGTAAAATTGCATCTTCTCCCGACCAATCAAAATATCTGTTGAATGTGGAGCGTCAACAGAAAGTAAAAGAAAATCTTTATCTGTATTTGTTGCAGAAGCGTGAAGAGAATGAGCTTTCACAAGCATTCACAGCTTATAACAATCGTGTCATCAATCCACCTACAGGTTCCAACGCTCCAACAGCACCAGTTCCAAGTATGATATGGTTGATTGGTGCAGTGGCAGGAATCGCATTGCCAGGCTTGATCATTTTCTTGATGGAAGCTATCAATAACAAGGTGCGTGGTCGCAAGGATCTCGATGAACTCTCCATTCCGTTTATTGGTGAGATTCCGACCCATCGTCACCACCGTACGTTTAAGGAGAAACTAATTGGTCCATGGCAGAAGTTGTGGAACAATATTCTGGTGGCGTTGAAGCTTAGTGAAGAGAAAGAGGATAAGACATTGCATATCTTAGTGAAAGACCATTCACGAAATGTCATCAATGAAGCTTTCCGTGTCATTCGTACCAATATTGAATTCATGACAGCCAAAGGCAGTCGTGGGAAGGTCATCATGCTGACATCGTTCAACCCGAACTCAGGTAAAACCTTTGTGGTGACCAACCTGATTACTTCATTTGCCATTAAGCGTCAGCGAGTGTTGGCCATCGACCTAGACCTTCGTAAGGCCTCACTGTCGGCCATGGTGGACAAGCCTAAAATTGGTATTGCGGATTACCTGTCGGGTGTGACGGATAGTTTCGATGACATAGTGGTGCGTGATGCGACTCATGAGTATCTGGATGTGGTACCAGTAGGAACAATACCGCCGAACCCGACAGAATTGCTCTTTGATGACCGTTTGGCTAAGTTGTTAGAAGAGTTGCGTAATCAGTATTCATATATTGTTCTTGACTGTCCACCAGTGGAGATTGTGGCCGATGCTACAATTGTGGGACGATGTGCAGACACGACGCTCTTCATCATTCGTGCAGAAATGCTTGATAGAGGTTTGCTGCCTGACATTCAGAAATATTATGATGAGAACCGTTTGCCGAAGATGTCGATTATTCTGAACGGAACAACGGATTCCTTCTCCTACTATGGTTATCACCGCTATGGCTCGCGTTATGGCTACTACGGTGGTTCTGGTGCTTATGGTGGATACACAAAGGACGATGATTAAGAGAAATGATAAGACGTAGTATTGATAATAATAATGAAAAAATAGAATAAGACTATGAGTAACACTAAACGTAAAGTTCTTTTCTTGGTGGAATCTCTTGAAGGAGGAGATGCTTCTAAAGCATTGGCCACTTTAGTGCAGTACATTGACAAAACCAAGTTTGATGTGACTGTTTGTTCCATCAATGGTGGGGGACAATATGAGTCTACCATCAGAGAAAATGTCAATTACAAAGCTGTATTGGATAGTTCGAGTGGAATGAAGCGAAAGATGGTGTATAAAAACTTGCCTCTTTCGTTAGTGTACAAGATGTACATACCACAGGGAAACGATGTGGAAATTGCCTATACAGAGGGGTTTGCCACAAAGTTGTTAAGCCGCGCTTCTGGTAAGGCGAAGAGATATGCTTGGGTACATACGGATTTGTATAAGAACCATTGGACAAAGGAGGTCTTCAGCAGCGTGAAAGAAGAAACAGATGCTTACAATAATTATGATGGCATCATTGGAGTGACCAATTTGATTTGTGAGGCTTTCAAAAAAGCTCTTCCAGATGTAAAGAAGTCCATAGAAACCATCAATGACCCGATTGATTCTTTGTCAGTGCGTCTGAAGTCGTTGAATGCTGGTAGCGAGAACGAGGATAACGTGAAGATTCGTTTGGTCGCTCAAGGCCGTCTGGAAGCACAAAATGAATATGGCCGCCTTCTGCGTGTGGTCAATCGTCTCGTCAAAGAAGGTTATGATATAGGATTATGGGTTTTTGGAGATGGATCAGAGCGTGGTATTCTCGACCACTATATCACAGAAAACAATTTGCAGGACCGGGTGAAGCTTTTCGGAGCGCATCCAAATCCCTACCGTTTCATGGTAAAGGGAAATCTCTTTGTTTGTTCTTCTTACGGTTCCGCAGTCATTAAGGCACTCATTTTGGGATTACCTGTCATTGCCACCGAAACTCCTGAACTCTGTGAACTCCTGAAGAATGGTGAAAGCGGACTGATTGTCGCCAACAACGAAACCGCCCTATATAATGGCATCAAGAAACTTTTGGATGATTCTCAGTTGCTCAAGCAATACAGGCAAAAGGGAGAAGCCCGTGGTTGGGATTTTGACATCGAAGCCTTAATGGTGCCTTATGAGAATCTTTTGTCTTGATATGAAGATGGGAGAATCTGTAAGGAAATGAATTTGTAATGGCAGACTCTTTAAAACAAAAGACTCTTTCAGGCTTAGTCTGGAATTTTCTGGAAACTTTTGCCTTACAAGGCTTTGGCTTTGTCCAGGGGATTATATTGGCTCGTTTGTTGATGCCATCAGATTATGGTTTGATAGCAATGACGGCAGTATTCTTTACCATCTCCTATGCTTTGGCCGATACGGGTTTTACTTCGGCATTAATTCGAAAAAAAGAAAGGAAGGAAATAGATTATTCAACGGTGTTTGTCGCAAATATAGTGATCACCTTTATCTTGTGTGTTATATTATGTTTGTGTGCTTCTTTTATTGCCAAGTTCTATAAAGAACCGTTATTAGAGAAGATTGTATGCATCAATGCTCTTTTGATGTTTTTGACGTCGTTCCTTTCCATATTGTCAAATAGGTTGACAATTCAGTTGCAGTTCAAGGATAAGAGCATCGTTAATGTGATAGCAGCGGTGGTAACAGGATGCATATCAATGGGTATGGCCTTTTGGGGATATGGGGTATGGTCTTTGATTTTCCCCAACTTTGTGTCATTTTTGATTCGTCTTGTCATGTATTGGCGGTATTTGCGATGGTTCCCCCAATGGGCTTTTTCATGGAGTATATATAAAGAATACTTCTCATATGGTTCTAAGATGCTATTGACAACTTTGATAGGAGCCGTGTATAATAATATATATCCGATATTTATAGGTAGATATTATTCATCTATGCGTTTGGGATATTATAATAAAGCACAATCGTATGCAGCATTACCTTCTAGTATTGTTGGGACGGCGATCTCTAAGGTAACTTTTCCTGTTTTGGCAAAAATACAAGATGATGATGATGTTCTTAGAATGATATATCGCAAAATGATTAGGGTATCTGCATTTGTTGTGTTTCCTACTGCCACTCTGATAGCTGTGCTGGCTCGACCTTTGGTGCTGGTTCTTCTGACGGAAAAATGGGAACAGAGTATCATTTATCTGCAGATTTTATGCTTTGCGGCCATGTGGGATCCAATCCACTCATTGAATCTCAACCTGTTAATGATAAAAGGACGCTCGGAGCTCTTCCTTCGTTTGGAGATTATAAAGAAGATAATAGGTATTGGACTCTTATGTGTTACAATTCCAATGGGACTGGTTGTAATGTGCTATGGACAAGTGGTGGCCGCTATTTTATTCCTTGTAATTAACACCTATTATACGGGGAAATTTATAAACGTGGGTTTTTTTAGGCAGATACGAGATTTAGTGCCTACAATTTTATCTACGTTAGCAATGGGAGGATTTGTATGGCTTGTTCTGTGGCCGATTCCATCATTTTATGTTCAGATTGTAGTCGGAAGCATTATCGGTATATGTAGTTATTGGGGTGTGGCTAAAATTACGAAATCAGAAGATTATGATTCTTTCTTGGATCTGGTAAAACGAGGCGTGCCTGAAAAATATTGGGAGAAGATGTTTTTTTGGAAAAAGGCGAGAATATCGTGAAAGGATGTTCTTGTAAAATAAACATAACAGAAAGGGTATTTTACAAAACTTAATTATGAATGATTTTGTGAGCAGTTCAAACGCATATCCACGAATTTCCATTGTTACTCCCAATTATAACAAAAAGATGTTTTTGGAGAAGACTATTCGATCGGTGCTTTCTCAAGGATACCCTAATCTTGAATATATTGTGATAGATGGAGGAAGTACGGATGGGTCTGTTGAAATCATTAAGAAATACGAGAAAAATTTGGCATATTGGGTATCAGAGCCAGACTTAGGAATGTATCACGCAATTAAGAAGGGCTTTGAACATGCAACAGGTGAGATTATGGCTTGGATTAATTCGGATGACATGTATTATCCTAATGCATTGTTCACGGTTGCACAAATTTTTTCTGATTTACCTAATGTTTCATGGTTGTCGGGAGCGCAGACACATTACGATGAAAGTGGCAGAACAGTAAAGGTTTGCCCAAGTGTTTATTTTAACCATAATAGTTTTCTTCTGGGTATTTATCAATGGATACAGCAGGAAACTACTTTTTGGAGAAGAAGTTTGTATGACAAGGCTGGGGGGGTAAAGACTGACTATAAGCTTGCTGGTGACTTCGATTTATGGATGCGATTCTCTAGGCACGAGAAACTTTTCATTACAGATGCTTTGATTGGAGGATTTCGTCATTCCAAGAATCAATTATCACATCAGATGGAGAAATATTGTGGAGAGGTGGATGATATTATTTCTGAAGAAATGAAAATATGTGGGAAATCAGAAAGAGCTGCTATTAAGAAAATCAAGTTTCTTCTTCGATGTGTTCAATTAGTGAAGAGGATTAAAATATTCAATTGGAAAGGTTTGGAGACTTCTTTGCACAACAAATGGATAAAAGAACAGCAGAGCCACCACCTTTTCTATAATTATTCAACGGATAAGTTTGAACCACTATTAGCGGCCGATTAGGTGGAACGATTGGTCTGTAAAAACAAAGTGAAAGATGAAACTCTCAATTATTACGATTAATTATAACAATTGCTGTGGACTTCAGGCAACGATTGATTCTGTGGTTTCCCAGACTTGTCAAGAGTTTGAGTGGATTATTATAGATGGCGGAAGTTCGGATGGTAGTCGTGAAGTTATAGAAAGAAATGTACAACATTTTACTTACTGGTGTAGTGAATCTGACAGAGGTATATACAATGCGATGAATAAGGGGATTAAAAAAGCCACGGGTGAGTATTGTATGTTCTTGAATTCTGGTGATTGCTTAGATGGCGATTGTCTGAAAGAAGTTGTTCCTCAATTGATGGGAGATGTCATTGTTGGAAGAGTGAAGTCTGCAGAAGATGGAGCACTCAGTTATCCATACGATAATAGTACATTTTCTTTTACTCAGTTATATTCGTATTCATTTCCTCATCAAGCTTCTTTTATAAAGAGAGATTTGTTTATTAAACATGGTTTTTATGATGAAGATTATAAAATCTTGTCGGATTGGAAATTCTTTTTGCAGCTTCTGCTCAAAGAAAGAGTGCATATAGAATTTATTTCGGATGTGGTTTCCGTTATTGATTATAATGGAATCTCGAAAACGAACAAGGAGTTATTTGTGGTAGAGAAAAAGCGACTACAGGATGAAATAATCCCTCCATATTTGATGAGGGATCTTGAGTATTCATCATCTTTACGTGACCTGTTTAACCATAAGATAGGGAAGAAACTCTATTCTTTTTTATATAGGTTTTTTGTTTCAAAGAAGTAGCATTTAATATGGAAGTCTCGATCATCATTCCAATATATAATGGATCAAGATATATTCAAAAGGCTATAGAATGCTTGCAGAATCAGAGGTATAAAGATTTTGAGGCGATATTGGTTGATGATGGCTCCACTGATGATTCCTTTGAGATGTGTCAGAGGTATACAGAAGAAGACCCGAGATTTGTTATATTAAGGAAACAAAACGGTGGTGCTTCCGAGGCTCGTAATGCTGGAATAAGAATTGCCAAAGGATGTTACATTTGTTTTGCTGACGTAGATGATATTTTTAATGAGTATTATATTGAAGATTTGATGAAATGTGCACAACAGGGAGATCTGGTTCTTCAAGGGCGTGTGCGACTCTCAAAGAATAAAGAAACAATTATTCCGGTTCAGCAAGAAGGAATATATGATTTGAGGAAAAATCCAGAAAGTTTCTTTAGTATGGTTGATATAGAAAAATATGGTGCTCCATATTGTAAACTGTTTTCAAATGAGATAATTCATGGTAATAAAATCTTTTTTGGAACTAATATCTTGTTGGCAGAAGATTTTGATTTTCTTATTCGCTATCTCAGCGTTTGTGATAGGGTAGTTATAGACAATAAGGCTAATTATAGTTATCGCGACAACTATGGGTCGTTGTCCACAAAGGCGTATTCTTTTGATATAGAGTATTCTGGATTAAAGCAAATTGATGGCTCTTTATGTCGATTAATGAAAAGATTTAGCGCACCTTCATTGCAACCTCTATATGGTAAATCTATTGTATATCATGTTCAAAGAGCTATTTGGGGTAATTATAGAGGATTGACTACACGGCGTGTTAGAATAGAAAATTTGAAGAATTTGGAAAGAGATTATGGCTCTCTGTATCAAATCTATAGTACATCTGAGACACGTTTCTTAAAGCTTGTGAAGTTTTTGTTTTGTAACAAGCATTTCGTCCTAATGGACTTCGTCATGAGTAGAGTTGTGAAATAAATGCGAATCAAACGGAGGCAGGTATGAGAAAAGTTTTATTTCTTATAGATTCCCTTACGTGTGGAGGAGCTGAGAAGAGTTTGATTTCATTACTTCCTCTACTTGACTACTCAAAGGTTCAGGTGGATTTGATGCTCGTCGAAAGAGGCGGTGTTTTTGAACAATATGTGCCTAAAGGGGTAAATGTGTTGGACTTCCCACAGTCGCAGACTTTGTTCTTTCGTTTAGGTCAAATATGTTTCTCTGTTTTGTTGAGGGTGTTGAAAAAACGGCATGGAGCAGAGGTGAGATGGATGGCTATGAATAGAGTGTATGAAGATTTGAAGAAGGAATACGATGTGGCAGTAGCTTATCAGCAGGGATTCCCAACGTATTATGTTGCACAGAAAGTACGGGCAAGAAAGAAATATGCATGGGTGAATGCTGATATAAAATGTGCAGGATATGATGAGGTTTTTAATAGGCATTTTTATGATTCGTATGATTGGGTTGTCCCTGTGAGTGATGTGCTTTGCGATTTGATGAAGCAGACAACATATGTGAAACCTCAAAAGCTGTTTACCGTTTATGATATCTTGAATGTGGATTTGATTAGGCAGATGAGTTTGGAGAAGGTGGAAGGATTCCCCTGTCAAGGTATTACTATTGTGACGACAGGAAGGCTTGCTCCCCCGAAGAATTATCCCTTGGCTGTGGAGACCGCAGCATTGTTGAAGAAGAAAGGGATTGATTTTATATGGTATTTTGTTGGTGAGGGCTCAGAGAGAGGACATATAGAGGAATTGATTCGGAGCAATGCTTTAAAAGAGCAAGTGAAATTGGTGGGGATGACTCCTAATCCTTATCCCTATATGGCAATGGCGGATGTTTATGTCCAGACATCTTCTTTTGAGGGTTTTGGATTGACTTTGAATGAAGCTCGTATCCTTCATCGGCCAGTAGTTAGCACTAATTTCCCCGTTGTGTATAATCAGATCAAAGATGGCGAGAATGGGTTGATTGCAGAAATGACTCCTGAATCTGTGGCAGACAAGATTCTGATGATTGTAAATGATGAGGCGTTACGAAATCGCTTGATTGAGGCAACGAAAAAGGAAATCAACACGACCTCTATAACTGAACCCCAGAAAGTAATGGAGTTGTTGTTGGCGTAGAGGATGGTGAGAGGAGTATGAAAGTTTGTACGATTACATGTCAAAACGCAGATAATCATGGTGCTCGTTTGCAATGCTATGCCTTGGTCAAGCATTTGCAGAAGCTGGGGCATACTGTGGAGGTGATAGATTATCAGCCTGATTATATGCGAGGACCTTGTTTATGGTATTGGCCAGGCTTTTCTTTGAAGCAGTGGGCGAAACTATTTTTGCAAATCCCCGCTAGAAAACGCAATGTCCGAAGGCATCAGTTCTTCGAAGCTTTCTCTAAGAAATACATCCCCTTGACCCGTGTCTATTATAGCATAGAGGAACTCCGTCAGGATCCTCCTAAGGCTGATATGTATATAGCTGGTAGTGATCAGATATGGAATACGACATTTCCTAATGGCACAGATCCTGGCTATTATCTTGATTTTGGTTCAGAAGAGATTCGCCGAGAAAGTTTTGCGGCTAGTTTTGCCACAAGAGAGATTGTTCCGTCTGCTTTGGCATTTGTGAAGGAGAATCTGAAGAGATTTGATAAGATTACTGTGAGGGAACAATCAGCCTTGAAGATATTAGAGGACTTGGGGTATCATGGGACATTGCAGGATGATCCAGTTTTCTTGCTGTCTTCAGAAGAGTGGGATGAAATAGCCGATGGAACAGGGATGGGGGAACGATATGTTTTGGTGTATGATTTTTATGCTGATGAAAAGATAATGCAGGTTGTACAATCGATTGCAACAGAAAAGGAATGTAAGATATATGCTGTTTGCCCAACGAATTTGTCCTATGCGGATAAAAACTTTGTGTATTCTGGACCTGAGACTTTTGTTTCATTGATAAAGAATGCAACTTATGTGGTGAGCAACTCATTTCATGGGACGGTTTTCGCTATGATTTATCGTGTACCTTTCAAGGTTGTGGATCGTCCAGATGGGTTAAATGTGAGAATGCACGATTTATTGGAACGCTATAGTAAGAAATGAACAAACCGCGCATACTTGTCATGATGCATTACATGGAGTTGGGTGGAGCAGAAAGTGCTTTGCTTGGACTTCTGCAAAGTGTTGATCCTTCCAGGGTTGATGTGGATGTGTTCCTTTATGATCATCGTGGTGAGTTGATGCAATATATTCCAACGGATAGGGTTCGATTGTTGCCAGAAGTGACTGCTTATAAGATGATAGAGCGTCCTTTCATGGAATGTGTGAGGTCCAGGCAGTTCGGAACGGCTTTGGGGCGATGGTGGGCAAAGAAGACTGTTGATAAGAGTCCTGTTCCCAAAGGGAAGTCTGATATACGTATTTTCTCGCGTGTGGCAGATTGTGTGGAGTGGTGCATGCCTAAGATTCAACCCGGTGTTGAGTATGACTTGGCCATTTCTTTTCTTATGCCCCACAATTATGTGATTAACAAAGTGAGGGCAAAGAAAAAGTTGGGATGGATTCATACGGATTATTCAACGGTGTATGTGGATGCAAAAAGGGAGCTTCCGGTATGGGGGAGATTGGATTACATCGCAAGCATTAGTGATGAGGTCGGGCGGAAGTTCGTCGACACTTTCCCTACCCTGAAAGATAAGATTATCCCTGTTGAGAATATCTTGAGCTCAACATTCATTCGACAGCGTGCAGAGGAAGAGAAGGTTTCATTGGATCCCAATCCCTCGACCATCAAATTGCTGACTATTGGCCGTTTCTCAGAACCTAAGAAGATGGAGGATATTCCATTGATATGTAAAAAACTCAGGGATAATGATTTAGATGTAAAATGGTTCATTATAGGGTATGGGAGCAAGGAGATTGAACAGACGGTGAGGAAGAATGCAGAGATGGAAGGAGTTGCCGACAAGGTGATTTTGTTAGGAAAGAAGGAAAATCCTTATCCATATATCAAGGCTTGCGATATCTATGTGCAGCCGAGTCGTTATGAGGGCAAATCCATCACGGTGAGAGAAGCGCAGATAATGTGTAAACCTGTGATTGTCACGAATTACCCAACGGCTTCCTCTCAGATACAGGATGGCGTGGATGGTGTGATTGTTCCAATGGATGTAGATGCTTGCTCGCAAGAGATGGCTGCTTTTATTCGTGATAAGGTGAAGCAGGCGAAAATTGTAGAACATCTGCAGACCCATGATTATGGGAATGAAAATGAAATTGAGAAAATCTATCGCTTGGCAGGAGCATGATACGGACGATATTTCTGATAATATATAATGTGTGGCGAATCGCTGTGAACAAACTGACTCATTGGGGGCGGTTTGATGTGCATTGGCTGCAGCGAATCAGTCCAATGTGCTCACTCAAGGCATTCCAGCATGGAAAGATTAAGGTGGGGAGGAACTGTGAGTTTGCTGCCTATTGCGATTTTGAGTCACATGGTGATGGAACATTAGTTATTGGAGAAGGCACCTATTTCAACCGTTATTGTATGATAAGTGCGCACGAGCAGGTTATGGTGGGAAAGCATTGTATGTTTGGACCAGGAGTGAAGATTTTTGATAACAATCACAAGCATTCGCCAGAAACAGGTGTGAGCAGCCAACTTGCAACAGCTCCAATCTTTATTGGTGACAACTGTTGGGTCGCCTCCGATACAATCATATTGAAGGGGGCACATGTCGGCAAGAATTGTGTAATTGGTGCTGGGTGCATCGTCAGAGGCGAAGTGCCAGATGGGAGTGTTGTTGTCAATCGCCAAAATATAGAAATGAAATGTTGCAACACAACGGGATGATGACGATTATTCTTTTGGGGTATGATCTCTGTATGCCAGATGTCGCATGCACAAATGTTACACATGTAACATACGAAGTGTTACAGGTGTAACAGTGGAGGTGTAACATTTGTAACACTGTAGATGTAACAAGTGTTACAAAATGCGCAGAGTCTTGTGTGGCAAAACGAAGCGGAACATGATACCTAAATTGATCCATTATTGTTGGTTTGGAGGGAAGCCTCTTCCCAAATTGGCTGTAAAGTGTAAGAAAAGCTGGGAGAAATTCTTCCCCGATTATGAGGTAAAGGAGTGGAATGAGAGCAACTTTGATGTGAATGCAATTCCATATACAAAATTTTGCTATGAACACCAACAATGGGCCTACCTGAGCGATTATGTGAGGTTGTGGGTTGTTGAACGTGAGGGAGGGCTGTATTTTGATACGGACGTGGAGGTGGTGAAGAAACCTGAGGCGTTGTTGGATTCATGTCGTTCCTTCTTCGGTTGGGAGACGTGCGACTACATCAATACGGGGCTTGGGTTTGCGGCAGAAGCGCACCACCCGGCAGTTGTAGCGATGCTGAAGATGTATGATGGATTGGTGGTGGATGGGAAATATATGTTTGACCGGATGCAGGGATGCCCGCAACTGAACACGGAGGCGCTGGTTCCGTTTGGATTGGAGAGGAATGGCTCGAAGCAGGAGGTGTGTGAGGCCATGATTCTGCCTGTTGATTATATGTGCCCGTTTTGTGATGCTACAGGCAAGCTGACAAAGACGGAGAACACTTTTTCCATTCATTGGTTCAGCAAGTCTCCTCATGGGAAATGGGCGGCTTGGAAAATGAAAATTACTCGCCCGTTGCGTAGATTTTTGGGAAATATTTGTAATGATTTCATTAATAATTAAACTGTAAAAGATGGAGCCGCTACCTATAGACCCTCATATCATTCCACAAGTTTTCTATTGGTTGGTTTTCATAACCTGTTTGTTTCTGTTTTTCAGTTATTCAGGTTCCAATAATTGTGATAAGTTATTGGCCAGTGGTTCTATGGCGCCAGCTTTGATATTGACTATATTCTTAATTATATTTGTAGGATTGAGACCGATTCATGGAATTTTTGGCGATACCACCACTTATGCAAGAACATATCAAGTGATTTCGCCAGAATTCGGAGTAATCGATTGGGGGGGCGAATGGCTTTTTGCGTTAATCAGAACTGCATGTAAGAAGATGGGGTTTACCGTCAGTGGCTTCTTCCTCGTTGTAGAAACGGGTTATTTGGGGTTTATGTTTTGGGCATATAAAAAGGCATTGTGGGAGAATGTATGGTTTGCCATGTTGTTTGCTTTTAGTGCATACTCGTTGTTCACCTATGGTGTTAATGGTATGCGGAATGGTCTTGCGTGTTCAGTGATTACGTTGGCAATTATAATTGCTGCAAAAGATAGGAAGTATTTGATAGCTGGAGTTTTATGCTTTTTGGCAATGGGCATTCACAAGAGTACGGTATTGCCAACTGCAGCTATGGTGGCAGGTCTGTTCTTTCTCAAAAAACCCAAAATGGCCCTTTGGTTTTGGGTGATAAGTATCCCTGTTTCATTGGTGGCTGGAGGTCCTATTTCTAATGTGTTAATGGGATTGGGATTCGATGACCGAGCCGATGCTTATATGTCGGGAGATAATATGCAATATGGAAATTTTTCTCATACGGGATTCCGATGGGATTTTTTGGCTTATAGTGCGATGCCTGTATGGTTAATATGGTATGTGGTGAAGAGAACAGAACAAAAAAGATTAGAAATGGGAGTGGAAAAGACGGCGGAAGAAGAAGAAAGTGGGGTGTATGGTGCTGGAATTATGGCAGATGCTGAAAGTATGCGAGTTTTTAATGTGATTGCGATTGTATATTTACTCACCAATGCTTTTTGGGTAATGGTAATAAAGGCGGCATTCTCAAATCGCTTTGCTTATCTGAGTTGGTTTATTTATCCTTTGGTGTTGGCGTATGGAGTTATTCGTTTGCACATTTGGGAAGATCAAGACAAAAAGGCGGGATTAATTCTACTCGGGCATGTTGCCTTCACGATGTTTATGTATTTTCAAGGAAAGGCATTTTGAAAGAATATGCAGAAGAAAACATTAACGGTTTTTACACCGACTTATAATAGAAAGCACACTTTGCCTCGGACATACGAGTCGTTGTGTCATCAGACGAGTTCTGATTTCGAGTGGCTTGTGATAGATGATGGAAGTTCGGATGGAACACGGGAGTGGATTGAAAGCCTTGGCGAAAAGGTTGTATACGAAGGAAAACGTTTTGACTGGATGGGGCGTGAATCGGATGGTATGGATGGAGTTTGTTGGGTGATAAAAGCTCCTCAGATGTTCATTACATACATTTATAAACCCAATGGGGGATTGTACACGGGGTATAATGTAGCTTATGCATCTATTGAAACAGAACTGTGTGTGTGCATTGATAGTGATGATTATATGCCTGATGATGCCGTGGAAAAGATTGTGGCATGTTGGAAATCAAGACCGATGGAGAAAGAATATTGTGGCATCCTTGGACTTGATTTCAATGTGGTTGATGGCAAGCCGATAGGTGGGTTCTTCCCTGATGGGCTTTTGGAATGTAACGAGATGGAATTATCCCATCCTGGCGACACAAAGGAGGTTATGCGAACGGATTTGATGAAACAAGTCGCACCCATGGAGGGTTTTGAGGGTGAAAAGAATTTTAATCCATGGTACATGATGATGCAGGTGCTTGATAAGTATCCGATGCTTGTCATCAATGATAATTTGTGTTGGGTCGAGTATCAAATAGGAAAAGATTCGATGAGTCAAGGAATTTGGCGGCAATATTTTAATAGTCCTAAAAGTTATGCTAAGCATCGCATCATGTCCATGACATTGCAGCATAACACTTTTTCCAACAAGTTGCGTTTATGTGCACATTATGTCAGTTCATGTATAATTGCCAAAGATAAAGATTGGTTGAGTAACTCTCCGTTGAAATTCTTGACGATTTTGATGGCTCCAGTAGGTGTTGTACTGACCTTAATTATATATTATAAGAACAGATAGGCGTATGAGCATGAAAGGTCAATTGAGGAAACTGATTCTTCAGCGATGGAACATCGGTTTCACAGAAACTCCGCTTGAGGATATCTTGGCTGGTAAGCCAATCCAATATAGATGGATGAAACACAATTATGAGAATAGGTGGTTCGCAGATCCGTTTTTGTTGGATGTAACCAATGATGCATACATCGTCTTGGCAGAAGATTTTGAGGACAACCGTGGGTATGCAGTCATTTCGAAGCTGGTGGTGGACAAGCAAACGCTTGAATTGAAAGATGTGAAACAATTGCTGGATAGGGGTACGCATCTAAGTTTTCCTGTTATTATGCGGGAAGGAGACGATGTTTTTGTCTATCCTGAGAACAGTGAATCTGGAGAACAGAATCTGTATCGATATGACCAGCAGCATGAGCAACTGGTAAAGGTGGAAACACTCATGCAGGCTCCTTTGACAGATGCCGTGATGATCGAGTATGGTGGAGAACAATTGATGTTTGCGACAACATTACCTAATCCCAATGGAAATAAGGTGAATATGTACATTAAACGTGATGGGAAATTCGAATTGAAGGATACCATTTTGGTTCAGGGCAGGACGGCTCGTATGGGAGGAGATTTTTTCTGGGTGAATGGAGCACTTTATAGACCAGCGCAAGATAATAATGAGTGTTATGGAGGTGCTCTGATTTTACAGAAGGTGATAGTAAAAGATGGAAAGTGGTCGTTTGAAGATATGAGGCGACTGACTTCGCCTCATCCTCAATATACAACGGGACTCCACACGTTCAATATGTACAAGGGAACAGTGGTGGTGGATATTCATGGCTATAGAAGGCATGCATGCTTGTCCCATCTGCTGACAAAATCGATTAACTTGTTTAGAACTCGTCGATGAGTACTATGATACGGATACTTCACGTGCTTCATTCCATGAATCGTGGTGGTGCTGAAGCGATGTTGATGAATTACTATCGAAATATTGACCATACACGTGTACAGTTTGACTTCTTATTGACCGAGCAAAATAGATGTCAATATGAGGATGAAATAGAGAGTTTGGGGGGGACAGTATATCGTGTACCATTACTGAGGTTTAGTAATCCTTTCCCGTATATCAATGAAGTCAAGTGTTTTCTGAAAAAACATCCTGAATATCGTATTGTACATTCTCATACATCCAGCAAAAGTGCAGTGCCATTATGGGTGGCAAAAAAATGTGGCGTTCCAGTGAGAGTATGTCATGCGCATAGTAGCAGTTCTGGACATGGCTTGGAAAGATTTGTGAGGTGGGCATTGGGTATCTGGCTGAAACAAGTTGCAACAGACTTCATGTCATGTGGAGAGGGAGCTACACGTTGTTGGTATGGAGATAAATATCTGAAAATTGCGAAATTTGTCCCCAATGCAGTAGATATGGACAATTTGAGATATGATAACTCTGTTAGGTGTGCCATGCGAGATAAATTGAATATTTTGGATGGTGATTGTATCATGGGAATGGTGTCTCGATTCCATCCTGTGAAGAATCATCTTTTTGCCCTTGATGTGCTGGCTGCCCTGAAACAGCGTCATTGCAAGGCTAAATTGCTGTTCGTTGGGGATGGTGATTTGCGTTCTTCCATAGAAGAAAAAATTTCGGCCTTGAGTTTGCAGAACGATGTGATTTTAGCTGGATTGGTGAGTGATGTGCCCAATTATCTTCAAGCAATGGATGTGGTATTGATGCCTTCTTCTCACGAAGGGCTGCCTGTATCATTGGTGGAGGCTCAAGCGAATGGATTATCAGTAGTGGCCAGTACGGGTGTTCCGCATGAGGTGGATGTGACAGAAAATGTCACATTCCTTCCTTTAGAGGTGGATGTGTGGGCGGATAGTTTGGCAGCCAAGATTGGGGAGGGAATGAAGCGTGATGCGAAGGCTGTCGACAAGGTACGGGCAGCGGGTTACGATATCAAGATTGCCAGCAAATGGCTGGAGGAATGGTATATGAAGCAATATCAAGATAATACCAAATACCAAGATTCATGAACATAGCATTATTGATAGCAGGTGGCTCGGGAAACCGAATGGGACAGGATATTCCTAAACAGTTTTTGCACGTGGATGGTTGTCCCATCATCATTCATACGATGCAATGCTTCCAACGGCATCCTGATGTTGATGCCATTTCGGTCGTGTGTTTAAAAGGGTGGGAGACCGTCCTTCAGGCTTATGCCAACCAGTTTAACATTACGAAGCTGAAATGGATTTTTCCTGGGGGGGCATCAGGTATGGAGTCCATTCATAATGGTATATATGGCTTGAAAGAGCAGGGTTGTGATGAAGAGGATCTGGTGATGATTCATGATTCGGTTCGCCCATTGTTGAGTCAAGACATCATTAGCAGTAATATCGCGATTTGTCAGGCATACGGTTATGCAATCACTGGCATTCAGTGCCGTGAGGCGATTTTGGAAAGTGAGGATGGTTTTGTTTCTACGACGAGTATTCCCCGTGATACACTGATTCGTACCCAGACTCCGCAGACCTTCCGTTTGGGAAAGATATTGGAGGTGCATGAAGAGGCAAAGCGTAAGGGTATCATGGATAGCGTGGCTTCCTGTACGCTGATAGCAGAGGTGGGAGGTCGTGAGATGCATATTGTTCCTGGCTCGGAAAAGAATATCAAGGTGACGACGGTAGAGGACATCGAAATTTTGAAGGCGTTGATGCATACCTCGAAGGAGGATTGGATGAAGTGAAGTTGTGATAATCACTGGAATTCCTATGACGTATCGTGAAGACATGTTGAAGGCAGCCTCTCTTGCTTTACCATGGGAAAAGCTGCAAGATTGTAACATTCTTGTTACAGGGGCTACTGGGTTGATTGGCTCTTGTCTAGTGGAAGTGTTGATGATGCATCCTGATGGTAATTATCATGTCTATGCAGCGGGACGCAATGAGGCGAGGGCAAGAAAACTCTTTGCTGATTATTTGAATCACCCGGCATTTCATTTTATTGCGTATGATGTGTTGCAGCCAGTTTGTACGGACGTGGCATTTCACTATATCATCCATGCGGCCAGCAATGCTAGTCCCAACTTCTTCGTTAAACAGCCTGTGGAAGTGATGAAAGCAAATCTGATGGGGGTGTGTCATCTGATGGATTACGGGATCCAGCATGATCTGCGTCGATTCCTCTATGTTTCTACAGGAGAGGTATATGGAGAAGGTGATGGCCGTGATTTTACGGAAGAGTATAGTGGTTATGTGAACACGATGTCATCTCGTTCTTGCTACCCGTCTTCCAAACGAGCTGCAGAGACCTTGTGTGTGGCGTATGCTGAAGAATATGGTGTGGATGCGGTAGTCGCAAGGCTTTCCCATGTGTATGGACCCCGTTTCACGGAAAGCGATAACAGGGTGTATGCTCAATTTATCCAAGATGTCTTGCATGGGGAGGATATCGTTATGAAAAGTACTGGTGAGCAGTTCCGTTCTTGGTGCTATGTTGTGGATGCCGTCAGCGGTCTTCTGCATGTGCTGTTGAAGGGGAAGTGTGGGGATGCTTACAATGTGGCAGATGCATCATCCAATATCAGTATTAGAGATTTGGCTGAAATGGTAGCTACAATCGGAGGCTGTGAGGTAATCATGGATGTGCCGGCTAACAACGAACAAAAAGGGTATAATCCAGTGACGAAGTCTGTCTTCTCTACGGAAAAACTGGAAGGGCTTGGTTGGACGGTCTATGGCACGATGCATGAAAAAATGGAGGCGACAATACAAGAATGTAAAAAGAGATGAAATCATATAAAGAATTACTGAATGAGAATGCCCGTCATAGTGGGTTGCGGCAATTGACAGAAGAGGAGTCTGTTGAGATGAAGCATGCATTGATGGAGATGTATCTGGCTGTAGCGCAGGTGTGTGAAGCACATGCTTTGACAATTATGCTGTGTGGCGGCAGTTGTCTCGGGGCGGTACGCCATCAAGGTTTTATCCCCTGGGATGATGATTTGGATCTTTGTATGCCCCGAGGCGATTATGAGAAGTTCAAGGTCTTGCTGGAACAAAATGTGTTGGGCGATGGGTTTGAGTATTTGTATCCTTCTCCGACCCATGATTCCCTTTGTATGTTCATGAAGATATATAAGAAGGGCACGAGGTGTGTAGAGATGGGTAGTGAATATACGGATTTCCCCAAAGGACTGAGCCTGGACATTTTCCCTTTGGAAGGTGTAAGCAACAATAAGTGGAAACAAAAGTTAACAGGCATATGTGCCAATCTCTTACGTCTTTGTGCCAATATGGTTTATGAGGCTTCTTATCCGGTCAGTGAAACGACACGTCAAATGACAACCATGAGTGGCATGGGGGGCTTTATGGTGAAATCGCGTAGAGTGCTTGGGAAAGTCCTGAGTCTAATTGGACATCGGCATTGGGTAAATTGGTATGACAATCTGGTTAATAATCCAACGATAGGGGCATTGTTGTCAATTCCCACAGGACGGAAACTGTATGAGGGAGAAACTTTACCTTCAGGAATATTCTTACCCACCAGTAAAGCATTGTTTGAGGGTGTGGAAGTCAATGTGCCAGGGTGTGCGGAGGAATATTTGAGAAATCTCTATGGGGCGAATTATATGCAGTTACCTCCAGTGGAGAAACGAGAGCGACATTTCATTTTGGAATTTGATTTGCATGCATCTTGATGGAAAGAAGATGAATACCGATGAGAAGTGAAGACACATAAAAATAATAGAGATGATACCTAAGATTATTCATTATAGTTGGTTTTCTGGCGACCCCATGCCTGATAAATTTCTTCGGGTGATGGAAACTTGGAAAAAGATTATGCCTGATTATGAGTTAAGGCTGTGGGATGCCAAAGCTTTGGAGGAAGCCAATCTGACCTTCGCCAATGAGGCTTTTGCGGTGAGGAAATGGGCATTTGCGGCAGATGCCATCAGGGCGTATGCTGTTTATCGTGATGGTGGCATTTGGTTGGATGGAGATGCTGCTGTTTATCAGTCGTTTGATCCTTTTCTGAATTGCAGGATGTTTATCGGAAAGGAACATTTGATGGAATTTCAACATGATGGGATGAACCATAACATGAATGTGCTCACTGCTCATTGCTTTGGTGCAGAAAAAGGTCATCCATTTTTAAAGGATTGTGTGGATTATTATCGGAAGAGACATTTTATCCAGTCTGATCATGAGAATTTACCGCAGGGATTGTGTTATGACATGCGTCTGATGCCCTCCGTTATGAGTCTTCTGGCGACAAAGTATGGCTATCAAGGGCGCATTACCAATCTGGAAGAGGTGGAGGTGCTGGATGAGGACATTCATGTCTTTCCTCCATATTACTTTGATGAGCCCAGATACCATGATGCCAAGGATTCTGTTTGTGTGCATTATAAATTCGGGTCGTGGCGAATGCCAGAAACGTGGACTCCTGACATGGAACAACAGAAACTGTCTAGGAAAAAGGGTGTTTTTTATTACTTATTTGTCGGGGTTAACAAACTCCTTCAGAAGAAGGGATATTGGTTAAAAGTCATCAGCATATAATCTATGTTATATCAATTGGCACATATTATACAGGAAAAGTGTCCTTGGATGTGGGAGGCTGTGGAGGAGCTTAATGCAGCCGTGTGTGGATTGAAGATTGGGGATGGAAAACGTTTGCAGAAATGTATGTCGGTAGGTGTTCGTCTGGCAGATATTAATGATGCAGGTCGTTTGGAAGATTTTTTCGCTCGTCAGCCAGAAGATAGTTACAGGTGGTTTCGTCCCCATGGATTTGATGAGGCAACGCTGAGGAAATTGTTGAGGAGGAAATCCTACATCATCTATGTGATGGAGGAAGGTGACGAGATAATCGGGTATGCGTTCCTGCGATGCTTTGTAAATGGAAAGTGTTTCTTGGGTAAAATGGTGGATGTGAATCATCAGGGGAAAGGTGTGTGCACGAAATTGTGTGCAGTAGGGATGAATGTGGTGGAAACATTGGGATGGAGAATGTTTGAAAGCATTAACAAGGAGAATATAGGGTCGATGAAAGCAAGTCAGAAGGCCTGTGATGTGATTGTGGTGGAAGAACTGGATGGTGGTGACGTGCTGATTGAAGACCGTCCGAAAGGGTCGTTGAGACGTTAACGATAACCTTAGCCTTAACGATAACTTAACTTTCGCAAGTGTGGTTTTGTGCACCGTTGGTGCAGACTCAGAAAGTAAATTAGAAGTAAATGCGGAGTAAATTTGTCTCAGTAAATAGAAGAAGTATATGACAAGACTCATTTACTCAAATGAATTTACTCCGTATTCACTCCGCATTTACTTTCATGAACAGAGCCAAAGGCTCCGACATATAGACATGTGGGATATGAATGAAAATAAAGAAAAATGAAGTGGTTGTTTGATAGAGTAGTGGCTTTTGTGGGCTTGTGCTTTTTGTGGCCTGTCTTGTTGGCCGTTTGGGTGTTGATTCATATTAAGATGCCTGGCGGTCCTGCCATCTTTACACAGAAGAGAGTGGGGAAGGATGGGAAGCTGTTTACGATGTATAAGTTCAGGAGCATGACAGTGGGGCATGGAGGAAGTTCTGTGTCTGTGGCAGGCGAGAATCGTATCACACCACTGGGCGCCAAGTTGCGTAAGTATAAACTGGATGAGTTGCCTGAGTTATGGAACGTGTTGATTGGGGACATGAGTTTTGTAGGGCCTCGCCCTGATGTTCCTGGATATGCAGACCAATTGCAAGGGGAGGATAGGCTAATTTTGAAATTGAGGCCAGGCATTACGGGACCAGCGTCATTGAAATATAAGAATGAAGAAGAAATCCTGGCGAAGGTGGAAAATCCTCAGAAATATAACGATGAGGTGATTTATCCAGACAAGGTGAAAATCAATTTGGAGTATTACTATCACCACTCGCTGCTGGGTGACATCAAACTGATTATACAGACGGTCTGTGGGTAAGAAAATAATACGTGCTGCGACCATTGGCATGTCGCTGAACATCTTTTGTAAAGGACTTCTGCGAGAATTGAAGGATGATGGGTATGATGTTGTGGCATTGTCCAGTCCAGATGAAGATTTGAGAGAATTGGGTGAGCGGGAAGGTGTCCAGACCATTGGGGTACAGATGGAGCGGCATGTGAGACCGCTTAAGGATTTCGTTTCATTGGTGAAATTGGTGCGTGTGTTGAAAAGGGAACGCCCAGATATGGTGCATTCGATGACTCCTAAAGCGGGGCTTTTGTGTATGATGGCAGCAAAGATGGCGGGGGTTCCTGTTCGACTGCATACGTTTACTGGATTGGTTTGGCCAACAGCAAAAGGACTTTCCCGCAAGATACTGATGATGACGGATAGAATTACTTGTGCATGTGCGACGCACATCGTGCCAGAAGGGGAGGGCGTGAAACAGGATTTGCAGAGGTGTATAACGAAGAAGCCCATGAAAGTCTTGGGGTATGGGAATGTAAGAGGGGTGGATCTGGACTTTTGGAAAAGGAGTAGTTCTAAGTCGGATACTCAAATGCTGACTTTTGTTTTTGTGGGGCGAATTGTCCGTGACAAGGGTGTCAATGAGTTGGTGTCCGCCTTTGTAAAACTGAACCTGGCTTATCCTCACACACGCCTTTTGTTGGTGGGACCTTACGAGGAGAACTTTGATCCCGTATTGCCAGAGACCAAGCGGTTGATTGATACGTGTGATAGTATAGAGGCGGTAGGTGGACAAAAGGATGTAAGGCCTTTCTATGAGCAAAGTGATGTGCTGGTGTTTCCCAGCTATCGTGAGGGTTTCCCGAATGTGGTAATAGAGGCTGGCGCAATGGAACTGCCAAGTATTGTGACGGATATCAATGGCTCGCGTGAAATTATTGAGGACGGAAAGAATGGTTTGATTGTTCCTCCACGTGATGAACAGGCATTGTATGAAGCCATGAAGTGGATGGTAGATCATCCTCATGAACGCGATAAGATGACCATGAATGCTCGTCCGTTGGTGGCAAGTCGTTATGAACAAGGATTCGTGAGGCAGTGCCTGAGAGATTATTATAAGGAAATTCTTTCCATGTAGTGAGGATTTTCTAGAAATAGATTGTAATAATATTCGTGAGAATTGTATATTGCATTAATTCCGTTTATTTGTCGGGCGGAATGGAGAGAATTACCTTGGTGAAGGCAAATGCTATGGCGCGGATTCCTGGTAATGAGGTGTGGGTTGTGGTGACTGATGCACAACAGGAACCTGTCATACCATTGCAAGGAGCTCATTTAGTGGATTTGGGCGTGAAGTATTTTGAAGTAACCAATGGGATAATGGGATTCCTAAAAAAAAAACGATTGCACAAAAAACTTTTGGAAAGATATCTGAACGATATCAAGCCGGATGTGGTAATTGCAGTGGGAGGATGTGAAAAAGGTGTGGTTCCATTGTTGAAAGTCTATCCGAAGCCTGTTCTCATTCGTGAATTGCATTTGGAGAGGCATTATCGTTTTAGAAAACAGATAAAAAACATTAAAGAATGGTTGTATGCCTGGGGAGGGGATCAATACGATTATCATTGGGCGATGAAAAAATATGATCATATAGTCCTCCTAACCCACGAAGATAGACAGCGTTATTGGCAGGGATGGAAAAATGTGTCAGTAATACCTAACCCCATAATGTCGCAATTTGAGAGAAAATCTAATTGTGATGTTAAAAAGGCTATTGCTGTGGGGCGTTTGACTCATCAGAAGAATTTTTCTTCACTTATTCGTATTTGGGGAAAAGTTGCTGTCCATCATCCTGATTGGCAATTGGAGATATGGGGAGAAGGTGAGTTGCAACGCGCTATACAGCAACAGATTGAAGAAGCAGGGCTGGAGGATGGAATTTTCTTGAGGGGTTATACCTCAGAGGCTTTGCAGAAGATGAGCCAAGCGTCTATGTATTTGCTTTCTTCTTATTATGAAGGTTTACCATTGGTGATGATAGAGGCGATGTCAGTTGGCTTACCTGTGGTTTCCTTTATGTGTCCAACTGGACCGCAGGATATTCTTGACGATGGAAGGACTGGCTATCTTGTCCCTGTTGGAGATGAGAATGTGTTTGCAGAGAAAGTGTGTAGGCTTATTGAAGACGAATCTCTTCGCAAGACCATGGGACAGGCTGCACTGGAAGAATCGAGAAAATACAGGGTTGATGCGATTATGCCGTTGTGGATGAATCTGTTTCAAGATCTTTTGGATAAGAAAAAAAATAACAACCGAGGTGGTATTCGTTATGAAGGTAGGGCGTGAGATGGTACCCGGAGTGATTGTTATAAGGAGTTTTTGTCTGTTTAATTTAACAAAAGTGTTGAAGAGTTGAAACTATCGGTCATTGTTCCCGTCTATAATGTGGAGAAGTTTCTCCCCCGTTGCCTCGACTCCCTACTTCGACAAGGTTTTGAGCCAGGAGAGTATGAGGTTATCTGTGTGAATGACGGCTCCCCTGACAATTGTGCCGCCATCTTGCTGGATTATGAGGCGGAACATCCCGATATCTTTAGGGTTATAACACAGGAAAACCAAGGACTAGGAGGAGCGCGGAACACTGGTACAGCAGCGGCTAAGGGTGAATATGTTACCTATCTTGATAGTGATGACTACATCATTGACAATGCATACAGCTATCTGTTGGAACATTTTTGTCAGGATAAGCCTGATGTACTCTGCTACGATTATATGTGCATTTATACTGATGGTAAAGCGCTATTGGATCCCAATGCCAAGCCGGAAGGAAAGATCTCTTTCGATGGCGATGGGGTAGAAGCATACAATCGATGGGCATTACCTTTCGTGTGGTCAAAGTTCTATAAGCGTTCTTTTCTCGAAGAGAATAACATTAAGTCGCAGATTGTTGCTTGTCAAGATGAATTGTTCAATTTCGATGTCTTTCGTCAACACCCTCATACACGTATTGTAAGCAGCAATGTTTGTCGTTATGAGTTTGGTAATGAGAATTCTATTCAGCGGACTGCAAACAAAAATAAAGTTCTGAAGACACTGGATGACATGTTCATCAATATCGATTACATATACAAAAGGATGGATGATGAAACATTGAAAATGGAAGCTGGTTCTATGCGCGCCATCAATAATATGTTGAACGTGTATCATAAGAAATTGGTGATGGTGTTCCTTACCTGGAAAGAATGGTCTGCTTTCCACAATAAAATGCGAGGTCTTCCTTCTTATGAGCCCGTACCGGCAAGTGACACGCTGAGGGCGCGTTGGTTGGGCAAGATGAAAAAATGGACGGGCAGTTCATATGTGTTTTATCTGCTGTTTTACTTTATACGTACTTTCCTGTTCTTTAAGATCATTCGTCCAATCATGTTGAGGAAGAGAACTTGATACCCCCCACACACAAACACAAGATGAATATTGTATATTGTATAGACGCTGTTTATAACCTGTCAGGAACGGACATCGTTACAATAGCAAAGGCCAATGCCTTGGCATCCATTCCAGGTAATAGGGTATGGGTGATAACAGCTGGTAACCCTCGTTCATTGATGTACCGATTGAAAAATGTGTCTGTAACTGATTTGGGCATTCGTTATTATGAACATGATAGTGAGGGACTTCTCCGAGCTATTATTGATTTGCAGAAAACTCGTAAGCTACATAAACAAAAACTTACAGAATTTTTGGAGAACGTCATGCCCGACATTGTCATCTCGTCGGGGGTTCTGACAAAAATTTTCTTACCAACCTTAAAAATATCTTCTAATCCCGTCTTCATAAGAGAGTTGCATGCCGATCGACATTATAATCGTGATTCATCTAAGGGTCTGATAAGGAAATTGATATCTATCTATGGAGAATGGTATGACTTTCATTGGAAAATTCATGCCTATGATAAGGTGGTGGTGCTGACCGAGCGAGAAAGAACTGGAACTTGGAAAAAGTGGGATAAGCTTGAGGTGATGCCGAATCCTATAACGCATTGGACGGGCTTGTTGAGCGATGGAAAAGCTAAGATTGCTGTTACGGCAGGTCGATTGGCTCCTATGAAGAATTTTTCGGGACTTATCAATATCTGGTCGAAAGTGGTTCAACGGCACCCTGATTGGGTATTGCAGATATGGGGTACTGGCGATATGCAGAAAGAATTGGAGAATCAGATTGAACAAATGAACATGAATGAGTATGTTCATTTGAAGGGTTACACTACCGAGATGGGTGAGGCGATGAGTAAAGGCTCAATGATGGTACTAACCTCACTCTCCGAGAGTTTCTCACTTGTCACCCTTGAAGCCATGTCGGTGGGTATCCCCACGGTGGTCTACAAATGTCCAGGCGGCATACGGTATTTGGTGAAAGATGGGGTGACTGGTTATTTGGTTCCATTGAATGATGAGGATGCCTTTGTTGAAAGGGTCTGTACGCTCATTGAAAATGATGAGTTACGAAAAACGATGGGACAAGCGGCTTTGTGCGAATCTGAACAGTATAAAATAGAAAAAATCACTCAACGTTGGATGGAGCTCTTTCAAGATCTTTTGGACAAGAAACGGGCTAAAAAAAAGATATAATAAACTATGGATAGAATCTATTTGTGTCTTGCCCACATGAGTGGCAAGGAACAACAGTACATTCAGGAGGCATTTGATACCAATTGGGTTGTGCCGCTGGGACCGAATGTGAACGCTTTTGAGAGTGACTTGGCAACGTTTGTGAACCGCAGGGAAGGAACACCCTTGTCAAAGGAAGTCGTAGCTTTGAGTGCAGGAACAGCTGCTGTACATCTGGCATTGATTATGTTGGGTGTGGGAAAAGGTGATGAGGTCATCTGCCAGTCGTTTACGTTTGCTGCCAGTGCCAATCCTATTGTTTACCTGGGGGCAACACCCGTTTTTGTGGATAGTGAGCCTGATACTTATAATATAGATCCGCAACTGCTCGAAGAAGCGATTAAGGATCGAATTGCGAAAACGGGAAAGAAGCCGAAGGCCATTATTCCAGTCTATCTGTATGGTATGCCTGCCCGGATTGATGAAATCATGGAGGTAGCTCGTCGCTACGAGATTCCAGTGTTGGAAGATGCGGCAGAAGGTTTCGGTTCTCGATATAAGGGACAGGTGTGCGGAACTTTTGGCGAGTATGGTGTGATGTCGTTTAATGGCAACAAGATGATAACAACCAGTGGAGGTGGTGCGTTAATCTGTCCAAATGAGGAGGCTAAGAAGCGTGTGATGTTCTATGCTACGCAGGCTCGAGAACCATTTCCCTATTATCAACATGAGAAGATAGGGTATAACTATCGTATGTCCAATATCTGCGCTGGTATTGGTAGAGGACAAATGACGGTGGCTGATGAGCATGTTAAACACCATCAATGGGTTCATCAGCAATATGTGGAGAAACTGAGCAGCATCGATGGTCTGATAGTGCATAGTGCGCCAGCCAGCGAGATGGAATCTAACTATTGGCTTTCCACCATTCGATTTGAGGATGGTAAACATACGATAGAGGGCAAGCTGTTGTCGTTCATAGATGCCTTGAGTGCCGCTAATATTGAAACTCGACCACTTTGGAAGCCGATGCATGCTCAGCCTGTCTATAAAGATGCTCCGGCATACACGAATGGGGTGAGTGAACGTATGTTCTCTTGTGGACTCTGTCTGCCCAGTGGCCCATACGTGAAGGAAGAGGAGATTGACTATATCGTCAAAAGCATCAAGGCTCATCTGTAAGATGGAGAAGCACAAATCTCTGGAAATATGAGACAGCTATATATATTATTGGCATTGTTGGCTTTGGCTGTGTCTGGATATGCTCAACGTCAGCAAAAATGGAAGGCTCCCAAGCGGCCAAAACCTTTGAAGTGGGCGCCTCCTAAGCAAAAGGCTCCCGAAGTGATAGACGTGTGGAGACCTTATTATTTCTCGGATAACTGGTTTGTCGATATGCAGGGAGGAATAAATTTTTCTTTGGCAGAGAACATGGCAGGGCATGGTCTTGACATTTGTCAGCCCAAAATAGACTTGGGGATTGGAAAGCAGTTCTCGAATGCGTGGAGCACTATGTTGACTATAGGTTTGGGCAAACAGAAGGGATGGGCTAGCAAGGAGTCTCTTGCTGCAAGTTCTCTGATGGAGTCTGGCAATTATAATTTCCAAGTGATTTCCTTGTATGTAGAAGAGGAATTCAGCATTGTTCGTCAGTTTTTGCCTTACAATGAACAGTGCAGATTTGACACTCAAATGTTTTTTGGCGCAGGAATGAACTACTCTTTTGACTTTGACGATAAAGTGGAACGATGGAGTCGCTATGGATATCCTGTGGATGGGACTGATTATGTGAACTTTGCTCTTCGGGGTGGACTCCTGTTCCTGTATAAAGCAAGTGAAACGGCTGATTTAGTGTTGAAGGGTAGCTACCATATGGTAAGAGACAACTACAATGGGGTGAAACACTCTACATCCTTTGCCTTTGATTCTTATGCGGACGTGATAGTGGGAGTTAGATTGCATTTGGCAGATCATTATGGAGATCATCGGTACTATAAAGTGCGTCGTTGGGAAGCCACATCACTACGGACGACAGAGCCTAAAGTCGCAGATTTGTTGGATGATGAGAAAGTGAAGGAGTACCAGGCTCGGGAGGCAACAGAACATGTGGTTTTCGGTGAATTGATGCAGACACATATCTCTTTCTATATTGACCGTACTTTTGTGAATGATTATCAAATGGATAATATTCGTATTGTGGCGGACTTTCTACGTCGTCATCCGAATGTGAATCTCATTCTGAGAGGATATTGTGGTGCATCCAGCAAAAGTGAGTCGCCTGACATGCATTTAGCAGAACGGCGTGTGGCTGCAGTCAAAAAGGCATTGGTTAAATATTATGACGTGAGTCCATCACGTTTGGAAATATGGTTTGATGAAACGGCAACGCCTCCTTTCCCTATGAAAGGTGAATGGATTGATGGTGTAGTTTTTCAGATGGTGGAGAAGTAGAAGTGCTTGAACCTAAAAAAGATGCATCAGTCGTATAAAAAGAGTGTCTATGAGGTCAAAAAGGCGTTTTTTTACAAGAAAAAGGTGCTATAAAATATGAAAGAGAGATTTTTCTTTGTCATATATGATTCGTTTTTAGTAATTTTGCATCGTCAATGTTCAATTGATATGGTACACTTGACTTCCGATTAGCTATGGCTGCAACAAAGAAGGGCTACATTCAAAAGTTTACTAGTTGGTATTTTTCCAGAGAGGCATTGCCTTTCTGGGCAATTAGTGTTTTGGATATGTTTATCATTTTCGTGTCCATCTCGATGATGTATACATTGGTTTATGGTCCTGCGAAACTTGTTGGGAATGGAGCGACTGTGCTTTATACATTAATACTAGACTTGGTTTTTTATGGTATAGGTATGCGTGTGTTTCACACCTATGCGGATGTTTCAAAAATATTGGAATTTAAGGACTTGTCACGTACGGCATTCTCAACATTGTTGGGCTCCGTTTTGTGTGTGGCCTTCCGTTGGGCTGTTGATTTGTGCCCGTTTACTACTCAGATACCATACCGTGTGTTTGTGTTGACTTTCTTTAGTGCCACGGCAGTTTTGTGGTTATGGCGTATTGTGGCAAGAAATTTTTCCGATTTGATCCGTAGCAATGTGCGTGAGGAGGTGGAATTGCTACCTCGCCAAGAGATAGAGGTCAATATGGAGAAAATTGGTGATTTGCTTCGAGGAAAATGTGTACTTATCACTGGTGCTGCAGGAAGTATCGGAAGTGAAATGGTGCGACAGATCGCAAGTTACAGCCCCAAACGATTGATTTTGATAGATCAGGCGGAAACTCCAATGCATGATGTTATGCTTGATGTTCGTAAGACTTGGAGTTTCCTGGATGTCCTCTTTATAGTTTCTTCCATCACCAATAAGGAACTGATGGAGAGAATATTTGCCACGCACAAACCGAACTATGTGTTCCATGCTGCAGCATATAAACATGTCCCGATGATGGAGGGGAACCCGGGAGTGAGCATACAGAATAATGTGGTGGGAACTCGTGTTTTGGCGGATTTGTCGGTCAAATATGGTGTAACGAAATTTGTGATGATTTCAACGGATAAGGCCGTCAATCCAACCAATGTGATGGGATGCTCGAAGCGTCTGTGTGAGATATATGTTCAGAGTTTGAATGCGCATCTCCTAAAAGCGTCGAATATGGCAGAAACGAAAACACAATTTGTGACGACGAGATTCGGAAATGTGTTGGGTTCTAATGGTTCTGTTATCCCATTGTTTAAGAAACAGATAGAAGAGGGCGGTCCGGTTACGGTGACGCATCCTGACATTATCCGATTTTTCATGTTGATTCCAGAGGCTTGTGCATTGGTGCTTGAGGCTGGAACGATGGGAAATGGTGGTGAGATATTTGTTTTTGACATGGGGCAACCCGTGCGAATTGCAGATTTGGCAAAGAAGATGATTCAGAATAGTGGGCGAAGAGACGTGGCGATAAAGTATACAGGTTTACGTGGAGGAGAAAAATTGTATGAAGAGGTACTCTTCAAGGGTGAAGAGGAAGTTCCCACGGTGCATCCCAAGATTCATGTGGCGAAAGTGCGGCAATATGAATATGAAGATGTTTGTTCTCAATTAGATGAGTTGGAGGAATTGGCAAAGAGGGGAGATGATATGCAAATTGTACGTAAAATGAAGATGATAGTTCCCGAGTTTAAGAGTAATAATTCCAAATATGAAAGCCTTGATCGTGAACTGGCAAATGGTAAGAATGAATGATAATAGTAAATAATAGGTATGGTAAAAAAAATTGCGGGCATGTTAGTCGCGATGTTGCTGGGCACGACATCGTTTGCCCAGGATCGTAGAGACTCCACCGTTACTTTGTTTGAGGATTTGAATGTCCCTTTGGTGGAAAAAAAGCATGTGGCTAACACGAACTTTCAGGATAACTGGTATGTCAGTTTGTATGGTGGTGTCACCTCAAACTGGGGTAGCGATTGTTCACATTCAGGTTTCTTCCGTCTGATGGGGCCTGCTGCTATGTTGGCTGTTGGAAAGGAAATTACGCCTATCAGTGGTGTTCGTTTCCAAATTAACTATGTAAGAAATACGGGTGTGACAGACAATCAGTTTGGTTCCTATACAGACATCGACCTTAACACTGTGACAGACTTCTCATGGATGACTCACAATCGATATAAATGGAACTCTTATGGACTTAGTATTGATTACCTCTTGAACTTTACCAACTTGATTTTGGGTTTTCGTGAGCATCGCAAGTTCCATCTTCAGGGTGTTGTTGGTATAGGTGGTTCTGTCTCAAGAAATTATACGACAGAGCAGTATGCAAGGGCACAGCATATTGATAATAGCCATGAGAAGCAGTTGGAAAATGAGGATAAATACAATAATCGCCAACATTCTTTGATCTGTCTTCGTGCAGGTGTGGCAGGTACTTACTTGTTCGCTCGAAATTGGAATTTGCATGTGGAGGCTGTGGGCAACCTTTTGGATAACTCCTACGATAGTAACCCGACTACAAAGAATACGTGGGATGGACATACCGATTTCTTAGTGGGTATAAGTTATCGCTTCAATAACACTGGTGGTCAGGCACCTGGATTCTATTATCCACGTCATGACATGAGTGAATACCGGAAGCGTATCACTGCTATTGAGAATTTGCGTTCACAGACCAGAAGACGTAGGGAAGAACTGGCCGCCATGACGGATACAATCGATGTGAATGCTCAGGTGATGTATACGCTGATTGCTTTTGATGAAAATGATACAGCCATTGATCGTTTGCAGCAGACAAATATCTATACGACGGCTTATGCTTGGGCGAAAACCCCACGTAGTATCATTTATATCACAAACAGTACTGGTGTTGATGACAAATTGTTCCGTAAGCGAGCTGAGGCTATTCGTGACATCCTGCTTGAGCGCTATGAAATCCCGGCCTCAAAGGTTTGGGTTGTTGCCAGTGAAAAGGACATAAAACCTGTCGGAGATTATATAGAATTGATTGTAAATGACTGATGTTGTTATAAAGAAACAGAGGTAATATATATTGTTTATTAGGATACAATGAAGAAAGTTTATATATTCATGATGGTCATGCTGATAAGCGGTTCAGCATTTGGACAAGGCTATCAAGTGGTTGATTCACTTTCTAGTCGTACAAAGTTGGATCAAGATAGTTTGTACTATGATGACTGGGCTTATCTGGATGATTATCATTTCTGGGATAATATTTTTATTTCAGGACAAATAGGTGTGAGTCACTCCATGTCAGAAAATACCCGTTTCGGTAATTTCTTTGGCAATGAGCGCTTAAGTTTCAATATTGGTGTGGGAAAGTGGTTTTATCCATCGTTCGGATTGCGCATTACAGCTGGTCTGCATCCCCAGGTGGGTCGTTCAGAGTGGGAAATCAGTGAGGCATATCCAGAAACGTTTGGTAATTATACCTACAATATGTTCTCTGGTTATGTTGACGGTCTCGTCAACCTAACGAATGTGGTTTTGAAGTATAAGGAAGACCGAATGTTCAATCTGGTTGCCCTCTTTGGTTTTGGCTACAATCACACATTTGGTTTTGACAAGGAGAAATGTGCTATCATGAGTGCCGGTCTGGATGCAAATCATAAACCTCGATATAATAATCCTGATGCAGGTGAAAGAGTCATTCATTATGATGTAGACACTCGTCCTGGTAACTATTTTGCGGCTCATGTTGGTTTGCAAGGTCGTTGGAAAGTTAGTGCTGCATGGGATATTGTTGGTGAAGTGACCTTTAATGGTACGGACGATAAGTATAACGGTCATGAGTACGACCGTGTGTACGATACCTATTTTGATGTTTTGGTGGGTGCACAGTTCCACTTCAAAGATTGCCATGGACGTCGCCGTTTCCACTATGTGAAGAACTTGAACTCTGCCGTGATTGAGCGTTTGGAGAGAATGAGAAGCGATGAGAACGAACGATTGGCAGAAGCGAACATGGCAGTGCCTGAAATCTTTGAAAAACTGAAATTCAATGAGGCTTTGCAGACCACTGTGTCTTTCTATGTAGACCGCTATTATATTACCGACGCACAAAGGAAGAACGTGAAGAGTGTGGCAACCTTCCTTGCTACTCACCCTGATATCAATTTGGTTGTTACTGGATATGCAGACATCGAAACGGCTTACCCTGCATACAACCTTCGTCTTTCTCAGAAGCGTGCACAAGCTGTATATGACATGTTGGTGAATGAATTCCATGTTCCGACCAACCGACTTCGTATTGATTATAAGGGTGACACCGTGCAACCGTATACTTCGGTGAATGAGTGGAACCGTGCCGTTATATTCTTCCTTGATCGTGATGGCGCTAAGAGTCAAGTTCTTGAATCAGAAACACCCAATGAATAAAATGAAGAAAGTTTTATTTTTTGCATTAGTTATGATGACCTCAGTGTGCATGGTTGCACAGAATGAGGGTGATGTTGTTATTCCTGATGGCCAGACTTCCATCCCGGATTCTGCCTATTACAAGAGTATGGAAATGACTTCACTGACGCTGCCTGCATCAGTGGAGAGCATTGGAAACCACGTGATAGACCATTGTTTTAGGCTGGTGTACATCAATGTGGATGCTGCCAATCCGACTTTCAAGTCGGTGGGTGGAGTTGTCTACTCAAAAGATGGTAAGACACTGGTTTTGTGTCCTCCTGGTAAGACGGGCGAGTTTGTCATTCCGTCACAAGTGACAACTATTGCCCCTTATGCTTTCCGTACATGTAAGAAGTTGATGTCCATCGTCTTGCCTGAGGGTATCACGGAGATTCCCGACGGTGCTTTCATGGGTTGTTGGGGTCTTGAGAAGGTGAATCTGCCACAAGGTCTGAAGCGCATTGGAAAACATGCTTTCGATGGCACCATTGTACAGAAGATGAATATGCCGACCACGATGGAGTTCATTGATGATGGGGCATTTGTCAATACAAGCCTTGTTGAGGTGAATCTTCGTGTCACAGAGCCGTTTGAGTTGGGCGAGAATGTTTTTGGCGAGATTCAAGTCACTCGCTTGAACGTGCCCACGGCAGGTCTTCAGAACTTCAAGAAGCATCCCAAGTGGGGCAAGTTTGGCCGCATCACTCCAACTCATAGTTATTGGACGGTGAAACTGCCATAAAAGCACTCTTAACGATAGATTGTGATAATAACGAAGGAGGGCAACCCGCATGAGTGGGTTGCCCTCCTTCGTTATTTTATGACCCTAATATATTGTGGCTCAATATGTGTGCCCAGTGCACCAAGCATCTCAAAGTTGATGAGGAACATGCGTTTGGCACGGCCTTTGGCTTTCAAGAGAGTGCCTTCGTAGCCGTCAAACAGACCACCAACGATGCGTACCCTGTCGCCCTTGTGTAGTTCTACTTCCTCAGGATGGAAATAGGTGATGTCATTCTTCATTTTTGTGGATGAATCGATGAATCGTTCCATCTCGCGTATTGGCACCTGCAGTATTTTATACTTGCCTTCCACTTTCTTGTAAGCGTAGGTAATGAACGTGTGGGTGTTGCGGATGTCGTTCAGTATGCGAAATGGGGCAAAGGCAAACAGGGTGTTGGGAATAAGGGGACGTTCCACGATGGTCTTTTTCCCGTGGATGGTCATGTCGTTCTGTACCATAGGGCAGAACGTTCGTATTCTTCCCTTTTCCAGCACATTTAGAGCCTGGGTCTCCTTACGGCTGGCTTTCAGTACAAACCATTGAGGTTCCTCCACTATTCGTTGTTCGGTTTTTCCTTCCATCACTTCATTTACAGGCTAACCTGATATAAAAACGGTGCAAAGTTAGTGAAAAAAACAATTTTTCGCTAACTTTGCACCATAAACCTATCCAAAATGAAGAAACTAACTGATTATTTGTGGGGGCTGAAGGCTCTTCTGCCATTTTCCATTTCTTTCCTGTTTAGCCTGAGCGTCCATGCTCAGCAGTGGCTTCCCATTCCACAGGAAGCAAAGCCTTACACTCGTTGGTGGTGGTTGGGAAGTGCCGTCGATTCGGCTGGCCTTGATTATCATCTTGCAGAGTTTGCCAAAGTGGGCATTGGTGGTGTGGAAATCACTCCTATCTATGGAGTGCAGGGCAACGATGCCAACGACATTCCTTATCTGTCTCCCCAATGGATGCATATGTTGAAGTATGTGGAGACCCGGGGGGCGGAGTTGGGCATTGAGACCAACATGGCGACGGGTACGGGTTGGCCGTTTGGTGGGCCATTGGTGCCGAAGGAGGATGCCGCTTGTAGACTTGTTTTTGATGCTAATAATGAGGTGAGCATTGGTCGCACAGGGCAGAAAGTGAAACGTGCAGCTCCAGGTGGCGAAGGCTTTGTGATAGATCACTTCGACAAAGGAGCGGTTTCTCGTTACTTTGAGCGCTTCGACACCGCCTTTGCCAATCAGAATGTGCCATTTCCACCAGTTATGTTTAACGACTCCTATGAGGTGTATGGTGCTGATTGGACTCCTCATCTCTATGAAGAGTTCCAGCAACGGCGTGGTTACGATCTTCGTCCTTTCACCTGTATCTTGAATAAGAAAGACTCCCTACGTACTGATGTCGACCGGCGCATTGTCAGCGATTATCGCGAAACTCTTGGTGAGTTGCTTTTAGAAAACTTCACCATCCAGTGGACAGATTGGGCTCATCGCCATGGAAGCCTCACTCGCAACCAGGCGCATGGCAGTCCAGCCAATCTGCTTGATATCTATGCTGTTGTCGATATCCCGGAATGTGAGGGCTTTGGACTGTCCGACTTCGGCATTCGTGGTCTTCGTACCGACCCTGGTTTCACTAAGAAGAACGACTCCGACATCTCGATGCTGAAGTATGCCTCTTCTGCCGCCCATGTTGCAAGTAAGCCGTTCACTTCATCAGAGACTTTCACGTGGCTCACCGAGCATTTCCGTACTTCTCTCTCACAATGCAAGCCCGACCTCGACCTCATGTTTTTGTCGGGTGTCAACCACGTTGTTTTCCATGGTTCTTGCTATTCGCCTAAAGATGAACCGTGGCCAGGGTGGCGATTCTATGCTAGTGTGGATATGACTCCTTACAACTCGCAATGGGATGCGATGCCCGCCTTCTGTCAGTACATCGCTCGCACACAGGCCTTTCTGCAATGGGGAGAACCCGACAACGACTTCCTGGTCTATTTGCCGTTCTACGACATGATTTACGAGCAGCCGGGCACCGTCGCTCTTTTCGATATCCACAGCATGGATAAGCGGGCTCCGAAATTTATCCAAACGATTCAGCGCATCATTCAAGGTGGTTATGATGTTGACTACATCTCCGACCGTTATCTGCTCACAGATGCTTTTCGTCGCTACGATGCCATCATTGTGCCCGATGTGAGCTTCATGCCTGTTGCCACACTCAACCGTCTTCGTGCTATTGCCGACCAAGGAACCCGTGTCATTTTTGTAGGCAACTATCCGCAAAGTGTACCTGGCTATGGCCGTCTCGACACGGAACAGCCGCTCTTCGATGCTGCTTTGGCTGCATTGAAAGAAAAATCGATGCTTGCCAAAGACTACAGCGAAGCCCTTGCTCAGGCTGGTGGAACGATGGAACCCATGCGTCTTGATGCAGGTCTCTCCTGTATTCGTCGCAGCAATCCAGAGGGACACCATTACTTCATCTCCAACCTCACGTCCAACGATGTTGACCAATATGTTAAGGTGGGTGTGGAGTTTGCTGCTGCCGAATTTTATAATCCTATGACGGGAACAGTCACTCTTCCTGATGTGCACAATGACAGCCTTCGTCTCCAACTTTCCAGCGGCGAAAGTATCATTCTGCGGACTTACCGCTCTGCCCCCATCAGTTATTCAAAGCCTTTACGGGCACATTCCGCCAAACGTTTGGACACCCTTGATCCCGCTCCTCATCCCTATCGCAATACCGTTCTCAAGGAGTTTGAACTCGTCAATTGGGAACTCACTTTCCCGAAAGACATTAAGATGAACGCTGACAACAACGATACCACATGCCCACAGAATTTCACTGCCACATGGATTCCGATGAAACATCCCCGTTCATGGACAGAACAAGGCGGTTCCTACACAAAAAGGATGGCAACGGGTTGCTATACCACTTACTTTACCGCCAAGCATAACAAGCAGTTTGACGGTTGCCGCAGCATTCTTGATCTCGGAGATGTGCGTGAATCAGCCCGCGTCGTTCTCAACGGGAAGGAAGTGGCTACGCTGTTTGCTGTCCCCTTCCGTTGCGACATTACTCCTTATGTCAAGAAGGGCAAGAATAAACTCCAGATTTATGTCACTAACCTGCCTGCCAACCGCATCGCACAGATGGACCGCGATGGGGTGGAGTGGCGTAAGTTCAGGGAAATCAATGTCGTTGATCTCAACTACAAGAAAACTCACTATGATGCGTGGGACCCCGTTCCTTCAGGGTTGAACAGCGAGGTCAAACTCATGCATGTCAGGTAGTTGTCGCTCCGTCATGGCCATGCCCCTTTTTTCCCATACAGGAAAACCGAAGATTACTTCCCCAGAGCGTTATTGTCCCCTTTCACGATGCCCATCCTCATCAGTTCTGAGAGAATGCTGTCATCGATAAAAGATTTGCACCTTGCCCCATGTGCAATTGCATACACGCGGTCGGGCGAACTTCCGCAAATGTCGGCAATCTCCTCATATTGCTTGCGATGAGTGGACTGCTTATACGGATGTCCGAAAGAAAGGATTCGTCTGAACCAAGTGGGATTTTTGATGGCCATAAGATTTTTGTGTTTTATTTCGTGTTGTATCTATCAAAATCGCCACAAAATTACACATAATTTCTCGAACCGGGAAATAATGACGAAAAAAAATGAAGAATGAAACAAAAAAGTAGGGTGAGAGTCCTCATGCAAGTCAGGCAGTTGCCGTTCCCCTACAGCAAGAAGGTGACCAGCAGAGGTATGGAAATCATCGAGAGTAGGGTAGTGATGAATGTCACCTCGGTGATGAGGGTTGTGTCCTTGCCGTGACGCAGGCAAAGAATGGTGCCGTAAGTGGCCACGGGCATGGCGATGACCACCGTGTTGATGCCCACGACAAAAGGAGAGAACACCGCGATGCTTGGGGCGAAAGTCTCAAGCATTTTTTCTAAAGCGGTGCACAGGAAGTGGATGGCCAGGGGTAGCACCGCGAGCCGCATGAGTGTGGTGGCATAGACGGTGCCGTTGCCCAGCATGGCACGCAGGGGCAGGTTTGACATAGACGAGCCGATGATGAGCAGGGCTGCAGGCACGGTGATGTTGCCAATCATGGTGAGTGGCTGGCTAATGAACGTGGGGATTCCCTTGATTCCCAGCGCCACGATGAGCATGGTCAGGTAGGCAGCCAGCATCGGTGTGCTCCAGAGGACTTTCTTCTGAAACTTTGGACCATTAACGGTCTTCCCTGTGATGAGGATGGTGCCGATGGTGAAGACGGCGAAGGTGTTGACCACATTGAGCACGGCGGCGTAGAAGACAGCTTCGTGGCCAAAGATGCTGGCAACGATGGGGTAGCCCATGAAGCCGACATTGCCAAACATCAGGGCGAATCCGATGGGGCCTTCATCGTCTTTTCTCGTTGTGAGGAAACGGGGCAGCAGCAGTGCCACACCTGTCAATATGAGGTAGGTGATGATGCTGATGGTCAGTAAAGGCAAGATGTAGCGGCGGTCAGGCAGTTCGCCCGTCATGGCCGACGAGAGAATCAGCGCTGGACAGGTGATGTCGATGACTAACTTGGAGAGCCGTTTGTCGAATGTGCCCCCCATATACTCTTTCTTGCCAGCGATGTATCCCACGACCACAATGGCAAAGAGTGTTAGCATTACTTGTCCGATCATTTAAAAAATGAAGTTTAAAGATGTTCCCCAATGATTTTCTCCATCCAAATCATGTCGTACCACCGCCCGAACTTTTTTCCGCACAGATGGAAGTGCGCCACACGCTGGTAACCCAGCCGTTCGTGGAAGTGGACACTGTCGAGGGTTAGGTGCTCATCTTCCGATTCTGTATAAGAGATGCAGGCATTCATGTTGAGGATGCCCTGCGTCTTCAAGGCTTCTTCCAAGGCATCGTGCAGTTTTCTGCCGATGCCTTTTCTTTTTTTCTGCCTGTCCACATAGATGGATGTCTCCACCGCCCACTGATAGGCCGCCCTCGCCTTGAAGGCACTGGCATAGGCATACCCCACGATGCGTCCCTCTTCCTCCGCTACCAGATACGGATACTTCTCGCAGATGTGCACAATGCGCTGACGGAACTCCTCTTCCGTCGGCACCTCATATTCGAACGTGATGGCGGTGTCCTCCACGTAGGGCGCATAGATGGCAAGCAATGCTGCTGCATCATCGGGGATTGCAGGTCTGATGTTCATGTCTTCTATTCAATGATTAAGAATCCAACCACCTCTTGACAGCCGACACCTTGTCGCGGCTGACGATGATGTCGGTGTTCGGATAGCCATAGAGATGGATACGTATTTTGCCGAGAAAGAATGTGGAAAGTTTCTCAACAGCTGAGGCACTAACAATAAACTGGCGGTTGACGCGCATGAACCGGAGAGGATCGAGTTGGCTTTCCAGTTCGTCGAGGGTCAGGTTCAGTGCGTGGTTCTTTTCGTTTATGGTGTATAGATGCACCATGCCATTCTTGATGCCGATATGGCTTACCTCCCTGACGGGTATGATGGTGTAGGTGTCGCGGTAACTGATGAGGAAACGTTCACGATAGCGGATGGTCTGGCTTTTTACTGACTTCAGCAGTTGGGTGATAGCATCAGTTGTGGACATGGAGAGTTGAGCATTAACCGATGAAAGTTCCTGTACCTTCGTTAAAGCGGCTTGTAACTCCGTGCTTTCGATGGGTTTTAGCAGATAATCTATACTATTGAATTTAAAAGCCCTTATAGCATATTGATCGTAAGCGGTTGTGAAGATGACAGGAATTGATTGTGGAACAGCTAAAAGTCCCTCGAAACTTAGTCCATCGCCCAACTGGATGTCCGATAGAATCAAGTCCACATCGGTATGTGCACTATCGGAAAAGAATTTCCTTATTTCAGCATTGCTGGCCGCCACACCTGCTATCTCGTGCTCCTTTTCAAGCATTCTGCAGAGACGGTCGGCATTGCTTTGTTCGTCTTCAATAATCAGTATCTTCATCTTTCTATTGGAATTAGCGGGATGGTGACACAGTATTTCTCTTGGGTGTTATTGATAACAACCTTCTGCGAGGTCAATAACTGGTATCGTTCCACAATGTTATGCTGACCTATGTTAGCGGAGTCTTCATTCGTGATAGGTTGCTTGCGGTTGCTCACGCTGATTCGATATCCGTCGGTGGTCACATCAATGATGAGCGGACGAGCCTGCGTATGCTCGTTATGTTTGACAGCATTCTCTATCAGCATCTGCAGGGCGGCAGGTGGCAGCTTCCCATTTTTCTTGGTTACTTCGGGTGCTATCCGTACTTGTATTCCCTCGCCGAACCGCTGTTGTAGCAAAGCCAGATAGCGGTCGAGAAATGCCAGTTCCTCCTGTAGAGTCACCACCGTGTGATCGAGGTGAGAGAGCGTGTAGCGGTACACTTTAGAGAGATTCATCAGATACTCCGATGCCTGTTTGGGGTTAACCTCTATCAGGTCAGCCAGAATGCTAAAGTTGTTGAACACAAAGTGGGGACTCAACTGATTCTCCAGTGCTTGTAGACGGAACTTGTCGCGCTCCTTCTCGGCTTTCTCACGCGACCGCCAATAGTAGAGTGTCACCACCGTCGTAAACAGACAGCAGGCGGCATAGTCCACCAACATTCCCCACGAGTCCCAAGGCCAACCGTTTTTTAGTGCCTGTTTCATTTCCTCGTCAGTCAGTAGCCACAGCGCGTAGTAGAACAGCAGTCCCACTACCGACAGCCCCATCACAAGAAGTGCCCCGTGTATGATCCGTCTTGTCTTCATTTCGATTGCAAAGTTACGATTTTGTTCTGATATGAGAACGGAAGTGGCCAATTTTTAATTTCGAAGACGTTCCACTCTTCACTTTTCAAGGCTTATTTTTCTCTGTCACCATGAGTCCACCCAAATCTGACAAATTGATGTCGTCGATGTTGATGAGTTTTTCGGGATGGGCCTTCTGGGCATCCCAAGTGGATGGTATGGTGCCATTGATCTGACCCAGTACAGAATCGGCCCGTTTCTGCAAGACGGCATCCAGCGTCTCGTTTGCTTTGTGGAAACGCATGTTTGAATAGAAGGCGTTGTCTTCTGTTCCCACAAACGAGCCGATTTCACGATTAATAGTGGCAACCGTTTTCTTGAAACCGCCACCTTTTATATATTGATTACAGAGCACTTTCAAGTAGTGGTAGTAGCGAGCTTTATACACCTTGTTGGCCAACAGGTTCATGAAGAACGTGCGCTGTGAGAGGTCGCAGGAGAAAGGAGTGTCGATGGGGAAGTTCACAATTTTGCTCACATCTTCTTTGCTCCAGTCACTCTCGGTCATCGGCACATCAATCCACTGAGGCATTGCTGTTGGGTCAAACTCGCCCATGTTCTCGAATCCGTCGAAATCGTTCTCGTCGTCGGGATAGCCACCCCATGCAAGGTTGTAGTCCCACGGAATGAGACTGATTTTGCCATCAGCTTCGCGCAGATAATAGTTCTGTACGTTATGCCCTGTCATGCAGTCGTAATTGACAACGATGGTCTGCAACGCCATGTATTTCATCACGCTCTCTACATCCAAATGCTGGTCGACGTCCTTGCCCTCATCCACGCTTCGGAGTGCTGCCACCACACGTTGCATGGAAGCCTCGTCACCATTCATCTTGGCATAGTCCGAAATATCAGCATAATTCTTCATGTCCTCACCTCTGTAGGCAAGGTTGTGATAAGGTTTGTAGATGTTTGTTTCCTCACCGGGATAGTTGCGTTTGCAGAAATGCTTGTCAACGGCTTCCACCATCAGATAGCATCCGAAATACTTGCCGTTGAGCGTGATGCGGGCATAGTTGGTCAATGGAGCGGGCAGCCCGATGTGGTAGCACATGTCATAAACCACAGCATCCTTCATCTGTGTGGCATCCCAGATGTTGTTGTTCAGCAGTAGTTTGGTCATGCCGTGATACTTTTGTCCTTTCTTATACTTGTTCAGTTTTAGGGTGAAACTGTATCGGTCCGACTTTATGCTCTTCACATCGTCCAGACTGCTTGCCCCCTTCGTGCGGATGGCCACCTTGTCGAACTGCTCCCCATTGATGGTGAGGGAACAAACATGATACGCCTTGTCAGAGGGATTTCTGACAATGGCTTGCCACGTGCTGTCAGGCATGCTGATGTCAATGGTTGCGATGTGCCCGAGTGTGAATAGGGCTTCTTTGTAATTTTTCTCTGGTGTGATTTGAGAATTCATTCCCAAGCAGCACATCAACAGCGCGATGGCTGCGATGAACATTTTTGTTTCTTTCTTCTTCATGTTTTGATGATTGAGTTTTTTTACTGAGTTTTACTGCAAAGGTAAGGGCTCTATGAGTTCACTGGAAACCGAAAGTGAGTGAAACGGGAAAAATGTGGGGTGAACTGTCCGCATGGTCGGAACCGGCCCTCCACAAACGGCTTGGGGGCTGCTCCGCAAGTGTTTTGTCCTCTACGCTTATGAACTATTTCGGGCTTTTCTTGCAGGGGATGGCAAAAAGACGTAAATTTGTGGCGAACAAAACAGGATTTGTATGGAGTATTCATTTAGAGAAATGGCCGTCCCTCAGCGACGCCCCCGATTTCGTGCTCCAGCGGATTCTTTGGTCGTGAGGTCTTTTTGTCCAAACTGTACTTTTTTTTATCATAAATGGAACACCATTTTGGTGTGTGGTTTATTTTGTCTTCCTTTGCAGCGAAAATCTTCAGACAGGTACGAACGATGAATCCAACGAGAGCGATATTGACCATCACGGGTAGCGACGGCACAGGCGGTTCGGGCGTGCAGGCGGACATCCGCTTCATTCGCGAACTGGGTGGGGTAGCGGCATCCGCCATCACGTCCATCACGGTGCAGAACACGTTGGGCATTCAGGAGTTCTACGACCTGCCCGCATCGACCGTGAGGATGCAGGTGGAGGCCATCATCAACGACTTGCAGCCACAGGTGGTGAAGGTGGGATTGTTGCGACGCATCGATGTGGTGGAAGCGGTGGCAGACGTGTTGCGTCGATACCGTCCCCGACACATCATCTATGCACCCGTGCTGGAATCGACGCGTGGCGAACGGCTGCTGTCGCCCGAGGTTTATGAGGCCATCGAACGCTTGCTCTTGCCCTTGTGCACGGTCGTTCTGGAGGCGCGTCATGAGGGTCAGCACGGTAAGGCTAACCAACTATCTTCGGCAGTGGCGGTGTTGCTCAACCGCGGAGAACAGCCCGATGAGGCGATGCGCCATGCTCGTGAGTTGTTGGATGAGTTGCCAGCAGGCTATGTGGAGCCGACGGGTCGCAGCGGAGAACTCTACAATCAGTTTCTCGACACCGTGGAGCGATTCTACCATCGCTATGCCGATGTGGCCTTCTATGCCGAGCAACTGAATGTCAGCCCTCGTTATCTGGGGCAGGTGACCCGTCGTATCGCAGGGCGTTCGCCTAAAACTATCATCGACGAGCGCATCACGGCCGAGATGGTCACGTTGCTCACTACAACCACGCGTTCGCTCAAGGAAATTGCCCATCAGTTGGGCTTCTCCTCACAAGCGCACCTGTCCCGTTTTTTCAAGAAACAGAAGGGTGTTTCGCCCATACAATATAGATATAAGGAATTAGAAGTTAAAGGATAAAATAAAACACGACAATGGTAAACGAAAGACAAGACTTGAACCGTCAGTTGGCTCAGATGCTGAAAGGCGGTGTGATTATGGATGTGACTACTCCCGAACAGGCACGCATCGCCGAAGAGGCTGGTGCATGTGCAGTGATGGCACTCGAACGTATTCCTGCCGACATCCGCGCGGCTGGTGGCGTGAGCCGCATGAGTGACCCGAAGATGATTCGCGGCATTCAAGAGGCGGTTAGCATCCCCGTGATGGCCAAATGCCGCATCGGACACATAGCCGAGGCACAGATTCTGCAAGCCATCGAGATTGACTACATCGACGAGAGTGAGGTGCTTAGCCCAGCCGACAACATCTACCACATTGACAAGACGAAGTTCGACGTACCCTTTGTGTGCGGTGCGAAGAACTTGGGCGAGGCGTTGCGACGCATAGCCGAGGGTGCCACGATGATTCGTACGAAAGGTGAGCCAGGCACAGGCGATGTTGTGCAGGCTGTTAGTCACATGCGACTGATGCAGAGTGAGATACGCCGTCTTGTCTCGATGAGCGATGATGAACTCTTCGAGGCCGCCAAACAGTTGCAAGCCCCCTACGAACTGGTGCGTTTCGTGCATGAGAACGGCAAACTGCCCGTTGTGAACTTCGCTGCAGGAGGTGTTGCCACACCAGCCGATGCTGCGCTGATGATGCAGTTGGGTGCCGAGGGTGTCTTCGTGGGCAGCGGCATCTTCAAGAGTGGCAATCCCCGGAAACGTGCTGCCGCTATCGTGCAGGCGGTTACCAACTATCAGGATGCCAAACTGTTGGCAGAACTCTCTGAGGATCTCGGCGAGGCAATGGTCGGCATCAACGAACAGGAAATAGAGTTGTTAATGGCTGAAAGAGGAAAATGAGAATAGCAGTTCTTGCCCTGCAAGGGGCGTTTAATGAGCACGAGCAGGTGTTGCAGCGACTGGGTGTGGAGACCTTTGAGGTGCGCCAGTTGTCTGATTGGCAACAACCTAAGGATGGTTTGATACTGCCGGGTGGCGAAAGTACGGTGCAGATGCGTCTGCTCTCCCAACTCGGTCTTCTCGAACCCGTGCGTGAGGCGATTCTGGGTGGTCTTCCTGTCTTTGGCACTTGTGCTGGCATGATTCTCCTCTCCGAAGGGCGTCTGGGCACGATGGACATCCGTGTGCGTCGCAATGCATACGGTCGGCAACTTGGCAGTTTCCACACCGAAGGACAAGTGGAAGGGACGGGGAACCATGTACCCATGACCTTCATCCGTGCGCCTTACATCGAGGAAATCCTTTCTCCCCGCTGTCAGGTGCTGGCCGAGGTGGACGGGCACATCGTTGCTGCCCAGCAAGGCAACCAGCTTGCCACATCGTTCCATCCCGAACTGGACCAAGACCTGCGCATCCACCAGCACTTCATGCAGATGGTTTCTGCAGTTTCAAGGCTCGTTGCGTAAATACATTCATGAATTGTTCATGAATTATTGACTTCGTCGCGCCAAAGGTTGCTTGTCTCGTTTTTTTGCCTTACCTTTGGTGCTGGAAAGAATCACTAATGACGAGACAATCAATGAAAAAGACTTTTTTGATGATGAGCGTTTGTGCTGTTGCTGTGATGGCGACAGCACAGACGCTGCATTATAACCGCCCTGCCGCCTACTTTGAGGAAGCCCTTGTCATCGGCAACGGCATGATGGGCGGCACCGTGTATGGTGGTACTGTGAAGGATAAGATTTCACTCAACGACATCACCCTGTGGACGGGCGAACCCTGTAACATGAACGTCTATTCGCCCGAAGCGCATAAGACTATCCCTGCCATTCGAGAGGCACTTCGCAAGGGCGACTATCGAGAGGCCGACCGTCTGCAACGTGATGTGCAGGGACATTTCTCGCAGAATTATCAACCCCTCGGCGAACTCTCCATCGAATATTTGGACACGCTCGGTGAGGTGAGCAACTATCGCCGTTGGCTCGACATCGGCAATGCGACGGCTCACACCGTGTGGCATCGGGGTGTGTATCAGTATGCGGTGGAGTATTTTGCCACCAATCCAGATTCGGGTATGGTCGTCCGCATCACGACCGACAATCCGCAGGGCATCCATGCACGGGTGTCGCTCGGCAGTCAGTTGCGGCATGAGAAACGGGTGGGGAACGATGGTGTGATGACGGTCGATGGCTATGTGGGTTATGCCTCGTTGCCCAGTTACTATGATGCGAAAGAGAAGTTTGCCTACGATCCCAACCGTGGCATCCATTTCCGCACGAAGATGCAGGTGACGGCTTCGAACGTGAGGTCTGACGGCCATGAGGCGGTGCTGATTGATGGCAGCAAGGAAGTGACCCTCTATCTTGTCAATGCCACCTCTTTCAATGGCTACGACAAAGACCCGGTGAAGGAAGGGAAACCTTATCAGGCAATCGCGGATGCACGGTTGCAGCATCTCTCGGCGATGGATTACAACGACTTGCTGAATCGTCACATGAACGATTATAAGAACATATACGATAGAGTAAAACTCTCTCTAAGCCCCCTCCCAACCTCCCCCAAAGGGGAGGAGTCCCGTCCGGATGGTTCATCCCCCCTTGGGGGGACAGGAGGGGGGCTCCCAACAGATGAAATATTGAAGGAGTACCTCGACGAAGGTGTCTTCAATCCCGACCTCGAAGCCCTTTACTTCCAGTATGGTCGTTATCTGCTCATTTCATGTTCTCGCACCCCCAATGTGCCTGCCAACCTTCAAGGTTTATGGAATGAGTCGCTGTTGCCGCCTTGGTCGTGCAACTACACCAGCAACATCAATGTGGAGGAGAACTATTGGGCAGCGGAGACGGCTGCCTTGCCAGAGATGCACCAGTCGCTTTTCACCTTCATGAAGGAACTGCAAGGCTCAGGCGAACTGACGGCTAAGGCATATTATGGTGTGGACAAGGGTTGGTGCCTCGCCCACAACACCGACATCTGGGCGATGACCTGTCCGGTGGGACTCCATACGGGTGACCCCATGTGGGCCAACTGGAACATGGGCGGTGCATGGCTCTCCACCCACATCTGGGAGCACTATACCTTCTCGCTCGACAAGAACTTTTTGAAAGAATACTATCCTGTTTTGAAAGGGGCTGCAGAGTTCTGTCTCGGCTGGCTCGTCTCCACCAAGGACATGGGGGTGGAAGGTCCGGAGTACCTCATCACCGCTCCCTCCACCTCGCCTGAGAACTGCTTCATCACCGACCATGGCTATCACGGCCGCACTTGCTACGGAGGCTTTGCTGACATCGCCATGATTCGCGAGTGCTTGACCGATGCTCTGAATGCTGCCTATATTTTGAAGATTGATTATGATTTTATCGTTGAGGCAACAGCAGCACTGGCGAACCTCCAACCTTATAAGATTGGCAAGAAGGGTAATCTGCAAGAGTGGTTCTATGACTGGGAGGATGAAGACCCGCACCATCGCCACCAAAGCCATCTGTTTGGCGTTTATCCGGGACATCAAATCAAAGCCCCCCTCTTGTCTCCCCAAGGGGGGAAGAATCCTACGGCGAGTTCCTCAATGATAAACAATCCGGATGGTAACTCCTCCCCCCAGGGGGAGGCTGGGTGGGGGCTTGCTGCTTCCAAGACCCTTGAACTGAAAGGTGATAAGACCACAGGTTGGAGCACTGGTTGGCGTGTGAATCTCTATGCCCGTCTGCACGATGCCAAGAACGCTTATCACATGTATCGTAAACTGCTCTCCTACGTGAGTCCTGATGGCTATCGTGGTCCAGATGCCCGTCGTGGCGGTGGCACCTATCCCAATCTGCTCGATGCTCATTCACCCTTCCAGATAGACGGCAATTTCGGTGGTTGTGCGGGTGTGATTGAGATGCTCATGCAGAGCAACTTGGCGATGATCAATCGTAATCCTGGTTTAAGTCCTATGGTATCCATCGAACTTCTTCCAGCCCTCCCCGACAACTGGAAAGATGGTTCCGTCTCTGGCATCCGTGCTCGTGGCGGCATCACGGTTGATATGAAATGGGAAAACAGCCGCGTCACCGCGCTCACCCTCACCGCACAGAAAGCCTGTAAGGTGACGCTCATTATGAACGGGCAGCAGAAGGTGGTGAAACTGAAAAAAGGAAAGAACAACTTATTAAGATAATAACGCATGAAAAAGTCTTTTCTATTGACATTGCTGGTCATGCTCATCACGCAGACTATGCAGGCACAGACAGATGTGAAGGCTGTGCCGCCAGCACCAGAACTGGAGTTTGTGGTGCAACTCAATGTGAATATCTCTGGAGCCTATTCCGTGGGTGAGACACCTCATGGTCGCCGTATGGTCATTCCCATCACAGGCGGCACTTTCGAGGGTCCTTTGTTGAAAGGTACAGTCTTGAACGGTGGTGCAGACTATCAGTTGGCCAACAAGGAGGGCAACCGCACCGAACTGGAAGCCATCTATTCCATCAAGACCGACGACGGAGTCCACATCCACGTGCGTAACCGCGGCATCATCTACAGCGGTCCTGATGCCAATGGCAATCCTACGTTCTACTTCAAGGCCGCACCTCAGTTCGAGGCACCTGCTGACAGTCGTTATGCGTGGCTCAACAACTCCCTCTATGTGTGCCAGCCTGCTCAGCAGAGCATTCCTGGAGGCATCACACTTAATGTGTGGAGAGTGAAGTGAAAAGGACTGAGTGTCCTTTTCACTTCACTCTGGGATGGTAGCCGCTTTTTGCGAGTCTAGGAACGTAGACGAAGCAGAAAGCGCTGCGGACATCGGGGGCAAATGAAGTGAAAAATAACGCAAGAGGGCCCGCCATCAAGCTGATGGCGGGCCCTCTTGCGTTATTTATTTTTTCTTTTTCCAATATTTTTCCAACGCCTTGGCTTCCTTGACGGTGAGAGGAGCCACTGCAGCATGCTTTTGTTCTGCGAAGTTGGTGCGCTTCATGGGACTGCCTTCTTGGTCGAAGTAGCCAATCATGTTGAAGGTTTGGAAGTCGGTGGTCTCCACAAAACCGAAGTTGTGGGGACGACGGCTGTAGTTGTCGAACATGATGACGTACTTATCTTGACCGAGGCGTTTCCAGCAATTGGGTGCCTCATGTCCTTGTTTCTCGCCATCGTTGTATTTGTCATCCATCACGTAGGGACCTGTGATGTTCTTGGAGGTGGCATGCTTCACCGTGGCAGTATGCTCGTGTGAAACATAGAAGAGGTGGTAGGTGTCGCCTACATGGATGATATCGGAGTCGATGACCGTATAGGCTGGTATGCCATTCTTTCCCAGTGGTGCTTCGAACAGAAGTTTGGGTTCAGAGAGCATCTGGGTGAAGTCATCGTTCATGTAGATGTAATAAATCATCTCGGTGCCGTTCTTCATACGGGTGGTGAAGTGCACGAGCAGGTGTCCCGCTTCATAGTCATAGACCGTTTCTGGTGCCCATACGCAGCCCACTTCGCTCCAAGGGATAGGATTGCCGTGCATGTCGGTCACTCCTGTGGAGCAGGTGAGTTTGGAGAAGTTGAGGTTGGTGCGTGTCCAGTGGATGAGGTCGAAGGATTTCATCATCACCAGCCCTCGGTTGTTGCCCCATCCGTAGTTATTGCCGCGTTCCCATTGGGTTTCTCGATAAATAGGGGTACCCTTGTATCGCTCGTGGTTAGAGAAGATGTGGAGGTCGGTCATGGCGAGGTAGAAGCCACCATCGGGACCTCGGAAGATGTGTGGGTCGCGAATACCCTTCTGCATGGCGATGGTGTCGCCTGCAATCACGGGCTTATCATCGTTAAGTGCTGTCCATGTGTAGGAGTCATAACTGAGTGCCATGTGGAGGCTGTGGTCAGCATCCTTGTGATAAACCATGATGTAGGCACCCATGTCAGCCTCAGTTGGAACTTTGTTGGTTTTCTGTGCATTGATGCCGAGGGCGGCAATGAAGGCGTAGGAAAGGATTAGTGCTTTCTTCATTTTGGGTTAGTGTTGTTGTTAGATGAATAAAAAGAGAAGGTTTTCGGGTACTATGCCCCGAGAACCTTCTTGAACTTTGCAATAAACTGCTTGGCTTCCTCCATGGAGAGGCAGAGCGGTGGCAACAGACGGATAACGTTGGTGCCCGAACAGCCAGTGAAACAGTGCTCCTCTCTGATGAGGCGAAGACGTGGCTCCTTGTAGGGGATATCCAGTTCGATGCCAATCATCAGACCGATGCCACGAACATCCACCACATGAGGAAGGTTGCCTGCTTTCATCTCAGCCGTGAGGGTGTCGATGAGGAATGTGCCGACTTGAGCAGCGTTCTCCACGAGTTTTTCCTGCTCGATGATGTCCAACACCGCTAATGCGCCAGCACAGCCGAGGTGATTGCCGCCGAACGTGGTGCCTAATTGTCCATAGATAGGTGTGAATTTCGGTGAGATGAGTACACCACCCATCGGGAAACCATTGCAGATGCCTTTGGCAACCGTGATGATGTCAGGCTTGACACCGAAGTGCTGATGAGCGAAGAACTTTCCGCTTCGTCCGTAGCCACACTGAATCTCATCGCAGATGAGTATGGTGTTGTGCTTGTCACAGAGGGTGCGCAATGCTTGCAGGAATTCCTTGGTGACACAGCGGATGCCGCCCACACCTTGGATGCATTCGATGATGACAGCGCACACATCATTCTTTTCCAGTTCTTTCTTCCAAGGCTGGATGTCATTGATGGGCAAGTAGGTGACGTGTCCGTTGTCATTGATGGGTGCGATGATTTTTGGATTGTTCGTTACTTCAACTGCCAGCGAAGTTCTGCCATGAAAAGCTTTCTCCATGGAGAGCACACGGGTTCTTCCATTGTGGAAGGAAGCCAGTTTCAGTGCATTCTCATTCGCTTCGGCGCCAGAGTTAATGAGGAACAATTGGTAGTCCTCATAGCCTGATGCTTTGCCGAGTCTGGTGGCCAGTTCCTTCTGGAGTGGGTTCTGTACGGAGTTGCTATAAAAGCCTAACTTGTTGAGTTGTTGGGTCATGGCCTCGACATAGTGAGGATGACAGTGACCCACGCTGATGACAGCATGACCGCCATAGAGATCAAGATATTCCTGTCCCTTTTCATCCCACACATGGCAACCTTTACCGTGGTCGATAGCTATGTCGAAAAGTGGATAAACGTCAAATAAATTCATGAATAGGCCCCCTTCTAACCTCCCCCAAGGGGGAGGAACGCTATTCGGGGTGTTGGGCGTTAGAATGATGATGCTTTAAGATGAAGTCCGGCTTTCTCGTCCAAGCCGAACATGATGTTCATATTCTGTACAGCTTGACCGACGGCACCTTTCAGAAGGTTGTCAATCATGCTGGTGATGACGACTTTCTTGCCGAATACCTCCACGTGGACAAGCGCCTTGTTGGTGTTCACCACTTGTTTAAGGTCAAGTGCCTTGTCGCTGTAGTGGGTGAAGGCGGCATCCTTGTAGAAGTCCTTGTAGAGGGCAACCACCTCCTCCCCCTTGAGGGAGGTTGGGAGGGTCACCACCTCTGTGCAGAAGATTCCACGTGGGAAGTCACCACGATAAGGAATGAAATCGACGGTGATGCCATCAGCCTCGTAACCCTCATCCAGCGTGTCCACCACATGGGGTGCACTGGCAGGTTTCAGCTCGTTCAGCGTCTGGCAAATCTCGTGCAAATGCTGGTGTGTGAAGAGTTTATACACAGAGAAGTTGTTGTCGCGCCAAGAGAAGTGCGTGGTCGCACTGGGCTTCTGACCTGCTCCCGTCGAGCCTGTGATGGCATTGACGGCGATGTCCTTGGTCAGCAGTCCTGCTTTTGCCAAAGGAAGCAAGCCCAATTGGATGCAAGTGGCGAAACAACCAGGATTTGCCAGGTGCTGACACTTCGCAATCTCTTCCTTGTGCGTCTCTGGCAAGCCATACACATAGTCATGGTCTCCCTTGATGCGGAAGTCCTGCGCCATATCGATGATTTTCACGTTGGCAGGGATGTCGTGGTCCTTCAAGAACGCCTCGCTCTTGCCGTGTCCGAAGCAGAAGAACACCACATCGACCTTGTCAAATGGCATCTCCGACGTGAACTCCAACTCGGTGTCGCCGATGAGCCCTTCATGCACGTCATAGACCTTGTTGCCAGCGTTCGACTTCGAGTTGGCAAACACGATTTCTGCCTGCGGATGGTTGATGAGCAGACGGATGAGTTCACCGCCCGTATAACCAGCTGCACCTAATATACCAACTCGGAGCCCCCCTCTTGTCCCCCCAAGGGGGGATGAACCATTCGGGGTGTTGGTCGTTTGTGCTTTATTAATGTCTGTCATAAATGTTCTTTAATTGTTTGTAATACTGATTCAATATTGGTAATCACTTCTTCGTTGGTGAAGCGAATCATTTTGAATCCTTGTTCGTTGAGCCATTTTTTTTCTAAACAATCCGGATGGCAACCCCTCCCCCTTGGGGGAGGCTGGGAGGGGGCTTTATCTTTCTTCGTTTGGATGTGCCAGATAGTAAGCACGGAGTGGGGTAGAAGTCACCTTGATGAAGCCCTTGGCATCTTCGCTTGACCATGCCTTGGCTGTTTCGCCATACTCACCGAGCTTGTTCTTCACGAGGTCGTTAGGAGAATCGACACCTACCGTCTGGAAGCAGAGTGGACGAAGTTCGAGGGTCACCTCACCCGTTACATTGCGCTGTGAAGAGGTCAACATGGCCTCAATATCTGGCATGACGGGCTCGAGGTACTGGCTCTCGTGCAGGAACATGCCGTACCAGTTGCTCACCTGGTCTTTCCAGTACTGCTGCCACTTGGAGAGAGTGTATTTTTCCAAGAAGCGGTGTGCACCGATAATCAACATAGGAGCAGCAGCCTCGAAGCCCACACGTCCCTTGATGCCAATGATGGTGTCGCCCACGTGGCAGTCACGACCGATGCCGTATGCAGCACCAATCTCCTCTACTGCCTGAATGGCCTTGATCTTGTCGTCATACTTGACGCCGTTCACGCTGCATAGCTCGCCTTTCTCGAAGCCCAACGTCAAGAGTTCTGGACTTTCCTTTGTGGGGTGCTTCAAGTAAGCAGATTCGGGCAGACCCTGTGTGGAGTCGAGAATTTCGCCACCGCAGATGGAAGTGCCCCAGATGCCCACGTTGTATGAGTATTTCAGCTTCGCA
>JAEEGS010000034.1 GCA_016280445.1 Bacteroidaceae bacterium
GAAGCGAGCTGCCCAGTTGCTTACCGAATCCCAGCTCTCCATCAATGAAATTGCCACTCATGTCGGTTTCGCCACTGCTCGCAACTTCTCTTCCTCTTTTAAACAGATATTCGGTGTTACCCCCTCGGAGTACCGCCATAGAGAAGAAAATGCTAAAAAAACGCATAATTGAAAATTAAAAGAGTTGATTGTTTCCTAATGGCTAACTGAAATATAGCTCGGATAAAAACTCTTTGTAATGTCATTACAAAATGGAGCCTAAATGTGGTTAAATACGTTAAATTTTCATCTTTTCTAATCTCTATAGAATCCACGTCACCACTTTTCTACCGTTTAAGATGTAAATAGCTGATAGAAAAAGACTTGCAAATACTAACTTGTTTTTTCCCTTTTTTTTCACTATCTTTGCACCAGAAACGCAAGTCGGTACACTCTTGTCATCATGAAGCGCGTTTCTTCAATTCCTTGTACTGATTGATCAATTCCTTCTACTTATTCATCAATTCCTTCTACTAATCGATCAATTCCAAGAAGGAATCGAGTTTATCACTTACACTATCACCGGGGAGGTTCTTCCACTGAGTCAGTGGAGGTTTCCCCACTGCCGTCATTGCCTTTGTTGCGGCAGCCACAACTATCCGCTTCATCTGCTTCATCATCCCGCAGGGATATGTTTTTTCTCACAAGCCCGCTGCGCGAGCGATGAAGCGGATTGATCGGATTTTTCTTGCGGTTTCTGTTCAAGAATCAGCGGAATTCAAATTTATTTTCTCGAATAAAAAAGCCGTCGTTACCCAGCGTGGTAACGACGGCTTTTTTGTTTTGATGATGTTTGTCAATTCATTTTCTGAATGTACCCCCGATGTTCATTCGCATTTTGTTTCGTCTTCGTTCCTTGACTCACAGAATGCTATTGCCATCCCAACTCATTCAAAAATGTATACTTAATTCATTTTTTGAATGAGTTCCATGCCGCGGCGGATGGCCTCCTCGTTCATGGGGATAAGTTTGTGGTGGCGTTCGGGCAATGCCTTGTGGAGTCCCTTCACCACGTCTTCCACAGTGGCAACGGGGCGCACCTTGAGGTAGCCGCCCAGGACGAGCATGTTGAACACCTTGGAGTTGCCTGTGCGGGCAGCCTCTTCCATGGCGTCGATGCGATAGACGTTGATGTCGTCACGCTTGGGGGGCTGGATGATGGAGTGTCCATCGTAGATGATGGTGCCACCGGGTTTCACCAATGACTCGAACTTCTCGAGAGAGGGCTGGTTGAGCACAATGGCTGTGTCGTAGGCACTGACGATGGGGGAGGATACCATCTCGTCGCTGATGATGACGGTCACATTGGCTGTGCCGCCACGTTGTTCGGGACCATAGGCGGGCATCCAACTCACCTGCTTGTCTTCCATGATGCCTGCGTAGGCAAGGATCTTGCCCATGGAGAGGACACCTTGTCCTCCAAATCCTGATATGATAATTTCTTCTGTCATAAAGACCCCCTCCCCGCTCCCCCTGTTGAGGGGGAGAGTAGAATGTTTGTGGGGAGGATTCTACTTCTTGTTCTTATGGTGACCACTCCCTCCCTCAACAGGGAGGGTGAGGGGAGGGCCTTCTACTCAACTGTATTTTTTAAGTCTCCCAATGGGTAATAAGGGAACATGTTGTCAACCATCCACTGGTTGGCCTGCTCGGGTGTCATCTTCCAGCCTGATGCGCAGGTGGAGACAATCTCGACGAGGGAGGTTCCCTTCTTGTTCATGGAGTTCTCGAATGCCTGACGGATGGCCTTCTTGGCCTTGCGGATGTTGGCGACCGTGTTGACTGCCTGACGTGTCACGTAGCAGGTGCCTTCGAGCTGTACGGCAAGGTCGGTGATGTGGAGTGGGTATCCGTGGAGGTCTGCCTGACGACCATAAGGACAAGTGGCTGTCTTCATACCCATGAGGGTGGTGGGGGCCATCTGACCACCTGTCATGCCGTAGATGGCGTTGTTGATGAAAATCATGGCGATGTTCTCACCACGGTTCAGTGCATGGATGGTCTCACCTGTACCGATGCAGGCCATGTCGCCGTCACCCTGATAGGTGAAGACGAGCTTGTTGGGCCAGAGGCGCTTGATGGCAGATGCACAGGCTGGCGCACGTCCGTGACTGGCTTCAATCCAATCGACATCCACATAGCGGTAGGCGAACACGGCGCAACCCACAGGGCAAATGGCAATGGTGTCTTCTTCCATGCCCATCTCTTCGATGATTTCGGCAACGAGTTTGTGAACCACACCATGACTGCAGCCAGGGCAGTAGTGCATTGGCGTTTCGTTCATCAGGGTCGGTTTACCGTAGATTCTATTCTCGGGAATAATTAGTTCTTCGCGTGTCATAAAGACCCCCTCCCCGCTCCCCCTGTTGAGGAGGAGAGTAGAATGTTTGTGGGGAGGATTCTACTTAATTATTATCGTTCTTATGGTGACCACTCCCTCCCTCAACAGGGAGGGTGAGGAGAGGGTCTCCTACTTCATCCAGTAGCCCTTCGGCCATTTGTTACTCATTCTTTCGCGTGCCATGCTCTTGAAGTCTTCCACAATCTCCATTGGAGAGGAGACCATACCGCCTGAACGTCCTGAGTGGAACACGGTGGCTTGTCCTTCGGTGGCGAGACGCACGTCGTTGATCATCTGGCCTTCGCACTGCTCGACGCAGAGAATGCTCTTGATGCGCTCGGAGAGTTGGCTGATAATCTTGTTGGGGAAAGGCCAAAGGGTCTTCGGACGCAACATGCCCACCTTCATGCCTGCTTCCTGCAGCAGGTCGATGGCTTTCATGCTGATGCGTGACGAGATGCCGTATGCCACGATGAGGTATTCGGTGTCGTCATCCACTCGATACAACTCGTAGTCCACTTCTTCGGCCTCTACCTGACGGTACTTGGCTGCCATCTTCTGGTTGCGGTCTTCCATCACCTGTGGGTCTAACTCCAGGGTGGACATGAAGTTATACTTGCGGTTTTTCAGGCCGATGCCATTGGTGGCCCAAGGACACTGCTTGGCGATTTCTTCGTCGGTGCGACGTGGACGATAGGGTGGGAGTTCCACCTTCTCCATCATCTGGCCGAGCACACCGTCGGACAGGATGATGACGGGCATGCGCCACTTGAATGTCAGTTCGGCTGCCTTGCCCATGCAGTCACACATCTCCTGCACGCTGTTCGGAGCGAGGACGATGGTGTTGTAGTCACCGTTGCCACCACCATAAACTGCTTGATAGTAGTCTGCCTGACCTGGCTGGATGGTGCCGAGACCTGGACCTCCACGGCCAACGCTGACGATGACACCAGGCAGTTCGTTACCTGCCATGTAGCTCAGTCCTTCTTGCATCAAGGCGATGCCAGGAGATGAACTGGAGGTGAACACCAGTTTGCCCGTACAGCCTGCACCGTACAGCATATTGATAGAAGCCAACTCGCTCTCTGCCTGTAAAACCACCATACCTGTGGTTTCCCAAGGCTTGTCGGCGGCGAGTGTCTCCAACACTTCACTCTGTGGGGTAATAGGATAGCCAAAGAAACCATCGTAACCGTAACGGATGGCCGCTTTGGCAATTACTTCATTGCCTTTCAGCAATACAATGTCTTTTTTGTTGTCCATTCTTTACTCCTCCTTTTTACGATAAACTGTAATGCAACCGTCAGGGCATACGATGGCGCAACTGGTACAACCATTGCACTTCTCCCAGTCAGTCTGTTCGGCGTAGTTGTACCCCTTGTGGTTGACAGTGGCACTCAGTGTGACAAGATGTAATGGACATGCTATCGTGCAGAGGTTGCAGCCCTTGCAACGCTCAATATCCACGACGATAGCGCCTCTCATTTTTGCCATAATTATTTTTACTTTTGCTTTTAATTTTCAACGTTCAATTTGCATCCCTCCTCTACGGGTTGAACCTGTCTTTGCAGTAGAACTCAATGATGGACATGGTCATCTTGCGCAGTTCCACCGCTTCCGACGTGGGGTTCAGCTTGATGGCTTCAGCATAAGCGTCAAGGCAGGTTTTCCAGTCTTGACGCGCATATGCTTCTTTGCCTTTATTCAGCCAGTCTTTCTCAGTCATCGGCTGGCTTATTTGTACTTCTCAGCATCATTCTCTCGAATCTCCACACGACGGATTTTCCCGGAGTGTGTCTTCGGCAGTTCATCAACGAACTCGATAATGCGTGGATATTTATAGGGGGCGGTAGTCCTCTTTACGTGGTCTTGTAGTTCCTTAATCAGGTCTTCGTTGGCTTTATCCTTCCATTCCCGACCCAACACGATGGTGGCTTTCACCACCATGCCACGAATGTCGTCGGGCACACCAGTGATGGCACATTCAACAACAGCAGGGTGGGTCATCAGGGCACTTTCCACCTCGAAGGGACCGATGCGGTAGCCTGACGATTTGATGACATCGTCGGCACGGCCCACAAACCAGAAGTAACCATCTTCGTCTTTGTAGGCGAGGTCTCCTGTGAAGTAGTAGCCATCGTGCCATGCCTTGTTGGTCTCTTGAGGGTTGCGGTAGTATTCGCAGCAGAGGCCAATCGGTTTTCTCTGGTCGGTGCGGATGGCAATCTGTCCTTCCTCACCCACTTCGGCCTCGGTTAAGTCGCGCTTCAACAGATGGATGTCATATTGTGGCATCGGTTTGCCCATGGAACCAGGTTTGGTCTTCATCCAAGGTGTGGTGCCAATGAGGCATGTTCCCTCGCTTTGTCCGAAGCCTTCCTTGATTTCCAATCCTGTGATTTCAAGGAACTTGTCATAGACAGCCGAGTTCAGTGCTTCGCCAGCCGTTGTGACGTGTTCGAGCGAACTGAGGTCGAAACGGCTCAGGTCTTCACGAATCATGAAACGGTAAATGGTGGGCGGTGCACAGAAACTGGTGATGCGGTATTGGCCAACTTTTGTCAGGATGTCGGCTGCATTGAACTTTTCGTGGTCATACACGAAGAGTGTGGCACCAGCAATCCATTGTCCATACATCTTGCCCCATGTGGCTTTTGCCCAACCTGTGTCGGCCACAGTGAGGTGGAGGCTGCCCATGTGGAGGTAGTGCCAATAGGCTCCTGTGCCGATGTGGCCGAGTGGATAGGTGTGGTCGTGGATAGCCATCTTGGGCTGTCCGTTGGTGCCAGAGGTGAAGTACATGAGCAGGTAGTCGGATGATTTGGTCACGCGTCCACTCTTGTCCTCTTTTGCCACTTTGACGCCTGCTTTGAAGTCGTCCCATCCTTCTGGAACGATGGGGCCAATGCTAATGCGGTGCTTCAAAGTGGGCCATTCGGCGTATGCTTCGTTGATGTGCTTCAGAATCAGTTCGTCGCCTGCCGCTACGACAGCCTTCACACCTGCACTTTTCACACGGTAGACAATGTCCTTCTTGGTCAACAAGAAGGAAGCGGGGATGGCTACTGCACCAATCTTGTGCAGTGCCAGCATGGTGAGCCAGAACTGATAGCGGCGCTTCATGATGAGCATGACGAAGTCGCCCTTATGGATGCCCAGTGAGCGGAAGTAGCTGACCACCTTGTTGGTCTCTCTACGGATGTCGGCAAAAGTGAATCGGCGTTCGATGCCTTTGTCGTTGCACCACAGCAACGCCAGGCGGTCGGGCGTCTCTTCTGCCCACTTGTCCATCACGTCGTAGGCGAAGTTGAAATTTTCTGGAATGACAAATTCGAAGTTTTTCTCAAAGTCTTCTTGAGAGGTGAAGGTTGACTTTTTGAGGAACCTGTCAAGCATAGTGTTGGCCATATTCTTTTTCTCTTTCTATTGCGTCGGGCAGCACATTCTTCCCTTCCACATCATGCCTGTATGTCGTGCTCTATTGTGCATAAAAAATGCACACTCTTTCATCTGAGTGCTGCTTTTCGAGTTCAAAATTACCAACAATATATGTATTGGACAAATAAAAAACATGTAAAAATGAGCGTTTTACACACATGTCGCCCTTGTGTGTAAAAATGGGGCAAGAAAAATGCACACCACTATGGATGATGTGTAAAAGAAAAAAATGATAAAGGAGAATAAGGACAAAAATACAATCAGAAAGAACAGAGTGTAGGCAAGTGACTTTGGGGTGGCGAGAAGAACGAAAGTAGCGGGAATGTACAAAATAGTTGGCAAATGGCTGCGGAGAACCCCTATTTTCCTGTTGGAATGATGATTTATGAAAGGCTGGATGTCAATTCTCAATTATATTTCTTACTTTTGCCGCATGAAAAAGTTTATAGCCTTTTTGAAAGACAAGCCACGCCTCTACAATATCGTGTTCAATTCCGATACGCCTGCAGGCAAAGCTTTTGATATTGCAGTCATGGTGGCCATTGTGCTTAGTCTTCTTGTCGCTTTTGTGGAGACCAAGCCAGAAGTGGTGGGACGTTTCAAGGATGTGCTCACCATCATGGAGTATGTGCTCACAGTCTTCTTCACGATGGAATACATTCTCCGTCTGTACTGTTCGCCGAAGGCCAGGGATTATGCGTTTAGTTTCTTTGGCATCATCGACCTGTTGGCCACCTTGCCGCTTTATCTCTCCTTTATTCCTTACCTCTCCAGCGCACGTTATTTCTTCATTCTCCGTGTGTTCCGTCTCATCCGCATCTTCCGAGTGCTGAAACTCTTCTCTTTCATCAACGAAGGCCATCTGCTTATGCAAAGCATACGGCTCAGTCTCAGGAAGATACTGGTGTATTTCCTTTTTGTGCTCATCCTCGTCACCATTCTTGGTACTCTCATGTTCATGGTCGAGGGTGGCCAACCTGGCACACAGTTCACTGACATCGGCACCAGTATCTACTGGGCTATCGTCACCCTCACCACCGTGGGTTATGGCGACATCACGCCTGTCACCATCGTAGGGCGTTTTCTCTCTGGCATCGTCATGATACTTGGCTACACCATCATTGCTGTACCTACCGGTATAGTGTCTGCCACCATGATTGACGAGACGAAGCGGAAGGGCAAGAATGGACGTTGTCCTCGGTGCAACGAGAAAACTGACCTTAAAGCCAATTACTGCAAGCATTGCGGGGAAAGGCTTTAGGGTGTTAAAAAGAACAATGAGGCAATGAGTTATCGTTTGTACCTACAGGAAGGTCTTGATGACATCACGGATGAGCAACTGGATGCCGCGATGGCGATGCTGCCGGCATGGCGGCGGGAGAAAGCCATGCGTTTCAAGCATGTGCAGGGACGCAAGGAATGCACCTATGCCTATTTGCTGCTTTGTCAGGCACTGTCGGAGGTGTATGGCATTACAGAAAAACCCTTCTTCTCCATCGGTGAACATGGCAAGCCTACACTGGTGGAATATCCCGATATTCATTTCAACTTGAGTCATTGCAAGCAGGCTGTGGCTTGTGTGGTTTCTTCCCGTCCTGTTGGTATTGACGTTGAAAGCATAGGACGTTACAAGGTGGCTTTGGCACACCATGTCTTGAGTGACAGTGAGTTTGCCGAGGTGCAGGCTGCTCCAGCCCCCCAGATTCCTTTTACTCGCCTTTGGACACAAAAAGAGGCCATCGTCAAGCTCACGGGGCGTGGCATTGACGATGACCTCAAAAATATTCTTATTAAATATAATAATGTGTCGCTTCATTCGGAGGAGCATCCCGACAAGGGCTATGTCTTGACGGTTGCGACTGGATGAAGGCTACATCACGACAGGCCTTCGATGAGACCGTTGACGATGTCGATGCGCTCGGCTTGTGGTGACTTGGATAAGCCTGGCATTCGCATGATGTCGCCTGCTATGGCCACAATCATCTCGCTGCCCGCGTTGATGACGAGGTCGCGGATGTTGACATTGAAGCCTGTTGGACAGCCATAGAGATTCTTGTCGGCAGAGAAAGAATACTGTGTCTTGGCAATGCAGACAGGGTAGTGTTCCAAACCTATCTTTTGAATACGGAGCAGTTGCTTTTCAGCAGCCTTACTGTAAGTGACAGTGGCTGCACCGTAGATGTTCTTGGCAACTTTCTCAATCTTGGTCTTGATGTCATCGGTGTCATCGTAGGTGAGTTGGAGTGGCTTTGCTGGCTTCTGCTCAATCGTGTCGATGACCACTTGTGCCAGTTCCTTGGCTCCTTCTCCGCCCTCAAGGAAGGCGTTGTTCACCGCGAATCCCACACCGATGTTCTCGCAATGTTTGCGCACGAGGGCAATCTCCTCGTCGGTGTCGGTGGCATAACGATTGAAGGCAATGACCACGTTCTGTCCGAAACTCTGCATGTTGCGGATGTGGCGGTCGAGGTTATCGCAACCTTTCACGAGTCCTTCCATGTCGGGCTCTTTGATGCGTTCCACAGGCACACCACCGTGCATCTTCAGTCCCTGCGTGGTGGCAACAATGACAGTCAGTTTAGGCTGGAGCCCACTCTTGCGACACTTGATGTTGAAGAACTTCTCGGCTCCGAGGTCTGCACCGAAGCCGGCCTCTGTCACTACGTAGTCACTGTAAGTCATCGCCATGCGAGTGGCAATCACAGTGTTGCAGCCGTGGGCGATGTTGGCGAAGGGACCGCCATGCACGAAGGCTGGCGTCTGCTCGGTGGTCTGCACGAGGTTAGGCTTGATGGCATCCGTCAGCAGCACGGTGATGGCACCATCTACGCCCATATCTTTAACTCGGAAAGGCGTGTCGTCCATTTTGATGCCAAGGATGATGTTGCCGATGCGTCGGCGCAGGTCGTCAAGGTCTTTCGACAGACAAAGAATTGCCATGATTTCGGAGGCGGGTGTGATGTCGAAGCCTGTCTCAGCGATAAGTCCGTCAGATTTGGCACCCAGTCCTGTCACAACAAAGCGGAGGTTGCGGTCATTCACATCGAGCACACGCTTCCACAGCACTTCCTTCAGGGCAAAGCCTTCTTCGCGGTGCATATAGATGTAGTTATCGAGCAAGGCAGCAATCATATTGTTGGCAGAGGTCACCGCATGGAAGTCGCCTGTGAAGTGGAGGTTGATCTTCTCCATCGGCAATACTTGTGCATAGCCGCCTCCAGCGGCACCGCCTTTCACACCGAAGCATGGGCCGAGAGAAGGTTCGCGCAGGGCGCACACGGCTTTCTTGCCCAGTTTGTTGAGGCCGAGCGCGAGTCCGATGCTTACCGTTGTCTTGCCGATGCCGGCTTTGGTGGGAGTGATGGCGGTGACGAGCACGAGGTTGCTCTTCTCCACTTTTGTTTTGTCAATCAAGTGATTGGGCACTTTAGCGATGTACTTGCCATAGTGCTCCAGTTCGTCTACGGGCACATCAATCTTGCGTGCCACTTCCTCGATGGGCGCAAGCTTGCACTCACGAGCAATCTCTATGTCTGTCTTCATGCAGGAGTAGGTTTTATGTTAGTTGGTTGCAAAGGTAACAAAAAAGGCGCAAAGCCAAAAGCTTTGCGCCAATTATTTAGAGGTTAAGTGTCTTTTTATTTCTTGTAGTACTTGCGGCCGTCCTTGATGACGAAGCCTTTATAACCTGCGCCAACACGCTGACCGGCAACGTTGAACTCAGCACCGTATGCCTTCTTGGCTGGAGCATCAACACCTTCGATGGCAGTTGGCACCTTCTCGCTGTCCGTACCGAAGTAGGCGAGGGTGAAGTCGTCAGCCTTGAACCACTTCTCGCTGTACACCTGGATCTCGACGGAGCCCTTCTTATCCAGTTCGAAAGTGATGCTTCCGTACTGACCCTTGCTCTTGACGTCTGCCATAGTGAACTCATCAGAAACGTCGTTGGCGGAAAGCTTGATGACATTGCCCTGATCTGAGGCAAGGAGAGCCTTCAGTTCATAAGTACCAGCTGGCAAGATGAGTTGCTGCTTGACATAGAAACCACCGTCAGGAGTGGTGCTGTTCCATGTGTTGAATACATAACTACCAATATCTTCACCGTTAGGTGCTTCTACAGTATATGTCTCATTAGAGATCTCTCTTTGGCCAGTATCGCCACTTGCCTTAGAGTTCCAAGTCCATGCGGAGATGTCCTCGTCCTCGAAGCTTGGGTTAACGATGACAGCTGTCATGTCGAATGGAGCGCCGTCAGAAGCAGTGTCGTAACCATTAGGAATTCTGAGGTCTTGAGCGATGCTGTTGACTTCCTCTATGAAAGCCTTCAGTTCTTCTGTCGTCATGTTCTTTGGCTTGTTGTAGAGGTCGAGATTTCCGTAAGCTTCCAATGCTTCATCGTTTGCAGTTTCGGCGCACTCCTCAGCGATTGTTTCGATGTTTTCACGAACAGTCACGAAGGCTACCCATGCAGCAACATTTTCCTTAGCATCAGCGTAAGCCTCTGTGAGGTTTTCTGTTGCCGTTACAATTTCGGTTTGAGTAGGTTTGGTTTTGTTTGCAACGGCCTCAGCATCTTCAAGAACGGTTCCAATAGCGTTCCAACCATAGTCATTCATGTCTTCCTCATGCTCTTCCGTATAGTCGCTAACTTCAGCAACGAGGTTCTTGAGACCCTCGCGGAGCGCCTCAATATCAATAACTTTGTCGTAGGTGATGGAGAAGGTGTACCAAACAACCCAACTGTCACCTTCCATCTCGTCACCCTTGATACCGAAGGTGAGGTCACCCTCTTTGGTGAGTGCTGTCTTTACAGAAGTCTCGACTTTCTCGTCGTACTCATCATCCTCAAAGATGTCATAGGCTGCTTTCAGACCGTTTGGCACATATGGGCCTTCGCCTTCAACGATGGCTGACCAACCTTCATGCGCGTCTTCTGCGATAGTGGCAACGTTGACAAGCGCTTCCTTGTTGTTGCCTGCGAAGACAAATGCCAAGTCGGTGAGTGCTTCTTCTTCGTACTTCGTATAGTTGGAAGAGTTGCTAGCCTCGCGATAGAATGCCTTTGTTGTGATGGTGTAGGAACCAGCAGGCATCTCAGGCAGTGTGCAGCTTACAGTGAATGGGGACTTGTTCCATACCTCTGCCACTCCATATTGAGTCTTGAAGTTGTCACCAGCATTGTTTGCCCATTCTGTGTCTGGCACATTCGAACCCTTCTTCTCTGCTGTGTCGTAAGTATAAGACAACTGGTCGAACAGGGCAGAGATATCAATAGGCTGTGCCAATGGTTTGTCAGATGCAAGGGCTGCTTCCCAAGCCTTCTGTACACCGTTCTTGATGACGTCTTTCAGTGATGCGATGGCAGCATTGATTTCGTCAGTTGTCCAAGTGTAGTCAGAGTAAGCTTCATTGGCATCATCGCTCAAGTCATCCAAACCATCGTTGAGTTCAGGATAAATTTCAGCTGGATACTTTTCACGCGCCTTTTCAAGTGCACCCTCAAAACCGATGAATGCGTCAAGTGCTTCATAAGCCTTGATGTTGGCTGTCACCTGTGGCACGAGGGCTGTGATAGCATCGGCTGCAGCCTTGTTGGCAGTAGCGTCAGTGCTCTTATCGTCAATCAGTTTCTGACCAGCATTGAGAGCCTGACTCAGCGTGTTCTTGAGGTCGGTTGCGAATGCCTCAGTCATATACTTCTGAGCAGCGGAGATGGCTGCCTGCAGACCCATGAGTGATGGGTCGATGGCAGTTTCACCTACATAATAGAGGGAGATACCGTCGATGAAGAAGTGAGGCATGGAACCAGAACCTGCATTGGCAGCGGTGTAACCTACGGTGAAGTAGCCAGGAGTGTCTTCTCCCAAGGTGAACTCGATTTCATCCTTCATCCATTTGCCAACGTCCCACTTCTTGGTTGTACCAAGGTGCTCGGTGCCGTTTTCTTCAACAAAGCCCATCAGGTTCTTTGCGATTTCACCAGTTCCACCTGCATTGTAGTAGGAAATGACCAGTTTGTAATCGCCTGCAGGAAGAGTTCTTTTCTGTGTGTACTGTGATAGGGCAGTCCAAACACCTACAAAGCCAAGAAGATTGCCTTCGGTTGCACCGTCAGACATCGTTGTGGGAGGTAGGAAGGCTGCGCCGCCCAAGAAACTATTGCTACCCAGTGCAAAAATACCGCATGCACGTCCATTCTTTCCATCTGAACGCCCCGATACTTCTGTATTATCTGATAGATTGTTGGCAGTCCAGCCCGAAATCTCTTGCATACCATAGTAGCTGACTTTACGTCCATTGCTACCGTTGGGGTCTTTCATGTCGTAGTCGTAGGTGCAGATACCTTCATCCTCAGGCAGTGGAGTGTCGAGGGTGAAGTGAGGATTGTCGAGGAAGAAGGCGGAGAGGTCAGTCAAAACGGCCTTGTTCAGTTCTTCCTGCTTTTCAATAGCTGCCAGCACTTCTTCAAGTGTCGCATTAGACTTGTTGTAGATAGCGGTTGCTTCCGTTACATCGGCTCCGGTCTTTTCGCCTTCATCGATAAGTGCTTTCAGTTGTTCCTTGGCGGCTTCGATTTCAGCCTGAATCAGCGGAGTCTTGTCGATGCTGTAAAGTTGCACGTTGTCGATGAACAAGTGGGCTGCACCGCCAGAACCGTAGTTGCCAGACTTGTAGCCAAGAGAGAGCTTACCAGCTGTCTCTTCTTCCAACAGGAAGACGATGGTGTCGTTCACCCATACACCTGTGTTGAATGACTTGTTCTTGGAAACATATTGGGCTCCACTTTCGGCAATGAACCCGTTTCCACAGGTGATAAACTCACTGGTGCCGGCGTCGTTCCAAAGTTGGACAATCATCATGTAGGCACCAGCAGAAAGTGTGATGTCCTGAGTGTAGGCTGCTTCGCCACCCCACACGGCCACGATACCCAATGCCTGGGTGCTGTTCTCGATGGTGTTGCTGTAAGGAGGATAATAGGTGCCACCAAGACCTGTGCCATCTTCTCCTTCCGGGTCGCGATAGGCAAAGATACCGCCAGCCTTTGCGTTGGCGCCGTCTGTACGTGCAGTAGAGCCACTGTTCTCCATCACTCTGACGTTGTTTGAGGGGAAGTTGGCCTCCCAGCCTGTTACTGCTTGCAGACCAAAGCGACCTAAAGTGACATCGCTTTCGCCTACCGTGACATTTGACATGTCATAGTCATACGTACAAATCTTCTCTATACCAGAGACAGCCTCGTCAGCACTGAAGTCCGCGTTCTGAATTTTGTTGGTCAAGTTCTCCAGAATCGTGTACTCAGTCTGTGCTGAAGCATTTACCCCCCCCAGCATCATCGCTGCTGTAAGGGCGAGAGTAAAGATTTTCTTCATAAGTTAGATCTGTTTTTGAGTTAATAATATTGTTAGTAAGTTCTCATTGCTGTTTTTTAAACCGTGATGATAGGTTCAAGTATAAAATAGCATGCAAAGAAACGAAAAAAGGGCGAAACCATCAAAATGTTTCGCCCTTTTTTTAGTTAAAAATGTGCTTTTTAACTATAAAGTTGTATTATTTCATCTTTTTCATGCTGCCTTTTTTGCCACTTGCACTCTTGATTTGGAGCAAGTAAAGTCCCTTAGGCAAGGTGGCCTGGTCAAAGGTTGCCTTGACGGCAGACATGGAGCAAGTGAACTTCTTGACGGTGATACCATTGCTGTTGATTACCTCGACACTGACTGTCTCGCCGTCGGCAATGTCGCTGATGCCTGTCAGGTACTGTTGATACTTTTCGGCATCGCAGCGGATGATGAGGACACCCTCGCTGATGCGGCTGGTATCCCAGTAGTTCCATGCTGGCAGTTCGGGCAGCGCAAGAGATGGAGTGCCTGAAATGCTGGTGACATCAGTCCAGATGGTGAACTCGTCTGGTTCATTCTCGTCAGTGGTCAAATTGGCGAGATAAGTCTCTGGTATGAACGGCGCAATGGTAGCTCCATTCGTGAATTTCAGCGTCTTGATATTCTTGATGGAAGCATTCTGCGTAGCTCCATTGTTGAACTTGCCCAATCCCACTATATAGACAGACGTGGCTCCGAAGGTCACGTTCTTGGTGTTGAAGTCGATGGTGCAAACTGGAGTTGTAGCTGCGGTTCCTGTCGGGTTGGTGCTGCTGTTGGGCTGCAAAATTCCGTTGATGGTGTAGGAACTGTTCGTCATTGGAACATTTGATTTCGAGACACCAGAGAGTGTCGCACCTACTGCTACGGTGAGGGCACCTGTTCCAAGAGTTGATCCAGAGTTGAAGTGAAGTTCGCCTTCGTTCACGCGCATTGCACCTGTCGTGCTCCATACTCCCGATGTGGTCATCTTGCCTGTTCCCATTTTCGTGAAAGCGTCTTTGCCGGTTACGGCACCGCTGAATGTGAAGTTACCGTCGTTGCCGACCTGCCATGTGTTTGTCTGTTCTGTCACTCCATTTTGGAACGCACAGAAGCCTCCTAAGCTGCCGGAACCTGTCAGCTGACCGATACGCAAGGTCTTGCCAGAGTTCTGTACGTAGACACCTTCTGGGATGTTCAGCGTGAAGTCGGCAGAGCCATTGCTGGTGTCGAACGTGAAACGGCCATCAGTGCTGATGACTGCATGTGGGATGAGGATTCCCTTGAAGTTCTTGAGATTGAGAGTGAGTGGGGTACGCGTAGCCACCCAGGTGGTTCCCTTTTCGGCAGCACAGTAGATATCGATGGTGCCTTCGCCAGTGAGGATGTTGCTGTAGTTACAACGGTTAGTAGTGGTCCATGTACCTTTCTTCTTGGCATCGATGAAGATGGTGTTGCTGGTGCTTACTTGATCAAGAAGCGCACCACCTTGCAGTTCGACCGTTTTGGCAGCGTTGCCTGAGAAGTTCTGGACGGTTCCTGCTGTGATGACCATCTTGTTCAGATTTGAACCTGTAGTATAGGTCTTCAGCCAGCCATTACCTTTCTTCGTGAGCACAGTTCCGTAGAATCCTTTGTTCTGTGCGAAGTCTGCAGAATTGCTGATGACACCGCCTTCATCACTTTGGAAGCGGATGGGGGAACCGTTGGTGACAGCTGCAGTTGCCTCAAGGATGGCTCCGTTCTCCATAATGAACTTGTTGCTTGAGCTAATGACTCCACCGAGGTTACCTGTTGCCTTGTTCTCGTTAGAGAGTGAGCTGACTTTCACCGTGCCTCCTCTCAGGAAGTTTCCGCCTGTATAGGAATTCTCATTGGAGATGGTAAGGGTTCCTTTGTTTTCCTTCACCAATGCACCTGCTGTGATAGCACCGTTGCCTTTGAATGTGTAGGAGAAAGCCTTTGAGGCGTTAACTCTGACTGTGTCGGGAACGAGATCGTCAGTCAGGGTGATGGTTCTCTTCGTGGCTCCGTCTTCAAAGTTGACAATGTCGCCCTTCACAAAGATATCGGGAGTTTGCTCTTCATCGTTCTGTACATAGAAGTTACTGGTCTTGGCGAAGTCCCAGTTGGTGTTGGTGAAGCCTCCCCACACAATCTCTGTGGCACCGCGTATGGCGCCGATGGAAAGAACGAGATTGTTGTTTTCGTCGATGGAGAGTCCGCACTTGAGGTCGGTAACGCCTTCCACCTTGATACTGGCCAAAGAACCAGTGAGCTCTTGTACTTTACCGATGATGTAGTCACCTGTCGCGAGGGTGCTTTCCCCTTCGGCACGATGCTCCACAACTTCGATGACGGGCTGCAAATACTTAGGGCCGTATTTCATCCAAGTGTCTGAAGTCTTGGCCTCGATACGGAGTGTCTTCACGTTAATCTGGTCTGCCTTCATGCCGTCGCTGTAAAGGTCAAGCACAAGGCGTGAACCGAAGCCCATCGTGTAGGTTTCGTCAACAGTGATGGAACCCTGGTTGTTCTTGCCGCCAGGACGGATAATGGAGGCATAGTCCGCTTTGATGCTTTTGAATTGGCCGCCATTGGAATTCAGTTCGGTGAAGCGGTTGAGCCACAGAGGTGACTGCTTGAGGCTTCCATCGAAGTTGATGGTGCCTGCCCATACATCGGTGTTGCCTGTGTTAGTCATATTCACGCTGGGCAGGTTGAGAATACCATCGCCCTGCTTTACAATACGGGTGTCGCCCGTGAAGGCACCGCCCTTTACGTTACAAGTATAATATGTGTAGGTGATTTGGTCGGTACCGTTGGTCTTGTTGCTGTTTTGGCCTTGTACCCACGATGGCACATTGAAGAAGGCCACGCTAGGTGATGCGCCATCGGCAATGGTCACCTCGGAGTTGTTGGTCTCACATACAATAACTTGCTGGCCGTTGTTGCTGGCAGCGATGGTGCCGCCATTGGCAATTTCTGTACGCCCCGTCATGGTATATGGAGGTGGTGCCACGGTGATACCCTCCATCTCGCCAAGGAAATAGCTCTTGTGGGGTGGTTGGTTGTAGCCTACACACTGCCAAACCATTGCGTTACGGTACTGGTGGTCATGCCAAAGAGTGGGGATGCGGTAAGTGGTGATAATTCCTGTCGTATAGATACGAATCTCTTTAGGGTTGCTGACCACCAGTTCCTCGCGCCAGTCACCGACAATGTCGCCACATGCGTTGGGGTTGTTCTTGGAACTGTTGTGCATGGTGGCTCCTGTGGTGGTAAGCAGTCGGCTACCGCCGCTTGTGCCTACTTTGATGATGGTGCCATAACTGGCAGTTCCAGGACTGTCGTATATTTCGTCGCAAAGGTCACCGTCCCAGTAGATGCGTCCGTTCAGGTGAGTGTTGCCATCACTTTTGTCACAGCTGATGTTCCCCTTGTCTGCAATCTCCAAGTCGGTCACGCTGCTGAACCATGTGCCCATGCTGGCAGAACGCCCGATAGAACCAGGAAATTCGTTGGTGAAGTTACCCATGAGGGCACGACCATCATCGTTGTTCGACACCTTGCGGAAATAGAATTTGCCTGTGGTGGCATTATAATAGGTGCAGGCTGGTTTGGTTTCATTGCAGGTGAACTGCTCGTTTCCGTGGCGATAAGGGTCGAAGTCTGCGCAATGCTGTGAGTCGCCGTGGCCAAGGCCGGTGGTGCAGAGTCCCTTACCGTTGTCATCAATAATCATGGAACCGAAGATGATCTCATCTCGTCCATCCCAGTCTACATCACCGATAGCGAAGTTGTGGAAACCATTGCCGAACCATGGACTGCTGCCGCTGTACTCATTCCAGCGCCAGCGTTGTGTTAGTTCGTGGGTGGAAGGATTGACATCGAGCGCGCACATCTTGTGGCGTGTGTAACAGCCACGCCCCAAGAAGATGCTGGCTTTGCGGCCGTCAAGGAAGGGGGCTCCAAAGTAGTGCTTGGTGGCACGGTGCCCCGTGTCGTTCTCTCCCCATACGGCAGCATAGTCGCTTTCATTGCTCTCAAAGCGTGGCAGTGGATAGGCCATCGGTGTAAAAGTTGTGGCACCTTCAGCACATCCATAAGGAACGCCTGTCTCGCCGTTCATGTAGAGAAGGTATTCTGCTCCATCTCGGGTGTATTCCGTGCGTGGAGCCACGTAGTTCATATTGCCAATGTTGATGGTTCTTCCATCGGCAGTATGGATAATCATGTTGTCTGCACCACGCATGATGCACTCCGCTTTGCCATCCTGATCCCAGTCGAAACTGACAAGGTCCCATTGCTCGTCGGGACCAGCCATCAGATTGGGGCCAAGGTCTATCCACCAGAGACGTTTTCCACTCAGTGTGTAGCATTCATAACGATGGAATTTGGTGGTATTGGAGGCATCGTTGACACCGCCCGTGTAATTACGCTTGACAATGAACTCCACCACGCCATCACCGTCGACGTCGCCCATCGAAATATCATTGAGGTCATACTCGGAAGTGACGTCATTTCCTTTACGATCAAGCACGGTGGCGACAGGAATGCTGAGGTAGCCATTTTCCCAGCGGGTTATGCTCTTACTTTTGAGTTCAGTCTTCTCTTCACCTTTCACCACTGGGATGACATAATATTGGCTTGATGCGTTGCCGTTGGTGTGGAGATAATTGGAAGTAGTTAGGTTGGAAGCAATCTTCGAACCATTGCAGTAGAGGTTGTAAGTTACGTCGTAATATTCCTCGCCGAAGATGCGCCAGCTGACAAGGTTTCCGCTGCCACTGGACACTGCCACAAGTCCGCGGTCGAGCTTGTCGGTATATCGCTGGGCGAAACCGAGAGTTGTCATCAGTGTGAGGACAAGGGTGAAAATGGTCTTTTTCATCATAAATAGGTGGGTTTGTTAGTTAATGGGTGTGTTTGTTATATGAATATTCGCTTGTGCGCCTCGACTAAGACGCACAAGCGAATGCTTTTTTGATATTACTTCACAAGCAGCTTCTTCACCGTACCATTGCTGTACTTTACGATGTTGAAGCCCTTTTGCAGGACGGAAATCTTGGCACCAGAAGGTGTGTAGATGCCAATGATTGTTTGTTTGTTGATTGCCTCTTGTTGCTTGATGGAGGTTGGAACCTTGGCTGATTCATTGCCATAATAGGTGAGAGACACATTGTCAACCATTGCCCAGTGTTCGCCTTCTGTGTTGGTGGCGATGCGGGCGCCAAAGGTAATTGTTCCATCCTCGTCCACTTGAGTGATGATACGGTAAACATTGCCGTAGGCTGCGGCCGGCGTGATGACCCTCTCTGTCGTCTCGTTGGCCTCGTCTGTCTCCACTACTGTCGTGGTGTATTCTTCAGGATTCTCATCTCCGTTATAAGAGTAGACGTGAGCCACAGCGGGGCTGTTCTTCTTGTCGTTTCCGTCGGTGCCGAGAACAACATCCAGGGCTGCGTCATTGGCAAACACTTGGAGCCCGTCTTGTTTGCAATACGCACTGATTTGCAGAACGTATGTGCCAGCAGGAAGACCTGTTACAGTTTGATAAACCTGAGCTGTTCCTGAGCCGTTCCAGAGATTGAGGTAGTTCTTGTCAAGCACATAACCATCCGTTGGGTTCCAAGATGCGTTAGGATCGCTGGCAGCGCAGGTGGTCCAACCTTCGTTCACCCATCCTTGTATCCCACCGAAACTTGGGTACTGAATCTTGGCTGTATAGTCTACAGGGTTCTCATCGCTAGCAGGCTCTGCTGGAGTGCTGAGAGCAAACTCGATGTCCCAAAGTTCTTGCAACAGATCCAATACGGTCTGATTGGTGAACTCATCCACGTTGAGTGCTCCATACTTGTCGAGGAATGTATTGTATGCAGCCACAGCAGAAGGTGCACACTTGTCTTTGTTCTCTTCATAGATGATAGCAGCTTTAGCCAACTCACCCGTCTCTTCGTCGGTTAGTTTCTCAATGTTCCAGATGTAGTTCTGTGCTTCGTCAATGATGTCTTGTAATTTCTGAGCCTCAGCCAATACATCTTCTGTTCCCGCTGTCTTTTCGGTCAAGATAGGTTCTGCATAGTCAGATACTTCGTCGCCCAACAGGTTAGAATAATATTCGTTGATGCCTTCAGCTGTAGTCATGTCCTCTGCATTGTTCTTGGTTTCGATAAGTGTCGCATAGGCTGCGATATTGGTGTTGATGGTGTTGAGAGCCTCTTCGTAAGCAGGAATAATGGCAAGAATCTGTTCCTTTGTTTCTGCGGTATTGACAGAGGCCAACACTTTGTTGTATTCATCAACCAGTGATGCTTGTACCGTTGCTGTGGTAAAGTCTGGAGCATCGGCCAGAAGGCTGGAGAGCCAGTAGCGATATGCTTCCACACCACTGCCGTAATAGTTGACGGTGATGTTGTCGAGAGTAATCCAGTTGCTGGCACTCTCGGTCTGGCTATAGCCATATTCGAGTGTTCCGTCGGTCACTTCAGTGGTGATTTTATAAACTTTGCCTGCTGCAGCCTTTGGAACAACGGATTTGTTTTCGTTGGCAAAGACATAACCGTCAGCGCTTTCTGAATATGCTGAAATGGTCACCACATAGATACCATTGGGCAGATCCACCAACTTCTTATACCCTTGGCCTTGCATCGTGCCAGACCAGATGCTGAGGTAGGGGGCATCATATCCTTCCCATCCATCGCCAATCCATGTGCCGGTCTTGGTCCATTCACTATCAGGAACGTTCAGTTCATTGATCCAACCGCTGATGCTGCTGCCATCGTTCTGATCAATCTGGATAGGAGTGTCTGGTGTAACACTGATTTCATAATACTTCAGAATCTTCTTGTTCACAGATTCGGTGGCTGCGTTTAATTCTTCCGTGGAACTGCCGGTGTTGGCGAAAGTGGCTTTCTCTTCAGTAATGTTGATGTCAGTTGTACTGAGTGCCTCAGCCTGCTGGATAATGTCGCCCAGTTGCATGGCGGCTTCATAACGACCCACTTCTAGCAAATAGTTGGCGTAATCAGTTTCGCTGACAAAAGCCCATGTGTTTTGGAACACCTCGGCTGCTTTGTTTCCATACATCACACCCGTACCAGTCTGCTCGTTGGTTTGTCCGTTGCTGTATTCAATGTCTCGTCCGAGTGTATAACCGGAATAGTTGGTGGGATTGTATTCAGGGTTCCTGCCTGCTCCATAAATATAGTAGAGGTTTGTTCCTGCTTCTGAAAAGGAGAAGAAATAGTTGACCTGTTGATTGCGGTCTACGTAAACATTGCCATATTCATCATCGATGAACATGTTGTTCCACGACTCTTTTTTAATGCTGTTGGCCATGATTACGTAAGTCTCTCCATCCCATTCGGCATCTTCTACAATATACTTTTTCACAATGAATTGCAGTCCCGTGCTTCCAACGGAAGCGTGGGTGCCGTAGTCATTGCCTTCAGTGAGGAAAAGTTGAGCCTCCGGGTTGTAGATATATACGGTTTCGTCTACAGTCAGTGGCAGATAACTGCCAGAGAAGACAGGTTTTTGCCATTCGTCGGCAAAGGTTGCAAGGGTTGCTAAGAGAGCAACCATAAGTAGTAAAGTTCTTTTCATAAAAGCAGGATTAATAGTTAGTTGTTATGAATAGTGTTAAATGTGCATGTAATGCGCACGTATGACGTGGCAAAGGTAGGAAATAATTTTTTATTGGGCAACCATTTCGAGTAAATCTTTGCCTGTGAGTTTATAACTTGAGTCTGTTCCTGCCAAAATGTTCTCGGCAAGGTCACGTTTAGTCTGGTGCAAACGGATGATTTTCTCTTCGATGGTGTTCTTGCTGACAAGGTGGTAAACCGTTACCGCTTGGTTTTGGCCGATGCGGTAGGCACGGTCGGTAGCCTGCTGCTCGATGGCAGGGTTCCACCAAGGGTCAAGGTGGAACACGTAGTTGGCACCTGTTAGGTTCAGACCCAGTCCACCAGCCTTGAGGCTGATGAGGAAGAGCGATTTTTCACCGTTTTGGAATGCATCAACCATCTCTGTGCGTTGTTTGAGTGGCACACTGCCATCGATGTAGAAATATTCCATGCCAAGTTTGTCGAGTTCTTTCTTGACAAGGTGGAAGAAACTGACGAACTGACTGAAGACAAGCGCTCTGTTACCTCCTTCAATAACGCCTTGCAGCAGTTCCACCAATGCGGTGATTTTTGAACATTCGCCAGTCCACTTCGGTTCGATGAGTTGTGCGCTACATGCCGCTTGGCGCAGTTTTGTGATTTCAGCCAACACGTGCATGTCAACGTCCAACCCACCTTCCTGTAGCATTTGCTCGGCTCGGACACGGATGCTTTCGTAGATGGCAAGTTCGTCTTGGTTCAGTTCCACCGTATGGTGAATCTCTATCTTCTCTGGCAGTTCTTTCAGGACGGATTGTTTCGTGCGACGCAACATAAAGGGGTGTACGATTCGTTCCAGTTGTTCTTGTTTTTCTTTGTCTTGAAAGCCTTCGATGGGTACGATGAACTTTTGTGAAAAGTGCTCGTACCCTCCTAACAATCCAGGGTTGACGAACTGGAACAGATTCCAAAGTTCACCCAAGTGGTTTTGTACGGGGGTACCTGTCAGCATCACGCGGTTGTCAGCCTGTATCTTCATGGCTGCAGCACTGGTTTTTGCCCCTCGGTTCTTGATGATGTGCGCTTCGTCCAGACAGGCCACGTTCCAATGTTTTTTTGTGATATCGTCCTGGATGCTCAGCAGAATGCCATAGGTTGTGATGATGACGTCTCCAGCCTTGGCCTCAGCGATGGTTTTCTGGCGATTGGCGGCAAAGTTGAGAATCTGCACATTCAGTGTGGGGGCAAATTTCTCCATCTCAATTTTCCAGTTGGGAGCAACTGAGGCGGGTGCCACCACCAATGATGGTCCCTCCTCCTTCTTCAAGAGTAGAAAAGCGATAGTTTGAATCGTCTTGCCGAGACCCATATCATCGGCCAAAAGTGCGCCGGCTCCCCAACTGTTCAGACGTGCCATCCATAGATAGCCGTCTTTTTGGTAGGGACGTAAAGTGGCGTTTAATTCTTCAGGGATGGGTGGTCGATAGTTGGAGCCATTGAGGATGCGTTGCCGAACCTTGTGCAGTTCTTCGTCCATCTTTAATTCGAGGTCGCCGTGCAGCAGGTCGTCACCCATCAGCGCTGCGCTGAATGGTGAAATCTTGATTTTTCCGCGTTCGCGGTTGGCAATGGCGTCGAGGGCGTTCAGTTGCCGCCTGAGTTTTTCGCTTAAGGCCACATATTCGCCTTCACCCAACTGTATGTATTTCCCCTTGCTTTTGCTCACCAGTTCCAGCAGTTCGCTGATGCTGATTCGCGTGTTCTCGTCAATGTCCACATCGCCTTCTATGTCAAACCATTGGCCTCGCTGTTTCAGCACGCCGCTCCAACTGCTGACACCGCGTGAGAGGGTGCGTATCTTGAAGCCTTGTCCTTCGGGCCACTCGGCATAGAACATGTCGCGATGTTCTTGTATCAACTGTATCAGTTCGAGTATGAATTCAGGAGGATAAACCTCTTTCTCTTCATAATCGTAATCCATGCTGTCCCAGAAGGCTCTCACAATTTCAAGGTTGGAACGTTCCATTTCCAAATTGCGCTTCACTCTTATGCGGCCTTCCTCGTTTTCGTCGATGATGATGCTGTCGCCTTCACCCAGTCGGTAGGTGCGCCTGCCGCCAGACAAAGGACGTACAAAGACTTCCACCTCCCAGTTATTGCCTTGCTGGGGGCTGAGTTTGAATCCCACATTCCATTGCCCTTCGGTGATGGGGAGTGTGGAGCCTCCTTCTATGAGTGAAGAGTGCAGTTCCACCTTGCCGCCAATTTTGGCCAGCAGGTTACGTAAGGTGGGTTCGGCTTCCAGAGGAAGTTGTCCCAATTGGAGCAACTTCACGTAGTAGCCACGTATGTCGGTGGGTATGCTAACGATGCTGTAAACCGTAGGTGATTCTTCCACGATAATCAGGTCGTCTTTGACATTATCGGCGGGTACATTCGATTTGACCACGAAATGATCCCCTTCGTTTTCCACCATTAGATAGGGCTTGTCGCGATTCACGTGAATCTGTTCGAATGGTGCTGATTTTCCCCAATATAGGCGGTTGTCATCCACCATCTCTTCAATCACGTCCTCTAGTTGTAGTTCCCAGTGTTCGCTGTGGTTCAAGCGTGCCAAGATGCGTCGGTCAGCATTGTTCATTCCTTCCACGTCGCCTTTCCTGTAGCGTGTCTCGCTTAGACGTTTTCCGTTTCCCCAACTGCCGTTTTTCAGGCGTGTCTGTTCTCTCACCTGAATGACGCGTGAGTCCATCGACTCGCGGATATACATGAGTCGTGTGTCTTGTTCTTGCTTCTGCGTGGAGTTGCCTTCCGCGTCATCTATCAGTCCTTCCAGCACCGACTCCCATTCCGCTTTGTGGTAGATGTTTGTGAGCGTGGGTTGATGTCCGAATCGCTTTGTAAGTGATTCTTGTTCAGAACTATAGAGCGGCAGATATTTGGACATTTCATGTTGCAACAATGCCAGATGCGGAATGCAGACATTGACATCCATGTTGGTCGTCGGATAGCCTAAATAGTTGGCCAGCAAGAAGGCCATTGGGCGGAAGATGGGAGGAAGTTTCCGGGTGCTTGCTTCGTCGTACATTTTTTGTACGAGTTCCCTGTGGAGTGTGCGGTTGATGTTGCAGAAGTCTTCTGTCAAGATACGCACAGGAAGCATCGTTTCGTCTGTCTTGATGGCCAGTGTGGTGGCTAATTCATGCACTTTCTTCCTGCAGATGTTCACAATCCCTTCATTACCTTCCTTGTTTTCGTTCACCACAGCCATGAAAGAGAGGGCGTAGTAGAAGGTCAAGAAGAACCCTAAACTGTCTTTCTTTCCTCCTTTCTCTTTGGCTAGTGTCTTGATGGCGATGTCGAACCATTTGGCGGCATCTGTGTATTTTCCCTCGCAGAGGGTGTGGAGCGCAATGAGCATGTATCCATGGGAAATCTTGTCGAAAATGCCGTTGGCAGGCAGTTTTCCCGTTGCTGTGTATTCATAGAGTTCCATGAGTGCCAGCATGCGGCTACGGGTGGACTCGGTGATGGCGTTGTAGCGGCTGATGCTGATGGAAAGATATGCCGTATCGACCACTAAGTCGTGAGAAACGAAATAGTTACAAACGTTCTCGAAGAAGGTCGCGAACGTGGTGGGTTGGAAGTTCTCGAATAGTTGCAGAAACTGAGGTTCTGCTGCTACGCTGAAGAAGAAATGAGCGTGGTCGGGAGGAATGACGTTGGCGCTGTTGCACGCCAGATAATTGTTCTCCACCAACTGCTTGACGGCATAACGCACGAACATGTAGTTCTGTCCTCCCTTCTGCTTCAGTCGGTTGTAGGTGGGCAGCAAGTCCTTGCGGCGCTCATACAGATACCACAGTGCCGGCACCAAACAGTCTGTGTCGATTTCGTAACGCGCGGTATTGGTGTACCAGTCTCGTCCCGCGTTGACGAAAATGCCCTGTTGGGTCAGTTCGTCAAGAGCGGCAGTGCCGTCGAAATTATGGAAGCAGTATTGTTTGAGCGTGTAGATGTGCTCTTCCATCCTACGGTAGGAGTCAATCCCGCTGTGGACATAGTAGCACAGCAGTCGTTGTGCATCTTCGCTCAGTTGTTCGTATCGGTCAAAAATCATCCTTTGTCGTTTGCGAATTGGTAAAGCGTGCAAAGTTACGGAATAGTTCGCAAATGACCAAGAGAAACGGCTCTTTTTAATGCGTGGAGAGCGGCTTTTAAGGGATTTTCACGAAGGCGATGGTTGGATAGGGGCGAAGGGGTGAAAAAGGCAGCGTCGTTCCCACTTAATCGAGACTTCCGTTATCAATTAATCGATAACGGCGTTGCCTATTAATTGGGAACGACGCTGCCTAAATGGTGCTTTTTATGCAGCGATAAAAGAGTTTTTTTCTTACTTGCGAGTCACGTATGAGCCATCGCGGGTGTCCACCTCAATCATGTCGCCTTCGTTGATGAAGAGAGGCACACGGATTTCCACGCCGGTTTCCAATGTGGCTGGTTTTGTGGCGTTTGTGGCAGTGTTGCCAGCGAAGCCTGGCTCGGTGTAAGTAACCTGAAGAACCACTTTTACAGGTGCTTCGGCCGTGAGGATGGTGCCAGTTGATTCGTCGATAGATGCCATCACCATAGTTTCGCCCTCCTTGAGGAAGTCGCCGCCAGTGATTACTTCTTTAGCGATGTTTACCTGCTCGTAAGTGTCTGTGTTCATGAATACGAGTTCCTCGCCCTCTTTGTAGAGGTACTGGAATTGCTGGTGAGATACCTGCACGTCGTCAAGTTTAGCGGATACAATCCATGTGCGCTCAAGCACGCGGCCATCCTCCACGTTGCGGAGTTTTGTGCGCATCACTGTATTTCCCTTGCCTGGCTTCACGTGCAAGAAGTCGATTACTACATAAATCTTGCCATCGTCAAGGCGGAGGCATACGTTTTTCTTAATGTCACCTGCTAAAATAGCCATAAATCTTTTTTAGAATTTAAGAGTTTAAGAATGGAAAAATTGAAGTCTTTCGGCATCGGAAGAGAGGCATCAATTTTTCAACTTTTCAATTCTTTGATGTTATTTTAATTGTTGAAATCGGGTGCAAAATTACGGAAAATGATTAAAATGACAAAAAAAGTTGGTGTTTTTTGGTTTTTTCTTTTGCCGATTTCTTGAAAATCACTACTTTTGCACTCGCTTTTCGCGACATGTTGCGGCATTGGATGCGGAAAATGCTTAGAATTTTTAATCAAAATAATACAATAGAAAGATGAAAAGAACATTCCAACCTCACAACAGAAAGAGGATTAACAAGCACGGTTTCCGTCTGCGCATGCAGACTGCCAATGGCCGCCGCGTACTTTCTGCTCGCCGCAGAAAGGGCCGCAAGTCACTGACTGTATCAAGCGAACATCACGGCAAATAAGACGTTTTTGCCGTTACGGATACAAAAAAGCAGAAGTTTTTGAGAACTTCTGCTTTTTTTGTGCCTTAATTGTCGATTATCAGTTGTCATTTGTCAATTATTTTGTACCTTTGCACACATAATTTATAATACACGCGCGAAAGAATGGCTTTGAAGAATTTTTTTACAGGAAAAACTGGTGTGAAGTTTTGGGTGAACATCGTACTGATGATACTGCTTGTGGTGGCTGTGCCTTTAGGTACACTCTACATGCTTGACTCGTTCACCCATCACGGTGAGAAAATAGAAGTGCCCAAAGTGGTGGGAAAAACGCTTTATGATGCGGAAAGCATGCTGAAAGAGCGCGATCTCATGGCATTGGTCATCGATTCCATCTATGACAAGCGTTCACCGAGAGGTGCTGTGCTGGAGCAGTCGCCCAAGCCTGGCTATGAAGTGAAGGGCGGCCGAGTGGTTTATCTGACCATCAATTACATGGGTGAGCCGATGGCGGAACTGCCTGATGTGGTGAGCCACGGGTCCTTGCGTGAAGCAATAGCCTTGCTGCAGTCGTTGGGATTCAAGTTGACACCTCAACAGACGGTGATGGGTCGTCCAAAAGATTTGGTCATTGGCGTGAAGCAAGGTGGCCGCGATGTGCGTGCCGGCTCAACTATACCCCGCGAACGCCCGCTGACACTTGTGGTCGGTGGCGGGGAAATTGAACTCGACTCTTTGGATGTGGATGATATAGGTGAAGGCCTGGAATATGGAGGTGGATACGGAGGCGGCGTGGAAAGTGAAGACGAGGGTGGCGAAGACTTTGACATTGATTTGTAGGGGATGAGTGTTGATGACTTGAATCTGGTCGCGGAGGATGAGGAACTGGAGGACGATGAGACCTCGCAACTTTATGAGCATTACCGCGTTGTAGCCGACAAGGGACAGAAGTTGCTCAGAGTGGACAAGTTCTTGCTCACTCAGTTGGCTGGTACGAGCAGAAACCGTGTGCAGAAGGCTGCTGATGCGGGATTCATCATGGCCAACGGCCGTCCCGTGAAGCGCTCGTATAAGGTGAAGCCTGAGGATGTGATTCAGGTGATGCTTGACCGTCCACACTACGAGAACAAAATTTCGCCTGAAGACATTCCTCTCAATGTTGTCTACGAAGATGAAGATCTCATGGTCATCAACAAGCCTGCAGGCATGGTGGTGCATCCTGGCTTCGGCAATTGGAACGGTACGATGTTGAATGCTATCGCATGGCATCTGAAAGACATGCCGCAGTATGATATCAACGACCCCGAAATAGGTCTTGTGCATCGCATAGACAAGGATACTAGTGGGTTGCTCGTGGTGGCTAAGACAGCATCTGCCAAGACAAGTTTGGGCTTGCAGTTCTTCAATAAAACCACGAAACGTGAATACAACGCGTTGGTGTGGGGCAACTTCACAGAGGACGAAGGTAGGATAGAGGGCAATATTGGACGCGATCCTAAGGACCGCATGCGCATGGCGGTGTTCCCCCCTGATTCAGAAGTGGGCAAGCATGCCGTTACGCATTTCTACGTCTTGGAACGTTTTGGCTACACCACGCTGGTGAAGTGTGTGCTGGAAACGGGTCGAACACACCAGATTCGTGCTCACATGCGCCACATCGGGCATCCGTTGTTCTGCGACGAACGTTACGGAGGTGACCAAGTGCTGAAAGGGTCGAACACGGCCAAATACAGGCAATTCATTGACAACTGCTTCAAACTCTGTCCGCGTCAAGCGCTGCATGCCAAGACATTGGGCTTTGTGCATCCGCGTACAGGCAAGGAGATGATGTTTAACTCACCCCTGCCCGATGATATGGTGGCATTGCTGGACAAGTGGAAAGGGCTTGTTGGAGGAACGGGTAGCCTGTAGGCCCTGTATGTAAAGAGATAATATTCAAAGTATAAGATAAAGATGAAAAAGGTAATTGCAATCGTGGCTGGGGGCGACAGTTCCGAGCATGATGTGTCGCTGAGAAGTGCGGCTGGAATTGATTCTTGGATTGATAAAGAGAAGTATGACGTGTATATTGTGGAGGTGAGCCATGCTGGCTGGGAGGCACATCTGCCGAACGGCAAACGCTCACCTGTCTATCGCCATAACTTCTCGTTTCAGGATGAGTGGGGCAAGGATATACGTCCTGACTACGCATATATTACAATCCACGGCACACCTGGTGAAGATGGCATCTTGCAAGGTTATTTTGACCTGTTAGACATTCCATACTCGACAAGCGGTGTTCTGGTGGAGTCGTTGACTTTCAATAAGTTCGCTTTGAATCAGTATTTGAAGGGATTTGGTGTGAAGGTGGCTGAAGATGTGTTGGTGCGTCAGGGACAGGAGGTCGATGTACAACAAATCGTTGATAAGGTGGGGTTGCCCTGTTTCATCAAGCCTAATGGGGGTGGCTCAAGTTTTGGCGTGACTCACTGCAAAACTTTGGAAGGTGTACTTCCTGCAATTGAAAAGGCAATGGAGGAATGTCCAGAGGTGTTGATTGAAAATGAGTTGAAGGGGGTGGAAATCAGCAATGGTGTCTATCGTACAAAGGCTGGTGGTATGCATGTACTGCCCATTACTGAGGTGGTGCCAAAGACAGATTTCTTTGACTATGATGCCAAGTACAATGGTTTGGTGGATGAAATCACGCCTGCGCGCCTGTCGGACGATACCACCAAACGTGTACAGGCACTGACGGCTGCCATCTACGACATCTTAGGTGCTTCAGGCATTATCCGTGTCGACTATATCATCACGAAAAACGAGAAGGGTGATGATGTGATTAATATGCTGGAGATCAATACGACACCAGGTATGACCTTGACAAGTTTCATTCCTCAACAAGTGCGTGCCGATGGCAACGACATGAAAGACGTGTTGAATGAAATTATTGCAGACAAACTGGGTGATGCATAATGATAAATGGTGAGATTATGGAACTATCAGATTTTGATGATATTCGCCCTTGTTCGGAAGGTGAGATGAAGGCCGCCTTCAATAGCCTATTGGCTGACAGGCAGTTTGACAAGATATTGCATGGGCTGATTCCGCTTCCGAAAGGTTTGCGCAACGGACTCTTGAAGATGCTCTTTATCGGCATCAAGACACCACTTGATTTCCAGAAACGCTTCATGAAGCCGTTGGTCTATCATGTGTTCCGTAAGGCTACTACGGGACATTCGTATGTGTTTCCTAAGTCATTGGACAGGATGGGCAATTACACCTTCATGTCCAATCACCGTGACATAGTGCTGGATTCTGCTTTTCTCGACACGATGTTGCTCAAAGATGGTTTCTCCACGACGGTTGAGATAGCCATAGGTGATAATCTGCTCATTTATCCGTGGATCAAGACATTGGTGAGGATGAACAAGTCGTTTACGGTCAATCGTGGCTTGACTCCCAAAGAGATGCTCAAGTCGTCTATCCACATGAGCCAGTATATGCACTTTGCCATCAACGAGAAAGGGGAGAACATCTGGATTGCCCAACGCGAAGGACGTGCCAAAGACTCTGACGACCGTACCCAAGAGTCTGTGCTGAAAATGCTGAACATGGGTGGCCCGACTGCAGGTAGGACGGTGGCTGACATCATTGAGAATTTGCGCAACATGAATATCGTTCCGCTGGCCATCTCCTATGAATATGATCCGTGTGACTACCTGAAAGCCAAGGAGTTTCAATGCAAACGTGACATTCCTGGTTGGAAAAAAGCTAAGCAAGATGACCTTGACAACATGAAGACAGGCATTTGGGGACAAAAAGGGCATGTGCACTATCAGGCGGCAGAATGTATCAACACATGGCTTGACACGCTTGACCCAACGACCATTGAGAAGGCTGACATTTTCCGTCTGGTGGCAGAGCACATCGACCAAGAGATACACAAGAACTATCGCATCTACGACATCAATCGTGATGCGTTGGCTGGACGCACCAACGAGTACATCGAGTCCCGCATCAAGATGGTGGATGTGGAGAACCCCGATGTTCCGTTCTTGCGAGAAAAGATAACGGCTATGTATGCTAATCCACTTCGTAATTATGAAGCGGCCGTTCAATAGGCTCTGGAGTTGGCTCTGTGTAGCATGTTTGTCATTCTGTTTGGCGGCATGTGGTGAAGATGATGAGGAAGATTTCCCTTCCTACATCACCGACTTCATGTTGGTGAGTACGGATGCCAAAGGGTATATTACTACGGTGACATTGGACAACGGAAGTACATACCACGTTGAAGCACAGAAAAAGATGACGGATTATCCCGATACAACTCTGAGGTGTAGGGCGAACTATGTTCTTGAGGAAGGACGTCTCACACTTTATGGAGTGGGTAAGGTTTTTGCACCGAAACCAGTTCCTGCATCTACATTTGTATTGGTGCAGAACGGGGTGCCCTATTATGGTGAGGAATACATACCTCGCGACCTCATGAAGGTGGTGAGCATGTGGAAGAGTGGTGGATACATCAACATGCATTTAGGCTTGATGACAACTGGCAACGGTGTCCATCAGTACGCTTTTTGCGAGGATAGTCCTGGGCATTATTCATTGGTGCATCTGAGACCATACGCTGATGCCGAGTCCTACACGGAACAGATATACATGTCAATGCCGATACCCGAAGGGGTGGAAGAACTGACCTTCTCCGTCTATACATATGACGGAATATACACAAGAAGTTTTGACAATTGACAGTTATACATAAAGAAACATAAACCAATTAAGCATCATAAAAAATGACAAGAGCAATTATTACAGTGGTGGGTAAAGATACTGTAGGCATCATCGCAAAGGTGTGCACCTATCTTGCCGACAACCAGATTAACATTCTTGATATCTCGCAGACCATTGTACAGGAGTTTTTCAACATGATGATGATTGTTGACTTAACCAAGTCGGTGAAGGCTTTTGATGTGTTGAGTGACGAACTCGCAGAGATTGGCAATAACACGGGGGTTCAAGTGAAATGCCAGTTAGAAGATATATTTGATAAAATGCACAGAATCTGAGAAAGAAACGATAAGATGATAAATCTACAGGAAGTCATAGAGACTAATAAGATGATTGAGCAGGAGAATCTTGATGTCCGTACCATTACGATGGGCATCAGTCTGCTCGACTGTGCCGACAACGACCTCAAGGTCACGTGTGATAAGATATACAAAAAAATCACCACGTTGGCATGCGACTTGGTGAAAACAGGTGAAGACATCTCGAAAGAGTTCGGTATTCCCATTGTCAACAAGCGTATCAGCGTTACTCCCATCTCATTGGTCGGTAGTGCCTGTTGTCGTACACCTGGCGACTATGTGCAGATAGCCAAGACATTGGACAAGGCGGCCAAAGAAGTGGGCGTGAATTTTCTCGGTGGTTATTCGGCTATTGTGTCGAAAGGCATGACAAAAAGCGATGAACTGCTTATCCGTAGCATTCCTATGGCATTGGCTTGCACCACCTTTATCTGTTCCAGCATCAATGTCGGTTCCACCAAGACAGGCATCAACATGGATGCCGTGCGTCTGATGGGTGACATCATCAAGCAGACAGCAGAGGAAACCAAGGAGGTGGACTCATTGGGATGCGCCAAACTTGTGGTGCTTTGCAATGCGCCCGACGACAACCCTTTCATGGCTGGTGCTTTTCATGGTGTGAGCGAAGCCGATGCCATCATCAATGTCGGAGTCAGTGGCCCTGGCGTGGTGAAGTACGCTTTGGAACAGATTCCTGATGCCAACTTCGAACTCCTGTGTGAGACCATCAAACGTACTGCTTTCAAGATTACCCGTGTGGGTCAGTTGGTGGCTCAGGAGGCAAGCCGTCGTTTGGGCATACCTTTTGGTATCATCGACCTCAGTTTGGCTCCTACACCCGCTGTTGGAGACTCTGTGGCCGACATATTGAAATGTATTGGTGTGGAACATCCTGGTGCGCCAGGCACTACTGCTGCACTTGCCCTCCTGAACGACCAGGTGAAGAAGGGTGGCGTCATGGCCTCTTCCTATGTGGGAGGACTCTCTGGAGCCTTCATTCCTGTGTCCGAAGACCAAGGCATGATAGACGCAGTGGAGGCTGGAGCCCTCACCCTCGAGAAACTCGAATCCATGACCTGTGTCTGCTCCGTAGGACTTGATATGATAGCCATACCTGGCGATACACCTGCCACCACCATCGCAGGAATTATAGCCGACGAAAGTGCCATTGGCATGGTCAATCAGAAGACCACCGCTGTGCGCATCATCCCTGTAGTTGGAAAGACCGTAGGTGACACCGTGGAATTTGGTGGACTTTTGGGTTATGCACCCATCATGCCTGTCAACACCTTCTCTAGTCAGCGATTTGTAGACCGTGGAGGACGTATTCCCGCACCTATTCATAGTTTTAAGAACTGAAAAAATACTTGTATGAAGAAGATTACCCTCCTGTTCCTGTTGTTTTTTCCGCTTCTTTGTGTCCATGCACAGCGGAAAACCAGTCTTGATACTGGTTGGAAATTTCATCGCGGTGCTGTCATCAATGCCGAGCAAGTAGATTTTGACGACACGAAGTGGGTCACTTTCACCGTTCCGCACGACTTTAGCATGGATGCCGTGATGGATGCACACGACTATCGGCAGAAAACTCCTGCATGGGAAGAAGTTCAGGTGGGGCCATTCTCACGTCTTAGCATAGGCGATTGGGATACAGGACAGACGGTAGGTGGTGAAGGTTGGTACCGTAAGACTTTCTCTTTGCCCATTGTGGGTAATACGTCTGTGGATACCTTCCTGTCTCAGACCAACGTGAATCTGCGCTTTGACGGAATCTACAACCAGTCGGAAGTGTGGGTTAATGGGGTGAAGGCGACATCGAATGTGTATGGATATATGCCTTTCGTCGTGAATATTAACAAGATTCTCGCCGACAAGGCACATCGGCACGTTGACGAAGAGCGTGAAGTGACCGTTGTGGTGAAGGCCATCAATGAGGGGCTGAACTCTCGCTGGTATGCCGGTAGTGGTATTTTCCGCCATGTGTGGCTGGAGACCACCAACAAACTGCACCTCGACGAGTGGGATACTTACGTGGATGCTTCTGAATTGATGAATAAGGGCAAGGAAGCCAGCGTCAAGGTCTTTGCCAAGGTTTTCAATGATGATGTCCAGGCTACGGCTGGGCAGTTCTGTGTTGATGTGCTTGATGAGGAGGGAACACTTGTGGCACATAATGAACAAGACTTTACAGTTTCAGGATTGAATCGCAATGAACTTCAGGCTGGAGAGGTGAGTGTGTCCACGGAACTGGTGGTGAAGACACCTCACTTGTGGTCAGTAGAACAGCCTTACCGTTATACGGCGAAGGTTTATCTTACGAAATCGGGTGAAGAAAGAGATGCCTTGTCTATTCGTTTTGGTATTCGTAGCATCACTTTCTCTGCTGAAGAAGGATTCAAATTGAATGGTCAGGGGATGAAACTTCGTGGTGGTTGTGTACACCATGACAATGGATTGCTGGGAGCAGCAGGCATCGACCGTGCTGAAATCCGCAAGGTGGAACTGCTGAAAGCGCAAGGTTACAATGCTGTCCGTTGTAGCCACAACCTTCCTACAGAAGCGTTTCTGGATGCTTGTGATAGCCTTGGCATGTTGGTTATCGACGAAGTGTTTGACCAGTGGGAAGAATCTAAACGCCCCAATGATTACAGCCAATACTTCAAGCGTGACCATGTGAAGGACATGGCGCTTATGGTGCGTCGAGACCGCAATCATCCCAGCATCATCATGTGGAGCATTGGTAATGAAATAGCCCAACGTGCCGATATTCCTCGTGGCAAGGAGATAGCGCTCGAACTCAATCTTGCCGCCAACAACGAAGACCACACTCGTCCCACCACATTGGCTGTCAACTCTTTCTGGGACAGACCGCAATTCAAGTGGGAGAAAGACTCCTATCGTGCTTTCGAGAATGTGGAAGTGGGTGGTTACAATTACGAATGGGGGCATTATGAAGCCGACCACGACTCTTTCCCTGACCGCATCATGTATGGTTCTGAATCTTTCCCTAAAGAGATGGCGCAGAACTGGAACATGGTGGAAAAGCATCCATATATTCTTGGCGATTTCGTATGGACGGCTGTGGATTATCTTGGCGAGGCAGGTTTGGGTCACACTTTCGAGCGTTCAGACAATAAATGGATTCAGTTCCTCTCATGGCCTTGGTTCAACTCATGGTGTGGCGACATCGACTTGATTGGCGACAAGAAACCACAGAGTTACTACCGCGATGTGCTATGGAGACGCGCATCTATTGCTATGGCTGTTCGCCCCTCATTGCCTGATGGTGAACACGAGGATGTGAATGGATGGGGATGGACGGCTGAAGAGAACCATTGGAACTGGCAGGCACAAAACGGAAAGGGAGCGTATCTTCCGATTGAACTGCGTCCGGAAAACTACCGGACAACGAATGTGGTGGGGAACATTCAGCACAACGTGAATGCTCATCGTTGTGATTCCCTTCGTGTCAATGTTTATAGTCGTGAACCTCGTGTACAATTGTTCATCAACGACTCCATCGTGGGCGAGAAAGAAACAGACCCCGAAACTTATACAGCCACCTTCACTGTGGCTTACGAGCCTGGCTCTCTCAAGGCCATGACCGTTCCGCAAGTGAAGAAGGCCAAGCCCGACACTTTGGAGTTTGTCACGGCTCTCCCACCTGCACGGATTGTCCTTCATGCCGACCGTGCGAGTATTTCGGCCTCTCACAACGACCTCTCCTATATAAATATAAGTGTGGAAGATGCAGAGGGGCATCTTTGTCCTACAGCGGAGATACCTCTTGAGATAGCCGTGTCGGGCGATGCGAAAGTGGTGGCAGGAACAGGACACCCCTATGATATGCGTTCCTTCCGCACGCTTCGTCCCACCACCTTCCGTGGCAAGGCGCTTGCCATTGTACAACCTCAAGACAAGGCAGGTGAAGTTACGCTCCACGTCAAGGCAAAAGGATTGGAAGAGGCACAGATAACCATAGAAATGAGATAATCTGTTCATCAAGATGAAATTACCTATTATATAAAACCTATTTCGATATGAAAAGTAAAATAGCAACATACCTCATGGCTCTCTGTTCGGCTGTTGGGTATGCTGGAAATGTGGCGGCACAAGAGAATGTAGTGCCCGACAAACCCACCATGGGTTGGAGTTCTTGGAACACCTATGGTGTTGGTATCAGTGAATCCATCATCAAGAATCAAGCCTTGGCCTTGAAGAACAAGGGTTTGCTGAAAGTGGGATACAACCATGTCAATATTGACGATGGCTACTTTGGAGGGCGTGATGCGGAAACAGGACAGTTACTCATTCATCCCACGCGCTTTCCCCATGGGTTGGAGCCTGTGGTACAATACATCCATGAGAAGGGTATGAAGGCTGGCATCTATTCCGATGGTGGCTACAACACCTGTGGTAGTATGTTCAATAATGATGCAACAGGTATTGGTGTTGGACTTTATGGGCATGATGAACAAGACTGTGACTACTTCTTCAATACACTTGGCTTCGACTTCATCAAAGTGGATTTCTGTGGTGGTTCATACTATCACAATCAAGACCATCTCGTGCTGGACGAAGAAGAACGCTACACAGCCATTGCTAACGCCATCGCCAAGACGGGACGCACAGATGTTCGTCTGAACATCTGTCGTTGGGATTATCCAGGCAATTGGGCACATGACATTGCCACTTCATGGCGTACAACGGGAGACATTACTGACACATGGGAATCCATCAGAAATATTATCCATGATAATCTCTATCTCTCTGCTTACTGCTACGATGGTCACTACAACGACATGGATATGCTCGAAGTGGGTCGTCGTTTGACCGCAGAAGAGGACAAGACTCACTTCGGCATGTGGTGTATCATGTCCAGTCCTTTGCTCATTGGCTGTAATGTTAGTCAACTTTCCGTGACTAGTTCTACGCTCGCTTTGCTGAAGAACACTGAACTCATTGCGCTGAACCAAGATGACCTCTGTTTGCAGGCATATGTGGTACAACATGTGGGCGACACTTATGTGTTGGTGAAAGATATCAAGACTCTTTATGGAACAACCCGTGCGGTGGCACTTTACAACGCTTCTGATGATGAGGTGGAAATGAGTGTTCCATTCACAACCCTTGACCTTGATGGCACTGTACAGGTGCGTGACCTCTATGCCAAGAAGGAATTGGGTGAGAAAACGGGTGAACTGACAGCCACCGTTCCTGCTCATGGTGCTCGCATCTATCGCCTGACAGCAGAAAAGCGTCTTGAGCGCAATGTATATGAGGCTGAGACTGCCTATTTAGGCAAATACTCAGAAATCAAGGGCAATGTGGGCAAATATGAGGATAAAGCAGTCTGTTCAGGTGGAGCATACGCCACATGGTTAGGTAATGATGCAGAGAATGACCTGCAATGGCGTCATGTCTATAGTGAGAATGGTGGTTCCTATACGATGAAACTTAGTTATGTCTCAGGGGAGAATCGTAACATGATAGTTGCCGTCAACGGAAAAGATGTCAAGACCCTCTCTGCTTGCAACTCTAGAAGTTGGGATAAAGTGAGCAGCAGAACTGTCACCATCACTCTTCAGCCAGGTGAGAACACCATCCGTCTCTACAACAAATCAGCATGGATGCCTAATGTGGATGGCATGACGCTTCAGCCTCAAAATGCAGGTACTGGAGAGCGCATCGTGGTGGATGTCACAGCCCCTTACGTACCATCAGCCAACAAGACCGGTAAGGAGAAGTTCTACTCATTGGATGGCCGTCTTGTCAAGCATCCACGCAAAGGTGGCATCTATATTCACGAAGGCAAGAAAATCCTCTATTGAGAGAGATTCAGATATCCTTCTCGTCGTGAAGAAATAGCAAGATGAGGCTCATTTATCCTGATGCATGTAAAAACGGTGGCCATCTATTTGGTCACATGTGCCCATTGCGCCCAATGTCTTGTCGGTTCAGTATGGACGGACTTCCTAGGTGGAAAAGGATTGGATATTGCCATCGAGATGCCACTGTTCATGCTGATGAGTGGTTGGTTCATTTCACTGGATAAGATGCGTCAAACTCCACTTTTGACCTATGTGGGTGGACGCTTCAGACGCTTAGTTGTTCCAGCGTCTGTGTTCACATCTTTGTGCCGTGGTTTCTCCTTGGATGCTTGTGGCTATCGGCCTGTTGGGGTGTGGTCTTGTGTGGGTGAGTGGCCATTTCAACAGTGTGGTGTGGATGAATCTCTGTGGATATGGAGATAATATGTTCCTTTTTCTGATGGGCGGCGTTGCTGGCACAGTGTCGGTGTGGAGTTTGGCAAAGCTATTGTCTTTGTGGTCGGGTTCGTCATGCCCTTCTTTTGTCGACATCATTTCTCGTGGCACAATCTTGATCTTAGGCTTTCACATGTATCTGGTGGAGGGGGTGTGCAACTTGGTGCAACAACGAACGCTGATGGATGGTGTCTTTGCCATGTGCATTGTGCTGGCTTTTGTTCCAATCATCAGCCTGTGTGAGAGGTTTTTCCCGTTGCTTTTGGGTCAGTCTCGGATAAAAAGAAATCAGAGAAGTTAGAGACGAATATTATGCCGTTGATAAGGTATCGTCTTTAACTTCTCTGACTTCTTTAACTTCTCTAATTCCTTTTAAAATAACCGCTACTTCTTGATTTTATAGATGTAGAATGTATGTGCAGGAATGATGACGTTTTGTGATGGAGCGGTTACCGAAAGAGAGGATGTCTTAGGCACAATCTTCTCTGGCTCGTCCAACGTGTTCTCAGCCGTGAGGTTGTCGCTGTGGAAGGTGATGAGTTGCGCCTCGTGGCTGCCTTTCATGCCTTTCAGATTGAGCGTTACATCCTGTGGCTTGTCACTCGTGTTGATTACCTTCACGATAACCTCGTTGGCATTCTTGTCGAGCACGGCCGATGCGAAGAGACCGTCCTGGTCAGGATTGCCGGCAACGGGCTTACCGTTCATGGTGAGAGGAAGCACGTTCGTTCCCTTATTCACAGAGTAGAGTTGCTGTACGTAGTATGCGCAGGAATTGAACTTGCGGAGGTTGTCGTACCAGATGGCATCAGGACGCCATTGCCAGCCTTCCACATGGGCGAAGAGCGGTGCGTAGGTAGCCATCTCGACGATGTCTGCATTGCGCTCCAAGCCTGTCATGAAAGCAGCTTCCATGAGGGCAGCATTGAAGTGGTTCCACTTCTTGCCAGCACCGTGACATGCATATTCACCTGCAAAGACTTTGGGCTGTCCTTTGCCACGCTTGTAGGAGTCGTAGCGATTGGCACCGCAATTGCCCCAACGCTGCTTGGCATCTGGTGTGCCGAGGAACCATGCCTCGTTGCGGTAATAGTGCTCGTCCACCAAATCTGCACCAATCTTGCGCATTTCTGGCCACAGATATTCAAATTCCTTACCTTCAGAGTCGGGACCGCTGGTACCCACAATCTTGATATTGGGGTACTTCTGGCGCACCTGCTCCACGAAAGGCTTGAGGTTTTCAGGATAAATGGCTCCCCACTGCTCGTTGCCGATACCCACATACTTGAGGTTGAAGGGGGCAGGGTGACCCATGTCGGCACGGAGTTTTGCCCATTGGTTCTTGGCAGGGTCGCCATTGGCAAACTCGATGAGGTCGAGCACATCGTCGATGTATGGCTGCAACTGGTCAACAGGCACGTGAGCGTCGCTGCGGTTGCTGCCGTTCTGGAACTCGCAGGAGAGACCTACGCTGACCACAGGAAGTGGTTCTGCACCAATTTCCTCGGAGAGCTGGAAATACTCGAAGAAACCGAGACCGTAACTCTGGAAGTAGTCGGGGAAGTAGCGATGTGTAAAGGTATAGTGCCAGCGGTTTTCGTTCAGTGGGCGGTTCTCCACCAGTCCCACAGAGTTCTTCCACTGATAGCGTGTGGCGAGGTCGGTGCCCTCCACGATGCAGCCGCCAGGGAAGCGGAACACACCTGGGTGCAACTGCTCAAGACTCTCTGCCAAGTCCTTGCGCATACCATTTTCATGTCCTTTGTAGGTGTTCACAGGGAAGAGGCTCACGTGCTCCACATCGGTGGTCACCTTGCTGTCGCCCCACACGCGGAGGTGCGCTTTGGCAAAAGTGCTCTTGGGCTTGATGATGGCAGTGTACTTCTTCCATTCCTTACCACTCACTTCCACACCCGCGTTGCCCAGTTTCTGGTCATCGCTCATCGTGGCGTTGTCAACAAGGTCAACCCACAACTTTGCCGTGCCACCATCGGGCACTCGTGCCCATACGGAGAAGCGGTATTCCTCACCACCTTTCACACCCATGCCGAAGAAGCCGTGGTTCTCAATCATGGTGTGCTTGTCGCGGTGGCCAGAGGGTTCCAGACGCACATAGTGAGGGTTCTTGTTGAAGGGGCCGTCGTCCTTCAGCGTCACCTTTCCTGAGATGTCCCATCCAGTAAAGTGGTTAGGGAACTCGAAGGAGCGGTTCTTCACGAGTTCAGCATACAGACCGCCATCGGCAGCGTAGTTGATGTCCTCGAAAAAGATGCCGTACATGGTTTTGGAGATGGGACTTCCCACCTTCGTGGTGTTCACGTCGAAGGTGTGTGTTTGAGCTGTCATGCCGCTTGCTATAGTCATAGCGGCCATCATTGTGATGATTTTCTTCATAAATCTGAAAAGTTAGTAAATGTATTTAGTTAATTACCGTAATGCGTCCCTGTGGCTGAGCATATTCCTGCCCGATGTGCCCTTTCAGCCTGTCCACCACGTATTCGATGAAGATTTCGTTGTAGGTCTTCTTCGTCTCGAGCACAATGGGGCATCCCTGCAAGGTGTTGTGCAGTCCACCGTCCGTCACACAATACTTCGTCGTGGCGATGGTGTAGATACGGTCGGGGTTGATGGGTTCGTATAGCTGTGTGGCACCATTCAGCACCTGCACATCGCTCACGCTGTGGTCGGCCACACGGGTGGTGAACTTCAAGCCCGACACCTGCGGGAACTGTCCGTCAGGCTTTGGCAGGAAACTCACCAGTTTCTCCAGCATCTTCACGATGGTGCTTCCTTTCACTTCTGTCACCACGATGTAGTTGTCGTAGGGCAGCAAGGTGAGCATATCACCATACGTCAGGTCGCCCGTCTTTTTCAGTTCGTTGCGGATGCTGCCGCTGTTGAGCACACCGATGTCGGCCCCCGTCATGATGCGGTAGGCATCCGTCACGATGTCGCCAGCATTCATCTCGCCCATGCGTGCCGCCTCATTGCCCTCATCGTCCAGTATGCGCAGCGGCACTTCGCTCTTGCAAATCACGCGGCTTGTCTGTGCCTCCAGCATCGCGTGGATGCTGTCCGTCACATGCGCCACCCAGGCATCCTTCGCCGTCACGCTCTCCAGGGGAATCAGTTCCGTGGTCATCTTGCCATCAGGTGCGATGACCAACTTGCCGATGTTCTGGAATTTGGTGCCCGTCTGGGAGATAATCACAGGCTTCCCAGCCTTGTTCATCACCGTGTCGGCTACAATCACGGCGTGGCTGTGACCGTCCAGCACGATGTCGATGCCCGTTGTGTTCGCCACCACCAGATGAGAGTCGGAGTTGCGGTTGGTCACCTCCTCGCCCAAGTGGGAGTCGAGAATCACATAGTCGGCACCAGCCCTGCGCGCCTCGTCCACTGCCTGCTGCACCAGCGTGGGGATGTCCTTCACCTGCAAGTCGTAGATGATGTTGCCTTCATCGTCGCGGAAGGCGTATGCCTCCGTCTCCATCGAGGTGGGTGTGGAAGCCCCGACAAAGGCAATCCTCTTGTTGCCAAAACGCTTCATCACGTAGGGGGCAAAGACTGTCCTGCCTGTCTTCACATCATAGAGATTCGCGCACACGATAGGAGCAGGCACCTGACGCAGCAGTTGGAACATCCGTTCCATGCCGTAGTCATACTCATGGTTGCCCAGCGTGATGGCATCGTAAGGCAATGCCCTCATGATGTCCACCACATACTGCCCCTTCGAGATGGCACCCACCGTCATGCCCTGCACATAGTCGCCATTCGACACCAATGCCACGTAGGCGGTGTCGGCAATTGCCTCGCGCAGTCCTGCCAACTTCGCATAGCCATCCACGGCACAATGCACATCGTTCTCATAGAGCACCACAATGCTCTTCTGAGGCTGGAAAGCCGCTTTGCCGCCCTTCTTCTTCTGGCCGTTGGCTGGTGTTATCAAACTGAAAATCAGTATGGTTATCCAAATAATCCTTTTCATAATCGTTGTTTTGTGTGATTCTTTTGCAAAGATACGATGTTTTCCCTGCCTTTACAAGTGTTTTGGTCAAAAAAAGGATTCTAAAGTGGTTTTTTCACGACAATGTGGATTTTTTGACATGCATAACCTCACCACCTCCATTGTCTCCACGCCGTAACCTCTCATGACTTCCTTCCACAGCCTCTAAACCGATGTCGTCGACATCGGTTGACCGACATCGACGACATCGACTTGCCGACATCGACGACGTCGGTTCGGAGGCTGTGGAAGAGGGTGTGACGAGGCATAAGACTCTCCTCAAAGCTCCTTCATCAGTCCAATATGCTCAAGTCCTTCTTATTATCGTTATTGCTTGGTGTCGCGAATCTGCTGCAAGAAGTCCACCTCGACAATGCGGAGTTCGCCTTTGACCTTCTCGCTCCCAGGGGTCTTGTAGAGGTCGAGTTCCGTGGCGGCTCCTCCAGCGAGTTCGGTCACTTGGCCAAAAGCGTCCTTGTCGTTGGCGGTGCCTGTCTGTCGGATGGTGTATCGCTTAGCGCGCACAGGTTTCTCGATGAAGAGGGAGATGTAGCCCAGAGATTTGTCAGTGTTGCCCTTCCAGACGAGTTGGTCGTCGGCCAGCACTTCGATGGGGTAGGAGCGTTGACGCCAGCCCGTGAGTTTGAGGCTGATTTCGTCGATGGCGGCTGGTTCGCTGAGTTCGTAGGTGATCCAAGCGGTGGAGAGCCTGCCGTCGTTGCGCCATTCGGAGAGTTCGTTATCGTCCCAACTGCGCTGCGCTTTGTCCGCATTGGCTCCAGCGTTGGCAGCAGCGATGCTGATGGTGCGCTTCTTGTCCGTATAAGAGGGAGTGATGGGTGTTTCTCCACGGTCGAGCACACTGCGGAGATGGTCGGAGGCGATGTAGCGCGAGAGGCCAGCATCCACTTGCTGAGCGTCAGCCACCGAGTTCCATTCGAGCACGGCTTCCTCCATATCTTTGGCATGTGCCGTGAGCCGTATCTTGCCAGGAGTGGTGGTGGAACGCACGAGCACACGGTTCACACCAGCCTCCACGGGCAGGACTTTGGAGAGGATGTAGTTGTCACCATCGGGACTTTTGGCAATGCCTCCACGCCATTCGCCCTCACCCTCCAAGGTCCAGTGGATGAAGCGGTTGTCGAGCGGACAGCGCAGGCCGTTCTTGTCTACAATCTCCACCTGAATGAGGGCAAGGTCACTCCCGTCAGCCTTCATGCCACCGTCGGGGTTCTGCATGAGCGTCAGTTGGATGTGGTCGGCTTTCCCTGCCGTCTTGTGAGAAGCTTCCGACTCCACGGTGGTGCCATCGGCAGCATAACTGATGGCCTTCACCTCGCCTGACTGATAAGGCACATCCTTGAACGTATGCAGGAAGGTGTATTCAGGCTTGTCCGACTTGCCCACCGATTTGCCGTTCACGAAAAGTTCCACCACAGGCGAGGTGGACACCACATACACATCCTTCACCACACCGTCAGGGTAGTTCCAATGGCCGATGATGTGGCAGGCCTTGTGTTCCACATCCACCCAAGAGTTCCACATCACTTGATGCGCAAAGAAGGCATCTTTCTCTATACGCATAGCATCCACCACACCGCTGGTGCGGTAGTTCATCTCTGAGCGGCCATGCGTGTTGGTGTCGGAGAAGACAATCTTCACACCTCCGCTGCTCACCCTTTTGCCCATGCCAGGACGCACCACATAGTAGTCATGCCAGCGACGAATCATCTCGATGGTCAATTGGTCTTGGTTCTGATTGTAGATGTCGGCAGGCGCTTTGCGATAATAGGGCCCTGCGCCCTGTTTGTGGTAGGGATAGGAATAGTCGTCCCAGTACATGCGGTAGCCCTCGTCACGACAATACTCCATCGCCCACATCGGTTGCTTGCCCGATTTGTTGATGTAGAGCATCTCGCCGCCATACTCGGCTTCATCGATGTCGAGCATCTCACGTGAACCGATGGCGCGTCCGCCATGAGGGTCATATTGGTTGCGGATGGCAAGGAGCTCCTTCATATGCTCACGGCTAATGCTTTCGTTGCCGCCTTCGTAGAAAAGGATGCTGGGGTTGTTGCGGTTGTAAATGATGGCATCGCGCATCAGTTCTGTGCGTTGTGTCCAATGCCGCCCTGCCACATCCTTCTCCGCATCGCCAGCAGGCATGGCCTGTATGAGTCCCACACGGTCGCACGATTCCACATCCTGTTTGGAGGGTGTGACGTGCATCCAGCGCACGAGGTTGCCGCCCGACTTCACGATGAGGTTGTTCGAGTAGTCGCTCATCCATGCAGGCACGTCGATGCCGACGGATGGCCACTCGTTGCTGGTGCGCTGCGCATAGCCGTGCATCATGATGCTGCGGCCGTTGAGCCAGATTTTGCCTTCGCTGAAACGGGTCTTGCGGAAGCCTGTGCGGAGGGAACATTCATCAATGGGAGCACCATTGACCACGAGACGGCTCTTCACCGTGTAGAGATAGCCATAACCCCACGACCAGAAATGTATGTTCGACAGCCGTTTGCTGGCAGTAAGGGTGACCGTATCGCCTGCTGCTATCAGCACTGGCTTGCCGGTGAACTTCGCCACCTGCTTGCCGTCGATGTCAAGCACCTCCACTTGCAAGGTGACCATTTGTGACTGGGTGGATGCGTTGACCACTTGCGACTCCACATGGGCCGTCACCTTCTTCCCCTTGATGTCGTAATCGGTGCCATAGACATAAGTACCTGTAGTGCAGAGGTTGGAGTAGAGGGGAAGGGTCTGATAGATGTCACCTGTGACGTGCAGGTAGACATTCTTCGGCAGGCCGCCCATGTTCATGTTGAAATTCTTGTTGTTCCACTGGAACGAGGTGGACTGGAGCATATTGCCTGGCAAATCATTCCCGTCCTTGGTGGTTGTAGCGTTTGGGGGTGCCTGTCGTTCTGTTCCGTCGGGGTTCTTCTCTTTGTATGCCCAGTCGTTGTCGGTGAGTACCTCCAGACGGTTCTCTTTCCCTATCAGGAGATGGGGCGTCAATTCGAACCCGAATGCCATCACACCATTCTGATGAAGACCGAGACGATGCCCGTTGAGCCACACTTCAGCACTCTGACGTGCCCCTTCGAACTCGATGAACACGTGCTTGTCAGCCCATTCGTTGGGTGCCATGAACACCTTTGTGTATCGGCACGTGTCGTCGGGCAGTTCGTGTATGTCCACACGATATGCCCAATCCTCGTTCCATGCATGGGGCAGGGTGACTGTTTGGGTCTCGTCAGGATGGAGAATTGCCTCCTTGGGATAGTGAATCTGCCAGTTTCCGTTGAAGTTGAGCCTTTGGCGTTGTGCTGCCATCGTGACAGCACAAGCCAGCAAGAGCATTGTCAGCGTCTTTCTCATTTTCGGATGTAGACTTTGATGCCGTTAATAATGTATGAACCTGAATGTGTGATGGTCTTGATGCGACGACCCGCCATATCGCAGATGATGTCATGCTCTGTGAGTTGGTCGGCTGAGAGTTCACGAATGCCTACTGGGTCGGCAATGATGCGGATGATGCCATCGCTGGCCAATGCGGAGGTGTCCCACAAATAACCAGGTCTTGGGGTTTCAGGCAACAGCGTCACATCGCCATTGAGCGTGATGGCACCCGTACCTGTGAAGATTCGGAGTTCTGTTCCATCTTCATAGGTATAGTTGCTGTTGAGTTGCTCGGTCAGGTCTATTGTTGGCGAAGTCAGTTTCACATTTCCTGTCACTTTAAATGCGTCGCAGTTGGTGCTTGTTGCTGTCGAACGAGTGCGAACACGCAAGGTGGAACCTGCTGCCATGGTGAGTGTGCCATTGACGGTCAGTGTACCCACCGCTGTGGCTGATTTGCCAGCACCTAATGTGCCACCATTCTGTACGCTCACATTCTTTACTTGTCCTGTTCCTGCCAATTGGCCACCATTGCGAACGGTGATGGTGCCTGTGGTGATGGAAGCGGAAGTGTTTTGTGCCAAAATTTCACCTCCATAGATGTTGATGGCTGCCTCGGATGCACCTGTCAGCGTCAGCACACCCTCACCATACTTGTTGAGTGTGGCTGATGCATTGAACTTGCCTGCAAACGTGGTACTTGTGCCAAGATAACCAACATTCCAAACACCTGTTCCAAATGAGGCATCTGCGGTCGTTCCTTTTAGGGCACCAATTTTGTTCGTGCGGCTTTCCTCGGTGCCGCTTTGACTCTTCACGTTCGCCACATACACGCCTGCTCCAGGCTCGAATGTGCCTTTCGATAGGTCGAGTGTGTTGGAGATGCGGAACTGACCGCTGGTGGGATTCAGCGTACCCTCAAACGCGGAGCAGTTGGTCTCGAAGTCACCCCGCACGTAGGGGAAACTGATTTTCATGGTGCCTTCACCCGTCAGTTTTCCTTGCATCTTGCAGCGTTGCCCACCATCGATGGTCAGTGTCTTGCCCTTCTGAATGTTGATGGTGTTAGTGATGGCTGGCACAGCAGAAGTTGAGTTGTTGTTGAATATGCGGAAAGACGCATTGCCTTTCACGTCGATGGTGGAGCCAGCCTTTCCAATACTGGCATTCCATGCACCTTGCGACAGGGTTCCTGCTACCAGAACGGTTCCAGCATATCCGTTGGTGCCACCATAATTGAGGTTCAGTTGTCCTGCCCCTTTCTTCACCAACACACCCTTACCTGTCAAGGCTGATTGCAAGGTGGTGGTGCTATTGGTGGGCACACTAATGCTGGCAGAGTCGGTCAGCACTACGTTTCGATTGGTGGCCGCATTGGTGTGGTTGACGGTCAGGGTGGCTTTGCCTATTTCTATGGTGGAGCCTGCACCAAAGCAACTTTCCGTGTCCTTATTTTCCAAATTCTTCACGGTCACGCTGCCGCTGTTCAGGATGGTCTTGCCTGTATAGTCGCTCTTGGTGGCATTGAGCACCACGTTGCCTGTTCCGTCCATCACAAAGTTACCTTCGCCGCTGAATCCACCTTCGCCATTGAAGGTGTAAGTGCCGCTATTGTGGGTGAGACGCACTCCCTTGGTCACCATCTTGTCGGTGAGGGTGACAGTGCGTCGTGTGGCTTCTTCTGGGAAGATGACCTCATCGTTGGTCACGAAGGAAGTGGCTTCGTCGTTGAGTGAGAAGTTGGCGGTTTGATAGTCCCAATTGTTGTCTTCTACGCCTGTCCAACGTACGTTGGTGGCAGGGTCACGCATGCCGCGAATGACCAACACAATTTGTTTCTCACGTGCCTCAATCGCATAGTTTAATCCCACCAAACCGCGTACCTTGATGTTCTTGACATTGGCGGTCAGTGTGCCTGTACATTCCATCAGGACATATTCTCCCTCTGCGGGTACGTTTTCTGATGGTACAATCGTGAAGGTGTTGGTATTCTTGAAGGTTAAATCCCCGTTTACTTTCACAAGGTCGCATTTCACTTCATCTTGAGTCTGAAGATTCATCTCAACAAACACATCGCCCGACAAAGTCATGCTGGTGTTGGAGGTGATGATGCCAAAGGGAGCCTCTTTCGTGCCTGGAGAGAGACGGCATCCTTCGTAATTCAGGCCTCCTTCGAAGACAGTTCCACCTGCTAAAGTGGCGTTTCCTCCCAGTGTGCCTTTGGCTCTGAGTGCCAATGGGGCAGCAATCGTTCCATTCACCACCAGCGTTCCTTCGCTGATGATGAGTGAGTCCGTTGAGGTGATGTCACCATTCAGCGTGGTCGTGCCTAACTGCGATTTATAGATGCTGCCGCCAGAGATGTTCCCTTCCAGCACATAATCGTGCTTCAGTGGATTCATGAAATAGAGGGCAGAAGGTTTGATGTCACCTGTAATCTTAATCTCGTTGCTGTTGTCGCCACTGACATCAAACACCACGCTCTTGCCGTCTGCATATGCTTGTGCTTGTTTCTGGTCGAAAGAGGTGAAGCAGGTTGCTCCCATGCTCCAATTCCCTGACTTGTAACGGAGGTCTGTCTCCATCACAGGAGGAAGTGGGGGAGTAGGCATGCCGACACCCAAATAGAAACTGGTGTTGGGATGTTGATAGTAGCCGCGTGTGGTGCAGTCGCCACGATAGTGTGGGTCTTGCTGGAGGCAGTAGATACTATAGTTGGTGGAAAGGTTGGTCGTGTATCCCGTGAGACCCGTGCTTGATTCCGCATCTTGTTTGGCCAAAATCACTTCCTCGCGCCAGTCGCCAATGATGTCGCCCATGAAGGCAGGACGTGTGCCAGTACCACCATGTGTCGCCCAACTGGATTCTTGTGAGAATTCCACCAGACGGCTTTTGCCACGCACTGTGGTCACCATCAGGTTGGTGCCATATCCGCTACCACCGGGAGAACTTAACTCTTCGCGCAGAAGGTCAGCGTTCCACCATACACCCTCGAACATGGTGCTGATGCCCCATTGTGTGCGTGTCTCCCCTGTCGATGTGCCTTCGCAGTCATACAGATAATCATCCGTGAAACTATAAATCTCATATCCCTTATGATTGGGGTCTATATCCATGCAGGCACCACGACCTACATCATAAACACTCGGCAAATACCATTCTTTTAGACGTTCGCCTGTAGCAGGGTCGTATATCAGTTGTCCCAACAACGCACTCTGCTGAATGGCAAAACACTCCAAGCCTGGACGGTCAGGATTGATGTCGCTGAGAATCCAACGGTCACCGTGTCCGATACCGGGGCTGTGGAATGTGCCCTTGATGGGGTTGACGCTGTAACCACCTTGACACATCTCATCGAACCCGTCGCCATCCACATCTGCCACACGCAACTGGTGGAACTCTGCTGGCCAAGGACTCTTGTTGTTGCGGCTCCAAGTGGAACTGTGGTGCCAGTTTGAAGGGATGCCGTTGTTCCAGTCGTAATCCCAAGAGAATACATAATTGTGGTGGGTCTTGTTGTTGTCGCGGTCAAGACATTCCATGACGAGCGAGGGATGGATGCCGTCGAGATAGCAGATGGAGAAGTGTCCTTCGAGGGTGGCATAGCCGAAATTCATGTACTTGCCACGGCTGTTGCGGGTCCATGTGTCTGAACCATCAGTCACTTCGCTGTAGTTCAGTTCGTTGCAATCAATCTCGGCTCCTGTTTCGCCGTCAATCACAGAGATGTAGAAAGGTGGCAACTTGGTGGATTGCTTGCTGTAGTCGATGATGCCATCTCCGTCGGTGTCGCCTGTCTCGCTGCCATTGGCATATTTTCCCCACGTATTATTTGCTTTGTCCCAAAAGCGTGTGCCGTCGGAACTGCGGATGATGACCTCGCATTTGCCGTCGCAATTGATGTCGTAAGCGAGCACCATGTCGTTTTGTCCGCCACATATATTGATGTTAGGACCAATATCTACTGTCCAAAGCAGGGTGCCATCCAATTTGTATCCCTGAATCTTATGGCTGGTGCTCAAGTCAACATCGCCAGAATTTTCTGCATCATCGGAAGAAACACCGGCATAGAGACGGTCTGCTACAACTGCATCTATTTCACCGTCACCATCCAAATCCATTGGCCACACAAATTTCGTGCGGTAATCGTTGCGCTTGATGACGATATCGTTGAAGTTGAAATTAAACCACACATTTGGCCAGGTTTGAGTCTTATAAAGGAATGGCTCGCTGGGCTCACCTTCCACTCCGTTGATGATAGCGGAAACGGCATATTCTGTGTTGTTCGTCAGGCTTGACGGCGTGTAGTTCGTCTTCTTCAGCGGAGTACTGTTCATTTTGCTCCAAGCGCTACTTCCGTATGTGCGCTTATATACATTATAAGTGGTACCTTCTGGCTCTTGTGCCAACTTGCGCCACGAGATGAGGGAACTATTGGTGCCACCTTCCGATGTCACACTACGCCCACCTGAGCGATAAACGGCTACCACTCCACGCCCCAATTTTTGTTGTATACGCTGGGCATACATCAATGACGAAGAGAAAATCAACGTCAACACGATAAAGAGAAATCTTGTCATCATAAAAAGGTCTTTGTTAGTTAGAATTTTGCTGCAAAGGTATCGGTTTTCTCATCCGTGCCGAGTAAAAAACATCACAAAGACGTATAAAATTGTACCAACTTCATGTGGGATGGCCAGAAATGATTACTTTTGTGGCTGATTTTGTTTTTTTATGAGTTTCATTTGGCATCATACACATCACGGGAACATGTGCAGTGGCTGTTGGAGGGCTACTGCATATGTATGGCTGATGGTGTTGTGGCTGATGGTGTGTGTGGACGGTTGGGCACAAGAGGAAAGGGGATACCATGCTTTGCCTACACAAGCACAACTGCCTGTGTCGAATGTCAATGTCATCATGCAAGACCGTGAGGGGTACATGTGGTATGGAACTGCGGGTGGTGGACTATGTCGTGACGATGGTTATCAGGTGGTGGCTTATGGCAGCAAGGGGAAGGGAAGAGGTGTTGTGGAAAATGATGAGGTGACTTGTCTGGCAGAGGGAAAAGACGGAACTATCTGGTTCGGCACTCGCGCTGGTGCGTACTATATAGATAAAAAGGACTGGCGTGTGCACCGGCTGAAAGACAAACACGTAGGGGTGAGGAAGGTGAACTGTATGGGTGTGACGGCTGATGGCTGTGTGTGGATAGGTGTGTTAAGAGATGTGGTGAAGTTCTCATCTGACGGACGTTTCAAAAAGGTGCTCAGCATAGGTGATAATAGCCGTGAGGAAGTAAAGGAGATGATGGTGGACTCGAAAGGGATGTTGTGGCTCACCATTCTCAGAGGCGGTTTGGCAACTATCCAACCGAAGACGGATATGCTGACCCGTTTGTCTTGGGAATATCCTTATGCGGCAGGTTTTGTTGTGGAGGATACGGTACGCCAGTGCTACTGGGTGGGCACATGGGGTGGTGGAATTGTGAGATACCCTGACATGGTGGCAGAACCTGCCACCATGGTGACCATGGAGAAACAGAAGTTTGGTAGTGAGGTGTATAACTTGTGGATTGACCAGAAGGACGCTGTCATGTGGGTGGCTACGATGGATGATGTATATGCCTACAAAATAAGTGGAGTAGGAAAGGAGAAGCAACCTTTGCTGCAGCCAATGGGGTTGACTCATCTCTTGCCGAAAGGGAAGAAGATGGTCAATAAACTGTTTGTGGATAGAAGGGAGAACATTTGGGTTCCAGGATATTCACCGCACACGTTCATTCTGTCGAAGGGCTTTTCTGGCAGTCACATTGAGCGGGATGAGGTGAAGGCGATGAGCGAACAGATGGGTTATAAAATTATGGTGCATCGCATTGTGCGTGAAGGTGATTATTACTGGATCTATCAGAACCGTACACGTCTGTCGCTCTATCATGCAGAGACGGGGCAACTGGTGTTTATGGCCAACGATGCAAAGCCCGCACCGCTTAGTACACAGCGGGTGCTGGCGAAGTGTCAGTCGCAGCAAGGTGTGTGGACGTGCAACGGAAAACGGCTGATCCACGCATGGCATGAGGGGATGACCATTCATTGGGAAGAGATTCCTGAGGCACAAACACCCAACTACATCTCGGCATTGTCAGATGAGGGGAATGGCCGTTTATTGATAGGTACGGAGAAGCAGGTGCTGTTGTTTGACTATCGGCAGCAGGTGCTCAAGCCACTAACGGACTCGGTGGGTATCATCCAACAGGTAGGGTACGACCGAAATGGACGACTGATATATACGACCAATCCGAAGGCTCCTTTGCATATCAAGGATAAGAATGGCCATCTTTGGACGCTGAATGAACTGACACTGAGGGAATACAGCCCTAAGACGGGTGCTTCAAGAACGCTGAATGCCTCGGATGACAATATTGGCATGGACTTTTTTACGGACATCACATCATGTGGTGACAGTATCTGTTTGGGAGGTATAGGGGCTTTCTGCATCATTGGTTCTTGTCGGGACTTGGATGGTGTGCGTCCCGACGACAGCATTATGGTGACCAAGTATGATACGCTTCACCGTGTGAGTGTTTCCACCATGAATCATCTGTATGCAGCTTCCATTCACTATGCGTATCGCCTTAATGGCAAAGGAGAATGGACGGAATTGCCTGTAGGCACGAACGTCATCGACATCAGTGAGGCTGGGTATGGACATCATACATTGTGGGTGAAGGCGACGGATGAGTTTGGTGTGTGGCATGCGGAACAGCCTGTTCTTCAGTTTGCGATGCCATTGCCGTGGTGGCTGCGTTGGTGGGCGTGGTGCATTTATGCGGTTGTTGGTATTGTGTTGGTGGGCGTCGTGCTCCATTGGAGACAAATAGGACGTACCAATAAGGTGAAGGAGTCCTCCAATATTGATGAAACAGGGAGTGTGTCGGATGTTCCTGTAGAGCAACAATCGGTTGTCCAAGATCCGTTCTTGCAGAAGGTGGAGAGTTTAGTGCATAAGAATTTGGACAACAGTGACTATAGTGTGGATGACCTTTCTCATGACCTTGGCATGAGCCGCATGAATATGTATAGAAAGTTCAGAAGTCTCTCCATCAAGACTCCATCTGATTATATGAAGAGTTGTCGCCTGAAAAAAGCGATGGAACTCCTGAAAAGTTCCACCGCTTCTGTGACGGAAGTTGCATACAGAGTTGGCTTTTCTTCCCCTCAGTATTTCGCAAAATGTTTCAAGGATGAGTATGGGATGACCCCGCGTGAAGTTAGCAGGGGCGCTGTTTTGGAAGATTGAACACGTCCTGCACTTCTTTCATGGCTTCAGCGGTCATACCATCGGGTTCGCTGCCCATGTTGCGAGCGCACATGTAGATGTTGGCAGCCTTGCAGAGCACGTCTGTCTGGTCGAAAGCATCCATGATGTCGGTGCCGACAGCGACAGTGCCATGTTTCTCCCATAGCACCACATCGTGGGTCTTGATCTGTTCCAAGGTGGCTTCAGCCAACTCGACGGATGACGGAAGTGCATAAGGCACAATGCCAATGCCGAGGGGGGCAAAGGCGAGGGTTTCGGGTATCATCGACCAAAGTACACGGGTCATCTCGTCACCCTTAAGGAACCGCTGGATGTGCGACATGGCAACGAGTTCGATAGGGTGGGTGTGAAGAGTAGCCTTGTAGCAGGAGCCTGTCTCTAAAAGATAATTTTGGAGCGCGAGGTGAGTGGGCAGTTCAGAGGTCGGCATCACTGGCTCGTCAGCAATGATTTCGTAACTGGCACAATCATCGCAGATGCGAACAATAGAGCCGTTTTGCATCGGCCAGCGAGCCAAATCACGCATGCGTTTTCCGGTGCCCTTGCAGTAGAAATATTTGCCTTTAAGATGTGGCAGTACCATGCCTATCTGCTTAATCGGAGCAATGGCAGGCATTGCTTTGCACTCATCGTCCATATAGTCAGTGACATTGACGGTGATGTTGCCACCATTTCTCTCCGCCCAGCCTTTCTGCCAAAGATAGCCAGTCACTTCGGCTATTTGGTCAATCACGGCCGCCAAACCTGGACGGCCTTCTAATATACTTTTCATAACTTTAAACTCTATACCTTAAACTCTAAACTTTATCTCCATATCTTTCTTTCGTAATTTGTTCCAATGATTTGCCTCTCGTATTAGGTGCGCCCACCACTCCCACAATGAGGGAGATGAGCAGCAGGACAATCATGCAATAGGCAGCGATGGTGAAACCCTCACCGTTTTCGCCATAGATGAAGGTGAAGACCAGTCCCCATACAGCAGAGAGTCCTCGCACGATGAAGAACATCAGTCCTTGGGCTCCTGCACGGAACTTGGCAGGGAAGAGTTCTGAGCCCCACAAGGCATAAAATATCTGCACAGAAAGACCTCCGTTGATGCCCCAAAGAATGGAGAATGCCCAAAGGCCTCCCATCCCGTTTACCCCACCAATAATCACAAACCATGTGGCCAATGCAGCCACCAAACCAAGCACGTAGAACAATTTATGTGGCAGTTTGTCGATGAGGAAGGAAAGTCCGAATGTGATGACTACAACGAAAGCCCATCCTACACAACTGAGCATATTGGCCTGTTCATTGCTCACTCCGCCTGCCGTTTCGTAGATGTGGGGCTGGAAGAATCCCATGACGGATGCCACAAGGTTCCAGGTAAGGTAGATGGAGGCAAGAAAGCAAACAGTTTTGACGGCGGTCTTATTGGAGAAGAGAAGCTTGATGTTGTCCACAATGCCACCCTTGTCTTTGGACTTGTTGGACGTGAACTCAGAGCTTTCCTGCAATTGCCGTTGCAAGTTCCATGCTACAAGTGCCACAATGAAGAGGGTGAAGAAAACCACTCGTGAACTGAACACTTCCACTACAGCTTTTGAGGCGTCGGCACCCACAATGCTGTATGCCAAAGACTCCACAGGTGCATAGAGGTAGCCACCTGGAGCAAAAAGCATGCCAAAAAGCAGGATAATCATAGGACCAAAACCCCATGACATCTGGGAAATACAAATATTGCGACCTCGTTTGTTGTTCTCCGAACTCTCGGAGATGTATGTCCACGAAGCAGGCACACCAATGCCCACAGAGATGCCTGTAATCAGGAATCCTGTTAGCAGCATGGGGTAATTGACCGTACACATAATGATGAGCACGCCCAACATATACACCAACAGGTTGTAAGTGAAAATGAACTTGCGACCAAACTTGTCTGCCAAGAAGCCGCCGATAATGGCGCCGATGGCAGCACCCAGTGCGTTAGCACTCAACGCATTGAGCCAGCCAAGGTGAATTTCCTCCAGATTGAGGTATTCCTTCCAAAGGGTCAATCCGCTAGCACCAGCCACGATGGCTCCTGCATCGAGATAATTGTTGAGAGACACCGCGAGGGTGCTCTTCAAAGAACCACTTGTTGCCATATCTTATCGTTTGCTGGTTACGTCTGCCACATACTGGTCAATGTCCTTGATGAAGTCCTGACCTACAGGCACATTATTACGCACGCAGAACTCGTCATATACTGCTTGCCAAGGCATCGCCTTCTGTTCTTCGATAAGTGCCAGCACTTTGTAGCCCTCGCCTGCAAGTTCGAGCTTGGAGATGGTGGCACGAGGTTCCAACAGCGCACGGAGCATGCATTTCTGGGCGGCACGAGAACCGATGACGTAAGCACCGATACGATTGATAGAGCCATCGAAGAAGTCGAGTCCGTAGTGAACACGGTCGAGAGCATCGGCACGTACAATTTCAAAGAAGAGGTCTTGAGTGGGGTCATCCATGATGGTCACGTGGTCAGAATCCCAACGCACAGGACGGCTCACATGGAGCATCAACTCCTTTACAAACGGCAATACGGCACTCACCTTGTCACCAGGCATTTCAGTGGGGTGATAGTGACCTGTATCGATGGTCAGAATCTTGTCGTACTTGGCTGCGTAGGCCGTGTAGAAATCGTGGCTGCCCACAGTGAAACTCTCCAGGCCGATGCCAAACACCTTGCCTTCAATGCAGTCCTTCATCATGGGCTGCTTCTTTTCGAAAATTTCGTCCAGCGACTGCTTGAGCAGGTTACGGTAGAGGGCATGGTTCACACTCACGTCCTTGCAACCGTCGTGCACCCAGAGGTTCATGATACAAGGGTCGCCCTGTGCCTCACCCATCGCATTGGCAATGTCGCGGCAACGCTTGGTGTGCTCAATCCAGAAGTTGCGGATGCCATCATCGGGATTTGCCAACGAGAGGCTACCACTTTTCGGATGGGAGAAGGAAGATGAGTTGAAGTCGAGGAACGTGTTGTTCTCCTTTGCCCAGTCAATCCACGACTGGAAGTATTCCACGGTGACTTCGTCGCGGTCAACCACCTTGCCCTTGAAGTCACCATAAATCTCGTGCAGGTTCAGGCGGTGAGTGCCAGGAATGAGGCTCTTTGCCTTGAGGATGTCCTGACGAAGTTCGTCGATGTTGCGGGCTGCACCAGGGAAGTCGCCTGTACTCTGGATGCCGCCGCTCATGGAGCCTGCTTGTACTTCAAAGCCATGTACATCATCTGCTTGCCAGCAGTGGAGAGACAGATGGAAATCCTGCAGTTGCTTCAGTACCGCTTCAGTGTCCACTCCCATTTCAGCGTAACGAGCTTTTGCCACTTCATACGCCTTCTTTACCAATTCTTCTTTCATTGTTTGTTGTTTTTAAGATATAAGTTAATTCGTGATTCATTTGGTTACTTCCAGATATTTTGTGTAGGCAGCATCCCATGCCGCCGTGTCTTGTGGCAGGTAGGTCTTCTGCTCAATGGAGGCGGCAATCATCCGACGCATCTCGAACATGTCATTCACCAATCCTGCTGCCTTGGCTTGCAGCATGATGTTGCCGATGGCTGTGCCCTCCACTGGTCCCGTCACTACTGGAATGCCGAGGCTGTTGGCTGCCATCTGCATGAGGTAGCCGTTCAGCGAACCTCCACCAATCACATGCAGTTTCTCGATGGGGAATGGTGCCATGTCTTTCAGATAGCCCAGCACTTGACGATAGCGCATGGCGAGACTCTCGAAGATGCAGCGTGCCATTGCTTTATAATCTTGAGGCACAGGTTGCCCTGTTTTCTGGCAGTAGTTCTTGATGGCTTCCACCATGCTGGCCGGATTGGCAAAATCAGGCGCATCGGGGAAGATGAAACTCTGGAATGCAGGTGCATCCATGCTGTCCTTATTGATTTGGTTCACGTTGTCTGGTGCATCCGTCCATTCCTTGCGGCAACGCTCCAAGAGCCACATGCCACAGATATTTTTCAGGAAACGTGTAGTGCCTTCGATGCCGCCCTCGTTCGTGAAGTTGTACTCAAAACTCTTCTCCGAAATGATGGCATCCTTCGTTTCGATGCCCAAGAGCGACCAAGTGCCACAACTCAGATAGGCAAACCGTTCATTTTCAGCAGGAACTGCTGCCACTGCAGCACCTGTATCATGCCCTGCTACAGCCACCACAGGTACTGCGTCCAATCCTGTCATTCGCTGTATTTCGGGAGTCAGCACTCCCACCTTGTCGCTGGGGTTCACATAGCGTCCGAACTGACTCTCTTTCAGTCCTATCGCGCCAATCAGTTCTGGGTCTATCTTCTTGGTTCGTGGGTCAAGGAACTGGCTTGTGGATAGTATGGTGTACTCACACACGGTCTCGCCTGTCAACATGTACATCAGGGCATCAGGGACAAAGAGAATCTTGTCCGCTGCTTCTAATGCGGAGTCATTGTTCTTTTTCAGTGTTGCTAACTGAAAGAGCGAGTTGAACTGCATGAACTGGATGCCCGTCTTTTCGTACACTTTCTCCTTGGATACCAGTTTGAAGTATTCCTCCATCGCATGGTCGGTGTGGGGGTCGCGATAGCAGTATGGGTTGCGCAGCACACCGCCATCCTTGCCAATCATCACAAAATCCACTCCCCATGTGTCAATGCCGATGGAAGTAATGCTGATGCCTTCGTCACTCACCACCTTCAGCCCTCGGATGATTTCATTGTACAAGGCAAAAATGTCCCAAAAGAAATGCCCTCCCGTTTCGATAATGTGGTTCGGGAAGCGTGTTAACTCTCGTTGTTCCAGTTTTCCATCCACAATCGAACCTAAGATGGTGCGTCCACTTGTGGCACCCAAGTCGACTGCGAAAAAATTGATGTTAGCCATATTGATGCAGGTTGAAATATTAGTTAGTAGTGACAAAGTTACCACTTTATTTTCATAGAACAAAGAAAAATCATAAATCACCACATTTAGGTACGATTTTTTTCTGTTTATCCTGTGAAATTGTCGTAACTTTGCATCGTTTTTAAGAGAACAACCCAGTATTCACCCCTTTAATAAAAAATCTTCTATGAAACTGACAAACCAGATTGAAGGCTACGAAGGCTATATGTGGAAGCGTGAAATCAATGTACGCGACTTCATTCAGCATAATTACACTCCCTATCTGGGTGATGAATCGTTCCTTGTGGGTCCGACGGCTAAGACCAAGGCGCTGTGGAATCAACTCTCTGAGATGTTCAAGGTGGAGCGTGAGCGTGGCGTCTATGATGCCGAGCAGAAACTGCCCCAGTCGTTGGACACCTACGGAGCAGGCTATATAGACAAGGATAACGAGGTCATCGTGGGTCTCCAGACGGATGCCCCTCTCAAACGTGGCATTTTCCCCAAGGGCGGCATTCGCATGGTGGAAAATGCGCTCAATGCCTATGGCTACAAACTTGACCCTTTCACCAAGGAAATCTATACAAAATACCGTAAGACCCACAATGAGGGTGTCTTCTCGGCCTACAACAAGGATATCCGCAATGCACGTCATGCCCACATCATCACAGGACTTCCTGATGCTTATGGACGTGGACGTATCATCGGCGACTACCGACGCATAGCCCTTTATGGTGTGGACAACCTTATCGAAGAGCGCAAGCGTTTCCTCGACCGTCTTGACATTCAGGAGATGACTGAAGAGTGCATCCAGCAACGTGAGGAAACATCGGAGCAGATTGCCGCATTGAAGAGTTTTGTGAAGATGTGTGCCAATTATGGCTTTGATGTGACCCGTCCAGCGCAGAATGCACGTGAGGCCGTGCAGTTCGTCTATTTCGGCTATCTTGGTGCTGTGAAAGATCAGGATGGTGCAGCCATGTCCATCGGACGTGTCTCGACTTTCCTTGACATTTTCATCGAGAGGGATATCAAGGAGGGCCGACTCACGGAAGAGGAGGCTCAGGAACTCATCGACCAGATGATTATCAAACTCCGCATCGTCCGTTTCCTCCGCACACCCGAATACAACGACCTTTTCTCTGGCGACCCTGTTTGGGTTACCGAGTCAATCGGTGGAATGGGTGTGGATGGCCGCACGATGGTCACCAAGACTTCTTACCGCTTCCTTCACACTCTCGAGAATCTCGGCCCTGCTCCTGAACCAAACTTGACCGTGCTTTGGGCGCAGAATCTGCCCGAGAACTGGAAGCGCTATTGTGCCAAGATGTCTATCAAGACTTCTGCCATCCAATACGAGAACGATGATTTGATGCGTCCAGACTATGGTGATGACTACGGTATTGCATGCTGTGTCAGCCCGATGAAGATTGGCAAGCAGATGCAGTTCTTTGGTGCACGTGCCAATCTGGCCAAATGTTTGCTCTACGCCATCAATGGTGGCCGCGACGAAATCAGTGGCGAGCAGATTGGTCCCGATTTCGCCCCAATCACCAGCGAATACCTTGACTACAAAGAACTGATGTACAAGTTCGAGAATATGATGCGTTGGTTGGCAAAGACATATGTCAATGCGCTGAAAATCATACACTACATGCACGACAAGTACGACTATGAGGCCTATCAGATGGCACTCATCGATGGGGATGTGATTCGTACTCGTGCCACAGGTATTGCGGGTCTTTCCATTGTGACCGACTCGTTGGCTGCCGTGAAGTATGGTAAGGTGCGTGTTATCCGCGACGAGCGCGGCATTGCTGTAGGCTTTGAGCAGGAAGGCACTCCTTCGCTGCCTTTTGGTAACAACGATGAACGAACCGATAAGATAGCGTTGATGGTGACCGAGAAATTCATGGAGTATCTCCGTCAGCATGAGACTTATCGACACGCCATCCCCACCCAGTCGTTGCTGACCATTACATCGAATGTGGTGTATGGCAAGAACACGGGTGCAACTCCTGACGGCCGTCTCAAAGGCGTTCCGTTTGCACCAGGCGCCAACCCTATGAATGGACGCGACATCAAGGGTGCTGTGGCTGCACTTGCTTCTGTGGCAAAACTTCCTTTCCAGCACAGTCACGACGGTATCTCCTACACGTTTGCCATTTCGCCTGCTACTCTTGGTAAACAGAATGATACTCAGATAGATAATCTTGTCGGTTTGATGGATGGATACTTCACACCAGATGGTGGACATCATCTCAATGTGAACGTGTTTGACCGCGAACTTCTTGTCGATGCGATGGAGCATCCGGAGAAATATCCGCAACTCACCATCCGCGTCAGCGGTTATGCTGTCAACTTCGTCAAACTGACACGCGAACAGCAACTCGACGTGCTCTCACGCACCATCAACCACTCACTTTGATGCTGGGTCGTATTCACAGCATCGAATCGTTCGGCACAGTAGACGGCCCTGGAATTAGGTTTATAGCCTTTTTCCAGGGCTGTCCTATGCGTTGTGCTTTCTGTCATAATCCCGACACGTGGAACCCTGATGCTTCAGTACAGTACGAGATGACCCCTGAAGAATTGCTCGCCGAGGTGCTGCGTTACAAGTCCTTCATCAAGAAGGGTGGTATCACCTGCTCCGGCGGAGAACCTCTCGTGCAAGCCGATTTCCTGCTCGAGTTCTTCCGTCTTTGTAAAGCGGAAGGTCTGCATACCGCCCTTGACACCAGTGGCGTCATTTTTAGCGAGAAGACAAAGCAAGTCTTGGAATACACAGACCTCGTGTTGCTCGACATCAAGACACTTGATGACCATCTTCACCAGTCCTACACAGGTCATACCCGCAAGAACAACCAACGTTTTCTTGACTATCTGCGTGACATCAGCAAACCCACATGGGTTCGTCACGTCCTCGTGCCCGGCTATACTGACGATGACCAGCGCCTCACTGCTTTGGCACAGCATATTTCATTATATCATAATGTGGAGCGCGTCGAACTCCTTCCATATCACACGATGGGCGCCTACAAATACAAGGAACTCGGTATTCCTTATCCCCTTGAAGGCGTTTCTCCACTCTCCGACGAGCGTCACCAGCATGCTGTCCATCTCTTCCGACAGGTGCTCGCTTGCCCAGTCGTGTAACTGCCCCCTTTCAAGAGTTCTCCATTCCCTTCTTCCACAAGCTCTACTACCTCTCTTCCACAAACTCAAATTCCTTCCTTCCACTGCCTCAAAATCGGTGTGAGTCACACCGCTATGGTCGGTCTGAGTCACACCGACCCCTACGGTGTGACTCAGACCGATTCCGAGGTCGTGGAAGAGGCTCGAAAGGGTTTGTGGAAGAAAGGAATGAGAGGTAGTGTTGGTGTTGTTCTTTTGTCATAAAGAAAGGCTGACATCGGGTGCGATGTCAGCCTTTTCAATAAGGTTTTGTATTTTGCAAACTAATTATTCTGCTGCAGGAGTTTCTTCCTCTTCTGTTGCAGGTTCTTCTACAGCGGGTGCTTCCTCTGCAGGAGCTTCAGCCTTGGCGGCTTCCTTCTTGGTTGGAGTAGGAGTGCCGTCCTCGTTCACCACTTCGAATGGGATGACAACAGAAACCTCGCGATGGAAGTGTGCTACGGCTTCGTAGTTGCCGAGTGTCTTCACGCCCTTGATAGATACGAGCTTGCTGTCAATCTCGAGACCCTTCTCTGCCAATGCTGCTGCAACTTCCTTGGGACCTACAGAACCGTAGATGTTGCGGCCCTCAGATACACGAGCCTTGATGGTGAGGGATACGCCCTCGAACTTCTTGGCCTGTGCTTCAGCGTCAGCCTTGATTTTTGCAATTTTGTGAGCGCGCTGCTTCAGTTCCTCGTTGAGCTGCTTGATGGCCTTTGCGGTGGCGAGCACTGCGAGACCCTGAGGAAGAAGATAGTTGCGACCATAACCGTCCTTCACTGTGAGGACTTCGTCCTTGTAGCCTAAGCCGTGGACATCTTGCTTGAGAATGATTTTCATACTGTCTTACCTCCTATTTTATTATTTCAACAAGTCTGCTACGTATGGAAGGAGTGCGAGGTGACGTGCACGCTTCACTGCCTGAGCCACACGGCGCTGATACTTCAGCGAAGTGCCTGTGATGCGACGGGGAAGAATCTTGCCCTGCTCGTTGAGGAACTTCTTGAGAAACTCTGGGTCTTTGTAGTCGATGTATTTGATACCGCTCTTCTTGAAACGGCAATACTTCTTCTTCTTAACGTCAACTGTGGTTGGAGTTAAGTATCTGATTTCTGATGGTGCTGCCATGATTAAGCCTCCTTCTTGTTACGACGCTTCTCAGCGTATGCTGCTGCGTACTTTTCGTTCTTGACTGTGAGGAAACGGAGCACACGCTCGTCGCGGCGCAGTTGTACCTCGAATTTAGCAATCACTGTAGGGTCTGCCTTGAACTCAACCATCTGGTAGAAACCAGAACCCTTCTTCTGAATGGGATAAGCCAATGTCTTCAAGCCCCAGTTCTCGGTGCTGATGATTTCTGCACCCTTGTCCTTGAGGAAGTTGACAAACTTATCTGCCGCTTCCTTCATCTGAACATCAGACAAAACGGGAGTTAAAATGAAAACGGTTTCGTATTGATTCATAAGATCAATAATGTAAGTTTGATTTGTTAATAAATTGTGTTGTTTGTGCTTCTGTTTATCCAAAAGCGGTGCAAAGGTACGAATAAATATTGAATAAAAGGGTACGAAAAGACTTTTTTTAAGCTCTAAACGCAAATTTCTCACGAAAATGTTTCGCCGTTTGAAGAAAAATCCGTTATTTTGTACCTGTTTTTGAATGAATAATTAAAATCGTACATACAATGAAAAATCTTGGAATTATCCTTATCGTATTGGGCGCACTGCTGCTCATCCTGTGTTCATTTGTTCCGTTCATGGGTGACATGGCTGACCAGAATTGGTACACGTGGGGTAGTGTTGTTCTTATTGTTGCAGGTATTTTGACTCATATCTTCATGAACAAGAAGGTGGAGGCTTAATCCTGTTGAGACGTAAAAGGGGCGCGGCCCGATGTGTGCTGTGCTGAAAAAAAGAAAAAAGAGACGGGAGGCGTCATGTGTTGACACCTCCCGTCTCTTTTTTCTATTAAGTGTTTATTCTTCAGGAGCCTTCTCGTCGGTGATGACAAGTTTGTAACCCTTGCCGTGCACGTTGATGATTTCCACGTTGGGATCTTCTTTCAAGTGCTTACGCAGTTTGGTGATGTAGACGTCCATAGAACGGGCGTTGAAGTAGTTGTCGTCTATCCAGATGGTTTTCAGGGCATAATCGCGCTGCAGAAGCTCGTTCTGGCGGTTGCTGAGCAGGGTGAGCAGCTCGGCTTCTTTGGTGGTGAGTTTCTCTTGTGTGTCACCCATGGTGAGAAGTTGCTTCTGTGTGTCGAATGTGAATTTACCGATCTGTCGCACGGTCATGTCCTTGTTCTTCTTGCCGCGCACACGGCGCAGGATGGCTTCGATGCGGAACACCACTTCTTCCATCGAGAATGGTTTGGTGATGTAGTCGTCGGCACCCAGTTCAAATCCTGCCCTTACGTCGTCCTTGAGGTTTTTGGCCGTGAGGAACATGAATGGCATCTCGTAGTTGATTTCCTTGATTTTGCTGGCCAGGGTGAATCCGTCCATTCGTGGCATCATCACGTCGAGGATGCAGAGGTTGAAGTTCCCTTGCAGGAAAGTCTCAAAACCTTCTTCGCCATCTTGGCAAAGGGTTGTGTTATAACCTTTAGCCTCCAGATATTCGCGCAGGAGCATGCCGAGGCTTTCGTCGTCTTCGCAAAGAAGGATGTTCACTTCTTCAAGTCTGTTGTCAGTAACCATAGTTGTATAAGTTTTTAGTTTGTTAATAATGTCTTTGCTTTATAGGTGATGGGTGTCATATGCGTCCCTTGTCGTCAATCATTCATTTTCAGTTTGATGATAAACTTGGTGCCGATACCCAGTTCGCTTTCTGCGTTGATGGTGCCTTTGTGGTCTTTCACAATCTTGTGTACATATGCCAGTCCAAGACCAAAGCCTTTCACATCGTGCAGGTTGCCTGTGTGCACACGGTAGAATTTCTCGAAGATTCGTTTCAGGTCTTCTTTTTTCATGCCGATGCCGTTGTCCTTGATGGAGATGCACAGATGCCCTGGTTCGTTCCAAGTCTCTACCGTGAGTTCGAGGTCGGCATCCTTTCGACGGTACTTCACGGCATTGTCCATCAGATTGAAGATGACGTTGGTGAAGTGCATGTCGTCCACACAGATGCTCGGGTCGGTGGCGTTGAGGTTGGTGATGATTTTACCGCCATTCTTTTCCACCTTCAACGCGAACGTGTGGGTTACACCGGCTATCAGTTCGTTGATGTCTACTTCTTTCATGTGCAGGTTGGCGCGTTGGTTTTCGTACATGGACATTTGTAGTACTTTCTCCACTTGGAAGCGGAGCCGCTTGGTCTCATCTATGATGGTCGAGGTCAGTCTCTGCATCAGAGGTGGCGTCTTCTTCACGGAATCGTCTCCCAACATCTGTGCTGCCAGCGAGATGGACGAAATCGGCGTTTTGAACTCGTGTGTCATGTTGTTGATGAAGTCGTTCTTCAGTTCTGTCAGTTTTTTCTGCCTGAACACCAGCACCAATGTGACGATGAAGGTGATGAGCAGAATGAGAGTGAAGATGAGCGACGGCAGCATGAACCAGAAAGAGCGCCAAATGTACTTGCCGAGCTCGGGGAAGTGCACTTTCAGAATCCCACTGCGTTGCACGGGGTCGTTCTTGAAGAGTGTTTCGGTGAAAGTCCGTTCGTTGCCTGTTGCGTCGTAGTCAGCGCATTGGTAGACAGGTTGCCCATTGCTGGTGCTCACCGTAAAGTGGTATGGGATATTGATACCATTATTGCTCAGCTGTGTCTTCAGAATCTGGTCTAATTCCACAAAATCGATGCGTTCTGATAGAGGTCGGTCACTGGCTGTGTAGAGAATGCTGTAGATGACTTCTTCCACGAGGTTCTTCTCTGTCGCATAGCGCATGGCCATGATTTCCTGCAGTGAGCGCTGACGGTCAGTATTTCCGCCCATTTTTCTGGTGAAGTATTTATCAGAGAGGTTGGTGCTGGCTGTTGTTTCACGAGATGTGAATACGCTGCCGTCTTTTGCAATCACTTGGTGTGTGCGTTGAATCACCGATGAGTCAGTGCTGGCATACACCGAGTCAGTGGCGGTGGCGATGCCGTTCAGGGCCTCCGACCCCTGCTCCAGATAGCGTTTTGCCTCCGATAGTTCCAGTTGGTGCGCTGTCTCATAGAGGCTGCGGCGAACCGACTCGTCGAAGTGCTCGTGCCGTAGAGAACTAATCTCTTCGATGTACCGCATCTGCAAAATGAGCAGGCTGGTAAAAGAGACTCCCATCACGATGGCCAGAACTATGATAGTTGATCTTTTCATTCCATGTTTATTTTTGACTTCGCAAATATAGTTCAATTCTTAAAATTGGAACAAATATATTAACAGACAAAAGTGTATTAAGTTTAAAAATATTTTATATATTAACTAATATTGGTTTTTAAGTTATTAATTATGGAACTAGTTTAAAAATACTTCGAATTGGAAACATCGCTTGTGGAAAGGTTTGGTGTACAAAAAAAGGACACACCTTTCGGCGTGTCCTTCTAGGAGAAAGGGTGACCTGAGTCGGCGGGTCACTCTTGGATGTATCCCAATTATTCTTCGTCCTTGCTCTGTTCCTCGAACTCCTTCATCAGCTTCTGCTGGATGTCGGTAGGAACGAGTTCGTAGGACGCAAACTTCATGATGAAACTGGCTCGGCCACCAGTGATGGAACTGAGAGTGGTAGAGTAACTGGAGAGGCTCTTCAGAGGCACCTTGGCAATCAGTTTCTCGTAACCATTCTCGCTTTCACTGCCAATAATCATGCCACGACGGCCTTGGAGGTCGGACATCACGTCACCCATCTTGTCGCCAGGTACGAACACTTCCACATCGTAGATAGGCTCGAGCAACTTCGGACCTGCATTCTTGAACGCGTCAGAGAAGGCATGGCGACCAGCCAACATGAATGAAAGTTCATTAGAGTCAACCGGGTGCATCTTTCCATCGTATACGACAACGCGTACGTCGCGAGCATACGAACCAGTCAGTGGACCTTGTTCCATGCGACTCATGATACCCTTGAGGATCGCTGGCATGAAACGGGTGTCGATAGCACCGCCCACCACAGAGTTGATGAACACAAGTTTTCCGCCCCATTCAAGGTCAACCTCTTCCTTGCTCTTGGCGTTGATCTTGAACTCCTGATTGCCAAACTTGTAGCTTGTTGGGTCAGGCATACCGTCGTAATATGGTTCCACGATGAGGTGCACTTCACCAAACTGACCGGCACCACCAGATTGCTTCTTGTGACGATAGTCGGCACGTGCAGCCTTAGTGATAGTTTCGCGATATGGAATCTTGGGCTCCTCGAAACGGATGCCAATCTTTTCGTTGTTCTCCATACGCCATTTCAGTGTACGGAGGTGGAACTCACCCTGACCTTTGACGAGGGTTTGTTTCAATTCCTTTGACTGTTCCAAAATCCAAGTTGGATCTTCTTGAGCCATCTTCTGGATGGCAGCCACCATCTTTTCAGTGTCGCCTTCGTTTTCAGCCTTGACGGCACGGATGTATTTAGGATCTGGATACTTCACAAAGTTGAAGCGGTGCTCGCAGTCCTTGCCAGCCAGTGTGTTGCCTGTACGAACATCTTTCAATTTCACAGTGCAACCGATATCACCTGCTACAAGTTCTTCCACTTTGATGCGGTTGGCGCCGGCACAAACGAACAACTGGGCCATGCGCTCCTTGGAACCACGGTCGGTGTTGGTCAAGTCCTCACCTTCATGCACCTTTCCCGACATGACCTTGAAGTACTGCACACCACCGATGTGTGGTTCGTTGGCAGTCTTGAAGAAATAGAGTGAGGCGGGAGCGTTGGGATCTGGCTTCACTTCTTCGCCACGTGTGTTGTGTACTTGAGGCATCTCGTCAACGAATGGAACCACGTTGCCAAGGAATTCCATCAGACGACGCACACCCATATCCTTGGTGGCGCAGACACAGAATACTGGGAACATGCTTCGTGCGGCCAATCCCTTGCGGATGCCGACACGCAGCTCGTCCTCGGTCAAGGATTCTGTGTCAAAGAATTTCTCCATCAGTTCTTCATCGTTCTCTGCGGCAGCCTCCACGAGAGCACGGTGCATCTCCATGGCCTTGTCCATTTCCTCTGCTGGAATGTCTTCAATGATAGGAGCGCCACCTTCGGGCTTCCATGAGTACTTCTTCATCAACAGCACGTCGATGAGACTGTTGAAGTCAGGACCTTCGTTCAGTGGATACTGGATAGGTATCACCTTGGGGCCGTAGATGCCGATGAGGCTGTCAAGCACCTGGTGGTAGTCGCACTTGTCAGAGTCGAGTTGGTTCACCAGGAAGATGACAGGCTTACCCAGTTTCTCGGTGTAGCGGAAGTGGTTCTGTGTACCAACTTCAGGACCGTACTGGCCGTTGATGAGCAGCAGGGCAGTGTCGGTCACGTGCAAGGCAGTCATGGCTGCACCCACGAAATCGTCTGCTCCAGGGCAGTCGATAATGTTGAGCTTCTTGCCATTCCACTCCACATGGAAAACTGTGGAGAAGACGCTGTAGCCATACTCTTGTTCCACTGGGAAATAGTCGCTCACGGTGTTCTTGGCTGTGATGCGACCACGGCGGCTAATGATGCCAGCCTCATACAGGAGTGCTTCGGTAAGAGTGGTCTTACCGGCACCGTCATTGCCAAGCAAGGCAATGTTCTTGATTTCGTTCGTCTGGTAGACTTTCATAGGTTAGGTTAGTTTTTATGATTAAGTTTTGATTTGATTTTTCAAAAAACGGCATAAAATTACTGCTTTTTCCTAAAATGACGAAACTTTTGAACAAGAAAATCCCCTTTTAGGCTTAAAAAAACGCTTTTCCATACAAAAAAAACAGAAATCCTAATTTCTAATTCCGAATTATCCCCTATCTTTGTGTTTGTCATGGCAGGTGTTTATATTCATATCCCCTTCTGCAAGTCGCGTTGTATCTATTGCGGATTCTTCTCCACCACGTCGTTGGAGATGCGTTCCTTGTATGTAGACAAGGTGATAGAAGAACTGGGATGCCGCCGTGATTTCTTGAAGGGTGAGGACGTGGACACCATCTACTTCGGAGGGGGCACACCGTCTCTCTTGTCCGCAAGGGAGGTGGAACGCCTGCTTTCTGCTATATATACTATATATAATGTACGCGCGAATGCTGAGATAACACTTGAGGGAAATCCTGACGATTTAACCCAGCCGGTTCTGCACGACCTGTATAGACTAGGTGTTAACCGTCTCAGCATGGGTGTGCAGACATTTAGTGACCAACGACTTCGGTTTCTCAACCGTCGCCACACGGCCATGCAGGCTATTGCAGCAGTGGAGCATGCTATGCAGGCAGGGTTTGACAATGTTAGCATTGATTTGATGTTTGGTTTCCCAGGTCAGACCTTGACAGAGTGGCAAGAAGACGTGCGGCGAGCACTCGCACTGCATGTGCAGCACATCTCTGCCTATTCACTCATGTATGAGGAAGGAACTTTGCTTGGATGCATGTTGGATGCTGGAAAAGTGCGGGAGATAGACGACGCGCTCTCACTGCAGATGTACGAGCATCTGATGGATGTCTTGGAGGCGGCAGGTTTTTGTCACTATGAAATCAGCAACTTTGCGCTTCAAGGTATGGAGTCGCGTCACAATTCCAGTTATTGGCATGGTATTCCTTATCTTGGGGTTGGGGCGGGAGCGCATTCTTATGATGGGCATAACCGTTATTACCATTCGGATTCTTTGCAAGACTATATGGAAGGGAAACCTCTTGTGGAGGAACGACTTACGGAGAATGAACGTTATGACGAGTTTGTCTTTACAGGATTGCGAACGGCAGAAGGCATCCGTCTTGATGCACTGGAGCGTCGGTATGGTCAACAACGTTTGGCGTATTGCATGAAAAACGCTCAATCCCATATTGAGCATGGGCGCTTGGTGCTTGAAGGAGATTTATTGCGACTCTCTCGTCAGGGTCTTTTTGTGTCCAATGATGTGATGTCCGATCTGATGATTGGGGGATAGATGTTGTTGTGTACTTTTTTTCTTTGTGTACGTGCACAATGGGATGAAAATGCGTTAAAATTGTACGTTATATCCTTAAAAGTAATCTTTTTTTGTAAAAAGTGGAAAAAAAAAGACTTTTGAAGAGTATCGTATCTTAAAAGTCCGTAACTTTGCATCGGTTTTGAAAGCAAATTGATTGTTTAACAAATTAAAAGTAAAAGAAAATTATGAAGAAGTTGGTTTTCGCAGCTGTTGCTGCTATCGCTCTCACAGCATCTGTATCTTTCGTTTCTTGCAACGAGACTAAGACTACTGCTCTTGATTCAATCGCTGACGCTATCGATTCAGTTGCTGCTGTTGTTGACTCTGCTGCTGAAGTAGTTGACTCTGCTGCTGCTGTTGTTGACTCTGCTGCTGCTGTTGTTGAATAATTCAGAGCGTTTTGGGTAAAACCCAACAGAGAATTGAACCTGCTAGACGTCTGTCTTGCAGGTTTTTTTGTTAATAGAATCTACTGTTCTTCAAAGGATGGATGAAAAATAAAGAGACCCCGCTCTTTCTGGTGAATCAGGAAGAGCGGGGTCTCTTTATCCATGAAAATAGTTTTATGAAGCCATGCTGATGCCGCGCTCGAATGCCATGTGTCGCAGGTTGAGAATGGCATAGCGCATACGGCCAAGAGCGGTGTTGATGCTGCAGTTTGTCTTCTTGGCAATCTCCTTAAAGGAAAGCTCGTCGTAGACACGCATGAGCAGCACCTCGCGTTGTGGTTCAGGCAACAGGGCGATAAGTCCCTTCACTTCAGCCAAGGTCTGTTGGTCGATCATTTCCTGTTCACGGTTCTCGTTCACCGCCAAGTCGGCGTTGTTGAAAAGGTCAATTTCCGATTCGTCGTTGGAAATGATGCGGTCACTGGGTGATGTGCGGTAGTGGTCAATCAGGTGATTGTGTACAATGCGCATCATCCAGGATGCGAACTTGCCGTTTTCGGCATATTGTCCGTTCTTGATGCGTACCACCATTTTGACGAAGACATCTTGGAAGAGGTCTTCGGCGAGTTCTTGTTTTTTGACTGAGAAAAGGAGATAGGAAAAAACCTTACTCTCATAACGCTTCAGCAATGTGTCGAATGCGTTGTTATTGCCTTCTTGAAACATACTAACTAACTGCTCGTCAGTAAGTTCATGCAGATTCTTCATTATGCTTTTGTTTTTGTTTTAGCGTAATGTTTTCTCGATAGGCAGTAAATTTTAGAGAGTTAATATTAAGTTTTTTTGTGATTTACGCTTGCAAAGTAACATCTTTTATTTGAAAGATGCAAATTTTTTACACAAAAAGTGCATTTTCTTCAATTTTTAAGCCTCTAAGCAAGTCGGTTACAGGCATTTTTTTCTTTCCCTCCATCTGTATCGTCTTGATATGAAGCATTCCGTCAGGAGTGGTGACATTCAGGAAGGTTTTTCCGTCTGTGAGGATGCTCCCTGCTTTTGAAGTGGTGGTGCTACAATGCTTCTCGTCAGTAAGGCATTTCTCAGCCTCAAAAATCTTCACCGACTTGCCATTGAACGTGGTCCATGCAGCAGGGTGGGGAGAAAGTCCGCGGATGAAGTCGTAGATGCGTTTGGTGGGTTGGTTCCAGTCTATGCGGCAAGTTTCGCGGAAAATTTTGGGGGCAGGGGTAAGCGGCACGTCCTTGAAGTTCTCCTGTGGAACAGAGGTGACGGTGCCAGCGATGATGTTGTCGACCGTTTCGGTGACAAGTTGACCGCTCAACATCATCAGTTTGTCGTGCACCACCTCCACATTGTCGGTATCGGCAATGGGGATGCGTACTTGTTGGATGATGTCGCCCGTGTCAATCTCGTGTTTGAGGAAAAAAGTGGTAATGCCAGTTTCTGTCTCACCATTGATGACTGCCCAGTTGATGGGAGCCGCTCCGCGATACTTCGGCAAGAGGCTGGCATGGGCATTGAAGGTTCCCAATGGGGGCATGCTCCAAACGACCTCTGGCAACATACGGAAGGCCACAACGATTTGCAGGTCGGCTTTCAGCGCACGTAGTTCCTCTATGAATGCGGGGTCTTTGAGTTTTTCTGGTTGCAACACTTTCAGCGCATGTTCTACGGCATACTGTTTGACAGGACTAGGTTGAAGCACACTGCCGTGACGTCCTATGGGTTTGTCAGGCATGGTGATGACGGCCACGACGTTGTAACCACCTTCGACAAGGGCTCGTAGACTTTCGACTGCAAAGTCGGGTGTGCCCATATATATAATTCTCAACTCTTCTTTACTCATTATCTTATGTGTCATTTTGTGTGGTGTGCTTATTCTTGACTGAAATTGATGAGCGTCTCACGGTAGCTGGTGAACAGTCCTGAACGTGAGACAAACCCGATGTATAGATTGTTTTCATCGACCACGGGCAGGTTCCATGCCTTGGTTTCCTTGAACTTTTGGATGGCGACCTTGGGTGAGTCGTTGACCATCAGCACGGCTGGCGGTTCTTTCATGAAATGCCCTGCAGTGTACTGACGGTAGAGTTCTGGACGGAACATGTAGAGGCGCACCGAATCGAGTGACACAACACCAAGCAGTTTGTTGCTGGGGTCAACCACAGGGAAAAGGTTGCGGTGTGACTTGGCAATGATGGCGATGAACTTGCTGAAAGGCATGTTAGGAGTGACAGCCTTATAGTCTCGTTCGATGAGTGACTCGAGGTTGAGCACCGTGAGGATGGCGCTATCTTTATCGTGTGTCAGCAGTTGCCCACGGCGCGCCAGTCGCATGGCATAGATGCTGTGAGGCTCGAAGATGTTGATGGTCAGGTAGGATACGACTGACACAATCATCAGTGGCACAAACAAGTCATAGCCACCTGTGAGCTCGGCAATGAGGAAGATGCCCGTGAGTGGGGCATGCATCACGCCTGACATAAGGCCAGCCATGCCGTATAGGCCGCAGTTCTTAGGGGAGACGTAGCCAGCGTCACCCATGGCGAGCCCCAATCCCATATCCCAGAGATGGGCAAACAGGAATCCTGCAATGCAGCCCAGGAAGAGGCTGGGGGCAAACACACCGCCACATCCGCCTCCACCGTTCGTGGCGGTGGTGGCAAACACCTTGAAGACGAGCACCAAGCCGAGGTAGATGAGCAAGTTGCTTTCGTTGTGGTAGAAAAGGGTGTTGTGCATGATTTCCTTTTCGGAAGCCTCATTGATGAGTTGATTGATGACATCATAGCCTTCACCGTACATGACGGGGAAGAAATATATGAGCACACCCAGCACAACAGCACCGAGCAGGAATTTATAACGCTTTTTCTTGATGCGTCCGAAGATGCCTTCAAACCAGTTCATGGCGCGGGTGAAGTAGAGGCTCACGAGGCCACAGGCAATGCCCAGCAAGATGCAGCCGGGGATAATGTCGATGGTGAAGGCTTTGCTGAGGTTGAAATCGAACAATGGCTCTGTGCCATAGAAGGCATAAGACACGCATACTGAAGTAATGCTGGCAACGAGCAGGGGGAGCAATGAGGAGAAACTTAGATCGAGCATCAGCACTTCAAGTACGAACACCAGACCCGCAATGGGTGCCTTGAACACGCCCGACACGGCTCCTGCCGCACCGCAACCGACCAGAAGCATCAAGGTCTTGGGCGGCAAGTGGAAACGTTTGCCCAGGTCAGAGCCCCAGGCTGCACCCGTCAAGACAATAGGTGCCTCGGCTCCGACCGAACCACCAAAGCCGATGGTGATGGCACTGGCGATGACGCTCGACCAACGGTTGTGTGACTTGATGCGACTGCGGCCTCTCGACATGGCATATAGAATCTTTGTTACACCATGGCTGATGTCGCCACGTACAATGTAATAGACAAAAAGAAGGGACAGCAAAATGCCGACGGCAGGGAAGACGAGGTAGAGCAGGTTCATGTTGTCGGCTGCAAAGCCTGATGTGAGCAGATGTTTGATTTCCTCAATCAACCATTTCAGTACAAAGGCTGTCAAGCCTGTGCACACACCCACCATCAGGCTGATCATCAGGACGATTTGTCGTTCTGTATGGTCGCCTTTCAGCCACTCGGTGATGGCGTTGATGAGTTTAATCTCCCTACGTCTTATGCCAATGATGTCCATCTTATTCCCTAATGATTGTAAATTGTCCGTTCGCGCTCATCTTGACGATGCTGCTGGGCTTGTGCTTCTCGCGGCTCTGTCGGCTGTACTTCACCACATAATCCACTGCATTTTTGATTTCATCGCTGATTTCGTCAAATGACCGTGGAGTGGGCTCACCGCTGATGTTGGCGCTTGTGCTGACAATGGCTTTCTGGAAGCGGAAGCAAAGTTCCTTGCTGAATTCTTCCTTCGTAATGCGCAAGCCCGCACTGCCATCCTCGGCAATCACGTTGGGAGCCAGCCCTGTCACATTGTCGAAGATGACCGTGAGCGGTTTTTCGCTCAGTTCTATCATGTCCCAAGTGACATCCGCCACGTTCCTTACATAGCGTTGCAGACGCACGTCGCTGTCTACCAGGCAGATGAGTGCCTTGCTGTCTTCTCTGTGTTTGATGGCATACACCTTCTTCACGGCTTCTTCGTTGGTGGCATCACAGCCGATACCCCATACGGTATCTGTCGGGTAGAGGATGACACCACCCGCCTTCATCACTTCAATGGCTTTTTTTACTTCGTCTTGTAACATGTTACTTCAACTCTTCATTTGTAATTTAAAACTCGCTAGTGAAGTGGAACTTGATATGCTTGAAATCTTGTTGAGCCATCTGCAACACGTAGTTGGAGTCGGCCAGGAACACATCTCGTCCTTCCTTGTCCTTAGCCATGTACTGATATTTCCGTTTCTTGAATGCATCGAGTTCGGCCTCGTCATCGCTCTCAATCCAGCAGGCTTTGTAGAGGCTTACGGGTTCCCATTTACATTTGGCGTTGTATTCGTTTTCCAGTCGATACTGGATGACCTCAAACTGGAGTTGCCCCACTGTGCCGATAATCTTACGGTTGTTGAATTGGTTGACAAACAGCTGTGCCACACCCTCGTCCATCAACTGATTGATGCCTTTCTCCAACTGCTTCGTCTTCATGGGGTCAGCATTTTCGATGTATTTGAACATCTCAGGTGAGAAACTTGGCAATCCCTTGAAGTGCAACTGTTCACCTTCCGTCAGCGTGTCACCAATCTTGAAGATGCCATTGTCGGGCAGACCTACGATGTCGCCAGGATAGGCTTCGTCGATGGTGCTCTTCCGTTGTGCCATGAACTGTGTGGGGCTTGAGAAGCGAACTGTCTTTCCGTTCCTCACATGCAGATAGGGTGCATTTCTGACGAATTTGCCTGAGCACACCTTGCAGAAAGCCGTACAGGAGCGGTGGTTAGGGTCGATGTTGGCCGTAATTTTGAAGATGAAGCCTGTGAACTTAGGTTCTTCGGGTTGAACCATGCGTTCCTCTGCCGTGGTGGGGCGAGGGTTGGGGGCAATCTCCACGAAACAGTCCAACAGTTCCTGCACACCGAAGTTGTTCAATGCCGAACCGAAGAAAACGGGCGCCACTTCTGCCTCCAGATAGGTGTTCACGTCAAACGTATCATACACACCATCTATCATTTCGAGGTCTTCTCTCAACTTTTCCGCATCCTCTTCTCCCACACGCTCATCCAATTCCTTCGAGTGGATGTCCACGTTCACCTTCTCCGTCACCATCTGTTTGTTGGGGGTGAAGAGGTTCAGGTTTTCCTCATAGATGTTATAGACGCCCTTGAATCGTGCTCCCTGATTGATGGGCCAAGACAATGGGCGAACTTTGATCTGCAACTCACTCTCCACCTCGTCCAGCAAGTCGAAGGGGTCTTTGCCCTCGCGGTCCATCTTGTTGATGAACACGATGACGGGAGTCTTTCTCATGCGGCACACGGTCATCAGTTTCCTCGTCTGTGCTTCCACACCTTTTGCGCCGTCAATTACGATGATGGCAGAGTCGACTGCTGTCAGCGTTCGGAACGTGTCTTCCGCAAAGTCTTGGTGACCGGGCGTGTCGAGGATGTTCACCTTATAAGGCGGCAGGTTCTGGTCAACATGAGGTGGCAGGTAGTCGAATTCCATCACCGAGGTGCTCACCGAGATACCGCGTTGCTTCTCAATCTCCATCCAGTCGGAGGTGGCAGTCTTTTTGATTTTGTTGCTCTTCACCGCACCAGCCACCTGAATCTGACCGCCAAACAGCAGCAGTTTCTCTGTCAGGGTCGTCTTTCCTGCGTCAGGGTGCGAGATAATCGCAAATGTTCTTCTTCTTTCTATTTCGTTCATTGACTATAGTTTACTGATACATTCGCGCAGAGAATCTTCCCAGTATGGTACTTCAATGCCGTATGTATTCTTGATTTTCGTTTTGTCCAGCACAGAGTAGTGGGGACGTGCTGCAGGGGTGGGGTACTCCTCTGTGTGCAGTGGCTTCACGTGGCAGGTGGTGATGCCGGCAATGCGGTGGATGGCCTTGGTGAAGTCATACCAGGAGATGACACCCTCGTTGCTGAAGTGGTAGATGCCAGGCACGATGCCCTTGTTGATGGCCACAAAGATGGCGGCTGCCAAGTCACGTGCATACGTGGGTGTGCCCACTTGGTCGAAGATGACACCCAGTTCGGGCTTCTCCTTACCCAGTCGAATCATCGTCTTCACGAAGTTGTTGCCAAAGGTGGAGTAGAGCCAAGCCGTGCGGATGATGAGATACTGCTGGCAGTTGGCTTTCACGCTTTCCTCACCAGCCAGTTTGGTGCGTCCATACACTGAGTTTGGACATGTGGGCAGTTCCTCAGTCACAGGTTTGTGGCTAGTGCCGTCAAACACATAGTCGGTACTGATTTGTACGATGCTTCCGCCTCGTTTGCCTACTGCCTTGGCCAGATAGCCAGGTGCGATGTTGTTCAGCAGATTGCACAGTTCTTCATTGCTTTCGGCCTTGTCCACAGCGGTGAAGGCAGCGCAATTCACGATGCAGTCAATTTTGTTTTCGTTCACGAAGGCCTCCACGTCCGCATCGTTCGTGATGTCCAGTTTCTGAGCCTTCGAGCCTTCTGGAATCACTACGTCCGTGAAGAAATACTGGTGTTGAGGATTCTCCCTTGCCAGCAACTGCATCTCATTACCGAGTTGCCCGTTGCATCCTGTCACTAAAATGTTCATATCTAACTATTCCTTTTTTTGATTGTTCAATTCTCAACTGTCCACCTCAATTCTCAACTAAAACTCCACCTCTCCGGCCTTGTCTTTCTTGTAGTAGTCGCTGAGCATGCCGATGAACTTGGCAATGTTGTCGATGGCCGTTGCCGTTTCTGCCGAGATGTCTTTTTTCTGCATTCTCAGCAGCATGGTGCCATAGAGGGCGTCAAAGCAGTTCTCAATCTCGTTCTTTTCTTGACTCTCGGCACTTTTCGACCTCAGTTCCACGATAAATGGTAGGGCCTTGTAGTAGGCGGCTGAGTAGAATGGGTGCTTGCTTGACTTCAGCAACTGCGTATGCAGGTCGGTCAGCAGGATGAGGATGTTCTTGTTCACTTGCAGATGTCCTTTCTCCGCTACGCTTTCCTCACGCATCATCTGGATGAGGCTCTCGTACCATCCCTTCAGTGCCTCGCCTTTCTCAGCATCGAGGCCAAACTGCGGGATGTACTCCGCAGCCATCCTCTCGGCATCCAATGCGTAGGCTCGCAACGTGTCTTCCACTTGCCACATGTAGAGCAGATATTCTGCTATATTCTTCTTTTTCAGTTGTTCTGCTATATACATATTGAGAGGCGAAAATATAGTTTGAGATGCGTTTCCTTATTCGAACAGTTCAATTCTTGGGTTGTTGCCGAAGGGGATGTAGTGGAACGTGTGTCCTGTCAGCGCATAAACAATCATGATGGCACTCACCACCATCACCGTGATGCCGATGATGCGGTTGATGCGCCAGATTACTTGGGTGCTGAATCTTTCCCTTACCTTGTCCACCAGCCATGTCAGCGCATACCACCAACACAAAGCTCCCACCACAATAAACACATAGCCCATTGTTTGTGCAATCCAGTTGCCAGCCAAGATAAAAGTGAACTGGCCGTATAGTGCCACGAAAAGCAGGATAATCAGCGGGTTCGACACCGTGATGAGGAATCCTGAAATCATGAAACCGTCCAGTTTGTGCTTGGTCTTCACGGGGGATTCTCTGTCCATCACCTTCTGCTTGGGGATGCTTCTGAAAGTGTAGATGCCAAAGGCGAATAGCAGCACTGAACCTATCACCTTAATCCACAATGCGATGATGGGGTCTTCGATGATGTCCACCACCAGATACATGAAATAGCCCGTGATGATGGCATAGATGATATCGCTGATGCTGGCTCCAATGCCTGTGGCAAAACCTTCCCAACGTCCTTTGTTCAGGGTGCGCTGAACGGTCAGGATGCCGACGGGACCCATGGGGGCCGATGCCAACACGCCAATCAGGAATCCTTTCATCATTTCCTCAAACACACCCACATTCTGCATCCATTCCTGGAAGTTCAGTTCGGGTATCTGGGGGATTGCTTGTAATATCATAGATATGCAGTTCTTTCCGTTTGAAAGTGCAAAGGTACGCATTTCTTGTGAATAATCATGCGATTCCCCCGGATTTATTTCATCCGACGCTCCTCAGCATGCCCAAGCACTCTCGCTACAGATGGAGCGGAAGCACCTCGCCTGTGCCTGCGAAATTGTTACACATTGCCATAAAAAAATGTTACACTTGTAACATTGTCAGTGTTACAAGTGTAACAGTGGTTGTGTTACAAGTGTAACACTGCGTGTGTTACATCTGTAACAGTGGAGCATGTAAAGCTACCTTACAGTTTCCAGCCAGGCACTCAAGTCGGCCATCATTTCTTTGTGATACTTGAAGTTCTCGCGGCATCCCCATCCGTGACCGCCTGAGGGGTAGATATGCATCGTCGCCTTCACTCCGTTCTTCTTCAAGGCCAGATAGTAGTTCACGCTGTTCTGCGAGGGCACCACACGGTCATCGTCACTCAGCAGCATGATGGCAGGAGGCGTTTGGCTGGTCACCTGCTGCTCATTGCTGTAGAGGACAACTTGCTCCTGTGTGGCTTGTTCGCCGATGAGTCCGTGTCGGCTGCCTTTGTGCGTGTATTGATAGTCGAACGTCACCACTGGATAGAAGAGAATCTGGAAGGCAGGGACGGTGAGCGTGTCGCTGTGGGTGGCCACCGTCGAGGCCAGATGCCCGCCTGCTGATGAGCCCATGATGCCCACCTTTTTCGGGTCGATGTTCCACTTCTGTGCATTCTCCCTCACCAGCCGCAGAGCCTCCTTGGCGTCGCTGATGGGTACATCGGCATTGGCATGCGGCATGCGGTATTTCAGCACGACGAAGGCGATGCCTCGCTCGTTGAAGAACGGTGCCCAGTCATAGCCCTCGTGGCCAGTTGCCAGATGGCTGTAGCCACCGCCAGGAAGGCACACAACGGCACGTCCTGTTGCCTTGGCCGCTTCGGGCAGAAACACACGGATGGAGGGCTTGAAGTTTTGTTTGGAGTCGTCGTAAGGCTGTGTCTTGTCGATGCCGTTGCTATTAGGCAAACCATTGGGCCATAAGTCAATGTCGAATGAGCCTTGTTGTGCTTTCGCACCCAGTAAAGAGAGGAATCCAAGCATAAAAAAGACAATCTTTTTCATCATTTTCAGTAAATGTTAGAGATTTTATTTTGCAAAGTTAGTGCATTTCATTGGGAAAATGCCTATCTTTGTCCACAAATCTTATAAAAACTTCAAAAATGGATAGTCAAAAACCCTATGTGATTGGTGTTGACCTTGGAGGAACCAACACCGTATTTGGCATCGTTGATGCACACGGACACATCATGTCCGAAAGTTCCATCAAGACTCATGACTACAAGACGGCCGATTCTTTTGTGGAGGCAGGCATTATGTGTCTCAAGCCCCTCGTTGAACAGGTGGGCGGCATTGAGCAGATTGCAGGCATGGGCATAGGAGCCCCCAACGCTAACTTCTATTCGGGTGCCATCGAGTATGCGCCTAACCTCTCGTGGGCACATGACGGGGTGGTGCCTTTGGCGCAAATGTTCTCTGGCCGACTCGGAGGCTTGGCGGTTCGTCTCACCAACGACGCCAATGCTGCCGCAATGGGCGAGATGACCTACGGAGTGGCTCGTGGTATGAAAAATTTCATCGTCATCACCCTTGGCACAGGCGTGGGGTCTGGTATCGTCATCAATGGTCAGTTGGTCTATGGTCATGACGGTTTTGCTGGCGAATTGGGGCATGTCACTATGGTGCGTGGTAAGGAGGGCCGCCTCTGCGGGTGTGGTCGCACAGGCTGTCTGGAGGCATATTGCTCTGCTACAGGTGTGGCTCACACAGCACGTGAGATTCTTGCCAACACCGACCGTCCTTCACTCCTGCGCAACAAGCCTGCTGAGGAAATTGAGTCGCTTGATGTCTCCATCGCCGCAAGCCAGGGAGACGAAATGGCCAACGAGATTTTCCAGTTCACAGGCAAGATACTTGGCGAGGCATGTGCCGACTTTGCCGCCTTCTCATCCCCCGAAGCCTTCATTTTCTTTGGTGGACTCTGCAAGGCAGGCGACCTCATCATGAAACCCGTGGAGGAAGCCTACAATCAGCACGTCATGCCTATCTTCAAGGGCAAGGCCAAATTCCTCGTCAGTGGCCTCATGAATGTGAATGCCGCCGTGCTTGGCGCTTCTGCTTTGGGATGGGGTGAGTGAAAAACAAGTTAGTCAACAAAAAAAGGTGGCGATGCACAAAGCACCGCCACCTTTTTTGTTGTTGTGTTTACTTCATCGAGTAAACCACGTCCATGATTTTCTTGCCAATTTCGTCGGCCGCCTCCATTGTGGCTGCTTCTGAATAGACGCGGATGATAGGTTCTGTATTGGACTTGCGCAGATGCACCCACTTGTCGGGGAAGTCAATCTTTACGCCGTCTATGTCGTTCACTTCAGTACCTTCCTGTCCTGTGTACATGGCCTTGACCTTGGCAAGGATGGCATCCACATCGGTGGAGGCATCGAGGTCGATGCGGTTCTTGGCGATGGCATAGTCGGGATAGGTGGCACGAAGTTGACTGACGGTAAGTCCAGGTTTTGCCTCACGTTCGTGTGCCAGATGGCTGAGGAAGAGGGCAATGCCTACGAGGGCATCACGTCCGTAGTGAGCAGCGGGATAGATGACACCACCGTTGCCTTCGCCACCAATGACGGTGTTGGTCTCCTTCATCTTGGTCACCACGTTCACTTCGCCAACAGCGGCTGCATTGTACTGCATGCCGTACTTGCGGGTCACATCGCGCAGCGCACGGGTGGAAGAGAGGTTGCTCACCGTGTTGCCTGGGGTGTGCTTGAGGATGTAGTCAGCAACCGTGACGAGTGTGTATTCCTCACCGTACATCTTGCCGTTTTCGCAGATGAAAGCGAGGCGGTCTACGTCAGGGTCAACTACGAAGCCGACATCGTTGCCGCCTTTGGCCATGAGTCCCATGATGTCGGAGAGGTTCTTCTCCAACGGTTCCGGGTTGTGCTGGAAGTCGCCAGTGGGGTCGGCGTAGAGTGGGGTGACATTCTCTACACCCAATGCCTTGAAGAGTTTGGGCAGAATGATGCCGCCCACAGAGTTGATGCTGTCGAAGGCCACGTGGAAGTTCTGCTTCTTGATGGCCGCAACATCGACGAGTTCGAGACCGAGCACCATGTCGATGTGCTTCTGGTCGTAGGTGTTATCCTCGATATATTTGCCCATGTGGTCCACATCGGCAAAGTCGAAATCTTCTGCCTCTGCGATTTTGAGCACCTCATTGCCTTCAGCGGCATTGAGGAACTCACCTTTCTCATTGAGGAGTTTGAGGGCATTCCAGTGACGTGGGTTGTGGCTGGCAGTGATGATGATACCGCCACAAGCGCCTTCCATTGCCACAGCAATTTCTGTAGTAGGGGTGGAAGCAAGGCCGATGTTGACCACGTCGAAGCCCATGCCCATGAGGGTGCCACATACAACATTCTTGACCATCTCGCCAGAGATGCGGGCATCGCGCCCCACGACAATCTTGTTGCTCTCCACTTTCGTGGTTCGACGGATGAGGGTTGCGTATGCACTGGTGAATTTTACAATGTCGAGGGGATTCAGTCCCTCGCCGGCACGTCCGCCAATGGTGCCGCGGATGCCTGAGATAGATTTAATAAGACTCATATGGTTATTTATCAATGATCAATTATCAATATTTGGGGGGAATCTGATACGAGATTTCGTAATAGAAAGGCAGCACATAGCCAGCAGCGTTGGAGGTGCCTGAAGAGTGGGGCACGATGAGGCGCACTTTGGCTTCTTCGCCAGCCACCTTGGTCAAACGGATGAAGTTGAGCGGCTTAAGCCATCCCTTGGGTACTATGGAGCCATAGACCGAGAGCATCACGCCGGCGGTGTACCAAGCGGTGTAACTCCGACTGTAGTGGCTATAGGTACACATCATCTCGTCTTCTATACTTGATTTGTAGATGTTGCTGTTGGTCGTGTCGGCACTCTCAATGTCATACTCGAGAAACTTGCACAGCAACGGACGGGTGACGGTGGAGTCTTTCCGTTCCTTGGCCAGTTCGACCATCGTAGGACCTTCGCCCTTGCGTACAATCTGCATATAGATACCGTCGTCGTTGAACAAGACGAACTCGTTTTTCTCGAGGTCGGTCGTGCTGTCCTGTGCATAGAACTGCGATTCGGTGATGACGGTGATGGGGCCTACAAACTCGTTGTCACGGAGAAAACGGCCAATGGCACTCTTCTCCTTCGCCTTCTGCTTGGCATAGGTCTCATGGTCATTACAACTGGTGACTGTGAACACGGCAATGCTCACGACCCAAGCCGCGAGCATTGAATAAAGTAAATTCTTCACTTTTTTATCATTATAATTTAATCATCATTCTTCTTCATCAACCTCTTCTTCAGTGGCAGGGGTTTCCTCCTTCTTCTTGGCCAGATACTCGGGCAATGCAAGTCCTGCCTGGTCGAAGAGTTCGTGGAGTGGGGGAACGCTCTTCATCAGACCGCTCAGGAAATTGGCTGTGCTGCCCTTTCCGTCGGCAGAGTTGCCCGAATCCCAAACGGTGACGTGGTCGATGTTGATGCCCTTGACGGCTTCCACCTGTGTCTTCACCAGGTCTGGCAACTTTTCCAGCAGCAAGAGCATATAAGCCTTGTTGGCATCGCCACCGGCAGCCTGTACCATCTTGTCGTAACCAGATGCCTGACGTGACAGAATCTCGAAGAGACCACGTGCCTCGGCTTCCATCTTGGCGTATGCTGCATCGGCTTCACCCTTCGCGTTCACACGAATCTTTTCTGCTTCGGCTTCTGCCTCGATAATCTTACGCTTCTTCTCAATCTCCTGACTGACGAGCACGTTGGCACTCTGGGTGGCACGTTCACGGTTGGCACGTGCTTCTTCGGCCTTCTGCTCAGCGGAGTATGCTTCTTCCAAAGCCTTGGCGGCAGCTACCTTCTCGGCAGCGATGGCCTTGCGTTGTGCCTCAGCCTCGCGTTCGCGACGGTCGGCATCGGAGTTGGCTATCTGCACTTTGGCCTCGTTCTCACCTTGTACAGCCTGTGCATTGGCTTCAGCAGTACGGATACGGGTCTCTCGGTTGGCTTCAGCCTTACCGATTTCACCAAACTTCTCCTGTTCAGCCACACGCACCTTGGCTTCGTTGATGGCCTTGGCTGCAGCTTCTTGACCGAGTGCCTCGATGTAGCCACTCTCGTCGTTGATGTCGGTCACGTTCACGTTGATGAGACGCAGACCAATCTTCTTCAATTCCACCTCGACGTTGCTGGAGATGGCCTCGAGGAACTTGTCACGGTCGCTGTTCAGTTCCTCAATGCTCATGGTGGCGATGACCAGACGCAACTGACCGAAGAGGATGTCTCGTGCCAGTTCCTGAATCTGGGCAGCCGTGAGACCCAACAGACGCTCGGCTGCTGCCGTCATGCTCTCTGTGTCGGTGGAGATACCGACGGTAAAGCGGCAAGGCACATCCACGCGGATGTTCTGGCGCGAGAGGGCATTGGTCAGATTGGCATCAATGCTGATGGGGGTGAGGCTCAAGTAGGCATAGTCCTGAATGATGGGCCACACGAACGTACCACCGCCGTGCACACACTTGGCTGAACCTCTGTTGCCTGTGGTTCCATAAACTACCAGAATCTTGTCTGACGGACATCTTCTGTATCGATTGATGATGGAGATGAGAAGCACAATGGCTACAACCACTGCTACAATAATAAGATAAGTCATGGTTATTATTTACAAGTTTACGATTTACTATTTATTTCACTAACACGGTGGAACCGTCGATGATGCTGACCACTTTCACCTTTTGGCCGCTGGCAATGCTGTCGCCTTCGGTCATGGCATCGAACTCCTGTATGGAGCCGTTGAGGCTCACCTGCACCTTGCCCTTGCCGCTCTGTCCGGCAGGAATGCGCAGATAGACATCGACAGTCTTGTCCACGCAGTCGGCAATGTTGAAGGCGCCGTTGTGCTCCAGTTTCTTGGTCTGCTTCTTGATGAAGAAGAACATGAGCACAAAGGCCGCGCCCACTAACAGGGCAATCAGGGTGAGCACCCAGTAGTTCTCGATGGCGGTGCTCAAGCAGACACCACCCCAGCCGAAGCCGACGATGAAGTTGACAAAGTTCTTGATGCTGAACAGCGAGATGCCGCCTCCCAAGTCCATGGTGTCGGCACCATCGAAGTCTACATCCATGTCGCTGCTGTCCATTCCGATGAGCGTCAACACCATCTGAATAAGGAAGATGATGGAGCCTACGACAGCACATACCCAGAACACCTGCATCCAAGTGTCCATGTCCTGAAAGGATTCCCACCACGTCGTCTCCAGATCGTACGAAGAGATGGGTGCAACATCTAATAAATTCATCATGACTCTTGGTTTTTGAGAGTTTTTGACTTCGTCCAGCGCATATCTGGCTGAAAAACGCCACAAAGATAAGGAAAAGTGAGGAGTTAGCAGTGATGAGTTAGGAGTTTTTTACTAGATGACACTATTTTTTATAAAAAAGTAACAATTATCAATCGTGAATTATGAATTATGAATTGTGAATTGTGAATTATCAATCATCAATTGTCAATTATCAATTAAAACTCTTACCTTTGCAGCCAAATTAGTAAAAACAGACATTTATGAAAATAGGATTTGACAACGAGAAATACCTCAAGATTCAGTCGGAGCACATCCGTGAACGCATTGCCCAGTTCGATGGCAAACTGTATCTTGAGTTGGGTGGCAAACTTTTCGACGACCACCATGCATCGCGTGTGTTGCCAGGCTTTAAGCCCGACAGCAAGTTGCGTATGTTCAAGCAGTTGAGCGACAGTCTTGAGATTGTTATTGTGATCAGTGCCGAAGACATTGAGCAGAACAAGATGCGTGCCGACCTCGGCATCACCTACGACGAAGATGCGCTCCGTCTGCGCGACGAGTTCATGAGCCGTGGCTTCTATGTGGGTTCGGTGGTCATCACTCACTACGACGGCCAACGTGCAGCCGACCAGTTCCGCCACCGTCTCGAGCGCATGGGCATCAAGTCCTATTTCCACTACTTGATCGACGGCTATCCCCACAACGTGGAACTGATTGCCTCCGAGGAGGGCTTCGGCAAGAACGACTATGTGGAGACCACCCGTCCGCTCGTCATCGTCACGGCGCCAGGTCCTGGCAGCGGCAAGATGGCTGTATGCCTCAGCCAACTCTATGGCGAGAACAAACGTGGCATCCGTGCTGGCTATGCCAAGTTCGAGACCTTCCCCGTGTGGAGCCTTCCGCTCAAGCATCCCGTCAACATCGCCTATGAGGCAGCCACCGCTGACCTCAACGACGTGAACATGATTGACCCTTTCCATTTTGATGCCTACGGTAAGGTGGCCATCAACTACAATCGCGATATCGAGATATTCCCCGTCCTCAATGCCCTCTTCGAAGGCATCTACGGTGAGAATCCCTACAAGTCGCCAACCGACATGGGTGTGAACATGGTGGGCTTCTGCATCAGCGACGACGAGGTGTGCTGTCAGGCTTCCAAGGATGAAATCATCCGCCGCTACTACGATGCGACCAACAAACTCGCCGATGGCGCGTGCAACGAGAGTGAGGTGAGCAAGATTCAGTTGCTCTTCAATCAGGCCAAAATCACCACAGCCGATCGTCATGTCACCGTGGCTGCCAACGAACGGAAGGTGCAGACAGGTGTTCATTGTGCTGCCATGGAAATGGAGGATGGCACCATCATCACCTCCAAGACGGGCGACCTGCTCGGCTGTTGTGCCGCCCTCCTGCTCAACGTGATGAAGCACCTTGCAGGCATTGGCGACGATGTGAAACTCATCCCCCAGAGCATGATTGAACCTATCCAAAAGACCAAGACTGAATACTTGGGAGGTCACAATCCTCGTCTCCACACCGACGAAGTGCTCGTGGCCATCTCCGTCCTTTCGCAGCACGACGAGAACTGCCGTCGCGCCCTCGAACAGCTGCCCAAACTTCGTGGCTGCCAGATGCACTCCACCGTCATGCTCGGCGAAGTCGACCGCAAGATCCTGAAACGTTTAGGCTGCGGACTCACTTGCGACCCCGTGAAGAAGAAATGAACCCATCGAAACAACCGCGATAAGAACTCATTTACAATTCAGAGGGATGTTTACCGACCATATATCTGTTGAGGTGATCCTATTTTTTATCCTCTATGGCATCACGGGCGTGGTGCCTGCCATTGCCGCCTTCTACCTGCTGCTGCGCCGAGGCAATGCCTTCGCGCCTGAGGTGACGTCACCTGTGCGGTTGCGTCGTTGGGCTTCATCATTCTTTGCCGTTTCGACAATGGCACACGTATGGTGGCTGCTGTTCTACCTCTACTCTGGCGACATACATTCCGTGGTCTATATGGTGTTTGCCATACTCGACAGCGTGTTGCTGTTCACCACCTTTGCTGGCACGCTGCTTGCCATGCTTCAGGATCGCCACCGGTCGGTATGGCCCGCCCTGATGGGCATCATACCGTTTGTGGTGATGTCTGCGGTGTACGTCGTCTATCCCCGTAACCTGCTCATACAGATGGCAAGCATATACCTTCTTCTGCTCAGCTTGCTCTTTACCGCATATATGGTCTTCGCCATCAGACAATACGGACGCTGGCTGAACGACAACTACGCCGACTTGGAGAATAAGAAGGTATGGCTGTGCCAAGCGGTGTCGCTCGTCTGCATGCTGCTGTTTGTCGTCTATGTACTCGCTACAGACATGGTCTTAATTTGGCTCATACATGGCATCGAGCTTGTGCTTGTCGCCCTTCTGCTGTGGCGCGTGGAGACCCTGCCAACCTTGGAGACCTTCCCCCAAGCCCTCCTTGAGAAGGATGGGAGTGATGACCCTCAAGAACAAGCAGATGAACTATCTACTTCCCTCACTCACAGGGCAATTGCGGAATCGGAACAATTGGTGACCGAGGGGAGAGAGGAAATGCAAAAGGGTGAGGCAGCTTCTCCCTCTTCCAACATCGAACAGCTGTTGGCTGAGCGTTGCGTGGAGGTGCAGCTTTACCTGCAGCACGACCTGACCCTGCAGCAACTGGCTCAGACGATTGGCACCAACCGTTCCTATCTCAGCCAGTATTTCTCCAGCCAAGGCGTCACATACAACACCTATATCAACAACCTCCGCATCAACCACTTCATCACGCTCTACCACAAAGCTACCGCTGCACATCAACCCATCGTTGCCCAACAACTGGCCAGCGACAGCGGCTACCACAGCTACAGTACCTTCAGCCTCGCCTTCAAACAGCGAATGGGGCAGAGCGTGACTGCGTGGATGCGCAACACCACCAATCTTTAATCTCACACAGAACCGATAACTTCTTTAACTTCGAGCGTCATCGCGAAGCGCTTTGCTCGCAAAGAACCGGTAACTTCAGAAAGTTAAGTAATCTGCTTAATCCGTTTAATCATCCCACAGGGATATGTTTTTTTCTCAACGATTACACAGATTAAACTGTTTTTTCCCCCTTCCTTCGCTGTTTGACTTTCAAAATATACAAAAATTGTTTCAAAATTTACAAAACATGGTTTTTTTGTGTTCAAAATGATGCTGTTTCTGAAAAATTGCATACCTTTGTGTACTTTAACACGAAAAACTAATCAATAATGCATAAAAACACATGAAAATGAAATCATTCAAATGGACTTTGATGCTCGGCCTCGTAGCCGGGTTGGTGTCATGCGGCATTGACATGCCCAAGGAGCAGAACACATCGTACGAGACGATGGTCGTAAAAAAACAGGACATCACGGTTCCCGTGAAGTTCAGTGCCAAACTGAAAGGACAGACCGATGTCACCATTACGCCTCAAGTGACTGGACAGTTGACAAGGATTGCGGTCGTCGAGGGTCAGCAAGTGACGAAAGGACAGGTGCTCTTCGTGATTGACCAGCGCGATGCACAGCTGGAATTGGAATCCGCTCAGGCCAACCTGCTGGCAGCACAGGCTGCAGAAAGCAGCGCAAAACTTGAGTACGAGTCGAACAAGAACCTGTTTGACAGGAAGATTGTGAGCCGCTATATGCTCGACAACTCCGAGAACTCGTACAAACAGGCCAAGGCTGCGGTGGTTCAGGCACGAGCATCAGTGAACCGTGCGAAAGTGAACCTTGGTTACTGCACCATCACAGCTCCCGTGACAGGTGTGATTGGTGAGATTCCCGTAAGAACCGGCGACCAGGTATCGCCATCCACGCAACTGACAATGGTCAGCGGCAATACAAACATGAATGCAGAGTTTTCTGTGTCTGAGAATGTCCTCGAACATGCTGTGGCGGAGGGTATCGAGATGAATCTTGAGGAAGCCATTAAAAACTTCCCTCCGGTAACGTTCGTGATGAAGAACGGCACCGAATATAAGCATAAGGGCTATATCAGCAGTGCTACGGGCGTGGTGGATGCTTCGACGGGTACCATCGCCATCAAAGCCACGTTCCCCAATCCTGACGGCCAACTCTTCTCAGGTATTCAGGGTACGGTGGTCATGCATTTCGACGAGAAGGACGTGATGGTGATTCCGCAAGTGGCTGTGGTGAAACTGTTGGACAAGCAGCAGGTGTATAAGGTGCAGGCCGACAGCACGGCAACAGCAGTCACAGTGACGACTGAGGACATTGGCGACGGCAAGAACTTCTCCGTGACCAGCGGACTGAAGGTGGGCGACAAGATTGTCACCGTTGGAGCCAATAACGTGAATGAGGGACAGCGAGTGCTTTTTTAAATAAGGATCTCAAGTTTCGCAAGTTCCACTTGCTTGGAGTTAAGGGAGTTAGAGGAGTTAAAGGAGTTAGAGCCGTATGTTATGTACGACAGATGGTAACTTACACCCCGCATGGTGGTATAGGCTTTAACTCCTAAGCGAAGCGATAACTTCTATAACTTCTATAACTTCTGAGCGAAGCGGTAACTTCCGAAAGTTAAGTTAAGGATTATGAAGAACAATATATTCATTAATAAATATGTGATGGCATGTGCCATCAGTATTGTCATAGCGATTGTGGGCTACATCGCGATGAACACGCTGTCTGTCGAGCAATACCCAGACATCGCACCTCCGACAGTGAGTGTCTCCACTTCCTACACCGGTGCCGACCCGCAAACGATTATGGAGTCGGTCATCCAGCCGTTGGAGGAGAGCATCAATGGTGTGGAGGACATGATTTATATGACCTCCAAGGCCACCTCGTCGGGTAATGTGGAAATTTCGGTGTACTTCAAACAGGGCACCGACCCCGACATGGCGACGGTGAACGTGCAAAACCGTGTGTCGCAAGCCACCTCGTCGCTGCCATCCGACGTGACCAAGGTCGGTGTACAGGTGTCGAAGAGGCAGAACAGTATCCTGCGCGTGCTGGCTGTGAGGAGTTCGGACGGCAAGTACGACAACGACTTCGTCTCGAACTATGTGGACATCAACATCAAGCCGCGCATTCAGCGTATCACCGGCGTGGGTGAGGTGACCGCCCTGGGTAACAAATACTCCCTGCGTGTCTGGATGAAGCCCGACGTGATGGCTCAGTACAGCTTGGAACCTATTGATGTCATCAATGCCATCAGTAGCCAGAGCTTCGTGTCCTCCACGGGTTCGTTAGGTGAAAACTCTGAGAACAAATACCAATACTCGATGGAGTACAAAGGTACGCTGAAGACAGTCGAGGAATTCAACGACATCGTGCTGCGCACCACCGATGGCGGTCACCTGTTGCGACTGGGCGAGGTGGCTACGGTGGAGATTGGTGCCGAGAGCTACAGCTTCATGTCGGACATCAATGGTCGCCCCGGTGCCATGATGATGATATTCCAGGCTCCAGGTGCCAACGCCACGGAGGTGAACGCCCGCATCACGAAGATTTGTGAGGAAATGCAGGCGACGATGCCTGCCGGACTGGAGTTCGTTACGCTGATGACCTCCGACGACTTCCTTTTTGCTGCCATCCATAACGTGGTGGAGACCCTCATCATCGCCATCATCCTGGTGATTCTGGTGGTGTTCTTCTTCCTGCAGAACTTCAAGGCCACCATCATCCCGTCCATCTCGATTGTCGTATCGCTTCTGGGCACCTTTGCCGTCGTCATGCTGGCAGGCTTCTCGCTCAACATCCTGACGCTGTTCGCCTTGGTGCTCGCCATCGGTACGGTGGTCGATGACGCCATTGTGGTGGTCGAGGCCGTCATGGCGAAGATGGAGAATGGTATCTCAGATGCTCGTGAGGCCACCCGCGAGGCCATGAGTGAGGTGTCGGTAGCCGTCGTCTCATGTACATTAGTATTTATGGCCGTGTTCATTCCTGTGACCTTCATGTCGGGCACGTCGGGCACCTTCTTCACGCAGTTCGGTGTCACCATTGCCGCGTCGGTCGGTCTGTCGTGCGTATCGGCCTTGACGCTTTGCCCGGCTCTTTGTGCCATCATGTTGAAGATGTCGGAAAAGAAAGGCGAAGAGAAGAAATCCATCACCTATTATACCCAAAAAGCCTACAATGTCAGCTACAATGCCATTGCCGCCAAGTATTCAAAGGTCGTCAACAAATTCATCAAGCGCCCCGTTTTGGCATGGGGTTCGCTGATTGTTGCCGCCATCTTGCTGGTGTTCTTCATGAAGAACCTGCCTTCGGGTCTCGTACCACAGGAAGACCAGGGTGTATTCATGGCAGAGGTGCGTGCACCAGAGGGCTACACGCTGCAGCAGACGTTTGAGCTGGTGACGGAGGTGGAGAAGAAGTTGAAGAATATCCCTGAACTGGAGAGTTACGCTGTTTCCTGCGGCTATGGTCTGATATCTGGTTACGGCTCGAATATGGCCACCCTTGTTGTTCGTCTGAAAAATTGGGACGACCGTCCGGGAATGAACCACATGATAGATCTCGTCCTCTACCGTTTCTATATGGACTGCTTGAGCATCAAGAACGCCAAGGTGCTGCCCTTCCAGATGCCTCAGGTGCCAGGCTACGGTACGAGCAACGACGTGAGTCTGATTGTGCAGGATCCCACGGGTGGCAACCTGTCGGAGTTTGCCCAAAAGACAGACCATTTCTTGGCCAAACTGGCTGAGCGTCCGGAAATCAGTTCCGCCATGTCAACGTACAGTGAGCGCTATCCGAAATATCAGGTCGAAGTGGATGCTGCCCAATGCGATCGTTCCGGTGTGTCGCCAAGCGCCGTGCTGAACACGCTGGGAGCCTTCTGCGGTGGTGCCTATGTGGGCAACTTCAATCAGTTTGGTAAGGTTTACCGCCTGATGGTGGCTGCCGCTCCCGAGTACCGCCTTGATCCTACGTCTCTCAACAATATCTTCGTGAAGGTGCAGAGTGGCAAGATGGCGCCCATCTTGCAGTTTGTCACCCTGAAGGAAATTGTCGGTTCATCGAGCATCGAGCACTTCAACCTGTTCCAGAGCATTACCTGCAGCGTTTCACCCGCCAGCGGCTATAGCGAAGGAGAGGCTCATGAGGTGATTGCTGAGGTGTTCAGACAAGAGATGCCTACCACTGCCACCTACGAGTACAGTGGCATGTCACGCGAGGTGGAAGAGGCCGCAGGTTCTAACACCACAGCGATCATCTATGCCATCTGTGCCATCCTCATCTACCTGATTCTGGGTTCGCTCTACAACTCATGGTTCACCCCGATGGCAGTGCTGCTGAGCGTACCTTTCGGACTGATGGGTGCCTTTGTCATGGCCTACATCTGCTCGCTGTTCAACCTGCCTGGATCGGACAACAACATCTACCTGCAGACGGGTGTCATCATGCTGATTGGTCTGTTGGCCAAGACGGCCATCCTCATCACCGAGTTTGCCTCCGAACGTCGTGCCCAAGGCATGAGCATCGTCGATGCAGCTTTTGAGGCCTGCAAGGAGCGTCTTCGTCCTATCTTGATGACCGTCATCACGATGATTGCCGGTATGATTCCGCTCGTCATCGAGGGTGGTGCTGGTGCCAACGGTAACCGTGCCCTCGCCCTGGGTGTCATCGGTGGTATGACTGTGGGCACCATCGCCCTCCTCTTCGTCGTCCCCGCCTTCTTCATCGTGTTCCAGAAACTGCATGAGAAGTTCCAAGGCAAAGAAGTGAAAAGCGCAAAGTGAAAAGTGAAAAATTTGCTACCGTATATGAAAACAAAGAATATCATTATCGCAGCAACCATGGGTTTGTCACTCACGGGCTGCGGCTTATATAATAAATATGAGAAGACCGTGCAGGATCCAGCTGAGCCGTTCGGCACCACACAGGACATCCTGTCGGCCACAGGAGAAACATCCATCGCCGAGATGTCTTGGCGCGAGTTCTTCACCGACCCCCTGCTGCAGCAGTTGATAGAGCAGGGATTGGCCAATAACACCGACTTGAACACCGCCCGCATCAATGTCGAGAAGAGTGAAATCTCGTTGAAAACCCAACGGCTGGCCTATCTGCCGTCCCTCTTCTTCTCGCCGCAGGGCATGATCTCCAGCTTCGACGGGGGCAGACCCACGAAGAGTTACATCCTGCCGTTGGATGTGTCATGGGATGCCGATGTGTTCGGCTCCATCACCAATAAGAAACGAGCTGCCAAAGCGGCATGGCTGCAGTCACAGATGGCCGAGGAGTCCACACGTTCCAACCTCATCAGTTCCATTGCCCTGCAATATTTCTATCTCCAACTGCTCGACCGCGAACTGGACATCCTCACCGAGACCGACAGCCTCTGGAAAGCCTCATTGGATACACAGCAGGCACTCTATGAGAACGGTCAGTCCTACTCGACAGCCGTGAACCAGCAGGAGTCTTCATGGCTCGACGTGAAGCTACAGATAGTGAGTATCCGTCGCGCCATACGCTCGACCGAGAACAACATCTGCAATCTGCTCTGCATCACACCACAGCACATCGAGCGTACCAAATGGCAGACAGAAAACCTTTATCACTCTGCCTCTGAAGGAAAGCGCATGTTCGACACGCGCTACCTGAAGATTGGTGTGCCAGCCCAGATGCTGGAGCATCGCCCCGACATCCGTATGGCCAACTACTACATGGAAGAAGCCTTCTACAATGTTCAGGCAGCCCGTGCCGCCTTCTATCCCAGTCTCACACTGACGGGAGAGGCAGGATGGAGCAACAATAGCGGCTTCGTCAATCCCGGCAAACTGTTGCTTCAGGCAGTCGCTTCCCTCTCGCAGCCTATCTTCGCCCGTGGCCAGATCAAAGCCAACTACAAGATCAGTAAGCTGACCGAAGAGAACATGAAGAAGAAGTATGTGCAGGCTGTCATCAATGCCGGCAACGAAGTGAATGAGGCCATGGCCGACTGTATGGCTGCTCGCGAGAAGCATGAGTATTATCACCGTCAGGTGGAGGTGCTCCATGAAGCCTACACGGGCACCCACGAACTGATGGACAACGGCAAGGCCAGCTACCTCGAAGTCCTCACGGCTCAAGAGTCGCTCCTCAATGCCCAGCTCAATGAGGCCTCGAACATGTACAACGGTGCCGAAGCCGTCATCGCCCTCTACATCGCCCTTGGCGGCGGCACGAAGTAACACCCCGTTTAATCATAGCGAAGGGATATGTGTTCTCTCACATATCCCTTCGCTATGTTTGTGTGCCAATGCACAGGCACATCCTCCATTGTCTTCACACCGTAACCTCTCATGACTTCCTTCCACTGCCTCAAAACCGACATCGGGGACATCGGTCGACCGACATCGGGGACATCGCCTGACCGACATCGGGGACATCGGTTTAGAGGCTGTGGAAGGGGATCTTCCGAGGCTTCGCCTTCGTGTCCTTCGCGCCATACGTGTTCGTATTTCTGTGTTTTCTGTGCTTTCTGTGTGAAATAACATCTTTCTGTGAGCCGTCCACGGCTCATTATCTCACACAGACACCACAGAACCTTTAGCTCGACGGAGTCAAATTCACAGAGATTTTATTCGTTTCATTCGCACAATTCGCCGACAAGAAAAAGTCTTCATTGGCTATGCCGATGGAGCAGATGACACGAATGAACTGTTTTTTTCCCCCTTCCTCTGCTGTTAGAATTTCAAAATTTACAAAAATTGTTTCAAAATTTACAAAACATGCGTTTTGCGCCTATTTTGTGATTGTTGTTTGTAAAAATTTTACATATCTTTGCAAATCTTCACAGATACAACGAATGGAGCGAATAAAACGAATTATTCGTGTTCGAATCAACAACCGAATGTTCAATTCATGATTAATTCATGTTGAACTCATGTTTGAGGAAAAAGACAGATATATATGATTTGCAGGGAAGGAAGGTGACGCACCCAATCAGGGGAGTGTATATTGTAGGAGGAAGAAAAATCTTTAAACAATAGAAGAGATATAGAAGTTATTCGCCTTCGGCGGACGAAGAAAAAACAGAAAAAAACAGAAAAAAATATATTCTTCGTCACACAAAGATAAGATAAAGCAAGAAAGAGCTATTTTTATTTATTTTTACTTGTTTTTATCTGTTTTTCTTTCGTC
>JAEEGS010000035.1 GCA_016280445.1 Bacteroidaceae bacterium
TAGGCGGGTGCGGTGGTGCCGCTGTTGCTGACGAAGTACATCAGCTTCTTGGCGCCGGTGAGCTTCGTGGCGTCCACCTTCACCAGCGGGTCGTCGGTAGTGGCGCGCGCGTCAGCGTCGGCAGCGGTCACACCACCGTCAGCCACGGTGGCCTGGGGGTAGTACTCGGGCTCCAGCTCTACGTTGCCGCCGGGCATGGTGAACGTGCCGGAGTTCTTCGCCTTGTCCCAGGCGACCTCGGGGCCGGAGGCGGCGGCTATATCAAAAGCGAGGCAGGCGCGAATACAGCGGCTGTAGTGCTTACCGTAGGTGTCCCAGCTGGCATTGCCATTGGAGATGTTCACGAGCCAGGCGTCGTCAAAGACCTCCGACGACGACCAGTAATCTTCGCCCTCCACCAAGTCTGTGCCTCCGGCATTGACGATGGCTGTATTCAGGCCGGTGTAGCTTCCTTCGTTGCCGCCATTGGCGCTGAACATCTGCTTCCACTCGTCCTGGCTGGGCAACTTCCATGTGCCGCCTGTTACGGCCTTGCTTGTATTCAATGCGCTGCATATCTCGGGAGCAGTCTTACCTTTGTTGGATGGACTCGAGTTGTCCCAGGTCTGACCGTTCTCATCGGTCAGCGCCAGTGCCAGGCCGTTGCTGCCGCTGACGTAGGCTATCATGGCAACGGCCTCCTTGCCTGCGGTGGTTGCCGCCGACACGTTTTCGTAAATGCTGCCGTCGGTACACAGCACTTTGCCCAAATCACTGGCTGTGCAGACGATGCCGTCCGCCCACGCTCCGGTCGTCACGGCTAATAGCGCGACGAGCGTCAGTATTGTTTTCTTAATTTGTATCATAATCTTAATGTTTTAATGTTTCTTTTTTCTTTTAACATATAATTGCCATGTAATTGCCCATATAATTTTCCATTAATGATAAATTCGTGTTCAATTCGTGGTAATTCGTGTTTAAAATCACATCGATGGATTCGGTGCTCAGTCGTTGAGTAGTACGTTCTGAGGGTCGAAACCCCGTGCTCAGTCGTTGAGTAGCACTTTTTCGTCTCCATCCGTTTCCTTATACATTATATATAATACGCGCGCGCGAGGGCGTTACTGCGTCGTCACGAACTGGAAGGTGTGGCCAGTAGGATTGATCTCCGTATCGAGCGTGATGGTGCAGGTGCCCTTTCCGGAGCCGAAATTGCTATCGCCGTCGATTGCTACGTCCCACGCTTTGGTCGTCACTTCCTTGAAGAATAGTGTGGTAAGGCTGCTGTCCTCCCAATAGCCCCATCCGAGACCGCCCGTCGACTGGTTCTCGGTGCGGGCCAGCGCCTGACGGTAGGTATCGCCGGGCATGTAGTAGAGTACCTTGTCTTCACTCAGCCCGGTAGAGCCCTTGGCAATGGTGAGGCTCTGCATGGTCAGCTCCGCGTCGGTGGTGGCGGTGACGCTCTTCACCTTCAGGCGTCCGCCGTAGGTCAGTGTGACGGCGTCTTTCTTGCTGAGTCCCGTCAGTCCGTCGGCGGCGTCGCCCGTGGCGCTATTCTCGCCCGATGCGATGGTCCAGTTCGCGGCATCCTCGGTGCCGGCCTTCATCTTCACCGTGTAGGTGGTTGCGGGCTCTTGCGCCCACGCGCCCGTCGCCGCCATCAGCAGCAGGGCGAGCATAGTTAGCACTCTGGCAAAGCGCGAGTCCCCCCGGCTTTGCGCTCTCATGGTAGAATCATTTTCTTTCATAAGCTTAATAGTTTGAATAGTTAGTAAATAAATTGTTATTTGGTAAAAATTATCTTGTCTTCTTCTCTTCTTGTATTCTCGTCTTCTTGTCTTCTCTTCACTCACTGAGGCAAAACGGATTTTATTTCTCTCACAGATTCCACAGATTTTTTCGTGTCAGCGGTGTTTTGTTATTCTAAGGAATTCAGGAATCAAGGAGTTTTTCTGGCGTCTCGCAAGACGCACTTCCTCTATTCCCCTATTCCTTAGACAAACCTTGCCCCACTCCCTTTCCTCTGAACTTGTGACTACATGTTTTTCTTTCAACACAACAGAGGCTCCCCCTGCATGAATGCAAGGGAAGCCTTAGAGGATTGCGCGGATAACCGCGCAACTGAATTGTGTATATGCTATTGTCAATAAGAGACTGAGAGAGAGAGAGAGAGAGAGAGAGAGAGAGTACACAAAACATTGGAACGGCCAAGGATTCCGGCCATTTTCTTCGTTCTTTTAACTTTATTTATGTTTATGGTACGATTTGTGTTGTATGTTGTGTCCTCGTTCATATTTATCAGGTCATCAGGTTGAACACGTTGCAAATGTACAAAAAAGTTTCCGAAACCTCCAAACATTTCTTCAACTTTTTTGAACTATTTTTCCAGAAAAAACTTCTCGAGCTCACAAATGACCCCAACACATGGATTATTTCCTTCTTGAAACACGAATACTTTTCTGAACACGAACCTTTAGCTCGACGGAGTCAATTGCACGAATGACACGAATTTATTTTCCGTTCCATCCGTTCAATCTGTTCAATCGTTCCGAAGGAACTTGTGGAAAAAAAACATATCCCTGCGGGATGATTAAACGGATTAAGCGGATAGCGCGAATTTCACAAATCATGAACCACTAGTAAGGATTTCTCGAAGTGTGCCTTCTGCACAACGAATGACACGAATTTTCTTCCGCTCAATCCGTTTAATCGTTCCGAAGGAACTTGTGAAAAAAAAACATATCCCTGTGGGATGATGAAGCAGAGATGATTTGTGGGGGAAATATTTAGCCTATGATGGTTTGAGCCCAGAGGGGAATGTCGTCCGTGTAGCGCTTGAACAGCTGTCCTTCGGTCATACGGAAGAGCAAACGGGACGATGTTCTATGGTACTCATATCAGTATGCCGCGGCAGCTTGTTTGATTTCTTCAAAGAAGCGTGTTGTTGCTTCACTGTTTGACTTGGACGCTTCCTCTGCAGCCTCTCTCATCAGTTGGCTGAGCACCTCGTCGGTAGGCTCTTCCATACTTGTCAGCTTGTAAGTGTCAATGCTCATATCTTCTGTAATTTATCGATTCTGGGTGCAAAGATACAACATTTCCTCAATAATCTTTCTTTTTCACATCAATTTCCATGAATTGACCGTTAATTAGCCATTAATTATTAATGATAAATTATATGGGCTATTACATGGGAATTACATGTTTTTCTGAACACTAATTGCACGAATGACACGAATTTATTTTCCGTTCAATCTGTTCAATCGTTCCGAAGGAACTTGTGGAAAAGAAAAACATATCCCTGCGGGATGAGGAAGCAGAGATGATTTGCGGGGAAATATCAGAACAGGTCAGCGTGTGTGCCCGTTCGCAGGAAGAGGAGCGTGAGCTGAGTGTCATTCTGCTCCCATGTCATCAGCCAGTTGGGCTGGATGTGGCACTCCCATATACCATCAAGATTACCTGACAGCTTATGCGGGTGGTACTGGGCAGGCAGTGAACCATTGGCAGCGAGCAACTGAATGGCTTCAAAAATGAGCTGCATGTTGAGCCCGCGTTTCGCACAAAGTTTCAGATTCTTGTCGAACCGCTTGCTATACTTTACCTGGTACATAACCTAAAATCTTCTGGAACATGTCATCTACGCTTTCTGCATGATACACCGGTTCTTTGCCATTGTGTACATCCTCTATAAGCTTCATCGTCTTATCGTTCAGGTACTCACCCGTCTCTGGGTCGTAGAGGCGCGGCTTAACCTTTTGGGTCTTCACCTTCGTCACGCCCTTGAGCATGCTGATGGCCTTCTTGATGTCCTTCATCAGCGATATGTCGCTAATGTTTACCAGCAACTGTCCTTCCTGAGGTAATGTCATTGCTTCCATACTTTTCATTATTTTGTTATCTGGGTGCAAAGATACAACCTTTTCTGTTAATCCACACAAAATATCTTCAATTTTTCGGAAGTTATCGCTATGCTCAGGAGTTAAAGGAGTTATAGGAGTTAGAGGAGTTAAAGCCTATACTCTGTCAACTGTGGAGAGGAGTTTTCACGCCAGCATTACATTCGGCTTTAACTCCTCTAACTTCTTTAACTTCTCTAACTTCTAACAAGTGGAACCTGCGAAACTTCAATTAATGATAAATTATATGGGCTATTACATGGGAATTACATGTTTTTCTGAACACGAACCTTTAGCTCGACGGAGTCAATTGCACGAATGACACGAATTTATTTTCCGTTCCATCCGTTCAATCTGTTCAATCGTTCCGAAGGAACTTGTGGAGAAAAAACATATCCCTGCGGAATGATGAAGCGGATTAAGCGGAGAGGCCGCTTGATGCAGCAAATTGCGGCAGCCGCAACAATGGCAATGATGGTAGTGGGGAAACCTCCAGTGACTCAGTGGAGGAGTCTCCTTGGTGGTAGTGTAAGAGATAAATTCGATTCCTTCTTGGAATTGATCAATTCGTAGAAGGAATTGATGAATAAGTAGAAGGAATTGATCAATTCATAGAAGGAATTTATGAAACGCGCCTCATGATGGGTGAAGGGTACCGATATGCGTTTCTGGTGCAAAGATAGTGAAAAAAAAGGGAAAAAGCAATAGTTACCAATAATTTCCAAAAATTGGTTCCTATAATAATGATTGGTCAGAATTATTGTCAATTTTTGGGAACCCTTTAGCTGGGCGTAGCCAATTATCGTTTATCCAAGCTCAGAAGGAGGCGAAGGAGCCCCAACAATCAAAAAAAGAGGCTGCCCCGCAAATGGAGCAGCCAATCTTCGTTTCTGTCAACAACAATATGCCGTTTATCCGTAGATGATCTTGCCTGTTTCCTTGTCGGTGTTCTCCTCGATGAAGGACTTGTTGTACTGTGTCATACCGCGCAGCGACATACCCATGTTGGAGAAACCGCCATCGTGGAAGAGGGTCTGCATGGTTACCTTCTTAGTGAGGTCGGAGAACATGACGATGCAGTAGTCGGCACACTCGTCGGCACTGGCGTTGCCCAGAGGCGACATGCGGTCGGAGAAGTCGTAGAGGCCATCGAAGCCCTTGATGCCCGAACCAGCAGTGGTGTAGGTGGGCGACTGGCTGATGGTGTTCACACGCACACCCTTCTCGCGGCCATAGATGTAGCCGAAGGAACGGGCGATGGACTCGAGGAGCGACTTGGCGTCGGCCATATCGTTATATCCGAAGAAAGTGCGGTGGCTGGCCACATAGGTGAGTGCCAACACACTGGCGTTCTCTGCGAGCGCATCCATCTTCTTGGCCACTTGCAGCATCTTGTGGAAAGAGATGGCGGAGATGTCCAGCGTCTTGTCCAGGAGGCTGTAGTCGAGGTCGTCATACGTGCGCTTTTTGCGCATGTTGGCACTCATGGCACATGAGTGGAGCACGAAGTCAATCTTTCCGCCCAGTGCCTTCTGCGACTCTGTGAAGAGCATCTCAAGGTCGTCCACACTGGTGGCATCGGCGGCAATCACTGTCGCGTTGGTCTTCTCTGCCAGTTCCGCGATGGTTCCCATGCGGCAGGCAACAGCTGTATTGGTGAGTACTATCTGTGCACCTTCTTCTACGGCACGTTCTGCCACCTTCCAAGCGATGGACTGGTCGTTGAGTGCACCAAAAATGATTCCTTTCTTACCTTTCAACAAATTGTAAGCCATAATTCGTTTTTTTTCCTAATTAATATCTATTCTATTGAAAACGGCTGCAAAGGTACGAAGAAAAGCGAAAAATGAAAAGCGAAAAGTGAAAAAATAGCAAAAACTCTTGGTCAGTTTCCGAAAAACCCCTACCTTTGCACTCGCTAACGGAAAAACATCCATAGCGATGGCGGGGTAGCTCAGCTGGTTAGAGCGTCGGATTCATAATCCGGAGGTCGAGGGTTCGAGCCCCTCCCCCGCTACGAAAAAAGCGGAAGTGTCAATCGATACTTCCGCTTTTTCTTTTTCCCCCATTTCAGTATCCCCAATTGGGGACTTCCACTACCTCAAAATCGGTGTGAGTCACACCGAGGGGGTCGGTCTGAGTCACACCGAGGGTGGCGGTGTGACTCAGACCGTTTTTGAGGTACTGAAAGGGGGGATTGTGCTACTACCCTTCTGCGCTTATGGCAAAAGCAGCACAGCCAAATAGAAGGAGAGTTCGGCAAGGAGGCAGACGGCTCCACAACAATCGCCCGTGTAGCCCTGGAGTTTGCGCCAGATGAAGAGGAAGAGGATGGCCACAACAACAACGGGTGCCAGAACGGCGAGCCACCATGTGGTGTCGGTTAGAAGGATGAGCGGAAGGGAGGGAAGCAGTCCCTGCAAAGCAAGACCGATGGTTGCACCCATGCTGATGGGGCGATAGACAGTCTTGTTTTTTGCGTCTTCTTCACGACGGGCATAGGGCATAAAGTTGACAATCTGGCTGGAGAACATCTTTGCCAACGGGTCGGCTGCCAAGATGGCGAAGACAGCGGTCATGGGCGGCAAGGACATGAGGATGCCTCCCAACAGGGCAAAGTAGAAGATGAGGGCAATGACGCCGTAAGTGCCGATGTGGGAGTCCTTCATGATGGTGAGGATGCGCTGGCGGTCAACGCCTCCTCCGAACCCGTCGAAGAAGTCAGCAAGACCATCTTCGTGGAGTGCGCCTGTCAGGAAGAGACGAACAAGGATGGCCACGATGACAGCAACAGGATAAGGCAGGATGTGGCATGCACCGAAAAGCGTTGCCGCCATGATGCCACCTGTGAGCCACCCGACCAGCGGCCAATGCTCCACCACAGTAGCATACGCCTCCTTGGGTGGCTGATAGAGCCGCCAGAAAGGAAAACGGGTGAAGAAGATGAAGGAAGCAAGAATGCGATGGTGATATTTGATGTGCATAAGGCTATGAGAAAATCGCCCAGCGCGTGGGCTGGTTAGAAGTATTTGGTGATGTTGGCATTGTCGAAGTTGTTCATCTCGTTCATCATGCGGACAGCGGAATCGACGATGGGGAAGGCACAAAGCGCACCTGTCCCCTCTCCTAACCTCAGTCCTAAGGAGAGGATTGGCTCGGCGTGGAGGGCATCGAGCATACGACGGTGGCCGCTCTCATCGCCACAATGGCCGAAGATCATGTAGTCTTTGGCAGCAGGATAGAGTTGACAGGCCGCCAGAGCACAGGCGGTCATGATGAAACCATCGACGAGCACGAGCATCTGTAGTTCGGCAGCACGGAGCATCGCACCGATGGCCACCACCATCTCAAAACCACCGAAATAGCGGATGATGTCTTTGGCGGAAGGGGTCGGCATTTGTTCGTTGAAATGTTCGAGCGCCTGCGTGAGCACCCTGCCTTTGTGGGTGACGCCCGTGGAGTTGAGCCCAGAGCCGGCACCGATACACTCGGCCAACGGGATGTGGCAGAAGAGGCTCATCCAGATGGACGAGGGAGAGGTGTTGGCTATGCCCATCTCGCCAACACAAAGGACACAACAGCCTTCAGCGTGGCAAGCATCGGCCAATTCGACGCCGATAGAAATGGCACGCTCATATTCCGAGGGAGACATGGCCGGTTCGTGCAGAAAGTTACGGGTGCCTGGTGCTATCTTGCGATTCAGGATGCCGGGAATCTGTGACAAATCATGGTCAACACCCACATCGACAACACGGAGATGGAAACCATGCTGGCGGCAGAACATATTGACCCCACCCCCACCTTTGGTGAAGTTGACCATCTGCTGCCAGGTGACTTCACGTGGGGAGACGCTGACCCCTTCACGCTCGATGCCGTGGTCGCCACCCAAAAGGAGGTGGCAAGGATGCGCCAACGAAGGCGTGAGGCTCTGCTGGGCCAGACATATCTGCATAGCAAGGGTTTCGAGACGGCCCAGAGAACCCTTGGGCTTGTTGAGGTTATCTATTTTTGCCTGGATGACAGGACGAAGCGCCTGGTCGGGAGAAGTGATATTGAATATATGCATAGGGGGAAGTTATTTGATTTTCACTGGGATTCCGCTGACCATGAGGATGACCTCGTCGGCCTGTTGGGCCACATACTGGTTCATCCAGCCCTGGAGGTCTGTGAACTGGCGTTGCACGGCGTTGTCGCTGATACCGCCTAAACCGATTTCGTTGGTGACGAAGATGAAAGTGGCATCTTGGGCGGTGAAGCGGTCAAACTCGTCCTTGAGGGCAGCGAGGGTCTTGTCCACATCTTGCTGGTCGAAGAAAAAGTTGGTGCACCACAGGGTGATGCAGTCAATGACGGCCGTGCGTCCTGTCAGGTCATGGCGACTGAGGTACCGTTCTTCTTCGATGTTGTCCCACTCGGCACCGCGCCGTTGCTGATGCTTGACGACACGCTGACGGAACTCGTCATCCCAGACATGGGCGGTCGCCACATAGACGGGGTTAGGACTGAGGGAGAGGGCAAGGCGTTCGGCATATTGGCTTTTGCCTGAGCGTTGGCCACCAGTGATAAGGATGATACGTTTCATGGGGGAATGGGTTATGCGGTTATGGGGAGGAGGAGATGGAGGAGCATATAGAGAAGGACGAGGAGGAGGACGGTCACACATTCGGCGATGCGGTTGATGCGGATAGCGATGCGCATGTCTTGGGTAGTGAGGAGACGGTCATTCTCGCCAATGTAGGGTTTGTCGAAGAGTTGACCAAAGTAGGTGTGGGGGCCACCGAAGCGGCAGTTGAGGATGCCTGCAAGGGCGGCTTCGGGATAGCCACTGTTGGGAGAGGCGTGGTGGGAACCATACTTGGCAACAAATTTCAGCAGGGAGAGATGCCCTGATGCCAACACCATGAGGAAGGCGGTGAGGCGGGCAGGGATATAGTTGGCTATATCGTCGAGATGGGCGGCAAAACAACCGAAGTCCTTGTAGCGGTCGGTCTTGTAGCCAATCATAGAGTCAAGGGTGTTGACCATTTTGTAGGTGAGCATACCTGGCACCCCAGCGACAGCAAGCCAGAAGAGAGGGGCGATGACGCCATCGCTGAGGTTCTCGGCGAGGGTTTCAAGGGCTGCCGTGCGGATTTCCTGGGCAGAGAGTTCGGAAGTGTCGCGCCCGACGATACGGGCCACTTGCTTGCGCCCTTCGTCGAGAGAACGGTCGACGGCCAAGAAAGTTTGGCGCACCTCACGGATGAGAGTAGTGCCGGCAAGGCACCAAAAGATGATGAGAGAGGGAAGAGCAAGAAAAAGACCCTCTCCCCAACCCTCCCCCGTAATGGGGAGGGAGACCACCCAGGATGTAAGAACGAGAAGTACCCACGTGGCAACAAAAACGAAGATGACGAGGAAGAGGGAAAGGAGTGCACCTTTCAGTTTGCGATGGCTGCCCTTGTTGAGCCGCTTTTCGCCCCATGAGATAAGTTTGCCAAACCCAACGACGGGGTGTGGCATCCATTGGGGGTCGCCGAAAAGGAGGTCGAGGAGCCAACCTATCAGGAGGGGTAATATGCCATACAGCGCTTCGTTCATCATTCGTCCATGAATTGCTGGATGGCAGCCACCAAGGCATCGTTCTCTTCGGGCGATTGGGTGGCTATGCGGAAGTGATGGGGTGTGAGTCTCCGGAAGTTGGAGGCATCGCGGATAAGGATGTTCTGTTGGTTTGCCAGATAGTCCTTGAGTTCGGTGGCAGTGGCAAGTTCGATGGTACAGAGAAAGAAGTTTGTCTGTGTATCAAAGGTCTGTATCCCCTCAAGGACATTCAGGCGTTCACGCAGCCTTTGGGTCTCGGTCAGATAGGCAGTCAGGTCGGGAATGAGACGAGCATGGTGACGGATGAGCCATTTGCCTGCCTCCATCGCCAACGCATTGACCGACCAAGGACGGTGAGACTGGCGAAGGGTGGCAATGAAGCGGGATGATGCCACCACATAGCCCACCCGAAGACCTGGAATGCCATACTGCTTGGTCATGGAGTGAAGTTGGAGCACATTGCCCATACGCACCGCTTCTTGTGGAGTCAGCAAAGGAGCGAGGGTATAGTCTTCGTAAGATTGGTCTATCACGAGATGTTCATGCCGGGTGGCCAGTTCCTCCACAAAAGAGGCAGACAGGACTTCGCCCGTCGGATTGTTGGGATTGCACAGCCAACAGAGGGCCGCATCTTCCACTTCTTCATAGCCGAACAGACGGCACGCATCCTCATACTCGGAGAACGTGGGATGGAACACCTTGAACGTAGGTTTCTCACGGAACGCTTGGGCGATGAGGTAGATGGCATCGGTAGCACCACTCGTCACCAGCACCTCATCGGCCTTGATGCCACACTCATGTGCTATCATGGCCTCCAACGAACGGGCTGACGGCTCGGGATAGGAACGGATGACATCAAGATGACGGCACAGATATTCCTCCAACCCTGAGAGGTCGGCGTGGGCATAGATGTTGGAACTGAAGTTCATGCGGATGCCCGAATAATTGTAGATGTCATCGCCGTGGCCGGAAAGCATGAGGAGTTAGGAGTTAGAAGTGAGGAGTTGGTAGAGGCGGTCCATGTCGAGATGGTGGCGTACATGGTCAGCCAAGAGGTTGTACTGCTGTTCTTTGAAGGCTTGGTAGTCGATGGGCTTGCTCCGCTCGGACAGTTTGGCGGCAAAGGGCTGCAAAAGCGTGTCGATGAAGGCGGAGTTGTCGAGGATGCCGTGTACATAAGTGCCCATGCATCGGTCGGACACCTTGTAGCCATCGGGAGTGCCATCACTGAAAGTGACCAGCGGACTTGGAGGGGCATCGTTGCAGGGATGGGTCTCGCCGCAATGAATCTCATAGCCCGTCATGCCTCCGTCGAAGGTGACTTGTCGGGTGGTCTTCTCGGCTGTGATGGTCGTGGTGACAGGCAGAAGCCCCAATCCGGGCAATCGTTCGATGTCACCTTCGATATGCTGAGGGTCCAACACCTCTTGCCCCATCATCTGATAGCCACCACAGATGCCCATGACGGCGGCTCCTTCACGATGCGCACGAATGATAGCTTGTGCCACCCCATTACGACGCAGTTCGTAGAGGTCGCAGAGGGTCGATTTACTGCCTGGCAGGATGATGATGTCGCTCTTCAGGAGGTCGTCGGTGTTGTTCGTATAGAAGAGATGCACACGAGGGTCACGCTCCAGCACGTTGAAGTCGGTGAAGTTGGAGAGATGACGCAGGAGCACCACTGCTACCGAGACCGTTGAAAGTTGAGAGGTGAAAGGTGAAAGTTGGCCTCCAGCCTTTTTCCCTAAGGCTACGCTGTCCTCTTCCTCGATGTGGATGTCTTTGTAGTAGGGCACCACGCCCAAGACGGGGATGCCGCAGAGGTCTTCCAACATCTTGCGTCCGTCGTCGAAAAGACGGAGGTCACCACGGAACTTATTGATGATGATACCCTTGATGCGCGCCTTGTCCTCGGGTGTCTGCAAGGCGATGCTGCCATAGACGGACGCAAAGACGCCGCCACGGTCAATGTCGCCCACCAAGATGACATCGGCATCGGCATGGCGAGCCATCGGCATGTTCACGAGGTCGTGGTCGCGAAGGTTGATTTCGGAGATGGAGCCTGCCCCTTCCATGACAATGGGGTTGTATTGGGCAGCAAGGCGGTCGAAGGCAGCATTGACTTCATGACGAAAGTCAATGGGAGGAGTTGTCGGAGTATTCGGATTACTCGGAGTATTCGGATTATTCCGAGAACTCCGCCAGAAGTCGTAGGCATCGCGGTTGCCAATAGGCACACCATTCAGCACCACTTGGCTGGTGTGGTCGCTCTGGGGCTTCAAGAGGAGCGGGTTCATGTCGGTGTGGCAAGGGATGCCGGCTGCCTCGGCCTGAACGGCTTGTGCACGTCCAATCTCCAGCCCCTCAGGAGTGGCGTAGGAATTGAGCGCCATGTTCTGGGCTTTGAACGGAGCAGGATGGTAGCCATCTTGCAAGAAGATACGACACAGGGCGGTGGCAAGAATGCTCTTGCCGACATCGCTGCCCGTACCAGCCAACATGATGGGATGAAGCCTTTTCATACTATAGTGTATCTATACTGATATTATATATATGTGTGTAACTCGCCAACACATTCTTGTGTCTGAACACAGGCGTGGGCACAGGATGGCCCTTGGCATCATCAACTTGCACGATAGATGGTGGCGTCTCGTCCAAGAACTGCGTGTAGTGGAACTCATGTCCCCGATACTCATAGCCATCCAACACAAACCGCCGATAACCCAGGGAGAGTTTGCGGTCGGCCTTTCGTGCCGTGATGCGATAAGGCAGGACTCCGCACATCGGGAACTCGCCCTCGTCGGTCACAATGCTTTGGCACAGATACATCATGCCACCACACTCCGCCACGATGCGACCACCTTGTTCTGCATAGGCTCTGATGCTTTCACGCGTTTGCTCGGCCTTCACCAATGCCTCCAGGTGTTTCTCGGGATAGCCGCCGGGCAAATACAGGAAGTCACAACCCGCAGGAAGCGGTTCGTTCGCCTCCGGGTCAAAGAAAGTCACCTCCCCTAACCTATCCAACGTTTCCTGATAGAGAAACGAGAACGACTCACTATTTCTTGCCACCACAATCATAACGCCAACAATCTTTGCCAACCCACATGCTCCTCCAACAACGCCACCAGTTTCTCACTCTCCATCTTCTCAGAGAAGTCCAAGCCCAGATATCGGGAGCCCTGTTCTAACTCCACACATTTGGGAAGAAAGCCGAAACACTCCATCTGCAAGTCATCACACACCTCCTGCAACATCTTCCGATGACGTTCTGAACCTACTTTGTTGAAGATAACACCAGCGATGGTGAAAGGTGAAAGTTGACAATTGAAAGTTGAAAGTTGGGAGGTGGGGGTTGAAAGTCGAGAGTGAGGGGGAGAGAAATGGGTGAAGCCATAAAGCAAGGCTGCCGTCGAATAAGCGGCAGACTTGGCATCCACCACCAGCACCACAGGAATGCCCAACACACTAGCAATCTCCGCTGAGGAACCTCGGTCGCGGTCGTAGCCATCGAACAAGCCCATCATGCCCTCGACAATCGACACATCGGCATCCTGGCCATAGTGCACAAAGAGTTCCTTCACATGCTCCTTGGTCGCCATGAAGGTGTCAAGGTTGATGCTTGGACGCCCACACACCGCCTCGTGAAACTTCGTGTCGATGTAGTCAGGTCCACATTTGAAGGGCTGCACCTTCAGTCCTTTGCTGACCAATAACGCCATCAACCCTCGGGCAATTGTCGTCTTGCCCGAGCCACTGGTGGGTGCTGCTATGAGGAAACCGTGTGTCATCGGAATGCAAAGGTAGGAAAAATTGAAGAACTGCAAAATTGAAGAATTGAAAAATACGATAAAGAATCTGAAAATTGGAAGAAAGAACAAAAAAAATATGGGCGAAAACAACTTTCATCCTTCAATTCTTCCATTTTTCAATTCTTTATTATTATCTTTGCCACCGAAATTGGTAATCAAACGATTCAAACGGTCGTGAGATGCAAGGGAATCCAGTGAGAATCTGGAGCTGTACCTGCAGCTGTAATCTCCTTTTGTCAACGTCTGTTCACAAAAGCCACTGAGGAATCGGGAAGGCGAACAGGCCGGGAGAAAGTCAGAATACCTGCCAAAGTCCCAAAGAAAAAGATGTATACATGCACAGGACTATGCATGACAACACCGCCGCTTTATGAAGAGAGTAGTTCTTGGGTTAGCATGGTTATGCTTCGCCCAGACATTATGTGCACAAGACATTCTGAAGGAAGATTCCTTGCAAGAAGTGGTCGTGACAGGTACTGGAACCCAGCACCTGCTGAAAGATGCGCCCGTTCAGACGGAGGTCATCAACAAGCAGATGCTGCGCAACTTCTCTGGCAGTTCCCTGGCTGATATCCTGTCGGGGCTGACCTCCTCTTTTGCCTTCAGCGAAGGTGACATGGGCAGTCAGATGCAGATGAACGGCCTGGGCAACAACTACATCCTGATTCTGATAGACGGCAAGCGCATTCATGGTGATGTGGGTGGCGAAAACGACCTTTCACTGATAGACCCTCACAACATCGAAAAGATTGAGATTGTGAAAGGGGCATCGTCGGCACTCTACGGCAGCGACGCCATCGCTGGTGTCATCAACATCATCACCAAGAAGCACAACGAAGGTGTCATGCTGGAAAACACCACCCGATACGGCAGTCACAACGACCTCCGTCAACACAATGGCGTATCGTTGGCATGGGGCAAATGGAAGAGTTACACCAATTTCCAGTTGCAACACAGTGACGGATGGCAGAACACAGGAACAGAATACACGCCCAGCAGCACCTCACCCATTACTGACTCACGCAACAAAACCGTCAATAAACATACCAGTTGGCAGGTGTCAGAGCATCTCACCTTCACGCCCTCAAAGCAGTGGGAATTCTATGCCAGCGGTTCAATCTATGGCAAAGGCATTTACCGTCCGAAGGGGAAATATCCCAAGTATGACGTGAAGACCTTCGATTTAACTTATCGCAATGCCTCTGCCTCTGTGGGTGGACAATGGAAGAGCAACGCAGGCGACATCATCACGTTGGATGTGGATTGGAACAAACATGCCTATTACCATTCCTTCACCTCCACCACTTTGGCAGAAGGTTTCGATGCCAATGGTAATCTGATCATCGACTTTCCCTATTTCGCGGGTCAAAAGTTGCTACAGAGTGACCAGCAACGTACGATGGCACACCTAAAAGGCGTGTTCACCTTGCCATACGAGAACCGGCTCAGTGCTGGTGTGGAAGCACGTTACGACTATCTGAAAGCACCCACCAGTTTGGAACATCGCACAGCAAGCGACAACACGGAAGCACTGTATGTGCAGGACGAGTGGGGCTTGCTCCGTTGGTTGCAGATGACGGGGGGCCTACGACTGACCCGCAATGAAGATTATGGATGGCACCTCACCCCAAAAGTCTCTGCCATGTTCAGCATGGGCGGTGTCAGGCTGCGCACCACCTGGAGCCAAGGCTTCAAGTCGCCTACGCTGAAGGAGAAGAACTATCGCTACATCCGAGAGATGAACTCCGTCATCATGTATTTAGGCAATAAAGACCTGAAGGCACAAACCTCCAACTATTTCTCGCTGGGGGGTGAATGGAACCATAACGGACTGAACCTCACCATCACAGGCTACTACAACAAGGTGGAGAACATGATTGCCTTAGCCACCATCCCTCGCACAGCAGCACCCGAAATATACCGTCAACAGTATGGCGAGATGCTGAGCAAGGTACGCCAATACCAGAACATGGAAGATGCCCGCACCTGTGGCGTGGATGTGAGTGTGCGCTATGTCCACAAAGAATGGACAGGCGGCATCGGTTACAGCTATCTCGACACCGATGCTCATGTCTATGACACCAGTCATGACCGTTTGACCAAAGTAGTGATTGACGGCATGGCTTACCACAAAGGCAACCTGTTCGCCACATGGGAACACCGCTTTACCCCCAAGTATCAATTAGGCATTGGCATCTATGGACATCTGTCCAGCAAACGATACTATCAAGTGGATGGCAACGGGAAAGGCTATAACACCTGGCGCTTGTCCACCACCCATTCCCTCGGGAACAGTCGGCACATGGACTATCGTCTGGAAGCAGGTGTTGACAACATCTTCAACTATGTGGACAAAACGCCACATGGCCTGCATCTCGGCACGACCACACCAGGCACCACCTTCTATGCCTCCTTCACCATTCGATTCCATCAAGGCAAAAAGCTTTTTAATAAATATAAGTCTAACTCTTTAAATCAATCAAACAATGAAGACAATTAAGTATTTCATGATGGCAGCAGTTGCCCTCATGACTGCTATGAGCTTCAGCGCTTGTAGCGACGACGATGAATCACTATCCAACATGGAAAAGTATCAGCGTGCCGTTGACGACACCGTCAAGAAACAGAAGAAGAATGACAAGGTCATCCTGCTCGTTGCCTTTGGCTCTACATGGCAGCAGGCTTACGATGCTTTCGACAACACTGTTGGAGAGTACAAAAAGAAATTCCCTGGCTACGACGTGTACCTCTCTTTCTCTTCTGCCATTTGCATCAACCGTGCAGCAGCAGGTGAGAACACTTACAAGCGCTCCTTCTACGAGCCCAAGTATTGGTTGGAATCCTTCGGTCGTGTCCAGTACCACGAAATTATCGTGCAGTCTCTTCAGGTGATTCCGGGTGAGGAGTTCAGCCGCGTGGTGAATGCGATGAAGGACTTCGGCAACAATGTGAACGGCGACCTTGACGACACCTATATGTCTCAGGTGACACTCAAACTCGGCATGCCACTCATGTACACAGAGGATGATGCCACCATTTTGGCTTCAGCACTCGATGTCAACTTCAGCAACTACGCTGCCGAAGGCGCCATGCTCTTCATGGGTCATGGTAATCCCGACGAATACGACACCTACAAGGCAAACGTGCGCTATGACCAACTGGAGACAGCCCTTCAGACCATCAGCCCCAAATACTTCGTGGGCACTGTTGACATGAAAGAGAACTTTAAGGTGCAGGTACGTAAGCGTATGCAGGATGCAGGTATGACTTCAGGCAAGGTGTTCTGTGCTCCCCTCATGTCTATCGCCGGTGACCACGCCCACAACGACATGGCAGGCAACGATGATGCATGGGACATGGACACAGCCTCTTTCGAGGAGAATGAAGACGGCGAGGTGGAAGACACCAGCTGGAAGAGGTACTTCCTGCGCTCTGGCTACGAAATTGACGAAACCGACTACACGGATGGCGAAGAGGGACTCGTACACGGTCTGCTCGAATACACAAACATCCTCAACATCTATATTCAGCATACAAAGGATGCCGAAGTTGTGGATTATTACCACTCCATGTATCCTGAAGAGTAAGCATCTGTTTTGAACTCAATGAAGAAAATCACGATTTTCTTGGCGGCGCTCTCATGTGGGAGCGCCGTTTATGCCCAAGTTCACAAGATGGAGCATAAAGACTCCACAGCAACGGAACGCACCTACAACCTCAACCCAGTGGTGGTGACAGGTTCGGGGCACCATCAGCGACTCAAATCCACAGCCACACCCGTGCGTGTGCTGTCCTCGCAGGAGATTCAGGAGCAGGGCATCAGCACCTTCGACGGTGCCCTCACGAGGATGATGCCGCAGGTGTCGATGGCACCCAGTTCCATGGGTTCGTTCCTCCGTCTGAACGGATTGGGAAACAAGTATATCCTCATCCTCATCAACGGACAAAAGTTGACGGGCGACATCTCGAATAACATCGATTTGAACCGCATCAACATGTCGAGGGTGAAGCGTATCGAGGTGCTGGACGGCGCGGCTTCGTCGCTCTATGGAAGCGATGCCATTGCTGGTGTCATCAACATCATCACCGACCAACCCACGCAGAACCTTGTCAGCCTGACGAGCGACACGCGGGTGTCGGGCAAGGGACAACTGACCGAGGCGGTGACTCTGGACATTTTCACCCACGGATTCGGGTCTTACACTTCGTACACCCACGACCGCGCGAACAGTTACCGCATCAACGATCTGGAGTATGTGAAGGGCTCTGACACGGAGACACAGCGGAGCATCGCGCCGCTGTACACGGGTTACCGTTCCAACCTCTTGGGGCAGAAGTTCACCTATTCGCCCAACGACAAGTTGGCGTTGAACGCGGGTTTTGATTACTCGTACAAAATCACCGACCGTCCGAACACCAACCCCGACGTCACGGGCGGCACCGACTATGAGATGCAGTATAAGGGCGCACGATGGAATGTGGGCGGCATCTACAAGTTCACGCAGAAGAACTCCGTGCAGGCTTCCTTCACGGCCGACCGTTTCCGCTACGGAAAGGACTACGATGTGGAGACGAAGAGCAACAAGGTGGGCGACTTCGTCCTGTCGAAGAAGCAGCATGCCTACGAGAGCGACATCAAGGCCATTCTCGGATTGATGAAGGGAGGCACCACCATCATTGGCACCAACTGGCGCAGGGACGACCTCTATGCCACATCGGGCAACATCGATGAGGGAGTGCACACGTTTGCCGTTTACGGTCAGCACGAGCAGCGATTCCTGAAGAACGTGATGGCGACGGTGGGCATCCGCTACACCGACCACCAGACGGCAGGCGGACATTTCACGCCGAAGGCAACGTTGATGTATTCGCCAGGCCCCTTCAACTTCCGTGCCACCTACTCCGCAGGTTTCCGTGCACCGGGATTGGACGAGTTGTACTATCACTACTACGCTGTCAATCGCGGCAAGCCCCAAATCAGTTTCGGCAACCGCGACCTCAAGCCTGAGAAGAGCCACTACGTATCCCTCAACGCTGAGTATCACACGGATAAGTTGATGGTGAGCGTGACTGGCTACATGAACCGCATCAACGACATGGTGGTGAAGGAGAACATCAAGACGGATGAGGCGTCGATGGCCATGTTGCAGAACGAGTTCCCCGAGATGACTGCTGCCGAGGCTGCCAAACTGGAGCAATATGCCCTCTATCAGAACAGCGACAAGGGCGATGTGAAGGGTGTGCAGGTGAGTGTTTCGGCCAACCTGTTCCGCGGTTTCAACCTCTCGGCCAACTATGCCTACACCTATGCCCGCACGAAGACGGGCGACAAGTGGAGCGTGCTGGAGCGCAGCATCCGCAACGCCGGCACCATTGCCGCCAACTATCATCATGCGTGGGGTCGGTATGCCCTCAACGTGAACCTGAACGGCCGTCTGCAGTCGAAGACTTACTACACGGGCACATACGAGGATGCGCCGGGCTTCGGTGTGTGGAACCTCAACACCACGCACACTTTCGACTGTGTGAAGTGGGCATTGCTCGAACCCAGCATCGGCATTGACAACCTCTTCGACAAGACCGACCACCGCATCGACTCGTCGGCACGCAAATATGCCCTCTACAACCCCGGCAGAATGCTGACTGTCGGCCTCAAGGTCAAGTTCAAGAAATAGCCTCAATTTCGACTGCGATTTTATCACAAAACACTCTACTCTACTGTTACACTTGTAACACACCCAGTGTTACAAGTGTAACAGTGGCAGTGTAACATGTGTAACACTGGGTGTGTAACAAATGTTACAAATAAGAAGTTTCCGAACAGAAAATGCGTATTTCGGATTCACTCCGATGAAAGCAATAAAATCCCCCGATATTTGGTGAACATGAAAAAAGTCACTATCTTTGCCCCCGTATGAAAAAAATTATCGTCGCAGGCATCGGGCCCGGCAGCCCTGAAGACATCACGCCAGCCGTCATTCAGGCGGTGGGCGAGGCAGATGTGGTCGTCGGCTACAAGTATTACTTTCAGTTCATTACACCCTATCTGAAGCCCACGTGCCAGTGCATTGACACGGGCATGAAGCATGAGCGCGAACGTGCCGAGCAAGCCTTCTCGCTGGCCGAGGAGGGCAAGACCGTCGTGGTCATCTCCTCGGGCGATGCCGGCATCTACGGCATGACCCCGCTGGTGTATGAGATGAAGCGTGAGCGGAACAGCGACATCGAGTTGGAGGCACTTCCCGGTATCTCGGCATTCCAGAAGGCCGCTTCCCTGCTTGGCGCCCCTGTCGGTCACGACTTCTGCGTCATCTCGCTGAGCGATTTGATGACTCCCTGGGAAGTCATCGAACGGCGCATCAAGGCCGCTGCCGTGGGAGACTTCGTGACGGCTGTCTATAACCCCAAGTCGAACGGCCGCTACTGGCAGTTGTACCGCTTGAAAGAGATTTTCTTGTCGGAGGGACGCTCTCCCCAAACCCCTGTTGGCTACGTTCGGCAAGCAGGGCGACCCGAACAAGAAGTGACGGTGACCACCCTTGCCGACTTCGACCCCGAAGCGGTGGATATGTTCACGGTCATCCTCATTGGCAACTCACAATCCTATCAGTGGAACGGGAAGTTCATCACCCCTCGCGGCTACTATCAGACCCTCTCCCCAACCCTCCCCCATAATGGGGAGGGAGACCGTCCGGATGGCTCTCCCCATTACGGGGGAGATGTCCGACAGGACAGAGAGGGTCTTGGCCAACTCATCATGATGGAATCCTTCAAAACCATCGCCTCTGAACTCAAAAGACAAGACTATCCCCTTGACCACCTGTGGGCACTCCTGCATGCCATCCACACCACCGCCGACTTCGACATGGAGAATATCCTGAAGATGGATGAAGGGGCTGTGGAAACCCTCTACCAGAAAGTGAAAGACGGCACGCTCACCACCATCATCACCGATGTGACGATGGTCACCAGCGGCATCCGCAAAGGTGCCCTCACCCGTCTCGGCATCGAAGCCAAATGCTATCTGAATGATGTTCGTGTGGCGGAGTTCTCCTCTGCCAAAAACATCACCCGCACCCAAGCAGGCATCCGACTGGCGGTGGAAGAACACCCCGATGCGCTCTTCGCTTTCGGCAATGCTCCTACCGCCCTGATGGAACTCTGCGACCTCATCCGCAAGGGCAAGGCCCACCCTGCCGGCATCATCGCCGCCCCTGTCGGATTTGTGCATGTGAAGGAGTCGAAACACATGGTCAAGCCTTTCGGTGACATCCCCAAAATCATTGTCGAGGGGCGCAAGGGAGGCAGCAATCTCGCCGCCACCCTCTGCAACGCCATCCTCACCTTCGACGATGCAGCACAACTGAAACCTGGACGCGATTTATGAAGACGTGTGACATCATAGGAATCAGCGACAGCCGAAAGCAGTGGTTCCCTCCTGAAGTGACCGAATCCATCAGGAACGGACATGTGTTCTCTGGCGGTAAACGTCACCACGAAATCATGATGCCGCTACTGCCCGAGGGAGCTGTATGGATAGACATCACCGTGCCCTTGGATAAGGTGTTTGAGCAATATGAAAACTACGACCACATCGTCATTTTTGCATCGGGCGACCCCCTCTTCTATGGCTTTGCCAACACCCTCCAGCGTGAATTCCCCCACTCGCAAATGAAGGTTTTCCCTTCATTCAACTCTCTCCAGATGCTGGCTCACAGAATGTGTGTGCCCTACCACGACATGCATGTGGTGTCGCTCACAGGCCGTGATTGGCAACGACTGGACGAGGCGCTCATCAACGGCGAACCTATGATAGGATGCCTGACGGACAGGACGAAAACGCCCCACGCCATCCACCAACGGATGGTTAAATATGGCTATGACAACTACCTCATGACCGTTGGGGAGAATCTGGGCAATGAAGAGAAGGAGCGTGTGAGCCTTTATGATGAACACGCCACCTACGACCACCCCAACTGCCTCATCCTTCGTTCGACCCGTTCACACCATTCGTTGTTCGGCATTCCCGACCAAGAATTTACTTTGCTGGATGGCCGCGAGAAGATGATCACCAAAATGCCCCTTCGTCTACTCACTCTCCAAGCCCTCGACCTGCCTCATCGCCACACCTTTTGGGACATCGGCTTCTGTACAGGCAGCGTTTCCATCGAAGCTCGCCTGCAGTTCCCTCACCTCCACATCGAGGCCTTCGAAGTGCGTCCTGAATGTGAGGCCATCATCCAAGAGAACGCCCGTCGATTCGGTGCCCCCGGCATCAACATTCACATCGGCGATTTCTGTTCCCTCTGCTGCGACAATGTAGCAGCTCCCGATGCCGTCTTCATCGGCGGTCACGGCGGCCAACTCAAAGCTATCATGAAGAAAGTGCTCCGCTATCTCTCCCCCGACGGCATCATCGTCATGAACAGCGTCACATCGGCAGTAGTGAACCAAATGACCGACCGCCCCAGCAGCCGCCAACTCTGGGACGAAGCCTGCCAAGAACTGGGGTTGCAACAACAACCTCCCCTCCGCATACAACTCAACGACTATAACCCTATCGAGATACTCTCATGCAGAAAATAGCCATCATCCCCATCGGCGAGGCTGGACAACACATCGCCGCCCTCCTCCGACAGCAACTCAATGCCAAAACCTGTACACTATGCCGCGACAATGTCGCGGCTCATTGGCACAAACAAGACGCCTTCATCTTTATCGGCGCAATGGGCATCTGTGTGCGCACCATCGCTCCGCTTGTCGAGGACAAACACACCGACCCCGCTGTGGTGTGCGTGGACACAACAGGTCTGCATGCCATTTCCGTCCTCTCCGGACACATCGGCGGTGCCAACGAACTGACCACGCAGGTGGCAGCCATCCTCGGCGCCACATCCGTCATCACCACCCAGAGCGACAACGCCGGGTTGTGGGCACTTGACACCCTGGAGGAACGCTTTGACTGGCCCATTGCCAGCGAGGATGATATGAACGACTGCATCTTTGCTTTTGTCAATCGTCAACCGACAGCTTTGCTGTTGGAGGTACGCGACGAAGGAACGGAGTATCTGGAAAAGACCCTGCCTGAGCACGTCACCATCATCCGCGACATCCGCGAAGCCGACCCTAAGAAGTACAAACTTCTCATCATCGTGTCGCCATATATCCACCATGCACCAGCAGGAATGCTCGAACTCCATTTCGTGCCGATGGTGGGAACCGTTGGTTTCGGATTAGCGCACCATCCTGCAGATTATGAGGAGATTTACGACCAGATAGACGAAGCATTTGCGCGACAGGGCTATCTGCCTTGTTCTCACCGATATTGCACCATCGATGTGAAAGAGGACGAGGAGTTTTGCGCCTTGCTCGAAGACGAATACGGTGAGGAGGTGGTGTTCTTCACGACAGAAGAACTGGAGAAAGTCCAAGTGCCCAATCCCAGCCAGACGGTGGCTAAGCATGTGGGCACGCCAAGCGTCTGCGAGGCAGCCGCCATCTTGGGCTCTAATCACGGCAAACTGATAGTTCCCAAAGTGAAGGGCAAGAACTGGACAGCAGCCCTTGCCATTGACTACAAGCATCTGCGCATGAAACAGGGGCACGTCGAGATTGTCGGTGCTGGGCCTGGTGACCCAGGGTTGGTGTCGGTACGAGGCAGAAGGATGCTTGAACGTGCCGACCTCATTCTCTATGCCGGTTCTCTGGTGCCGAAGGAACTGACCAACTGCCACAAACCTGGTGCCGTTGTGCGCTCTTCTGCTGATATGAACCTCGAGGAGCAATGTGCCCTGATGAAAAAGCACTACGACCAAGGGCACTTCATCGTGCGTCTCCACACGGGTGATCCCTGCATCTTCGGTGCCATCCAGGAGCAGATGGCGTTCTTCGACCGCGAAGGGATGTCCTACCACATCACTCCCGGCATCTCCTCTTTCTTGGCGGCTGCTGCCGAACTCCGCAGCCAGTTCACCATCCCCGAACGCACCCAAACCATCATCCTCACCCGAGGCGAAGGACGTACTCCCATGCCTGAGAAAGAACAACTGCACCTGCTGGCCCGTTCGCAGTCAACCATGTGCATCTTCCTCAGTGCCGCCATTGTGGACGATGTACAGAAGGAACTGCTCCAAGAGTATCCCGAAGACACGCCCGTCGCTGCCTGCTATCACCTGACTTGGCCTGACCAGCGCATCTATCGGGGTGTGCTCAAAGACCTCGCTAAAATCGTTCACGACAACAAACTGACGCTCACCACCATGCTTGTGGTGGGCGAAGCCATTGACAACCGTCACGGCCTTTCAGAACTCTATAACAAAAACTTCACCCACCTGTTCCGCAAGGGGAAATCAGATGGGTGAAGTTAAAATGAAGTTTCTTGCTTTATTTCTTCTTTGAAGACTTTTTACTTGAAGAGGTGGTGGTCGTTGTCGTTACAGGCTTATAATACGTCTGAGCCTCTGGCAACCAACCTTTAATCTGCTTGATGCGCTTCTCATCCGACGGGTGGTCGCTGAAGATGGAGTTGGAACTATTGCCCAGAGAGGCCATGCGCTCCCAGAAAGGCACCGCCACTTGCGGGTCATATCCAGCCATAGCGGCAAAGATGAGACCAATGTGGTCTGCCTCGCTCTCCTGACTGCGCGAGAAACCCGAAGTCCACGCTTTGGTGCCTACGCCAATGATACTCGAAACGGCTGACTGCCAATTCGGCCCCATGCCTGCAGCCGTAGCCACGCCGCCCAACACCTGTACAGCCGTCTGTTGCTTGTAGGAGTTGCTGATGCGCTCGGCCGAGTGTTTGGCCACCGCATGCGCAATCTCATGCCCAAGCACAATGGCGAGCGATGCTTCATCCTGTGTGACGGGCAAGATACCCTCATACACCACAATCTTACCGCCAGGCATGCACCACGCATTCACCTGCTTGTCCTGCACGAGGTTGAACTCCCACTGATAGTTCGAAACATCGGCACCCATACCATTGCTTTGCAGGTAGGAAACCACGGCGTTGGCCAGTCGCTGACCCACGCGCTTCACCATTGCCGTGTTGGTGGCATCAGTGGAAATCTTCGCTGACTTCATATAACTCTGATACTCTTGGTTGCTCAGGCTCAACACCTGTTCATCGCTGACAACCAATCGCTGTTTGCGCCCAGTGATAGGCACCTGAGTGGCTGTTCCACAACTGGCCAAGATGGCCGTAACAACCACTAAGATAAGATACTTGACATTTTTCATCTTTCTACTTATATTTAAAATTGACGAGGCAAAGTTACAGCATTTTATCCTTCCAAACAAATTTCCCCATACACAAATGACATCACCCCTTATATTTAGCAGGCGTGCAGGCGTATTGCCGTTGGAAACACTTGGCAAAGTACGACGGGCTGGAGAAACCGACCATGTAGCAAACCTCGTTGACCCGATAGTTACCCGTTTGGAGCAAGGAGGCCGCATGTTTCAAGCGTATGACTTGTATCATCTCGTTCGGAGTGACATCGGCCAGTGCCTTGATTTTAGCGAAGAGGCTGGAACGTGACACCCCAAGTTCGCTGGCAAGATAATCGACAGACAACTCGGAGTTGGAGAAGTTCTGTTCGATGATGGCCTCCATGCGGTCAAGAAACTCCTGGTCCTTGTCGTTGATGGTCATGAACTTGATGCGGGCATCGTGCACTTCCTGTTCCTTCTGCTCGTTCAGTTCCTTGATTTCAGCCACGTGCTTGCGCTCTTTCTTGCGAAGAAGATGACGCACAATCAAGATAATGGCGGCGACGAGAAGGAGCAGATAAATCACCTTGGCAGGCGTGTTCCAGTAGAAGGGAGGCGTGATGACGATGGGCAGCGTGGTGTCAGCCGATTGCATGCCATCGTTGGTGGTGGCTCTCACATGCAGAACATAAGTGCCTGGAGTGAGGTTCGTGTAGGTGATGCTTTGGTGGTTGCCCGCCTCAATCCAGTCATCGTCGAACCCTTCCAGATAGTAACTATAGAGGATATCGGAAGACTGCAGGAAACTCATGGCCGAGAAGTGGATGCGGATGACATTCTCGCGGTAGGTCAGCCGCAACTCATCCATGTAAGGCAAGCGTACAGGCAAGTAGGTGCTGCCAACAGTCGCGGGACGGCCAAAGACATCAAGCCCCGTGAAGACGATGTGCGGCTGCACCTGGTTTCGGTGCATGGATTGGGGTTTGAAGGTGACGAAACCGTTGGTGGTGCCAAGATAAATATACCCGTCATGACTGCGGCAGATAGCGGCAGGCATGAAGTCGATACTGGCGATATTATGGCTCTTCTTATACACTTGCTGCACCACACGTTTCGCAGGTGAATAACAAAGGATGCCGGCGGAGGTGGCGAGCCACAAGTCCTTTTCCACGACGGTGATGCCATACACGCTGACCACACCGGACAGAAGCGATATTGGCAGGAAGCGGTCGTTGGCAGCATCGTAACAATAGAGGCCATTGGCGGTGCCGACCCACAGGATGCCTTGCCGGTCTTCATAAAGGCTGTAAACAGTGGCAGGCGTACCTTCACCATGTGTCTCCAAGGCAAGTTGCTGATGGTGTTTCCACACCCCACGTTCATCCAACACCCACAAGCCGCTGCCTTCGGTCGCCACCCACAAACGATGAGCATGGTCTTCATAGATGTCTGTCACCAGCCCACCCACTCGCTTCACTTGGCTGAAAGTGCGCGTATCAGGATGGAAGACAGCCACATGACCGAACGTGCCGACCCAGATGCGATGGGCATGGTCGCTGCTGATAGCATAGGAACTGGCATCGAAATGGCGTCCTTGCTCGTCGAGGAAGTCAGGCACATGCTGCACCTTATTGGTTTGCAAGTCCTTGATGTAGAGTCCCTGCGTGTAGGTGCCCACATAAAGGAGAGAACCCTCCCGATGCAGGGCATGCACATTGGTGGCTGTGCCTTTCGGAGCCAGTTGCACAGGCGTAAAGGTGTTGTCTGCAGGATTGAAGCAGGTGAGGCCTCCGTCGTCGGTGGCTATCCAGATGCGGTGCTGGTCATCTTCGCAGAAGTGGTTGACCACATTGCCCAACAGTGAGTTATCCTGCGAGGTGTGGGTATAGGAAGTGAAGTTGCCCGAGATGGGATGGGTGTAGTTCACGCCTCCATAATATGTGCCAATCCAAGTGCCTCCTTCCCTGTCCTTCAAGAGCGGATAGATGAAATTGTCGCTCAGAGCGCCACTCTTATCGCCCCGATTGTGCATTCTCACCTTGTGTTTCTTCACATCAATCGCATCAAGCCCCTTGTCACTGCCAACCAGCAGGGTGCCCGGCTTCACCTCAAGGATGCTGTGCACATGCTGCATGCCGGTCTCTTCAGCCGTGAACACGACTTCTGCCTGATGCCCCGCATTGTCAAAACGAATCAGGCTTCCATCCCAAGCACCCAGCCACATCTGCCGTTCAGCGTCTTCGCAAAGAGTGATGCCAGCCACCCGTTCGGGCATGCGACCCGTGGCTGATGCCTGCAGTTCCACAGGCAGGAACTGGTCCTTGCGGGAATCATAGCGCACCAGGTTGTGGTTCACCCAGTTGCTGGATGCCCACACCGTGCCGGTCGTGCTCACATAGATGCAGCCGTAGGATTTACCCCCATCGGGAGTGGACACCGCACGAAGCGTCCCCTTGGGGATGTCGAGCACGAGAATGCCCTGCCCCATTGTGGCCATCCACAATCGTCCAGAAGCATCCACCTTAAGGTCGGACACATTGAGGTCTCCTTCGGCGTTTTTTTGCATCGGAAACTTGTACTTCTCGATGTGGTCAGTACGTTGCTGATACAAAAAAAGTCCATTTTCAGTACCTACCCACAACGTGTCGCCCCATTCCACCATCGAGGTGACAGACATCGCGCGTGTGGCAGGCAATGCCGTCACTTGATGCCCGTCATAACGATTCAACCCACGGCTTGTTCCAATCCAAACGAAACCCTTCCGGTCTTGCAGCAATGCACGTACTGTATTGGAAGACAGACCGTTGTCGATAGATAGCGACGAGAAGGAAACGGCAGTCTGGAGGGGCGACTCATCTTGAGCCACCACTATTGCCGTACTGAGTAACCATAGCAGCACGATGCTGATCATGCGGATTTTTTGAAGCATAAAACTCTATCTTGGAGAACAAAAAGTGGTTTGACGATGCTAAGGTAATGAAAATATCGTACAAGCCAACAAAAAAATCGTACAAAACTTTCCACACTCATTACTTTTGTACGTTTTTCCTATTTTTTTAGACTTTTGTGTTACACCATCACCCAAAATATGCGTTACTTTGCAGCAGTTAAACATAGCGACAAAGTAGTTCATTAAAAGTAGCCCAATTTTTTTTGATTAGATTAGTTAGATAAAGATAGAATTTGTTAGATTAGCCTATATTAAAGTCTTCCTCTTTTCATTGACGAAATAGTTCTATATAATAGGTGAAAACGGCACAACAAGTGCCACTAATGACAGAAGGCCGAACGTGAGTTCCGCCTTCTGTCATTTTTTTGTACCAATCGGTCACATCACAGCAGTTCCACGTTTTTCACCACAGGGGTGCCTTCTTCGAACTTGATGGTGACCTTGAAATTGGCGAAGTCGCTGTAGATGTAGAGAGGGATGGTCTCGTTCTTTTTCGGCTCGTAGTCGAATTTGAGGCGGATGTTCGAGCCGGAGAGGTAGTTCTCAGAGGGTCGCACCGCTTTGTCCTTGTCGTTCACCTGATAGAGCGAGAAGACAGGGTCGATGATGTAGAGGAGGCGAGGCAAATCGATGTGCAGTTTCTTGTCGCCGCCCGTCACGAGGTTCTTCATGTCGCGCTTCATGTCGTTCCACAGATTGCCGTCGCTGGCTGTCCCCTGCACTTTCGTGTCTCTCTGGATGATGGAGAGCAGTTTGCCGTTGTCCACGTTGAAGTCTTCGAGCAGTTGCTGCTTCACACTGCTGGCTGGCTTCTTCTTTTTGGAGGCCGATTCGGAGGCCTTCATGTACTTATAGTTCACGTTGTCAATCCAGCAAATCTTGTCGTCGGTCATCGCGATGGCGCGGATGCGGGTGATGTCGTTGTACTTCTTGTCCTCGTAGTTGAGTTTGACCACGCCTATCTCGGTCTTGTCGTGATGCTTGATGATGTTGACCGACGGGAGTTTCTGCACGTCGTACTCATCCTTGTACATATCGGTGTAGTGGAGGCAGAGGAAGATGCGCACGTTCTCCAGGTCGATGTCCGAGCGGTTGTTGATGGTGACCTTGATTTCGTCGTCCTTGTCGGAGAGCGTCCAGTTCATCGTCGGCTCGACCGACACATCGAGGAAGGACTGCTCCATGAGGATTTGCTTGAAACTGCTGTACATGTTGTCCTCGCAGTACTGCATGTCGCTGAGCAGGCAGTCGTACACCCCCTGATTGCCTCGGCGGTAGAAGTGGTTGAAGATTTCCGTCTTGCTTCCCTCCGCATCGCCGTGCTGCGCATAGTAGTGCGCCTTCAGCAGGTTAGGGCTGAAGATGCCGAATCCCTCCATTGTGGAGCGGTAGAGGCGAAGCAGGTATTTGCCCTCTGCCGACTTGTTCAGGTAGGTTCGCGCCTTGTAACTGTCGAGCAGATCGGTCAGCGCCTCTGCCTGACGGGGATACTCCATCGATGCCTGGTCGAAGAAGGAGATGGCCTTGCCGTTATCACCCTCCTCCCGATAGAGCAAGCCCTTCAACACCAATGCCGGAGCAGAACGGGAAGGATAGAGCTTAATGTATTGATCCAACGTGGCTTCAGCCTCGACTAAAAGACCCTCTCCCCGACCCTCCCCCATAATGGGGAGGGAGAGGCCATCCGGCGAGGTTCCCAATGAAATGCTATCAGATTTAGCATTAGACGAAGATTCCGACGACTTCCCGTCCGCAGGGTCTCCCTCCCCATTATGGGGGAGGGTTGGGGAGAGGGTCTTTGAGGTCTGTTGGTTCGCCATCTGAATGAGTGAAAGCCCCTTCAACAACAACGCCTCGCGATTGGTCGGATACGCTTTCAGTATCTCCTGCGTCTGGTTGTAAGCATCCATCGGACGGCCACCATACAGGTCGATGTACGCCTTGTCCTTTTTCAGACACAAGGCATCCCACTCCTGCATATACTTATAATAGACAGGCGCGTAGTCCTCCAGATATTCGATGTAGGACATCCGCACGGCCTCAATCTCACGCTCAAGTTTGCGCTTCAGTTCCTTCTGACGTTCATACTCCTCGAAGGCAGCTGTCTGCGCCTTGTCCATGCTGCTGCCCACCGAGATGGTGCTGAGCGTGGCGTCGCCCGTCATCATCGAGCCGAGCACACCCACGGGATTGACATCGGCCACGAAGGTGGTGGCTCCGCTGGTGGCGCTCCGCATGAGCATCCACACGTCGTCCAGTTCCTCATATTCCTTCTGCAACTCGAAGAGCCGCTGCAAGATGGGGAAGAGTTTCTTCTTCTGTTCCAGCACCTCAGGAGCCACGTGGCTGAAGTCCTGCTTGGCCACATACTCCAGATAACTCATGAAGTCCTCCGACTGGCACTGCGCCACCTCGAGCGCATTCATCGCCCGCACCGTCTCCTCGAGGTCATACTCAGGTTCCTTCGCCTTCATGGCTTCCCAAGCAGGCGCAAACTCCTCCGACGGAGTGTATTCCTCCAAATCGATGGTCTCAGCAGGCCAGAAACGCCAAGCGACAAAGCCGGCAATGCCCAGCACCACCACAGCCACCAGCGTCCAAACGACAGTTTTTTTCATTTGACATTCAATATTTTACATTCAACACCAGATTCCTTCACTTGTCGTCCAGTTCTGACTGGTACTCATAGCCATTCTCCGCAATCGCCTCCTGCAACGGGCCATGCGGATAGAAGCGCAACTTCACGCCCTTAATCGCATCAGCAGGCGCACCCAGTTCCTCAGCCGACGCAGCCGAACCCGAGTTAATCACAGGCTTCAGCGTGCCGATGCCGTCAATCTGCACCTGCCGTCCCAACTCCAGACAAGCCGCGATGCGGTTCACCATCGCAGTCACCACACCCAGCGTCTTGTTCGTCGGCTCACCACACGCATCCGCACACTCTTTGACAATCTCCTTAAACGTGATGGGCGGCAGCGACACCGACTGATACACCCATGCATCGTGCATCCCGTCGGGACGCACAATCTTCTTCTTCGCTTTCCTTACTATTAACATAATGCCTCCTGTATAATAAACACCAAATCCGCACTTCCGCTGCCACTCCTTCCTCTTTTCCACACCCACCAAATCCTCCCCTCCACTACCGCCAAAACGGTGTGAGTCACACCGTAGGGGTCGGTCTGAGTCACACCGAGGGTGCCGGTCTGAGTCACACCGCCGTCGAGGCTGTGGCGTCGAGTCATTTCCGACACAAAGGTAAACATTCTTGTGAATGTTAGCAAAAGGATTCTCGAAAAAAATCACATCCCACATAAAATCACCCATTTTCTTGGAGAAGAATAAAAAGATGTGTACTTTTGTACACTGAAAACCTAATCTTGTACATCCTATCTCTAAAACCTAACACATGATGAAGAAAACACTCGCCCTCTGCATCGCGTTGCTCTGCACCACCCTACTTCTTGCCAAACCCTACACCCAGCAGGGCATCGCCTATCTGTATGATTACAAGACCAAGACGAAGAAACCGGTGGCCAATGTGAGCCTCACGGTGGCATACGCCAAAGGCCCCGCCATCAGTCGGGCAGACGGCACCTTCACCATCGAGTTCCAAGACTTCGGGGCAGGGAAAAAACTGGCCTTCGAGAAACAGCCGTTCAGTCAAGGCCTCATCGTGCTCAACAAGAAAGAGGTGGACGGATGGTCCACCTTCGAAGGACGACTCACCCTCATCATGTGCAACAAGCAGGACTTCGATGCCTGCAAGCAGAACTACTACAACGTCGGCCTCCAATCCGTCACCCAACGCTACGAAAAGAAAATCGCCGCCCTCAAACGCGAATCCGCCGACTACCAGCAACGCCTGCAGGAACTGGAAGAGGAACGCGACCGCATCATGGACAACCTCCGCAACTCTGCCGACGCGATGGCCCGCATCGACCAAAGCGAACTCGATGCCGCCATGCAAAACGTTCTCGACCTCTACGAACAAGGCAATGTGGACGAGGCCATGCAGAAACTGGAGGACATGAAGTTGGGGGAGAAGTTTGTACAGACACTCGAACGGAAACAGAAACTAGAACAAGCCGTGGAAACCGCAAAAACAGATTCCGTTCAACTCCTCAACAAGCTCCGCACTTCTGTAGATATGTACAAGAATGGCGGTAACTGGGATAAGGCAGCAGAAATCCTGAAACTATTGGCAGACAGATTGAATACGTATGATGACATCTTTGCCTATGCGAAATTCTGCCAAGAGCAGCATGCTTTCAAGGATGCCGAAGTCTATTACGAGAAAGCATTGGAAATCTGTCAGCGGTTAGCGAAGGACAACCCTAAAGCATACGAGCCGGACGTGGCAAACACACTGAACGGTCTGGCAGTTCTGTACAACAGAACCGAACGCCTCAAAGAAGCGGAGGAGATTTACAAACAGGCGCTGGAAATCTGTCAGCGGTTGGCAAAGGACAATCCTAAGGCATACGAGCCATACGTGGCAGGGACGCTGGACAACCTCGCATCTTTGTACTCCCTAATCCAACGTCTCACGGAAGCGGAGAACCTGTACAAACAAGCGCTAGAAATATACCAACGGATGGCAAAGGATAATCCAAGAGCATACGAGCCAGACTTGGCAGAGACGCTGGACAACCTCGCATCTTTGTACTCCCTAATCCGACGTCTCACGGAAGCGGAGGAAATGTACAAACAGGCGCTGGAGATACGACAGCGGCTGACGAAGGACAATCCCAAGGCATACGAGCCAGATGTGGCAAGGACGCTGAAGGGCCTAGCTTATCTGTATCGCAAAACCCAACGCTTCACGGAAGCGGAGGAAATGTACAAACAGGTGCAGGAAATAAATCATCGGCTGGCGAAGGAGAATCCTAAGAAGTATGAGCCTGAAGTGGCAGAAGTGCTGATCCATATGGCATATTTGTACTTCTGGACCCAACGCCTCACGGAAGCGGAGGAAATGTACAAACAAGCACTGGAAATATACCAGCGGCTGGCGAAGGAAAGCCCTAAAGCGTTTGAGACACACGTAGCAGTGACGCTGAATTATCTAGCAGATTTGTATTCCAAAACCCAACGCTTCACGGAAGCGGAGGAAATGTACAAACAGACGTTGGAAATCTACCAGCGGCTGGCAAAGGACAATCCTAAGGCATACGAACCTGTAATGGTAGGGACGCTGGGGAATCTGGCAGATCTGTACTCCGACACCCAACGACTCACGGAAGCGGAGGACATGTATAAGCAGGCGCTGGAAATATTCCAGCGGCTGGCGAAGGACAATCCTAAGGTATTCAAGCCGGACATGGCAAGTGCACTGAACAACCTAGCAAATCTGTACTCCGACATCCAACGACTCACGGAAGCGGAGGACATGTACAAGCAGGCACTGGAAATATACCAGCTGATGGCAAAGGACAATCCAAAGGCGTACGAACTGGACATGGCAAATACGCTGAACAATTTGGCAAGTCTATACTACAAAACCCAACGACTCACGGAAGCGGAGGAAATGTACAAGCAAGCGTTGGAAATTCAAGAGTCACTCGCCAAGGATAATCCTATTATATATAGACCACATGCCCTAAATACACTACACAAACTGTCACTTCTTTATTTTAACGCTCAACGGTTTGCCGAGACAGAAGATATATGTAAGCAGACGTTAGAGATTCTGCAATGGTTAGCAAGAAATGATCCGAAGACATATGAACCAGAAGTAGTCGGAGAATTTTTCAATCTTGCACTTGTGTACTTCAATACACAGAGATTCACGGAAGCCAACGAAATGTATCAACAAGCTCAAGAAATCAGCAAACGATTGGCAAAAGAAAATCCAGAACAATACGTACCATATGCTGTTACAATAATATGCGGCCAAGCCTTCAATGCCCTCTTCATGAAAAAATACTCTGAAGCAGAACAACTGGCACGTGAAGGGCTCTCGCTTGACTCTACACAGCACTCTTTTTACACCAATCTTGCCGCCTCCCTTCTTCTACAAGGACGATACAATGAAGCAGAACCCATCTACCGCCAATACAAGGATGAACTGAAAGAAAGTTTCCTCGATGACTTTGAGCAGTTCAAGGCAGCAGGGGTGATACCCAAAGAACGTGAAGAAGACGTGGAGAAAATCAAGCGGATGTTGAAAGAATAAAAAGAAGAACAATGAAATATACAGCATTTATCAGTTATAACTCGAAGGATGACCGATGGGCGAAGTGGCTGCAACGGAAGTTGGAGGGCTACAATATACCTGTGGTCATCAGGAACGAGAAGGATGAGGTGGTGAGACGGGAGGAGAAGCCAAAGAAATTGCAGGTGTTCCGTTACAGAGCCGACCTCAACACGGTGTCGCTGAACGAAGGATTGGCCAAGGAACTGGATGATGCACGATGGCTCATCGTCATCTGTTCGCCCAACTCTGCCAAGTCAGCATGGGTGGGCAAGGAGATTCAGCACTTTCTCGACACGGGACGACGCGACCACATCCTGCCGTTCATCGTGGACGGCACCTCCTATTCTGGCGACGAACACGAGTGTCTGAACCCCGTGCTGAAGGCAGCTTTCCCCGATGGCGACATCTTGGGCGTGAACATCAACGACTATGGCGACGACCCATGCATCTACCGCAAACGGAAAGCGTTGGTCAGAACGGTGTCGCTGCTCATCGAGGTGCCCGATGCCTACAGTTATCTGTGGAACCGCTACCGCATGCGCTTCTGGGAAGGTATGGCTCTGAAAGCAACAGGAGCCTCTGCCATTGTACTGCTGCTGTTGTGGGCCTTGCAGTACAACGCCGAGTTCGACACCCAAATACGACTGAACGACACGACACCCACCAACACCTTTCTCCCCACCCCCGACTCGCTAAAGGTGACGCTAATGCTCGATAACGAGGAGAAGCCTCTGGTGCTGACCGAGACGAACGGAACAGACACCTTCAAGAACCTGCCCGGACGCTTTGCCAACCAAGAAGCACGGCTCACCTTTGTGGCTGAGGGCTACGAACCGGTGGACACGGTGGTGACCCTGCAACGCAATGGTGAAGTGAGCCTCAACATCCACCGAGATGACACCTACGGAGTGCTGGCTGGCACCATCACCAACGAAAACGGAAAAGCGATTGGTGGCGCGACGGTGGAAGCGGAGGGATTGACTTGTACATCACAGGAGGGTGGTTCTTTTGAACTCCACATCCCCATCGAAAAGCAGAAACCATATCCTCATGTTCGCATCAGCAAGGCGGGTTATCAATCAGAGGAGTACACACGCATGGGTGTGGGTCGCAACTGGCAGGTAATGCTGCATAAGTGAACACTTCAGACAACAAAAAAAGAGTGCCAGGTGCATCAAAAACACACCTGGCACTCTTTTTTTGTTATGTCGTTTCGTTTAGAAGTCGCTCTCGGCGAAGGAAGAGAAGCCCATGCTGGCATCGAAAGGACGACGCTCAGCAGCCTGGAAGTCTTCCTTGGCACCTACGACAATCTTCTCGAAGTCGCGCATACCTGTACCGGCTGGGATGAGGTGACCAGAAATCACGTTCTCCTTCATGCCTTCGAGCGAGTCGCTCTTGCCACGGATAGCTGCCTCGTTGAGCACCTTCGTGGTCTCCTGGAATGAAGCAGAAGACATGAAAGACTTGGAGCCGAGACCTGCACGGGTGATACCCTGAAGTATCTGCGTGGAGGTAGCAGGGATGGCATCGCGTGTCTGCACGAGCTTGAGGTCACGACGCTTGAGCATAGAGTTCTCGTCGCGCAGCTTGCGGGCAGTGATGATCATACCTGGCTCGAGGGTCTCAGAGTCACCTGCATCGATGACGAACTTCTTACCCCAGATGCGGTCGTTCTCCTCGAGGAAGTCGAGTTTGTCCACGATGCCCTCTTCGAGGAAGCGAGTATCGCCAGCATCTTCGATACGAACCTTGCGCATCATCTGACGCACGATGATTTCGAAGTGCTTGTCGTTGATAGACACACCCTGCATACGGTAAACGTCCTGAACCTGGTTGACGATGTACTCCTGCACGGCAGTTGGACCCTTGATGGCCAAGATGTCGGCTGGTGTGATGGCACCGTCGGAAAGTGGTGTACCGGCACGCACGTAGTCGTTCTCCTGCACGAGGATCTGCTTGGACAGTGGCACGAGGTACTTGCGCACATCACCCACCTTGGAGGTGAGGATGATTTCGCGGTTACCACGCTTCACCTTACCCATCGTCACCTCACCATCGATTTCAGCCACAACGGCTGGGTTGGATGGGTTACGTGCCTCGAACAGCTCAGTCACACGTGGGAGACCACCCGTGATGTCACCCGCCTTGGCAACGGAACGAGGAATCTTGACGAGGATATCACCTGCCTTGAGTTTCTGTCCATCTTCGACCACGATGTGACCGTTGATTGGGAACGAGTAAGTACGGAGGAGTTCACCGTTAGGCTTGTTGAGGATGTGGCAGTAAGGCACTGCAGCACGGTCTTTAGCCTCGGTCACGATGAGGTCGCGGAGACCTGTGGTCTCATCGACATCGACACGGTAGGTAAGACCTTCCTTCACACCTTCGAACTGAGCCACACCATCGAACTCAGTCACGATGACAGAGTTGAATGGATCCCAGTCGGCAATCACCTGGCCTGCCTCGACGGTGTCGCCCGACTTGGCATAGAGGTTAGCGCCATAAGGAAGTGGCACAGATGAGAGGATGATGCCTGTATTGAGGTCGACGAAACGGAGCTCGGCCAGACGACCCACAACCACTTCTCCATCTGGATGCTCGGCTGTAGGACGGGCAACGGTACGGAGTTCGTCGATTTCTATCTTTGACTTATTCTTTGCCTTAATTTGTGCATTGGCAGCAGCGTTACCTGCCACACCACCGGCGTGGAATGTACGGAGGGTCAGCTGTGTACCAGGCTCACCAATGGCCTGTGCAGCGATGACGCCGACAGCCTCACCCTTCTGTACCATGCGCTGAGTGGCAAGGTTGCGTCCGTAACACTTCATGCAGACACCCTTCTTGCTCTCGCAAGTGAGGACGGAGCGGATTTCAACGCTCTCAATGCCACTGGCCTCGATTTCGGCAGCCAAACGGTCGGTGATTTCCTCACCACTGGCCACGATGAGTTCGTTGGTCTGTGGGTTGACGATGTCGTGAACAGACACACGACCAAGGATGCGCTCTGCCAGAGAGGCAACGACACGGTCGCCATCCTTGAGGGCGGTACAAACCAATCCACGAAGCGTGCCACAGTCCTCCTCGTTGACGATGACGTCGTGAGACACATCGACAAGACGACGAGTGAGGTAACCGGCATCGGCCGTCTTGAGGGCGGTGTCAGCCAGACCCTTACGGGCACCGTGGGTGGAGATGAAGTATTCGAGCACCGACATACCTTCCTTGAAGTTGGAGAGGATGGGGTTTTCGATGATGTTGTTGTCGGAAGCACCTGCTTTCTGAGGCTTGGCCATCAGACCACGCATACCAGCCAACTGTGCAATCTGGTCGGCAGAACCACGGGCACCAGAGTCGAGCATCATGAAGACAGCGTTGAAGCCCTGGTCGGCCTCGGTCATCTGCTTCATGAGGGTCTTCTTGATGGATTCGTTCACCTTGGTCCATGTCTCCACCACCTGCTGGTAGCGGTCCTTGTCGGTGATAAGACCCATCTGGTAGTTCATCGTGATCTGGTCAACGGCATCGTGACCATCCTGTACAATCTGCTCTTTCTCGGCAGGGATGATGATATCGTCGAGCACGAAGGAAAGACCACCCTCGTAGGCCTTGCGGTAACCGAGGTTCTTGATACCGTCGAGGAACTCACAGGCACGTGCCATACCAACGCCTTTGATAACGCGGGTAATGACCTTCTTCAAGGCCTTCTTACCGATAACCTCGTTGACGAAGCCAATCTCCTCTGGCACAACATCGTTGATGATGATACGGCCAACGGTGGTCTCGACAATGTGACGGACGGGAGTTCCCTCTGCATCGATGTCCTTGACAAGACACTTGATCTGGGCGTGTACATCGACCTTACCTTCGTTGTAAGCGATGATGGCTTCTTCTGGACCATAGAACGTGAGTCCCTCACCCTTGGCTCCTGGACGAATCTTGGAGATGTAGTAGAGACCGAGCACCATGTCCTGAGATGGAACGGTGATAGGATCACCACTGGCAGGAGAAAGGATGTTGTGAGACTGGAGCATGAGCAACTGAGCCTCAAGAATGGCCTCGTTGGAAAGAGGAAGGTGAACGGCCATCTGGTCACCGTCGAAGTCTGCGTTGAAGGCAGTACATGCAAGCGGGTGAAGCTGGATAGCCTTGCCTTCAATCATACGAGGCTGGAAGGCCTGGATACCAAGACGGTGAAGAGTAGGTGCACGGTTGAGGAGCACGGGGTGACCCTTCATCACATATTCGAGGATATCCCATACAACAGGATCGCGACGGTCTACAATCTTCTTGGCTGACTTCACAGTCTTCACGATACCGCGCTCAATGAGCTTACGGATGACGAATGGCTTGTAAAGTTCGGCAGCCATGAGCTTTGGAAGACCGCACTCGCCCATGTTGAGTTCAGGACCCACCACAATCACGGAACGTGCAGAGTAGTCAACACGCTTACCGAGGAGGTTCTGACGGAAGCGACCTTGCTTACCCTTCAGGGCATCGGAGAGAGACTTCAGCGGACGGTTGCTCTCGCTCTTCACAGCACTGCTCTTACGAGAGTTGTCGAAGAGTGAGTCAACGGCTTCCTGAAGCATACGCTTCTCGTTGCGGAGAATGACATCTGGAGCCTTGATCTCGATGAGTCGCTTCAGACGGTTGTTACGAATGATGACGCGACGATAGAGGTCGTTGAGGTCGGAAGTGGCGAAACGTCCACCATCCAGTGGCACCAACGGACGAAGGTCTGGAGGGGTCACAGGGATGTTGTGCATAATCATCCACTCTGGACGGCTCTTGCCCTTGCTGGCACGGAAAGACTCCACAACCTGCAAACGCTTGAGGGCTTCGGCTTTGCGCTGAACGGAACCATCCTTGTCGGCTGCAGCACGCAGTTCGTTGGCAAGGTGGTCAAGGTCGATGCGCTTGAGCATATACTCGATGGCCTCAGCACCCATCATGGCGATGAACTTATCGGGATCATCGTCGGGGAGTTGCTCGTTGCTGGGGTCGAGATTATCAATCACGTCGTAGTATTCCTCTTCGGAGAGGAGTTCGCCATCGAGAATGTTCTTCTCTTCATTCTCGGCAGCACCTGCCTGAATGATGATGTAACGCTCGTAGTAGATGACGGCATCCAACTTCTTGGTAGGAAGACCGAGCAGATAACCAATCTTGTTAGGCAAAGAACGGAAGTACCAGATGTGGGCTACAGGCACCACAAGGGCGATGTGACCCGTGCGCTCACGACGCACCTTCTTCTCTGTCACCTCAACACCGCATCGGTCGCAGACGATACCCTTGTAACGGATGCGCTTGTACTTGCCGCAGTGGCACTCGTAGTCCTTGGTAGGACCGAAGATACGCTCGCAGAAGAGACCATCGCGTTCTGGTTTGTAGGTGCGGTAGTTGATGGTTTCCGGCTTCAGCACCTCACCACAGCTGTTCTCGAGGATTTCCTCAGGAGAAGCGAGGCTGATGGTAATCTTGGTGAAGTTATTTTTGATTTTTGATTCTTTCTTGAAAGCCATGTTATATAAGTGTCTTTATATAAGATTTTTATATAATTAATCCAATGAGATGCTGAGACCGAGACCACGAAGCTCGTGAAGGAGCACGTTGAGAGACTCGGGAATGCCTGGCGTCGGCATCGGCTCGCCCTTGACGATTGCCTCGTATGCCTTGCTACGGCCATTGACATCATCTGACTTGATAGTAAGGATTTCTTGGAGGACATGAGATGCACCGAAGGCCTCGAGTGCCCAAACTTCCATCTCTCCGAAACGCTGACCACCAAACTGAGCTTTACCACCAAGTGGCTGCTGAGTGATGAGAGAGTAAGGACCGATGGAACGTGCATGCATCTTGTCTTCAACCATGTGGCCAAGTTTGAGCATGTAGGTGACACCTACGGTGGCTGGCTGGTCGAAACGGAGACCTGTCTCACCGTTGTAGAGATAAGTACGTCCGTAACGTGGGAGGCCTGCCTTGTCTGTCCACTCGCAGAGGTCTTCAAGACGTGCACCATCAAAGATAGGAGTGGCGAACTTGACACCAAGTTTCTGACCAGCGGCTCCGAGCACGGTCTCAAAAATCTGACCGATGTTCATTCGTGAAGGCACACCCAGCGGGTTAAGCACGATGTCAACAGGAGTACCATCCTCAAGGAATGGCATGTCTTCCTGACGAACCACCTTAGACACGATACCCTTGTTACCGTGACGACCGGCCATCTTGTCACCTACACCAATCTTACGCTTCTTGGCAATATACACTTTGGCCATCTGGATGATGCCAGAGGGAAGTTCGTCACCAATAGTGAGGGCGAACTTCTTGCGGTGAAGTTCTGCAGCAAGAATCTTGTACTGCTTGAGATAGTTGATAACCAGTTGACGAATAAGTTCGTTGACGTGTTCGTCGCTAGTCCATCCGCTCAACTGCACGGCTGTATAGTCGATGTTGTGCAATGCGCCTGCGATGAACTTCGCACCTACTGGGATGATGTCGGCACCCATGTAGTCCTTAACGCCCTTAGACGTCTTCCCATGGGTGAGTTCAAGAATCTTATCAATAAGGATTTCCTTGAGGCCATCCATCTTGTCCTGATACTCCTGGTCGTACTTCGGCAGTATCTTCTTATCCTCTGCCTTGGAGGCACGAGTCTTGATGGCCTTGGAGAAGAGTTTCTTGTCAATCACAACACCAGAAAGAGACGGAGTGGCCTTGAGAGAAGCGTCCTTCACATCGCCTGCCTTGTCACCGAAGATAGCACGAAGCAGTTTCTCTTCTGGAGTGGGGTCAGACTCTCCCTTTGGTGTAATCTTACCAATGAGGATGTCGCCTGGCTCGATGCGGGCACCCACACGAACAATACCATTTTCGTCGAGGTCTTTTGTAGCGTCCTCGCTGACGTTTGGAATGTCGGCTGTAAGTTCCTCAACACCGCGCTTGGTCTCACGCACTTCGAGTGAATACTCATCAACGTGAACCGAGGTGAGGAGGTCTTCACGAACGACGCGCTCGTTGAGCACGATAGCGTCCTCATAGTTGTAACCCTTCCAAGGCATATAAGCCACCAGGAGGTTACGACCTAATGCCAACTCACCGTTCTCGGTGGCGTAGCCCTCGGTCAGGATGTCACCGGCCTTCACGCGCTGTCCCTTATTACAGATAGGACGGAGGTCGATGGTCATATTCTGGTTCGTACGGCGGAACTTCGCAATACGATATTCTTTCAGAGCGGGTTCGAACGAAACGAACTCCTCGTCCTCAGTGCGGTCGTAGAGGATGCGGATAGTGGTGGCATCGACATACTCGACAACACCATCGCCCTCGGCGGTCACCATCGTGCGAGAGTCCTCACACACCTGCTTCTCAATACCAGTACCCACGATAGGAGCCTCGTTGTGAAGCAGGGGCACAGCCTGGCGCATCATGTTCGATCCCATCAGTGCGCGGTGGGCATCGTCGTGCTCCAAGAAGGGGATGAGCGAGGCAGCGATAGAGGCAATCTGCTGCGGTGAGACGTCCATCAGGTCGACATCCGTCGGGGGTACGACGGGGAAGTCAGCATCCTGACGGCACTTCACCACCTCGCGGATGAACGTACCATCGTCGTTCAGCGGGGCGTTACCCTGACCGATGATGTGCTCTGACTCCTCTTCGGCCGTCAGGTAGACGATATCATCGTTGTTGAGGTTGGCAATACCATTCTCCACCTTACGGTAAGGAGTCTGGATGAAGCCAAGCTCATTGATCTTAGCATAGACGCAGAGCGACGAGATCAGACCGATGTTCGGGCCTTCAGGGCTCTCAATCGGGCAGAGACGTCCGTAGTGGGTATAGTGTACGTCGCGCACCTCGAAACCGGCACGCTCACGCGACAGACCACCAGGGCCGAGGGCCGAGAGACGGCGCTTGTGGGTCACCTCAGCCAGCGGGTTCGTCTGGTCCATGAACTGCGACAGCGGGTTGGTGCCGAAGAACGAGTTGA
>JAEEGS010000036.1 GCA_016280445.1 Bacteroidaceae bacterium
CTGCTGATACCGTTATCAGCGCTGCTTCTTGCACCACCAACTGCCTGGCTCCTATGACCAAGGCTCTGAACGACTTCGCTCCCATCCAGAGCGGTATTATGACAACTGTTCACGCTTATACTGGCGACCAGATGATTCTTGACGGTCCTCAGCGCAAGGGTGACGTTCAGCGTGCCCGTGCCGGTGCCCAGAATATCGTTCCCAACTCAACTGGTGCTGCTAAGGCTATCGTCCTCGTTATTCCTGAGCTGAACGGCAAGCTCATCGGTGCTGCCCAGCGCGTTCCGACTCCCACAGGTTCTACTACTATCCTGCACGCTGTTGTGAAGGGTGAGGTAACTGTCGAGGGTATCAACGCTGCCATGAAGGCTGCTACCAACGAGTCATTCGGCTACACTGAGGAGAAGCTCGTTTCTTCTGACATCATCGGCATGAAGTTCGGTTCTCTCTTCGACGCTAACCAGACAATGGTTTCTAAGATTGGCGACGGCAACTCTCTGGTACAGGTTGTTGCTTGGTATGATAATGAGAACTCTTACACTTCTCAGATGGTTCGTACTATCAAGTACCTCGCTGAACTCAAATAAGCAGTGAGAGCTAACAAGCTCGCTTGATTAGCCGAGTCGCGTTTTGACTCGACGAAGTCAACTCAAATAAGAGAAACATATCTCAATAAAAGAATTCCGCCACCCTCTTCAGGATGGCGGAATTTTTTTTCACCCGCAATTGCAATGATGAGCCGTCGAACATGCCGCAAGCAACAACATTAAGCACACGGCTGCCAATAAAAATAACTTATTCTTCATCTTTTTGGTTTTATTCACACACGTTATCAGTTTTTTTCGTACCTTTGTATCCAAGATTGGGTTGACAATCAGACTTTATAACGATAACCATTCACATTTTATTATATAAACATCAAACATTATGGCAAAATTTATCGAAGAATTCAAAGAGTTTGCCTTCAAGGGCAACGTGTTTGACATGGCTGTCGGTGTCATCATCGGCGGCGCATTTGGTAAAATTGTTACTTCAGTAGTGGGCGACCTCATCATGCCACTCGTGGCTGCTGCATGGGGTGTGAACGTAAGCGACCTGAAGATTGAACTCAAGCCTGGTGTTCCAGAAGTGGTGGATGAGGCAGGCGAAGTTGTGACCGAAGCCATCGAGGCAGTCACTTGGAACTACGGTGCATTCATCCAGAACGTGCTCGACTTCTTCATCATCGCCCTCTGCTTGTTCATCATCGTAAAACTTGCCGCCAAGGCATCAGCCCTCCGCAAGAAGAAGCAAGCAGAAGAAGCTGCTGCAGAGCCAGAACCAGAACCAACGAAGGAAGAAGTTCTGTTGACTGAAATCCGCGACTTGCTGAAAAACAAGTAAAAGGGAAAAGGGAAAAATGAAAAAGGGATAAGTGAAAAATGAAAAATTTGCTACCGCACTGGTGAGTCAATAGGTGACAAACTCTCGCGGTAGCAAATTTTTCATTTTTCATTTTTCACTTTTCCTTTTTCACTTTTCATTTTTCACTTATCCCTTTTCCCTTTTACTTTTCCCTTTTTCCCTCAATCTATCTCTCCACTTCCGAAGCAGAGATGATGCTCCTTGTCATACACCACACAGAACTGACCAGGTGCAACCCCGTGAATCTTCTCGTCCGCCTGCAAGAACCAACGCCCATCCTCCCTACGCGACAGCACTCCACCCAAATACTCTGGTGTATGTCTGATTTTGAAAGTCACCCTCATGTCGTTCTTGCAGTCAAACAAACTGCTCTCAAACGGATTCTCCGTGATGAAATGAAAGTCGTTCATCGTCACATGGTCCTTGTACACCTTCTCCGGGTCATAACCATGCGACACAAACAGGATATTGCGTTTCAGATTCTTCTTCACCACAAACCAAGGTCCACCGCCAAAACCTAAGCCCTTGCGTTGACCGATGGTGTAGAACCACAAACCTTTGTGCTCCCCAATCTTGTGACCAGTCTCAATCTCGCGCACATCACCGGGATTCTCACCCAGATGAGCTTTGATGTAGTCGCGGAAGTCGATGTTGCCCAAGAAGCAGATGCCTTGGCTGTCCTTACGCTCCGCATTCAGCAGGTGCGCCTTCTCTGCAATGGCACGCACTTCGTGTTTCCACAGATGTCCGATGGGAAACATCAGTTTGCTCACCTGCAGCGAATCAATCTGGCATAGGAAATCCGTCTGGTCTTTCACGGGGTCAGGCGAAGTGGAGAGCCACACCTTGCCGTCCATCGTGGTCGTCGTGGCATAATGTCCCGTCGCCGTGAAGTCGAAATCCTTTCCAGCCACCTCCTCGAAACAGCCAAACTTGATGAGTTTGTTGCACATCACATCGGGGTTCGGGGTCAAACCCTGCTTCGCCTTCTCCATCGTGTAGCCAACCACCTTCTCCCAATACTCCTTGTGCAAGTCAATCACGTCCAACTTCAAGCCATATTTCCGCGCCAGCCACTGACAAATCTCCACATCCTCCTCCGAGGTGCAGTTCCATTCCGTATCCTTGTCAGGACCAATCTTGATGTAGAAAAGATGCGGGTCAATCCCCTGCTCCTTCAGCATATGCACCGAAACAGCAGAATCGACACCACCAGAAACTAATGCAGCGACAGAAGACCCTCTCATTTGCTTGCCATTGCAGATTGCAGGTTCTCACTGATCTCCAACATCCTTTCAATCGGCTTTACCGCCTTCACTGCGATGTCTGCATCCACTTCGATGGTTGGCCATTCATATTTCAGCGTGTTGTAGAGTTTCTTCAGCGTGTTCAGTTTCATGAACTCACACTCGTTGCACGAGCAGCCCACCGTTTCCGTTGCCTCGGGAGGCGCAGGAATGAACAGTTTGTCGGGACAAGCCTTCTTCATCTCGTGCAGGATGCCGCTTTCCGTCGCCACGATGAACTCCGTAGCCTCATCCTTGATGGCGAATTTCAGCAAACCAGCCGTCGAGCCGATCACATCCGCCACCTTTTGGATGGGTGCCGGACACTCAGGATGCACCAGAATCTTAGCCTTCGGATGCTCAGCCTTGAGAGCCAGAATCTTCTCCAACGAGAACTGACCGTGCACATGGCAACCGCCATTCCACAAGAGCATCTGCCGTCCTGTCACCGAATTGATATAGTTGCCCAAGTTCTTGTCGGGACCAAAGATAAGTTTCTCATCCTGAGGAAAAGAGTCGATGACCAGTTTGGCATTACTTGAAGTCACCACCACATCCGTCAATGCCTTCACAGCCGCAGTGGTGTTCACATAACTCACCACCTTGTAGCCCGGATGCTCATCCACAAAAGCCTTCAAATCCTCAGCCTTGCAACTGTCAGCCAACGAGCAGCCGGCATTCAGGTCAAGCACCAGCACCTTCTTGTTCGGACACAGAATCTTGTTTGTCTCGCCCATGAAGTGCACACCACACATCACGATGATGTCGGCATCCGTCTTGGCCGACCACTGAGCCAGAGCCAGCGAATCACCCACAAAATCGGCAATGTCCTGCACTGCCCCATCCGTGTAGTAATGCGCCAGAATCACCGCGTTCTTCTCCTTGCACATTCTGCGAATCTCCGCATTCAAGTCAATACCCTCGGGAATAGGCTCATCCACATAGCCCTTTTCCATCCAAGTTGCTTTCACTTCTTTTGTCATAATGCTCCTTTCATTTTGATGGTGCAAAGGTATCTCTTTTCTTCCGTTCCACCAAAAAATTCCCGTGTTTTGTCATTCGGCAGACCTGTCTTCACACACACGCCCGGTCAGCCATTCTGCTCCGTCATTCTCATAATCCACGGAATGTAGCGGGAGAACTCCTCGTCCAGACGCTTGATACCATCCAGCGCCTCGAAGGAGCGTATGTCATGATGGATGAAGAGTTTCTTATTCTTCTTCAGGTCTGTTTCAAAAGCCTCATGCTCATACTTGTCCTCCTCCTTCCGAGCCTTGCGGAAGCCCATCAGCAGTTTCTCCACATTCCAGCGGTTATGCTCCACGACGGCCAACACTTCCACCTCGTCGTCCGTCAGCATATCGCAGTCACGCGACGTGTCATCAATGTCCAGTCCTCGCATAGCACGAAGCGTTGCCAACTTCGTCCTGATGGCATAGGCGCTATAGAGGTTCGACCACTTCAAGGCAACAGAAAGTTCCTTCCACTTCTCGTCAGCCTCCTTCCAAATCTTCTCGGCAGGCATCGCATCCAATGCCAGAATTCCCTGGAACTGATTATCCGAAGGCATCGTGCTGTACAGGTAATTGATGAGTTTGGCACGTTTCAGCGAATGCTCGTCAGCGCTGTAGGCCGTCTCGTTCATGCCAAACGGATAGAGGTTCGCATAGCGGGCATTACGCCTCTTCACTTCCAGTTCCCCATCCTCCGTCACCTTCGCATAAGGCAATCTGTCCGTCTCCTTCTCTCGCCTGTCAGCCCTTCTGAGGTCAGTCACGAAGTTGTCCGAACGGTCTTGACGGATGAACACAGGCACCTCGTGGTCATACACCTCGTCAGGCATGTTCATGCCCAACACGAAATTCTGGCGCTGGTCGGCCAAAGCCAGGAAGACAGACAGATACTGCTTCTCTCCGTGCTCCTTCGCCCAACGGCTCACCTCGTCCTGCACATTCTTCGAGAACACATCACCCTTGATGAACTCAAACTCCACATCCAGGAAATTGGCATCCTTACCCGAAAAACGCAAGTAGTCACCAATCGGTTTCTCCTGCTGTTCGTTAGAAATTAAGCCAGCATCCTTCGCAGCCGCATCCGACAAATCCCTGTAATAATACGACTGCACCTCGAAGAAGTGACGGTTGCGGATGATGAACTCATCCTTCTCCTTATCCGCATTCTTGTCAATGAACGTGATGCGCGTCTTCGCCTTGGCAGCATTCGGGAAGTGCAGCACATGAGCCGCCTCCATCGCAAACGCCACCGCAAAATTCGTCGTGCCCACAAACACGAGATGCACATACCGCTCATCCTCAGGCGTGATGCCCTTGCCATACACGGCAGGATAATCAAACTCAGGCTCCGGAAAATCGAAATCCCTGTACTTGCGCTTCACAAACACCTGCTTCGCCCATCCCGTAAAGAAATTATACGGAACAAACTCCATGCCCAAATCCCCCACCTGCTTGAAGATTTCAGAAGTCTTGAAAGCGGCATACGTATCGAGGTCCTTGAACACACAAGTGATTCTTGTAGGCGTATCCTTCACATTCGGCCTGCTCAGATACTGGCAGATGGCATCCACACACTCCACATTGATAGCATCATGCGCAGGATTCTCATGATTGCCCACAATGTACACCTTCTCGGCCGACTCCAGATGAATATCCTTATAAGCCTCAATCGACGTGCGATGCCCATAGTTGATGATGACACGCTCCATCTGCTTCTCGCTGAACGACTTCAGCAACTTCTCCCTCAACTCCATCGCATTCATCGACGTGAGCAGCAGCACATACGCCTTCTTGTCAGCCAGCACATGCGAGATAATCGACGGCACCATATCATCATAACCCATAATGATGTAATGACCCGAATTCAAATAGTGGATGTGTCCCTCCTGATGATAATGAACTCTCCTTTCAATCGAATTGGTGATGACACCGATGATGATACCATTGAAAATAAAAGCTCCAAACAGAAACGTGATGCTGCTGGCAATCAGCATCCAACCATGAACAGCACCATGCTCCCCACCAATATAAAGATTGTTCAGCGCATTCGAGTCAATCAGCAGATACAACGGCAGCAGCCACTTACTCAAATCCTTCTCATGGCAGAACCTTTCCCACTCCGCACCCGACCATGACAGCATCAAATACGAAAGTCCCAATGCCACCACAAGCGTCACAACCAATATAATTGATTGCCTCAGCAAACTATGCGCCAGAGTCCTGTCAAACCCCAGCCACATCCATCTACGATTCCTTGTTTTCATCAGTCTTTATTTCTTTAAGATATGCCGAAACATCATCTCCTTTAATCAGCGCTGTCAGCACATCAATATAATATTGACTCTCCTTCGAATCAAAACTCTTCTGTTTCTTCACCATCTTCCCCTCTTCTTTGCTGCATTCCTCTTTTGATGTATTCTTTTCCAAGAAGTTCAATAATTTATCTTGCAAATCAGACTTTTGTTTTTTCACACAGTCTTTCTCTTCCCATTTCCTCTTGCTATATCCCGATACACCATTAGCTATATACTCCATCAATTTCCACACAAGAAAACCAACAACCATAATAAAGGCCACTAACACAATCGTACCACATATAGTTTGCGCAATCTGCACATCATTTACATTCATGGCCGAGCATTGGTCACAACCACATTTCAGGATTTTCACGGCTCCTGCGCAACCTTCCAAGATAACTGCACTCATAATATTTGATGATTTATAGGGTCAATAAAATCCTCTCCACCATTCCAACACACAAAACTGTCATGCAAAAATACAAAAAACCTGTCAATAACCTCACCACAATCCGAAAAAAACATCAAAATCTCCCCCATCTTCCCATTTTTCACAATTACATCTTTTTATTTTTTGAATTTTTGACACAAAAAGATGGCACCATCGCTGATGCCATCCCCACTCTCCCCCCACCTCCACTGCCATGATTACGGCAACGAGCGCAGGGTAATTACGGCAGTGGGGATATCACAAATACGCCAACGAGGGGGAGCTGGAAGGGTGAAAAAAGGGTGTTTTTAGGGTAAAACACCCTTGTCTATTCATTTGTTTTACAGATATTTATAAAGAAATCAGGGCGAAAAGGGTGTTTTTTTCCAAAAACTTTTCAATATTTTTATTTTTTAAAAATTTATTTTTTTACACCCTTTTCACCCTTTTCGCCCTTGACTATTCTGTTATATCTTGATTTTCATTATTTTACAAGAATTTATTAAAGAAAAAGACACCCTGAAAAACACCCTAAATTCACCCTTCCCACACCCTAAAACACCCTAAAACACCCTTCCACTTCCTCCATGAGCCTACTTCCACAAAGCTCACGAGCCTAACGTCGTTACCCTCGTGAGCTTCACGACGGTACGCCCCAACCCATACAAGAACCGACAACACGGCCAGGACAGATGAAGAAAACAATATGATGTCCACACAAGAAAGACCCTGGCTGATATGGGTAAGGAAGGTACGGAATAATCTGTCTTCAGTGCGGATGATTGATTTCAAGTCGTCGAGAGTCTTAAACTCGATATCGTTCATGCCAGAAAAGAATTTTCTGTATAAGACAAGCGTCTGCCCTTTGTCTGCCTTGAAAACTTCAAGGCTGTCAATAGAGGCATAAAACGCTTTGGCTGAGTTATAAGTGGTATGAATGTCCTCCTCATTATTAGATTGTGAGGTGGACTTCGTGGCTCTAAGAACGTCTTTGAGTGTTCTGGCTTGTCCAACGGCAAGTCTGATCATCTCAGTTCTGATAGAGTCATGTAAGCTATAGAACTCCGAAGACAGATAAGTGTGTGCATAGAATGCAGAATCCTTACTGATGTAAGTATAAACACTATCGCGCAACTCAGACCAGTTGCTGATGGTGGCAACAAAATCATCTGAAGACAGAGATTCCTTTTTCTGTAGTTCAGACAAGTAAACATGATAACTGGTAAGAGCATCTTTACTTGAATCGAAATGATACTTCGACTTGTCAGTGGCACATGATGCCATA
>JAEEGS010000004.1 GCA_016280445.1 Bacteroidaceae bacterium
CTCATCGAGAAGTACAACAAGCAGTACCGCACGAAGGACGTGATGTTCAACTGCGAGATGATTCCAGCCGAGAACGTGGGCGTGAAGCACGCCAAGTGGGACCGCGAGGACGGCTACTTCGTGCCACGCGACTGCTACAACTCCTATTTCTATGTGGTGGAAGACGACTCCCTGAGCATCATCGACAAGTTCAAGCTGCACGGCGCACCCTACATCGAGCACCTCACAGGTGGTTCAGCGCTGCACATGAACCTCGAAGAGCACCTCTCCAAACAGCAGTATGCGAAGCTGCTCGAGGTGGCTGCACAGGAAGGTTGCAACTATTTCACCTTCAATATTCCCAACACTGTCTGCAACGATTGCGGCCATATTGACAAGCGTTATCTGCACGAATGTCCGAAGTGTGGCAGCAAAAATATTGACTACATGACCCGCATTATCGGCTATCTCAAGCGCGTGAGCAACTTCTCACAGCCACGTCAGGAAGAGGCTGCACGTCGCTACTACGCTCATGCTTCAGCATAAAATAAGTTGACAGGTGATAGCTGACAGGTGACAGTTGCCATCCGGCAGATAAGCCACGGGGTAAACTATCACCTGTCAGCGTTCACATGTCATCTCTCAACTTTAAACTTTAAACTTTACCCTCCTCATGCTCAAGTATGTCAATACAGGCGTGGTGTTTCAGGAGATTCCTGACGAGGTGACCTTGGCCATCAACATCTCAAACTGTCCGTGTCATTGCCCAGGCTGCCACTCGCAGTACCTGTGGGAAGATATCGGCATGCCGCTCACCACCGATGCCATCGATGCCTTCGTGGAGAAGAACGGGAAAAACATCACCTGCATCTCCTTCATGGGCGGCGATGCCGAACCTCGGCGCATCAACCGCCTGGCACAGTACATCCACGAAGAGTATCCTGACCTCAAGGTGGCCTGGTACAGCGGTCGCATGCGCCTCTCCCCAGAAGTGAACAAGGACGAGTTCGACTACATCAAAGTCGGCCCCTACCTCCAACACCTCGGTCCCCTCAACAAGCCCACCACCAACCAACGCCTCTACCGCAACAACCATCAGGGCGGATGGGAAGACATCACCAGCCGCTTCTGGTCAGCCCATGAACAGGGCAAATGAAAAAAAAATCGGAGCAATCAAAGTCTTTCTGATTGCTCCGATTTTTCTGATTACTCCGATAAGTCAGAGAAACACTATCCCTGAAAAGGGGGTGGGAAGGGTGGGGGTGTCATCGTGGGAGGCACTCCCGGGAAGGGTGGAGGAGTGGCAGATGCGGCAGGTGGCACAGATGCTGCAGCCTGAGCACCTTCTTCCTCAGCAGCCATCTGATCCAGTTGCTGCTGCATGTCCTGCATCAGGGCATCGCGTTCGGCTCCTGGCTCCATGGGGATGAAGAGCCACTTGACCGTGTACTCCACATAGCAGCAGAGGCCAATGGCACCCTCTACGCTGACGAGGTAGAACTCGCTTTCCTTCGGGGGATGCTGCTCGTCCCAATCTTTGGCGAAGTTGAAGACCTCCACCAGCGTGAACACTTCGTCGGAGTTGGCAAGCCGCCACACCTGACAGCGCGACACCGCCACCGTCAGCGCCTGCATCAGATAGGGGTAATGGCCCGTCCAGAAGGCCTCTTCAGCCTGCCGACGGATATCCTCCGGCAAGTCCGCCAGCGTTGGAGCGGCGTTCGGAGCAGTTTGTTCGTTCATTGTTTCCATACTTGTATGTCTTGGTTTGTTATGTCATTAGGTTGTTTTCTGTTTAGTCGCTGTATGCCGCCTTGAAGCGCTTGAGGGCACCCCATGCTTCGGGCAAGGTGTCGGTGGTGAAGTAATAGCCGTTGATGAGACCCTTCGAGAGTCCAGATCCAACAATCGGAACCTTGCCTAGACCGTAGGCAATGGTCTTCACCTTCATGGCACCGAGAGCGGCCTTACCGGCGTCTTTTCCCTGCTCCATGGCACTTATTGTACTGTTGATGCCGTCGCTGCCGATGAACATGGCAGCTTCGCCTGGCAAGCCAGTACCTAAAATTTTGGAGAAATCCTTGGCATGAGATTGGAACATCATCGCATTAACGCCTTTTAGCGTACCAAGTCCAATGTGGGCTAAGCGACCTTTCTTCATGTAAAGGGCTTCAACACCTGCCTGCCCAGTGGAACGCATGACGATGTAGGCATCCTGGACACCCTTAGCCGCCAGATTTTGTGGATTGGCACCGGCCAGAGCAAATATGGCGGTCTCGCAGGTCTTATCTACCGCGTCAAATGGCACAAGTCCCACGGAGGCGACGGCATCCACCAAGGCAGCATCCTTGAGGTCTTGCTTTGCCTGCCACGTCTCTATTCCGACGCGCTCGGCCGTGATGTTTCGCCTGATGGCCTTCTCGTCGCTCGAATCGAGTACACCACGCCTCAAAGCCACCTTGTTCAAGACGTCCTGATGGTGCTCGTCCTTTTGACATTGTTCTTTCCACTTGCGGTATTCATCGTAGAATTCCTTGTCCACCTTGCGCTGGATGTCGGGCTGTTCCCGCCGAGCGTCTTCGGCCTTGTCGGCAATGTGCTTGAAATAGCCCTTGTTCTCGGCCTCTAAGCGGAGACGCTCCTCTATTTCCTCGCGCGTGTAACGCTGGTTGGGGTCGTCCTGATCCCTGGTGAAGTCGGTGAAGTAGGTGCCGTCGCCGTAGGAGTAGTAGTGCAGTTCCTTTTTTGTGCTTGGACTCTCCATCACGATGTCACCGTCGGGCTGTTGCGTGAGATGGTATTTCTTGCACAGTTCAGGGTATTTCGTCGGGACGAACTTGTTGGGGTCGGGTGGTGGAGGAGGTGTGTCCTCAGGCTTCTCCTCTTCCTCCGGCCGTTTCGGCTTCAGCCCATCCATGTTCGGCATATCGGGCGGCGATGAAGGCGTGGGAGGAGGTGGGGTGCCCGATCCGGCTCCCATGATGGAGCTGGTCAGCCCTGCCACCACCTGAGCACCCGAACCGCTCACCATACCGGCGATGCCGCTGCTCAAGAAGATGGACGCGATGATGGAGATGGCGTTGATGGCAGCGGCCTCTTTCGGCCCTGAGTGCTCGCCCAGTCCGAGCGGGTCACCTTCGCCTTTGAGCCATAGCATGAGGTTTTCCAGGGTACTCGTCAACTCCTGACTGTCTTCCACGCTCAACGCTGGTACTGGTATTCCACTGACAGTGTCCTCCACCAGTATCTGTTCCACGATGAAATAGACGCGTGGCCAGGGGCGAGTGCTCATCTTTTGCTTCTCTTCCGCCGTAAGATCTTCAGAGCTTGCTTTGTCTGCAACGCTCTTCGCAGTGGCGCTGAGCATGACTAACAAGTCACGACTTTCACTAAAGTAAATAAATTTGCCGAGCCTGCCGTCAACGCCTGCTTCCTTGGTCATTGTGTCGGTATTCCTGTCAACACCGTCCATGGCTCCCGATGTAGTCTCTCTCTCGACACCTTTGCATTGGAGAGAATAACTGAAGCCTACACCTTCAGACGAGGGAACAAGGCGCAAACCCGCAATGCTGATGGTCGCATCACACTTGCCCTTATCGGTATAAGTCCGGCCTTCATCATAAAGGTCAGTAACAGAATAGGAGTAACTGATGCTGTAGGTGCGGCTGACACTCTCGTCTACATAAACACAAAAACCTGCTTCATGGAGAGGCACACCTTCTATGCCATAGAGAGTCTGGTAGTCAATGGTGCTTGATTGGTAGTCATCATACCCTATGTTCATGAACTTCCTGACTCTCATGGCTCCGGCAATCGGCTTCAGTCGGAGGCCGTACACCTTCACGCCCTTCTCTTTCAGCACTCTGTTGAAGTCGATGTCGCCCTGGTCGTAGTCGCGTTGAAAGTCCGTGCGGTCAATGTCCTGCAACTCGTAGAACTCCACGGGATCCACCCACTTGGTGCCCTCCTCATGGAAACGCTGCTCACCATCCGCGTATGCAGACAGGCACAACGCCACGGCCAGCAACGTCAGCGCTGACCGCAACCACAGTTTCTGATGTATCTTCCTGATGCTCATGCGGATTCTGTTATCTTTGTGGCTGATACGGAGGAGGGGAGAAGGGTGGGGGAACCTGCCCTGACGGTGCACCAGGAGTAGGAGGCGCACCATAGGGTGGGGGTGTCATGTATGTGGGGGGCACTCCAGGGGTGGGAGGCATGCCTTGTGTAGGTGGCACTCCGGGGTATGGGGGTGGTGCAGTTGCCACAGCGGGCTGTTGCTGTTTCAGCACCTTCATCAACAATCCGAGCACGAGGCTCAGGAAGAGGAAGCCCCAGGCGAGCCAGAAGCACCAGTGCAGACCGACGAGACTGAGACCCACGGCCATGGTGAAGCCGATGGTCATGCCCGTCAGAAAGCGGGTGACGGAGAGGAAGGTGGGCACCTTGCCCTTCGTGAGGGTGCGGGCTGCCGAGAAGATGAAGCCGATGATGAAACTGCTCTTGTTGCCCATGGCCTGCAGAAGCATGACGAGCGACACAAGACCCACCATGGAGTTCTGCCAGCACTGGTTGATGTTCATGAACGTGTAGAACAGCAGCGCCAAACCGAGACCGCTCAGCAAAGGGGCGATGCCGCTGGCAGCATCTTTCGACATGCTGGTGAACATGCCCTTCAGACCTCCTGCCACACCCACAAAGGGCGGTTTCTTCTCGAAAAGCGGCAGAATGGCGGAGTTGATGAACACGGCCATCACGACCTTACCCACAATGCCTCCCACGGCACCAAACACGCCGCCAAAGAGGCCACCTTCTGCGTAGGAGAGGAAACTGGCTATCTGCATGGGCCAGGGGAACGGTTGCCAGAGGCTCGAGAGGATGCCGATGACCAGCCACACGATGCCGATGACCACGGTGGGCAGGAGCTTGAGGGGGTTCTTGAACACTTGAAGCCCTTGCTTGAGGGTGTTCTTCAGATATTGGCCTAAGCCTACTTTCTCTTGTGTTGGATCCATATCTTTCTTTAGTTAATGATGACACTTTTTCCGCAGTGGGTGCAGAACTTGTTGCCGGGCATCACTTTGGCGCCGCAGTTGGGGCAGAACTTGAGGGCCTTGGGAGATGACGGGGCTGGTTGGGGAGCCTCGACTGGGGTGGAGACGGGGGAAACGTCTCCCACAGGGACAGCCTGCTCCTTGGCGGCCTGCTCCTTGGCCGCTTTCTCTCGCGCCAGCCCTTCGGTCACGGCCTTGTCGATGGCCTCGCGGACGGCACGTTCCGTCATGAGGTCTTCACGCATCTTCATCAGCATGAAGTCGCGCTCCTTGCAGTCCTCCATGGGGATGAACATCCACGTGGTGAGCCACTCCAGTCCAGGACTGATGCCGATGGCGCCTTCGCGTGTCACCATGTAGAAGTAGTGCTCCTTCAGCGGATGCTCCCTGTCATGCCGCTTGGCAAATTCGAAGAGTTCCTTGAGCGAGAAGGGCGTGCCCGTCTCAGCATCGCGCCACACCATGATGCCGCGCGTCATGGCGATGGACAGCGCATGCGTGAGTGACGGGGTGTGTACCGGTACCACCGCGTATCTGGGTTGTTCTTGTTCCATACGTATCTTATTGATGCTCATCTGGATTTAGTGCACGTCGATGCCGTCGAAGTAAAGCTCGGAGATGACGGTGTCCTCGTACTTGGTGCCAGGATAGACCTCCATGATCTCGAAGCGGAGGTGCCAGCTGGGTTTGTTGGAGTCGTGATAACCCAGTGCGATGAAGGGATATTCGTTGTTCTCCTCGGCCTTCTTGGCTTCGGCTGGTGGGAGTGGGGTGGTGAGGTCGAAGGACTGCACCCCACGGATGTCCTGCAGGTCGAGGATGGCGTAAGGCTTGCCCAGATAATAGACCTTGATCTGCTTGGGACGCGAGTTGGCTTCCCATGCCGCCTGCGTCTTCACGTGACCACCCACGATGCTCACATGGGTGACACGGGGACAAGCACCCTCAAACTCGTAGTCGAGCCACTGGCCGATGCCCTGACCCGGCACTCCCTCAGCCCACACCGACTCGTGGTTGAAGTCATGGGCATTCTTGGGCAGGTAGTTGAAGCGTCCCTGCGACTTCAGATGGCTCGATGCCGTCACCCGCTTCACGTCGCCACCGCAGTACCAACTGCAATAACCAGCGTAGAGGTCCGTCAGAATCACGCTCCCTTCCACAATCTCGCTCTGTCGTTGCCATTCGGCCTCCGTCATGCTGTCGGGGTCTTTATCGGCCTTCTCGCTCAAGGCATGATACTCCTTCATCACAGCATCCGAAGGCATGAGATCCACGCTCTCAGGCTTGATGTGCCGCAACTCCTGTGCTTGTCCCGCAAGTGCCGCCATCGCCAATGTGGCAGCCAATGCTATCTTTTTCATACATCAGTGTTTTAAGTTAGTAATGTGCGTGCAAAAATAGAAAATCAAAAAGAAACCACCAAATAAATGGCTGATTTTTTCTTTCAGTCGAAGATTTCCTTTAAACGTACAGATGTTTGATACGAAAACCCGACCAAATATAAAGGGTTTCGCAAAAGTTTGATACGAAAATCCGACCAATCACAACGTATAAGAACGTCTTTTTACTCATCTCCTCCTTCTAAAAAGAGAAAGAATTGATGAAAAAAAGAACGAAAAAGGATCTGACTCTTCTTTTTTGTGTTTAGTTAGTTTAACACGTTTATATCATTTAGATGGAGTGTAACATACAGAAAACCAATAAACTATAAAACAAATCAGTCGGATAAACCAAACAAGCAGGTCGGGCTTTCCAAAGAAAAAGTCGGGTAATCCCAACTGATAGGTCGGAAAAAACAAAGGTAAAGGTCGGACATTCCCAACAAAAGCCCCTTTACGGTCGGGTAATCCCAACTGGGTCGGCTTTTCCCAACACCCTGGTCGGGGATTCCAAACTGGACAGGTCGGGAAAACCAAAGATGATGCGGTCGGGTAATCCCAACTCGCTCGGTCGGACTTTCCAAACTCCCGTGGTCGGATAAACCAAACTGGCGGGTCGGAGATTCCCAACTTCCTCAGCACGAGTTTGGTCGGGAAAACCAAACAGGGGAGCGGTCGGACTTTCCAAACATCGAAAAAAACTGCGGATTTTGCGTCCTCTTTCCTTGTGCTTATCAAGGAAAAGTTGTACCTTTGCACGACAACATAGAAAAGGACGAACCCATGGACGAAAAAGAACATACGCACATCCCCGATGCCGAGGCAGGGCAGGGAAGCACACAAGGTGCTGCAACCCGTGTTGCGGCAGGTGCTGCCGATGATGCTGGTGCCGCAGGCAATGCGACGGTGGGGGAGGGGAATGCCTCTTCAGACACCGCTGCAGGGAATGTGAAGTCAGCCAAGTCGAAGCGCAAGCCCTCGGCCAAGCCGGTGCGCTACATCAAGCAGCCTTACACCGTGTCGGCCATGCAGGCTGACCTTTCCAAGCAGCAAATCAAGATTCTGGTCGGCATGATGCAGAGCATCCAGGATGGTGTGCAGGAGATGTTCGAGCGGCAGAACCGCACGAACGGCCAGTTGCTGCTCTTCCCTGAACTGGAGGACGACCATGTGAACATCGACTTCAAGTTCAGCGATGTGGTGGACCGTCCCGACTACTATGAGAATGTGGAGAAGGTGGCGCAGAAGTTCGTCGAGATGGTGTTCCGCTACGAGGACAAGGAGCAGGGCGAGGTGACGCTGTCGCACTTTGTGGACGAGGTCACCTATCCGTCGCGTGGCAGCAAGCGCGACAAGATTCGTTTCTCCTTCACCAAGAAGCAGGCCGAGAAGGTGTTCAACTTCACCATGTACAGCAAGTACATGCTCTCCGTGGCTTTTCAGGCCGACAGCAAGTACACGGCCCGTCTCTATATGCTCATCACTTCTGCCCGTGGCTACAGCACTGCCGAAGGCGGCACGTTCCACTGGTATGTCTCATATCAGGAACTGCGCCGCATGCTGGGCTGTGACGTGAAGGAAGGCGGGCAGTGGGTGACCCGTTCCCGCAAACTCTACAAGCACTTCAAGGCCGACATCCTGCGTGTGGCCGAGAAGGAACTGAAGGAGTTGGCCGACCGCGGCGACTGCGACTGCTGGTTTGAGTTTGTCGAACTGCCCACCGACTGGAAGGGTCAGCCCAAGACGCTTGACTTCGTGGTGCATCTCAGCGAGATGGGTCTGCTGGAGGCGCAGCACACTGCCGAAGCCGCCACGTTCCGCCAGTTGCGTCAGTTGATGCAGGACGAGTGGCACCTCACAGAGCGCGACTGTTCCGCCTTGCTCGGCAAGGTGCCCGAGTGGCGCGTGGCCCAGTTCGAGGCGAGTGTGCACGAACTTGCCGCTGTCATGAAGCAACGTGCCGACGAAATCAAGGACGTCCACCGCTATGCCAAGAAGAGTCTGACCCAGATTGTCAAGGAGATGGTAGAACCCATCCCGCAAGGGTTCGGCGACGCTCCGGAGAGTGCTTCCGTTGCCGCCGCAGACGAAGCATCGGGCAACGGGTCGCAAGCCCAGTCAGGAAAGGGACTTCTCACCCCCGACGAGGTGGTGAGCCGCTGGTTTCAGGTGCTCGACCAGAAGGACTACCAGATGTATGTGCGTGGTTTGGAGCGCAGCATGACGGTTGACAGCGAGGGCATCCACCTGAAGGTGGCTCATGAGGAAGTGCGGCAGCAGATGGAGGCTTGGCGTGACCGCTTGGAGGCCGCTGCAGGTTTGCCGCTGGAGATGAAAGTGGGGTAGTGCTAGGAACTCCTAGGAGGAACTAGGAGAATATAGGAAGGCCTAGGACAACCTAGGAGAGCCTAAAGAAATCATGGTGGAAAATGCTGAAAAAGGCGGCTTTAAGTATTTTTTTCGGCGAAATGTTTGGTGTTTATGCTTGAAACTTGTACATTTGCAATCAGATACACATTATTTATTTATAACCTAAAACCAAAATTGACATGAAAAATCAGAAAAACAACAAGATTCAACATTTGTTCGGCATGCTGAACAACAGCCTGTACATTGCCCTCGTGACATTGTTTCTGGGTGGTATGATGACCTCTTGCGACGGCAATCCGCTCGACAAGATCACGAGCCTCTTTGGCGACGACAGCACAGAAGTGGTGGACGACGAGGATGAACCAGAAGTGGACATTCCTGAGACTCCAATTACTAAGCCTGAAACACCCGTGGCAACCCCAGAACCGGCAGCCACACTCATTGAGAGCATCGGCATCGACAGCAAGGACTTCACACTCCCTGCAGGTCAGACCAAGCAGTTGAAGGCCAACGTGCAGCCTGCCGTGAACGACGACGAGGTGACTTGGAAGTCTTCAGACGTGCGTGTAGCCACAGTGGACGAGAAGACAGGTGTGGTGAAGGCTGTGAAGGAAGGTTCCGCTAACATCATCGCCCAGGCTACTGGTTCGCAGCAGAGTGCCAGCGTGATGGTGACCGTGACTCCAAAGCCCGTTGCCAATCCTAACTACGGCACTGTGAACCTCGGTTATGGCGTTTACACAGGCGACCTGAAGAACGGCCAGCCTCATGGCCACGGCACCATCGTGTACAGCACCAGCCACAAGGTGGTGAACTCGGCTGACTACTACGCAGTGCGTGGCGACAAGTACGAAGGTGACTTCCGCGATGGTCGCATCTCTGGCGGCATGGGTTACTTCTACCACAACGGTGATGTGATTGCCATCAATCCATAAGCGAACCTTCGGGGCTTGAAGCGTCCCGTTAGCCAGCACAGTTTCGGAAGAACATGAACAGAAGAACAAGCATCTTGATAGCGGCATTGGCGATGGTGGTACAGATATGTGCCGCCACGCCTTTCCATGCGTCCGACTCGGTTGGAAGACGTTTCCGCACCGAACGATTGGGGCAGATGGCGCAAGCCCTCCACCTCAACCTGCCCGACTCATTGGCCGCCAATGCGCAGATGGATAGCGTATCTTCCTTCATGGGCAAGCCCGTCTATGTGTGCACTGATGTCTATGGCGAGGTCAGCCACATCGGCTATCAACTCTTTGCCCCTCAGTTGGCCGAGTATTACCAGAACGAGCCGCTTTTCCACTTTGTGGAGCGATATCTGCTCGAACTCGACCTTCGGATTGACGGCAAGAACCCCGACCTGCGCATGGACATCGACCAGGTGGTGCTCACCCGAGGCAGCATCAGCCTCCTGCGCACCCTCACCCCCCAGAGCAACTTCTCCTTCGACTTCGAGGAGATACGCCGCCACTTCTACCGTCTCACGTGGACACTCTCCAGCGGAGCCGTGGTCAGCATGGTCATCCCTGCCGACTGCCAACTCATCATGGGCGCCAACTCGCCCGAGATGGAGTTGATGGCTGAGCGCGACATCCTTCGTGCCATGCCGCTCGACGAGGAGAGGGTCATGTCGCGTTGGGTGGAGGCCAAGGGTGTGCGTGAGAACAACTTCCTCATTCTGGAGGGCGGCACCTACATGAGCAGCTACATCCGTGGCGACCTCTACTTCACGGAGCAAGACGGGCAGCGCAACCTGCTCATCTCCTCATGGCAGCCGCGCGAGAGCGTGAACAACCTCATGCTGACGGGACTCAGCAAACTCGACCTCCCCGTGTCGCTCACCATGAACCGCTACGGCGGCAAGCGCGACCAACTCAGCATCACGCTGAGCCAATACATCTCCTTCTGTCTGCAGGAAGGGTGCCGCCTCTACTTCGGCATCAAGCAGGTGAAGGACGGTGTGCTCACGGGTGCCCTGTTCGCCTACAACGAGCAGTTCGCCTACACGCACTTGCTCGATGTCACCTTCCCCCTGAGCCTCTTGGGCAACGGGACGAATGAGTCGGCTGAGGGAACCACAGAGGAAACTGCCGAGGGCGCTGAAGCGGAGACTCCAGCCGTTGGAGGCGAGAACATCCGCTGCATGGCATGGGTGTACATCCCGCTGAAACTGGTGGACGACCGACTTTTCGACCAACAGTTCAAACGCGGTGCCGAGAAGGAGTGAAACTCCTCGCCGATGGTCGTTCTCGTTCCGTCCGTGAATTGATTACACATTATTAATATAATAACAATCATCAAATAAGAAAAACATCATGAAAAAGAACACTTTGCAAACCATTCTTGCCTTTGTCCTCCTGATGGGCATCTCCCTGGGGAGCCAGGCAGTAAACGTTTATCTGAAGACTGACAAGCCACGTACAGCCGCCATCAACAATGCTGAGCGCAACTTGGCTAACCTTCTCACCAATATCGACGCTGCCCAGCGCAGCCGTAACAACGTGTCCATGCGCGGTGTGGGCATGTCCGACTTCTCCAAGAAGTCACTCGCCCGTCTGTGGGCAGTCACTCCTTTCCACTGCGAGAGCAAAATCCAGAGTGCAGGTCTGGAGCGCCGTCTTTGGGTGCTTCGCAACGGCACCATGATGGTGCGCGACATTCCACTCACCATCACTCCGCTCGATGGCGGTTATGGCATGAACGAGTATCAGGAGGCTACCGTTGAGTTCGACCGCAACGGCACCATCACCGACTTCCGCTTCACCTTCAACGCACAAGCCGCCGGCATCAACCTTGAGGAAGGTGGTGAAGAGGTGCAGAGTTGGGAGGAGCAGTATGTCATCCTGCAGACCCTGGAGCGTTTCCGCACAGCCTACAACATGAAGGACCTCGCCACTATCGAGGCCATGTTCTCCGACGACGCCCTCATCATCACGGGTAACGTGGTGCAGCGCCGCAAGCCAGGCGACCGTGGCGGTGCTACTTACGACGTGCAGTTCAACCGTCAGAACAAGCAGCAGTACATCAGCAACCTGCGCCGTTGCTTCGCCCGCAACTCATGGATTAACGTGACGTTCGACTTGGACGAGGACTATCTGGCACAGCAGACTGGCAATCCTAACGTTTCCTGCATCAGCCGTTCCACCAAGGATGGCACGAAGTATGGTGTGCGTCTGCGCCAGACCTGGAAGTCAAGCACCTACTCTGACGTGGGTCTGCTCTTCCTCCTCTTCGAGTTCCCTGCTGACGGCAGCGACCCCATCATCCACGTGCGCACTTGGCAGCCAGAATCTGCTGGTGGCAAGCGTTTGGGCTACCGCGACGACATCTCCACACTGGGCGGCTTCGGCTTCTGATGCCCTTGTGAACAATAACAGGAGGGGGGAGACGGCTTCCCCCTCCGAACTCCAATCCTAAAAACGAAAACGACCATGAAAAGAATCCTGACAACATGGCTTCTGCTGACCGTGACTGCCGTCGTGGCATTGGCACAGTCGCAGTATATCTCCTACGAACGTTATGAGGCGGGTGACCGTGAGGCCAGTATGGATGGCGCCGGTGGTGTGCTCATCCTCTCGCAGCACAGCGACTTGGCCATCACAGTTGTCAACGCCAATCTCCCTTCCATTCTCAACAAGGGGCAGGGCGCCAGCGGCTTCTACGAGTATGAGGTGAGAGTGGACCCGAAGGAGACCCGCAATCCGAAGTTGGAGGTGAACCGCCGTGGCGACGTGAACCGTGTGTCCATCACGGCTTCCACACGTCCCAACGCCTTCCGTGCCTATCTGGTGAAGGAAGTGGCCAAGCCCATCCACTTGGAGGATCAGACGGCTCCCAACGATGCCATCCTCGACTCCACGTTGGCCGAGGTGGTCATCTCGTCAGCCATCTCCGACCTGCAGGTGAACTGTGAAGCCCTGAAGGCGAGAGGTGCTGAGGTGAAGACCCTCACCAACACCAGCGACAGGAGCATCACCAGCAAGTCCATCATCATTCCTATCCGTATTCTCCGCGAGGCTCAGCAGAACGCCGAGCGTGCCACTGAGGCTTACAACGAGAAGAACCGTCTGCTGGAGGACCCCAAGGCCGCCAAGAAACTGAAGGACAGTTTCTATGACGAACTGGATGCCCTCGAGTCGAAGATGAACGAGGCGCAGACAGAATACAACAGCCTGACCAACATCTCCATCAGTGCTGCCGGCACCAACGTCCTTTCCATCTACGTGGGCGACCTCAAGCCCCGCAGCAAGAAAGTGTATGGCGTGGCTGTGCTGAAGGTGGTGGAAGAGAAGCACGTGTCGGTGTGCAGCGGCTTCCTGGCCGAAGGTGCGCGACTCTTTGCCACGCGTGAGTATGCCAATGCCAAGAAGGCCTTTGGCAGTGCGCTCAAGGCGAAGGACTGTCCTGCCGACCTGAAGCGCAGCATCAACACCAACATCAACCAGTGCGACACGTGTGCCCTCTACGAGCGTTATGCCATGGCCGCCCTTACCAAGTTGAAGGAGGTGCGCGACAATGGCGGCACGCAGGAGGAAGTGGTGCGCTATGCCTCGGCAGCCATCGAGTTCCTGGAGAAACTCACCTTGGTGAATCCTTGCGAGTTCTACAGCGACCGCATTGTGCGTCTGAACAAGATTATCGAGGACCAGCCGCTCAACATCAAGTTCACCTTTGTGGAATGGCTCAGCAATGCGACGGGCTACTACGAGGGCGACCGTCTTGACGGCATCGAGGTGTGGGCTTACAGCGGCGACGAGTTGCCGAAGCCTGCCGACTACCGCAGCGAGAAGCGTTTCGCCAATCTGATGACCCGCAACAAGTGCCAGCGTCTGGGCACCTCCGAAGAGGGAGGCATCCTCGACCTGACCTTCGACCGCAAGTCACTCCCCACGGGTCTCTTCATCCATCCTGTCAGCGAGAACCTGCGGGTGAAGACCTCCTACATCGACATGCGCGAGGTGATGCAGAACTCTGACGGCGACTACCAGAAGCGTCAGTACCGTACGAAGATGTACAGGGAGAACAAGAAATAGAACCCCTTTCAATTAACTTCAAATCCAAACAACATGAAAACATTTATTTTGAAGAGCCTTTTGGCGTTCATCGTGCTGAGTTTCAGCGCGACGACGGCATCGGCACAGTTGGGAAAACTGCTCGGCAAGAGCAAGGCAAAGACCGAGGCGGCTGCCGACACTACGGCGGTGGATAGTGCGGCTAATGCCATTGACTGGGACAACATCCCCGTCTATCATGCCCAGTTGGTCAATCTGACCGACGAGGCAGGCAATCCGCTCCTCAACGAGGACGGCACCCAGCAGACCCGCGTGATGCTCGTCGACCAGTTCGGCAACTATCGTAGCCAGGCTGCTGTCGATGCGCAGCGCAAGAAACTCAAGAAGTACATTGGCAACATCGTGGCCAAGGTGGGTGGCGCTGCCGCCGTGGGAGCCGTGTCTGGTCTGTTGGCAGGCGGAAGCAAGAAGGGAACCGGTGCAGCCATTGGTGCCGCCGCGGGTGTGGTGGCAGGATTGGCCCTCAGTGCCAACGACATCAAGCGTGCCCGCGAACTCCACAAGTCGCTCAAGGAGCAGGACAAGTTGATGGAGGCCTATGCCAAGAACTTCACCAACGAGGGTGAGAAGGTGGACGCTGCCGCCAACGTGGAGAGCATCGACGGACTCACCATCGACAAGGACGCTGCCGTGTCGAAGACTGCCGGAGAAATCAAGGCCATTGTGGACAGCGAGGACTTCGACAAGCCTGCTGAGGGCATCTGGGACAGCATCTAAATTCCCTTCGGGAAAGTGCCCCGAAAGCCCCTTGAAAAGTGCTCCGAAAGTGCATGAAATGGCAACGGGCTTGCCACTGAATTGACACTTCCACTTCTGAATAAAAAGAACCCCCGTTTCCTATTAATTGGGAACGGGGGTTCTGTTTTTAAGGTTTTTTTGCTAAAAGTTTGGTGGATAGGAAGTTTTGTTGTATTTTTGCACGTTATTGTAAACAAGCAGAAAAACATTCTATGATATGAAAACAATCCGAAGAAGACTGTGTGCGTTGATGTGGATGCTGATGGTGGGTGCCATGATGTGCACCTGGGCATCGCCGTGGGTGGATGTGGCAGGCCTGAAGAAACGTAAGAAAGGGAAAGAGACGACGACAGCGTCGGCTCCCTCGCGCTACAAGACATTGACGGGGCGCGACTCGTTGGCTTTGCAAGGTGTGATGAACGTGGTGCAGAAGGGCGACACCGTCTATCTGGAGATTCCGACCGCCCTGATGGGACGTGCCTTTCTCGTGTCGAACAAGTTGCAGCAGGTGCCTTCCGAACTGAACGATGCCGCTGCCAACAAGGGCATGAACTACGAGAACCAGATGGTGCGCTTCGAGTGGGACAAGCAGGCCGGACAGGTGCGCATGCGCCAGCAGCGTGTCACGCCTCATGTGGATCGCGCGGCACGCATGGCGAAGTCGGTGACCGACAACTACATCGACCCGGTGCTGGCCACGATGAAGGTGGAAGCCGTGTCGAAGGACTCGGCCAGTGTCCTCTTCAAGGTGAACGACCTCTTCAACGGCAAGAAGAACATCCTGAACGACGTGTTCAACGCCATCAACATAGGCACCTCGCCGGTGGCTGAACTCTCGCGCATCCTGAGCGTGAAGAGTTACGAGCGAAGCGTGGTGGCACACTCCGAACTGACCACCCGTGTGACGGAAGGCAACTCGAAGGTGAACGTCACCGTCGTGGTGAGCACCGCCATCCTGCTGCTGCCCGACGAGCCGATGCGCACCCGCAAGGAGGACTGGCGTGTGGGCTACTTCACCGAGGAGGTCAAGTGCTACGACGACCGTCAGCAGCACGTGGAGAACGAACGCTACATCACGCGCTGGCGTCTCGTGCCGAAAGACACCGTGGCCTACATGCGTGGCGAACTGGTGGAGCCTGTCAAGCCCATCACCTTCTATATCGGTGCCGCTGTGCCCGAGCATCTTCGTCCCTACATCACCCGAGGCATCCTCGACTGGAACCGCGCCTTCGAACTGGCGGGCTTCAAGAATGCCCTGCAAGTGGTGGAGGCCGACGACACGCTCGATGTGGACGGCGACGACATGCGCTACTCCGTCATCACTTATGTGGCATCGGAGAAAGCCAACGCCATGGGACCCTCGACCAACGACCCCCGCACGGGTGAGATACTGGAGGCCGATGTCATCTGGTGGCACAATGTGCAGTCGCTCATCAGCGAGTGGATTCGGGTGCAGACCTCAGCGGTTGACCCCCGTGCCCGCACCGCTGTCTTGCCCGACGAACTCATTGGCGATGCCGTGCGCTTCGTTGCCTGCCACGAGGTGGGACACTCGCTCGGTTTGCGCCACAACATGATGGCCTCCACGGCCTATCCGACCGACTCTCTCCGCTCGGCCACGTTCACCGCCAGAATGGGCGGCACCTCGGCCAGCATCATGGACTATGCCCGTTTCAACTACGTGGCTCAGCCCGGCGACGGCGTGACTGTCATGTCGCCCGGCATCGGCCCTTATGACCTCATGGCCATCGAGTGGGGCTACCGCTGGTATCCCGCCGGAACCGACGAGGAAAAGGAACTGGAAGCCTTCTTGCAGAAGCACCAGGGCCGCGAATACCGTTACAGCGAAACCCAGCCGAAGCGCACAGCGGTGGACCCGCGCGCCCTCTCTGAAGACTTGGGAGACGACCCCATCCGCTCGGCCAACCTCGGCATCGAGAACCTGAAGCGCGTCATGCCGCACCTGGTGGACTGGACGCTCAACGGGAAGGAGGGACAGAACTACGACGAGGCTGCGTCGCTCTACTCGGCCGTCATCTACCAGTGGAACCTCTACCTCTATCATGTCATGGCCAATGTGGGCGGTGTCGAAATGGAACGTCCCACGGTAGCATGGCGCTATCAGTCCGACCGTCAGGCTTACCGCCACACGGAGAAGAGCCGTCAGCGCGCCGCCGTGCAGTTCTTGATAGACAACGTGCTCTGCTTCCCCAAGTGGCTCTTCGGCACGTCCATCGCTCAGCAGGTGTATCCGCTGCGCAACACGCCGTCGGGCATGACCGAGCAACTGCCCGCCATGCTGCTGAAGAACCAGCAGAACTACATCCTTTGGGATCTCTTGGCCAACGAGCGCATCATCCGCATGTATGAAAACGAGTTCCAGAACGGCTCCGCGGCCTTCACCGCTGTTGAGATGATGGACATGCTCCATCGCTCCATCTTCGGCAAGAGCGAGGCTGGTCAGCGACTCGATGTGGCGGAGCGAAGCCTGCAGAAGAGCATGGTGGATGCCCTCATCACCGCCGCTGCCGAGTCCGAAGGCGTGAAAATCAACAAAAACCTGCATCAGCAGGAGATGAACTCACAAACCCTGAGTCAGCAGCACCTGATGCTGCCTTGCGAAAGTGCCGAGGCTCCCATGGTGGCCTCTTCCCGTCCGCGCATCCTCGATGTGACCAACACGCAGGTGACCCGCAACAGCGATGCCATCAGCCTCAAGCGTGGCGAACTCATGCGCATCCTCCGTCTCTGCAAGGCCAAGCGCACCACGGGCGACACCGCCACGCAGATGCACTACGACGACCTTGCCCTCCGCATCCAAACAGCGCTGGGACTGGATAAATAAAAAAATCGGAGCAATCAGACTACTCAGATTACTCTGAAATACTCCGATTAACTCCGACTATTCCGATAAACAATAAATTCTATGAGAAGACTATCGATATCCGCACTACTGACGCTCTTCTGCGTCATGTTTGCTTGGGCACAGGAACGCACCATCACCGGCCGCGTGCTGGATGGTGACCTGTCAGGTGAGCCACTCGTTGGAGCCACCATTGTGGTGGATGGTGCCAAAGTGGCACAAGGCGCAGTGACCGACCTCAACGGACGCTACACCATCACCGTCGACCAGTACGTGAAGAAACTGGTGGTGAAGTATATGGGCTACGAGCCGCAGACCATCACGCTGAAGTCAGGCAAGGACAAGTATGACGTGACGCTCTACGCCTCCTCACGCGGACTGGGCGAGGTCATCGTGACGGGTTATCAGCAGATTGACCGCCGCAAACTCACGGCTGCCGTGTCGCAGGTGAACATCAGCGACGAGACCGTCGGTGCGGTGAAGAACATCGACCAGGCACTGGCCGGACAGGTGGCAGGTCTTTCCACCGTCGCTGCTTCGGGAGCACCAGGTGCACCGGTGAAGATACGAATCCGCGGTACCTCCAGCATCAACGGTGTGCAGGAGCCGCTTTGGGTGCTCGACGGCATCCCGATGGAGGGCAATGAGATTCCCGCCATCGACAATCTGAACGATATCGACGACATCTACCAGACCAGCATCGCGGGTCTGAATCCTTCCGACATCGAAAACATCACCGTGCTGAAAGACGCGGCAGCTACGGCCATCTATGGTGCCAGAGCCGCCAACGGTGTCATCGTCATCACCACCAAGAAGGGTAAGGCAGGACGTCCGGTGGTCAACGTCTCCACCAAGTTGACCTACACTCCCCGTGCCAGCATCTCCCGTCTGAACCTGCTCAATGCCAACGAGAAGGTGGACCTCGAACTGGGACTCCTGGGCAGTGGCTACACCTACCGCGAACACAAGGGTGGGGTGGCCAACATCCTCGATGAATTGGGCGAGTTCAACACTTTCAAGACAGGCGGATGGGAGGCACTCTCGACCGAGGCTCAGCAGCGCATCAACCGTCTCAGAAGCATCAACACCAACTGGAACGACATCCTGTTCCGCAACGTGTTCAACCAGGAGTATAACGTGAGCATCAGCGGTGGCAACGAGAAGGCGCACTACTACGCTTCGGGCGGCTACTACGAGGAGCAGGGAACCGTGAGGGGTGTGAAGAACAACCGCTTCAACATGACGCTGAAGTCGGACTTCCAACTCAATAAGATACTCAACATCGGCGTCTCTCTCTTCGCCAACCAGCGCAAGCAGCAGAGTTACATGACCGACGCGGGCGGCTTCACCAACCCGGTGTACTACTCGCGCATGGCCAACGCCTACTTCGAGCCATACGACGCCGACGGCTACTACAACTACGATACCAACGTGCAGGGTCGTGAGAGCGAGGCACCCGACTTCAACATCTTCGAAGAGCGTGCCAACACCTCGAAGAAGCGCACCGACCGCTCCTTCATGGGCATTGTCGATGCCACCTTCAAGTTCACTTCCTCGCTGAAACTCACCACCCAGTTTGGCTTGCAGCACGACAACTACACCCTCAAGCGCTATGCCGGACACAACTCCTACGCCATGCGAAAGGCCAAGGAGTATGCCACCTACATGGTGAACGGCACCCAGCAGAGCATCTTCCCCGACGGCGGCATGAAGAAGCAGACCGAGGGCAAGACCGACCAGTGGACCTGGAAGGCCATGCTGGAATGGGACAAGCGTTTCAACGAGGTGCACGACGTGGAACTTATGGGCGGTACCGAGGTTCGCCACGTGGAGTCTGAACTGCTCACCTCCACGGCCTATGGCTACGACGACCGCACTCTGACCACACAGCCTGTCATCTTCCCCTCCGAGAGCATCGGCCAACGCTATCCGCTGCATGAGGAGAGCCATCAGGAGAACGCCTATGTGTCATGGTTCGCCACGGGTTCCTACACCTATCTGTATCGCTACACGCTCGGTGCATCCGTCCGTTTCGACGGCAGCGACGTGTTTGGCGTGGCGAAGAAATACCGCTACCTGCCTCTCTACTCCTTCAGTGCGCTGTGGAGAGCCAAGGAAGAGAAGTTCCTGAAGGAGGCGGCATGGCTGTCCACCCTCAACCTCCGTGCTTCCTACGGTTTGCAGGGTAACATCGACAAAAACACGTCGCCTTATCTGATAGGCACGTTCAACAAACTCTCCGTCCTGCCCGGCAATGTTGAGACTGTCATCTCGGCAGAGACGGCACCGAACCCCAACCTGAAGTGGGAGAAGACGAAGAACGTCAACGTGGGTCTCGACTTCGGACTGCTCGACGACCGCATCCGTCTGACGGTGGACTACTACTACCGTCGCTCCACCGACCTCATCTCTTCGCGCCAACTGCCGTTGGAGACAGGCTTTGCCATGACCACCATCAACTGGGCATCGATGGAGAACCGCGGTTGGGAGTTTGCCCTCAACACACGCAACATCACCACCAAGAACTTCAACTGGACCACCAGTCTGAACTTGGGTCTGAACAAGAACAAGATACTCAACGAGACCGTGGCGGAGAACTCCACGTATCCCTCTCGTGAAGGCTATCCTGTGGGTGCCATCTTCGCCTACCGGACGGCTGGCGTCGATGCCGACGGCTATCCTCTCTTCCGTGCCAAGGACGGCTCGGTGAAGACCGCCGAGGAGTTCTTCAAACTGAACCGCTTCGGAGCCAGCACCCTCACCGCTGAGGAGCAGCGAGGTCTCTACACCTACATAGGCACCGACGAACCGAAGGTGTCGGGCGGTTTCATCAACACTTTCGAGTATAAGGACTGGCAACTCAGCCTGAACTTCATGTTCAACCTCGGCATGAAGGTGCGCGTGCAGCCCAGTTACTCGCCCACCTACTTCGACCGTGGCCTGAACACTAACCACGACATTCTGCATCGTTGGGTGGTGGATGCTTCCGGAGAATCCGGATTATCTGGAGATGCCGGAACTTCTGGAAACTCCGGAGTTTCCGGGATAGCCGGCACTTCGGCCGCTTATCCTGCGCTGCTGGTGAACACCGCCGCACGTGCCGGAGCCTACACGCACTTCTCCGAGTATCAGACTTTCTCCATGCTCGATGTGTGGGTGCGCAGTCGCAATTACTGCCGCTTGCAGAGTGTCCGCCTCGGCTACCGCATCCCCAAGAAGGTGCTTCAGCCCATTGGCATCACTTCGGCCAGCCTCTCGCTCGAAGGGCGTAACCTCCTCGTCTTCGGCAGCAGTTACCGCAACTACCTCGACCCAGAGACCATGGGCAACCCCTACGCACAGCCCATCCCCAAGAGTTTCATCTTTGGAATCAATGTGAACTTCTAATAAGATATCCTAGAGATTCTAGGCAGTCCTAGGCAATCCTAGGGAAACCCGGGAAATTCTAGAAACCTCAAAAACCACCGACAATGAAAAGAAACACCATCATACTCACTGTAGCCCTCTTCGCACTGGCGGCCTTCACGCTCACCTCGTGCGACTCCTTCCTCGACATCACGCCTACGGGCAAGGTCATCGCCAAGACAGGGGAGGAGTATCGCGCACTGCTCACTTACGAGTACAAATACTTCCCCAAGGACCGCTACATGACCACGGTGCGCACTGACGAAGTGCTCATTGATGCGAAGAGCACCTCGAGCACCGACCGCGACGCCTATCTCGACCTGTGGCGATGGAAGGACGAGGACCCTTCGCCCACCACGAGTTATTTCTCCTGGCGTGGCTACTACCACAACATCTACATTGCCAACTACATCATTGAGCATCAGAAAGAAATCAGCGAGGCCACCCGCAAGGAGGTGGAGCAACTGGTGGGCGAGAGTTACATGATGCGTGCCTATGCCCACTTCCTGCTCGTGAACCTCTATGCCGAGCCTTACACCCACTGCGACCCTGCCACCACGCGGGGTGTGCCGATGCTGCTGAAGGCCGACGTGAATGCCATTCCGGGCAGCAGTTCCGTGAAGGCCATCTACGACCAGGTGCTCAGCGACCTCGACGAGGCTGAGAAGCACCTCAATGTGGACACGTGGAAGGCTGGTGAGAACTACCGCTTTAACACTACGAGCGTGCAGGCGTTGCGTGCACGTACCTACTTATATATGGGCAAGTGGCAGGAGGCGCTCGAGGCTGCCAAGGCAGTGCTGGAGGCGCAGGACGCACTGGTGGACCTCAACTTAACCACGGCCACCCTGCCCAACAGTTACAAGTCGGCGGAGAGCATCTGTGCGCTGGAGAAGTTCAGCAGCAATCTCTTCACCGTCATCAACCGTGTGGATCCCACGTTCTATGCGCTTTACCGTACGGACGACCTGCGTCGCACGAAGTTCTACAAGCGTGCCAGCATCAGCGTCACCAATCTCACGAAGGGTGGGGACGATGAGTTCTCCTGCTCCTTCCGCACGTCGGAGGCTTATCTGACGGCAGCCGAGTGTGCCGTGCGTCTGGCCACCAGCGATGCCGAGTGTGCCACGGCGGTGGAGACCTACCTCATGCCGCTGCTCCGCAAGCGTCTCAAGGCGACGGCTGTGACCACCGCCACCAACCTGATGGCTGACATGAACCAGGAGCAACTCATTCAGGAGATTCTCGACGAGCGTGCCCGCGAACTGGCTTTCGAGGGTCACCGCTGGTACGACCTGCGCCGCACCACGCAGCCGGCGCTCACCCGCACCTACAACGACGAGACCTTCACGCTCACGCCGGAGAAGTACACGATGCGCTTCCCCACCGAGGCTGTAGAGGCGAACCCGGAGATTGAGAGGTGGGAAAAGTAGTGCAAAGATACAACATTGCCGTTCGCTCTTTGTGCGTGACGATACGTTGAATGTGCCGAAAGGCGATGTGAACAAAGAATAAAAATTAAAGTCAAAATATTATTAACCTTTAAAATGTGAAATTATGAAGAAAGTTTTACTTATGTTGGTGGCCTTGATAGCCACGACAGCGGCATTTGCACAGAAGGAGGCCACGTTCACTCCTGTGACAGATGCTAAAGATTTAGCAGGCGTGCATGTCGCACAGTGTGGCGACGGTTCCGTCTATGTTTCAAGCCCTTACACACAAGCCTTCACAGTGGGTAGTGTGTCAGTGCCAGCGCCTGAATATGGTTACAGTACCGCTATCCTGAAGTTGGATGCCGATGGCGTAGCCCAGTGGAAAGTGACTTTGGAGGGTGGTCCCAAGGTGTACACGATGACCACCGAACCAAACGGAACACTCTATGTGGCAGGTACTTTCATGGCTACAGAATGTTTGGTTTGGGACGCGAAGAATGCGATGTATTTCCTCCGCAATAACGGAGAGGTTTATTCCACTTTCGTCTTGAAGATTAGCTCTGACGGCGAGTTGTTGGCTTACCAGACTTTCGACCCAGAGGTGGATGAAACCATCGGTTCTGCTATGGGCGACCCTTGGGATTTGGGCGAATTGGAGCCTCTCTATCAGGCATGGTTCCCCATCGAGATGATTCCTAACAACATCCAGGTGGATGCCGACATGGTGTATGTGTCAGCCACCTATACGGGTGATGTGAAGGCGCTTGGCTGGGAAGGCGGCTACAACTTCAATGCCGGTTTTGGCATGTATGCCGATGCTACATCGGCAGGTGTGTTCTCGATGAACAAGAGTGACCTCTCCGATGCCAAGAACGTGGCTTACGTGAAGTGCACGGGCGATGTGACGGACTACCTCTATGGTGTGGATGCCTTCAACTTCTTCGCCTATAAGGGCATGGTCGGCGTGGTGTTCTTTGGTTATGGCAACTTGACGCTCACCACTCCCGACGGCACGAAGAACTTCACAGGTTGGGAATATGCCACGGATGAGACAGGCAACAAGGAGCACCCGATGGTGTTTGCGCTTGTGCAGAGTCCTATGGGATTGGTGTCGAAGGAGTTCCATGCTACCAGCCACAGCAATGAATACTCCGGCAACTACAAGATCTTGCGCCCTGTGATGCAGGACGAAACTGTTTACGTGGGCGGTTCTTTCTATGGCAACTTCCCGCTGAACACGTCAGTGACCAACAATGACCAGACTCCATTCGTGGCTGCCTTCAACATGACTTCTCTGATTGCAGGAAGCGCGCTCTGGACATGGACTCCTGCAGAGCAGATAGGCAGCATCGATCCTATTGTCATGGCTGTGGCAGGTGAGGAGATTCAGGCTTGCAGCGACAAGGGCATCATCACGCTGAACTCCACCACGGGTGAGCCTAAGGGCACAGAAGAGATGGTGATTACGGATGGCGACGTGTGGAACGACACCTATGCTGTTGTTGCTGTTGTGGATGGCACGGAAGTGATGGTGATGTATAAGGACATGAACGGCGGCGATGATGAAGATGGCGACTTCGGCCATTGGACAAAGGGCATCAAGCCTGTGGGCGAAGGCGACAACGAGAAGCTGGAGGGCAAGTTGCACACGGCTGTGACGCTCGACGGTGATGTGTATGCGTCGATGCCTTACAACCAGCCCGTCACCTTTGCCGGCAAGTCTCTGCCCGACACGGAGGGCATGACCTGTGCGCTCATCGGCAAGTACAACAACGAGGGCGATGAGCAGTGGGCTGTCAGCCTCATGGGTGCTGCCACGGTGACGGCCATGACGACCGACATCGACAACAACCTCTATGCTGTGGGCACCTACACGGATGACCTGAATGTGGTTGATGCTGTCGACGGCTCCACGCTGATCAAGGGCAGCCCTACATACACTGCGGCTTTCGTGCTGAAGATTTCGCCTGCTGGCAAGTTGCTGGCCTACAAGAACATCGAAGCCACCGCTCCAGAAGGCGCGGAGTATTGGGGTGACCTCAAGATTGTTCCTAACCGCGTGGAAGTGTATGGCGGCAAGGTGTATGTGGGCACCACTTTCTTGGGCGATGTGGCCGACTTCGGTTGGAAGGGCAGCTATGTGGACTATTTCGGCATGGCGCTCATGGACAACAAGAGTGCCGGTATCTTCGCGCTCGACAAGGCGACGCTGCAGACAGCTGAGGGCGTGGTCACTCTCCAGTCTACGGCGGCTATGATCGATCCAGATGGTCATGGCGCCACTCCAGATGCCTTCTCCTTCTGCTTCGACAAGGATGCCAACCTCAACGTGGCCTTCATCGGCTGGGGTGATCTGACGCTTACCTATGGTGCTGACAAGACCGACTTCTCCTTCGGCTTTGGCGAGGAAGGCACAGGTATGCGTGAGCATGGCTTCGTGCTTTGCAAATTGGGAAGTACCATTTCGAGCGCGAGGATCAATGCTGAAATGAACGACAACGAATACCCCACCTACGACATCTGTAGCATGATGGCTGAAGACGACAAGATATATATGGCTGGTACGTTCTTCGGCAACTTATGGTTCAACCCAAGCATCACAGTGGCTAAGAACACCTCTTTCGTGGTAGCAAGCGCCATCAAAGGATACGATCTTTGGTACTCTACAGGCTCAGAGGACGGTGAGTCTTATGGCACTGCCATGAACTTCGAGGGTGGTAACTTGATGGTTTCCACTACCGAAGGAACTGATTTGATGGATGTGAACAGTTGGACCATCATGGAGGGCAAGCACCAGTCTGCTACACTGGCAGACCTTGCAGGTATCAAGTCTGCAGTCAACGGCTACATCTATCGCTCTGGCCACAAGGTGTATGTGAGCGGTCGCTACAAGGCTGAAGAGGCTGCCAAGGTGGCCACGGGCATCAAGCAGACCGAGGCTCCTGCCAAGGCTAAGGCCACCGGCACACGCTACAACGTGGCTGGCCAGCAGGTGGATGCAGCCTACAAGGGCTTCTACATCCAGGACGGCAAGAAGAAGTACAGTAAGTAAACGAACGTGCAGGTGAACCTACACCTCAATATCCATTCAAGAACATTCGGGGGAAGCACCTCCGGATGTTCTTTTTCTCTCATGATGAAAAAGATTCTGTTTGTATTATTCCTTTTGCTGTGTGTGGCGGTTCATGCCCAGCAACGCGCAACCATCGCCCCGATGCTCCAGACGCAGTGGGGACAGGGGAGTCCGTACAACCTGCTGTGCCCGACCAAGGGCGGTCAGCACTGCCAGACGGGTTGTGTGGCGACGGCGATGGCGCAGGTGATGCGGTTCCACGAGTGGCCCAAGGATGGGTTCGCGTGGAGCAAGATGCAGAACACCTACGCCGCGAACACACCTGCCACGGACGAGTCGGCACTGGCGGTGGCGGAACTGATGGCGGCATGTGGCGCGGCAGTCAACATGGACTATGGCGTGTCCACCTCGGCAGCATGGGAGGGCGACGCGGCTCTGGCGCTCGTCAGTGACTACGGCTATGCACCGTCGGTGCGGGAGGTGTTCCGCAACATGTACGGACGCATGGCATGGGAGAACCTGCTCTACCACGAACTGGCGCAGGGACGCCCCGTGATGTATGGCGGCATGCCCAGCGGCTTCGTCCATCAGTTTGTCTGCGACGGCTATGCGGAGGGGAAGTTCCACTTCAACATGGCGTGGCAGTTCATGGCCGATGGCCACTACATGGTGGATGAACTGGACCGCTTTCCCGAGGGACAGACCGCCATCGTCGGCATTGCGCCTACGTGTGGCGACGACTGGGGCGTGACGTTCAGCGAGAGGGGTTTGACCTTCACGGTGACGGATGCCGGTGAGGTGTCGGTGCGCATGGAGGGTCAGCAGTCGCTCGCGGGCGAACTGGTGCTGCCCGACGAGGTGACGCACGGCGGCAAGACCTACCGTGTGACCGCCATCGAATACGGTGCCTTCGAGGACTGCGAGGGCATCACGCGGCTCTGCATCCCGGCCTCGGTGGCGATGATAGGGCGACGTGCCGTGTTGGGCTGCACGAGTCTGGAGGCCATCGACGTGGCAGAGGAGAATCCGTGGTACAGAGATGAAGAAGGGGTGCTGACCGACCGCGCCGACGAACTGCTGGCATATCCCATCGCCTGCGAGGCAGATGCCTACTGTGTGCCGGAAAGGGTGAAGGACATTCCCGCCTCGCTCTTCCGTGGCAACACCCACTTGCAGCGGGTGGAACTGCCATCGGGTCTGCGGAGCATCGACATCCTCGCCTTCCGAGGCTGCACGGGTCTGAAGGAGGTGGTGTGTTCAAACCGCTCGCCCAAGGCCATCGAGGATATGGCGTTCGATGACGACACCTACGCCACGGCCACGCTCCATGTGCCTGCAGGCACTGTGGAGACCTACCGCAAACTCACTGGCTGGAAGAGGTTTCAGCACATCGAAGAAGGGGTTGGCATCGACCTGGCCGAGCAACCCTGATGTCCACGACCGCGGATTGAGCGGATGACGCTGATTTCTTTAAAAAATCGGCGACCGGAAGACGCTGCGGATAAAAAAAGAAAAAGGGGAAAAATGGCAACGGGCTTGCCATGTAATTAAAAACGCCGTTTCCAAATTAATAGGACACGAAGTACCAATTAATTGGAAACGGCGTTACTGTTTTTGCATTTGCATTTGCCTGTTTGTCAGGCAAAACCCGCTTCGCTGGCCAAATTTGGCTTATGCGAGCTGAGCCTTGTAGTCCTCGCAGGGCTTGAAGTAAGGAATCTTGTGCTCAGGCACGATGACAGACTTGTTCTCCTTGATGAGACGGCCCACCTTGGCTGCACGAGTCTTGGTGGTGAAAGTGCCGAAGCCACGGAGGAAGATGTCCTCGCCTTCAGCGGTCTTGTCCTTGATGATTACCATGAGTGCCTCTACCACACGGAGTGCTTTCTCTCTTTCTACACCTGTTTGGCGGCTGATTTCAGCCACAATTTCTGCTTTTGTCATTTTTATTGTCTATTTTTGTGTTATTATTTGCCCTATTTCACTAAATTTTTCTGGGAGTTGCTCCTAAAAGCGAGTGCAAAGTTAGTACAAATTGTCTAAAACACAAAAAGATATGAAGAAAAAAAGCCTTGATTTACACTTTTTTCCATGAAAAGTGGGTAACACTCCCCAAGAATGTGGATGAAAACAGACAGAAAGCCCCTTTTTCACCGCTTTTCATCATGTCTTGTCCGCATTCGCCTGTCGCAAATGCTTAAACCACGCAAACGGGCGTCGCTGGCGAGGGTAGGCGAGGTTATGCTCGTTGGCGTAGGCCTCGCGCTCGAAACTGATGCTGTGGTAGGCCTTGTTGCTGTTGAAGCGGTGTTGAAACAGCCGCACCAGGTACTCTACGCCATACCAGAGGTAGAACAGCGGGTAGGTCATCTCCAACTGCTGCATCGTGTGGATGAACTCGTGGTTCAATTCGTGCCGGCCCATCACGCCCCAACGCTTCTGCACGAAGATGATGCCGAACAGGTTGATGGCATGATAGTTGCCAAAAGGGAAGTGCCGGTTGTAGATGACTTTCATCGCAGGCTTCGCCACAGCCATTGAAGCAGCCGCCATACCTTTCACGTTAGGAATATGGCGTGTTGCATCAACCGCCGGTGTCGTGACCTTCGGCTCAGAAGGCTGTGACGTTGTAGTCTCCTTCGCTGCGTTGTTGGATGATGTGTCAGTTTCTTTCATGTTTGGAGTGTCACTGCAACAATGTTCATAAAAAAAATGGCTTCCGTTCGTCCAATGGATTATCACTAATGCATTGTTGAACGGAGAGCCTACCTATTTCCATTAAAAACTATGTCGATCGAGTGTCTATAAGTGGGGATGTTATGAATTACTATTTACTACTTAAAAACTTTACAAAGATTTGGGCAAAAATCTTATAGACCACCCGATATTGTTTTCATATTGGAAGAGAAATAACAGGTATTTTTTTTGAGAATTGAATTCGTATTTAGTGTTCAAGCAATTTAATGTCATCATAGTAGATTCGAAGCTTTGCTTCCGCGGGAACGGTGCATAAGGCTCGGGATTGATTTGCTGGAGGTTTTCTGAGTTGTCCTCTCAGCGGGAGGTGGTTGCCAAACCGCCCCTCTTTGGTTCAGGGGGATTAACGCTGTGCGAGTGCGCTGTTGATGTCACCTGCAAAGCGGTTGTCCTTCCAGTTACCTGCGATGACACGTCCGCTGGCGGTGGTGTAAGTACCTGCGCCGTTACGCATGTCTTCCTTGAACTGGCCTGTATAGGTTGCGCCTGATGCCCATACGAAGGTGCCGTGACCCTCGATGTAGGAGTTGGTGAACTGGCCCTCATACACGTTGCCGTTAGCATAAGTGTACTTGCCGAGGCCTTCCTTTTCGCCGTTTACCCACTGGCCTGCATACACATCACCATTGTTGTGATAGTATGTGCCGAAGCCATTGCGCATGTTGTTCTCATAGTGACCCACATAACGGTCGCCGTTGGCAGCGGTGAAGATGCCTTCGCCTACGCGCATGTCATCCACCCATTCTCCTTCGTAGGTGTCGCCATTGGCCCAAGTCAACTTGCCGTGGCCATTGCGCTTGCCGTTCTTCCACTCACCTTCGTAGGTGTTGCACTTGTCTGCGTAGAATGCTGTACCGATGCCTTCCTGCTTGCCGTCCTTGAAGTCACCCTGATAGATGTCGCCTTCCACCCAAGAGTAACGTCCGTAGCCGTCAATCTGTCCATCCACGAAGTTACCTTCGAAGCGGTCACCGTTCTTCCACTCATACACGCCTTTACCGTGCATTTTGCCGGCCTTCTTGCTGCCGGTATACTTTCCTGCATTCTTCAGGTCGGGGTTCTTGTTACCACCGTCGGCCTGACTCTGAGCCATGATGTTGTTGTAAGCACCAAGCGAGAGAAATGCTAAAACTGTCAAGATAAACTTCTTCATAACTTTGCCCTTTCTTTTTTTGTGATTAGTAAGTTTATGTGAGTAGTATTTAGTTTTTATTGTTTTTTTGCTCTTGTTGAACCTCTTGTTTTGTTTCAACGATGCAAAGTTATAGGTTATGAACACTATAACCAAATAAAAAATACAAAAAATGACATAAAAATGAAAAAAACTTTGATTTCGCTCCTAATTCGCACATTTTGCACGAATAAAAGTACTTTTTAGTGTACAAAATAAGAGGAAACATTTCGTCACTTCACATGAAACGGAAACATAAAAGGAAACAAAATCGCCATCATTTTGCATCATAACCTTCAAAGGAAACATAAACGGAGTTGAAAAAATCGCATTTCCGAACGGCTGTTATGTTTCCTTTTTCGCGAAAAAAGTCGATTTCTTCGAGAAAGAAGGCACTCTCAGTCCCGATGAGAAGGTGTTTGTTGTCTCAATGGAAAGGATCTGGTCGTCCCAATAAAGAGGAGCTTATCGTCTCGGTGAACAGGGCTTCTTCATCCCAACGAGAAGCCTCTTTTCACACCGACAACAGGATCATCTTCGTCAGGAGAAAGAGCACGTCCACCACATACAACAAGAACTTCTTCATCGGAAAGAGGGACTTTTCCCATTAGTTATTTAACATAATGTGTGATATGTACCATAAATAAATCGTTCAATTCGTTTCATTCTCCGAAGGACGATGTTTTTATCAACATATCCCTTTGGGATGATTAAACGAATTGAACGAAATGAACGGATTGAAGGGGTTATTCTTGCTTGTTATTGTTCAGATGGGGTGTGTCTGCTATTGATATGCAGTGATTGATAAGCAGTTTTTCGTTTCCTAGATGTAGAATGAATCTATAATATTTCTAGATGTAGAAAGTATATATAATATATAATATGTATGCGAGGAACAGGAGTGTGCCTTCCCAACGGACGATGGCGCGATGGGTGTGGAGGAACACCCAAAGGGCGATGGCGAGGGAGAACATGACGGCGTAGTCGATGAGGAAGGGGTTCCAGGCGTTCTGGATGGGCGTGATGGCCGATGCGACACCGATGACGCTGAGGATGTTGAAGGTGACGGAGCCGATGATGTTGCCCACTGCCATGTCGGTTTCACCGCGTCGGGCGGCCATGAGGGAGGCAAAGAGTTCGGGCAGCGACGTGCCAACGGCCACGACAGTGAGGCCGATGATGCGCTCCATCTCGGTTTGTGGCACCCCAAACTGCTGGCCGAGGGTCATGGCGATGGCGGAAGAGCCGTCGATGAGGAGGTCGGCGCCCCATACCATGGCGGCAAGGGATATGAGGACGAGCAGGAGTGCCCGCCAGAGTGGCATGGGTGCAGCCGGTGCTTCGGTTGCGGAAGGAGAAGAGACCTCTGCAGAAGATTCGGATGACGAAGTAGTAGAAGCAGAAACGGATGAAGGAGCAGAGGAAGAAACGGATGAGGTAGCAGCGGAAGAAACAGATGAAGAAGAAGAAACGGCAGAAGCAGCGGGTGCGCCATAGGATGAGCCAGAGGCGGAAGAGGCTGCTGCCAGGGCGGCGGCGCCTCTTTTCTGTTGGTGGCGCGAGTAGGTGACTTCCCAACTGATGAAGACGATGAGGAGGAGGACCATGATGATGCCTTGCCATCGCTGGATGGTGCCGTCGTTGGTGACGGCGGCGAGGATGAGGAGGATCATGGAGAGAATCATGAAGGGGAGGTCGATGCGGAGCATCTGCTTGGTGGCCGGCAGGGGGTGGATGATGGAGGTGAGTCCGAGGATGAGGGCGACGTTGGCGATGTTGGAGCCAGCCACGTTGCCGATGGCGAGTCCTGAGGAGCCTATCCATGCAGCCTGGGTGGAGACGAGGAGTTCGGGCATGGAGGTGCCGAATCCGATGACCGTGATGCCGATGACCATGGTGGATAGACGGGCGCGTTGGGCGATGGCCACTGCCCCGTCTATCAAGAAGTCGCCCCCCTTGACAAGGAGGGCGAATCCGATGAGTATGAATAGTATGTTCAGTAACATGCTATGCCGTTAAGTACGAGACATTTTATGGGGTGACGGTCTCCATTGTCCAGGTGGCGATGTTGCTGTTCTTGGTAGGATCCTGTCCTGGTATGATGATGTCGCCTTTCGCAGCGCTTGTCTTATTTGCATCGATACCAGCGTAGCGACCAGCGTGTGCTCGGCAGTAGAGGCGGCCCTGGTCATCGAGAGCAAATCGTGATCTTTGGATGTCCACATCATCAGAGATATAATAGTTCCAGAGGTCATTGCCGTCGCCGATGCGGAGGTACTTGCCTTCCTTCAGATTGTAGAGCAGGAAGTAGCCTGACTCAGAGGATGGTACTTTCTCCCAGTACTGACGGATGAGGTAGTTCCAAGGAGAATTGTCAGGATATTTGCTGTTGTCGCTCCAGTCGATGTCTTTTTCAGCCAGCCTGAGATTTCCATTCATCCAAGATGCTGCACTCCATCCCAGAGTTAAGCGCACATACTCGGCTTCTGTCACGGTGAAGGTGTAACTGATCTCCTGTGACTCGTAGTTGACATCGCCCGAGTAGGAGACAGTCAGGCGGATGGTGCCAGTCTTGTTCACGTTGCTGATGGAGATGGTGTTGTTGGCGTTGTTGAAGGTGTAGTTAGCTTCGGTTCCGCCGTTGTTCCAGCCCTTCACCTTGATGGTTCCGGTGGCTCCGTTGGTGAGTCCGACAACGAACTGGGCACCGTAGTGCGTCTTGATGGTAGCCGTGCGGTCGGTCGTGGTTCCGCTCCAGCCGTCGATGCCGTAGTAGTGGCCGTATGGCTTCACGATCTGTCCCCAGCTGGTGTAGAGTGCGCCGCTCTGCTTGTTGTAGGTAGGATTTGGAATCTCTGTCTGTGTAGCGGTCAACCACTTGAGTTCGCTCACGGTGTTGATGTATGGATACTTGTACCAGTCGCCGTCCTGTGTGTGATTGCCCACCCAGTTGTGGAACTTGGTGTATGCACCCACGCCCTGACCGTCGTCGATGGTCTTCAGCTCCTGTGGCCATGCCCACACGTAGGTGTATTCGCCGCTGGTGTAGGTGTATGGGATACAAACCATCATAGGTGCTTCGCCCAGTCCTGGTGCAGCAATGATGCTGGCAGGGCCGAATGCAGAGTTGGTCGAATAGATCTTACCGGTCAATGGTTCTGCGTATTTAGGCAGCACGAAGATGCCGAAGCCACCCATGTTGACCTGATTGCCGTTCTTGTTGTACTGGCTTGCGGTGCTGAAGTCTTCGGAGGTGTAGTGTGCCAGGGTCCAGTCCTTGCCCACAGGGATGGTGACGGACTGTCCGGCAGAGCCGCGTGAAACTCCCACGTTGATGGGTCCGTAGTCACCACTTTTTTGTGGTTCCTTGCCGAAGAGTTGGTGAATCTCACCGAGGCAGATTTCGCTGGCGTTGGTGGTTGGGTCTTCAAAGAAGATGTAAGATGCCAGTGTACCACCGGCTGCGAGCGGTGTGATGGTGGCAAACTCCTTACCGCTGACGTGCTCAACCTTCAGCACGATGTCGTTGTAGTCGGTGTCGAACGAGCCGCCGAGGTCCTCGCATGCCAGAATCCAAGTGGCAGCCTCTTGTGGGTCTTCGTTGATGATGGTTGGGGTGCAACCGTCGAAGGCGAGCACGAGGTCGTTGAGGTCGAAGTCACTCTCGTTGTAGGTGTTTGGCCAGTCCTCAAAGCCGAGGAACATCTGGTCGCCCACGTGGAAAGTGGAAGCGTAGCATGGGTTCACGCCCTGCTGGAGCTGTACGGAGCCAGACTGGTTCAGACCGTCATCGCTCACGGCGTAACCGCAGACGTTGGGGTTGTTGTTCAGTTCGCTCTCCGAGTAGTATGTCAGGTTAGACTGTGCGGTTTCGCTTCTGAGGTACATGCCGAAGCGTGTGCCCTCTGGGATGTCCACCACGATGCCTTGTCCGCGCACCACATTGCCGAAGGAACCTCTTCCGTCGGTGGATGCCCAAGTGCCGCGCTTTACCACACGGAGGTTCTTGAAGGCGAGCCAGTCGCCTGTCACATTGTTCAGGTTGAAGTTCAGCTTGAGCTGACCGTCAGTCTCCACGGTGCACTCCACATAGAGGTTGTTGTAGTACACCTCGGCGCTCGTTTTGGTCACTTGGCCCTCTCCGTTATATTCGTAGTAGGTGGCCTTGTTGCCATCGGTACAGAAGTCGAGGGTGGCGTCGTTGGCTGAGAAGGTCACACCCGTTGGGCTGGCGGTTCTGCTTTCGTTGAAGAGGCGCACGTCGATATACACGGCGTATGAGCCAGGCTCCAGACCGCTGATGGTCTTGCTGATGTTGCCGTTGAGCAGGTTGTTACCCGTGCCGCGCCAGTATTCGATGAATGGCTTCACCATGCCCGAAGGATCCGCCTCGGTTGACCATGTGTTTCTGTGGAAGTTGCCGCCGTCGGCACCGTTGTCGATGGTCCAGCCGTTGAACTCAGCCTCTTCGCTCACCACGGTCTGAGCTGACTCGCTGGTGATGTTCTCGTACATGAGGTCACTACCCTCCTTGATGGTGTAGATGTCCACTTCCTGACGCACACCCTGTGCATCCAGATAATAAACGCCCAGTGTATTGAAAGCAGAAGTCTGCCAGTATTGAGGGTAGATGACGAACTTACCGGTTGACACGTAGCTGAAGTCGTGTGCCACCTTGTTCAGATTGGTGTAGTTGTCGCGGTGTCCGATTTCAGGCACAATCTGCTTCATGGCGGTGATGTCGGTCGCGGTGGCATACTTGTACTGAGGATAGTCCACGTTGTTGATGTTCTCGCCATTCGGATCGGTGATTTTGTGTACCTTCACGAAGCCCGTGGTGTTCTCATACACTGTACGGCTGCCCGCAAAGTTGGCAGAACCGCCTGGCTGAGTCTGGATGGCGATGCGGCCATCAGTCACCATCAGCACCTCGGTGCCTTCGGGCATGTCGAACTCGAGCTTCTGCTCGCCGCTCACGTAAGGATAGTCACCCACGATGGAGAAATGTCCCTTGACTGCGGCATAAATCTTCACTTCCGAAGAGTGTCCTGTGGTCACAGTCACCGAAGACCTTTCCGCCAGGTTCCAGTCCTGTTCAGCGTCGATGTCGCCATAAAGGTTTGTGAATTGCTTGATGTACTCCAGCTTTTTCTCTGTGAAGCCATTGTCATAGTCACTACATGCGGCCAGTGTCATCAAGGCTACCACTGGCACGAGGAACGAGTAAAAGTGCTTCCGTTTCATACGCGTATGCATTTATCTTTGTATTGTTTTCAATCACATCTTGTGCGTGGCCCGCACGGCTTCGCACAACGAAAATAGTTCATTTAGTGGTGCAAAGATAATATATTTCTGTATTTCAATTGATAAAAAAAGCAAAAAAAATGCACTTTGACCCTGAAAATAGGGCTGAAAAGGCAACGACGCTGCCAGTCAATTGACACTTCCGTTCCCAATTAATAGGCACTGAGGAAATGAATGAATTGGGAACGGGCTTGCCATTTCACCCCTCCCCTGCTCCCCTCTTCAGAGCATCAAGGCTCGCCGAGATAGCGCACAATCAGTGCCACCTGCCGGGGCGAAAAGCGCCTCGCCGTCTTGCGGTAGCCCGTCCGTCGCAGAGCCGCCATCAGCAGCGGGTTGCAGGCCATCCAGCGCGCCAGCCTGTTCACGGCCGAGTGTGGTGTGAGGTCGGGCGCATACAGCATCGCCAGTTCCGTTTTTGTCATGCTCGTGATTTCCATCTCATAGTCTTCTCTGTAGTTCATGGTCTTCTTCCTCCTCTTTTTCGTTTGAAACGCACATTTTTTATTCTCAAAATTTGTTTAATTAGTTGATTTATCATAACTTTGCATCCGATTATTTTCAAATGCGACGCAAAGTTAAGTGTTTCATCTGAGACAAACAAATAAAAAAGGAGAAAAATATGAATGATAAAGAAAAATTAGTGGCGCTGGTGAAGAAGTTCGCTGGCGGGAACCAACAGGCATTTGCCGAACAGATAGGCGTGCCGCGCTCCAGCGTGGCCACGTGGCTGCACCGGGGCTCCATCACTGCCGGCGGACGCGAAGCCATTCTCGACACCTTTCCCCAGGTGAGCCGCGAGTGGCTGATGAGCGGCTCCACCACCGCGCCCCAGCGCAAGAGCCTGCGCACCACCGACCCGCTCTCCATGCTGGCCGAGCCAGCCAACACCATCCGCTTCACGCGCCGCGACCTCATCCCCTTCTTCGAGAACAGCCGCGCCTCCTGCGGCCTCGTCGAGCAGTTCGACAACCCCAGTTACGAGACCGAGTACCTCCATGTGCCCGGACTCCGCGCCCGTGCCGCCATCCCTGCCGAGGGCATCTCGATGGAGCCCTCCATCCACGATGGCGACATCTGCCTCGTGGGCGAGGAGGTGTCGTTGGCCGACATCAGTCCTCGACGCATCTATCTGATTGTCACCACCGAGGGGCACTGCATGTTCAAACGCATTTATGATGAAGGACGGCAGACGGAGAACATCCTCGCCTTGAGTGAGAACCCGGATTACACGCCACATGCACAGGCGATTCCAAAAGCGAACATCCTGCACTTGTATCCTTTGACACATGTGGTGCATGGAGTGGAGTGAAGGGGCGATGTTCAAAAAATAAAGGCGGTACGTTTCTGCGTACCGCCTTTATTTAACGTGATTTCCGTATCATTTACTTAGCATAGTAAGTCTTGCCGTCCTGGATGTAGAAGCCCTTGTAGGCAGCGTCCACCTTCTGGCCAGCCACGTTGTAGCGTGCGCCCTTCTTGGCAGTTGCCTTCACGTTGTCGATGCCAACGAGAGCACCTTGAGCCACGATGGTGATGGTGTAGGTCACGCGCTTCAGGCCGTCGTCAGTCTCGAGGTCGAAAGCGAGGTTGACAACACCCACGTCTTCGCTACCTTCTGCGAACACACCCTCCTCGTCAGGATCCTGTGCCTCATAATTCAGTGTCCAATCCACATTGTCCACATCCACATAGGCTGTACCCTTTGGATAGATGCCGCCATCTGGCTCGCCAGTGACCTCGTTGCCGTTGAAGTAGAAGTAGCCGGAGGTGGCGCTGAGTGGCACGTAGTCACCTGAGCCGTTGGCAATCATGATGGAAGCGGAACCCACCTCTGCCTCGTCGATGCCGAATGCCTCGGCGATAGCAGCTGTGTTGATTGGATACATATCGCTTGGGCTTACCTCGAAGGTTTCAGACAGGTTGGCCACCTCGTTGGCGTTGGCGTTGGGGTCGATCTCCTCCACGAACTTCATGGTGTAGTTGTACTGTACGTACTTGCCGGTCGACTCGTTCACGAAGTAGATGTGGCAGAGGTACTGGTCGCCCACGTTGTTGCCTGTACGCTGATAGCCCTTGATGTTGCCATCGTCCCAGAAGAGGAGACCAAAGGTCCAGTTGCTGTTCTCAGCATATGCTGTGCTGGAGGTGATGCCGTTGTGAGGTTCTTTCCAGAACCAGAACGAGTTGATGGTTGTACGGCCGCTTTCATTCTCCTTGGTCAGGGTTGACTCCTTGGTCCACTGGAAGGTGCCTTCACCACCCTCTTCGGCAGGTGCGATGTACTTGTCGGTGTAGATGACAGGTGTGCCGCCAATCTGTTCCTTGATGCCTTCGAGGTCGTAAGTGGCGATGTCGCCAGAGCTAGCCCAGTCGCCAGTGGCAGGAATCATCTGGAGCACGAAACTCTTGGTCTCCACCAGGTCAGTCTCTTCCACCTGCTCTTCCTTCTTGATGTTGAACTTCACGTGTATCTTATAATACTTGCCATCGCCCACGAAGTAAACAGAACCCTCGCACACCTCGTCGCCCGAGCCCGTGAAGAGACCTGGCATGTGGCCAATGTTGAGATAACTGTAATCGCTGGGGGCTTCAATGTAGAATGCACCGCCGTTGTAAGCATGCACGAAACCGTCCTGAGTGAGCCAGAAACCGGGTGCATTAGCAGTGTAATTGTCGGAGAAGTTTCCACTCTCGTCGAGGCCGTAGAGATGAAGTTCCTCCACAGAAGTCAGGTCGAGAGCAGTCAAGATGCTTTCCACGTCAAGGGTTTTATTAGTGGCGCCATAGCCTTCGTCGGCACTGCGCTCGAACTCGAAGTTCGTTTCGCCCATCTGTGTCATCTCGTCAGGAGAAGTGATGACAGGGGCTTCCACCGACACGTTCACGCGAATCTTTGCCGCATAGTTCTGATACACAGCATAGAGGTCGAAGGAACGCACCTTGTCGTTGTTGGCATCCACTTTGTTGGTGAGGTCGACTGTGAAGGAGAAGACAGCCTCGTCGGAGAGATAAGGATCCTTCACTGTGAATGCGTCGAAGGAGATGGAACCCAAAGACTGGTCCGTAGAGAAGTTCGGCACATAGCAGAGTTTGTTCACAGCGTCGTAGCTGAGTGGCAGTGCACCGAGCGTGGAGAGTTGCACGAGTTTACCCGTCGGATAGCCATCCTCGTCGCTCGCCTTCTCCACACCAATCATCTTGTCCACAACAGGCTGAATGTCGGCCAACTTGAGACCCTGTTCTGTCAGCAGTCCAGTGAAAGCGGAGAGGTCTATTTCCACGTCACCCATCTTGCCGTTGGTCACGCTTACATTCTTCACATCGGTGTAAGCAACGGTGAGACCGCTGATTTCCTCGGTGAAAGGAACCGAGATGAAAGGCTCGACGTTGAGTTTCACGTCGAAAGTGAGCGACTTATCGGGGTTGGCCAGAATCAGTTGGCAAGTCAGTTCGACAGGATCAGTGGTGTTCACGAAGAAACCGGGCATCTGACCCATGTAAACGCGCACCATGGTGCTGTCCTCGTTCATGCGGAGGGCTGCATACCAACTGGAGCCTTCAGCGCCGTAAGCCTGTGACACGGCATCGTTGTTCATCCAGAACTCGTTGAAGCCGCCCGTGTAGGTGTTGGTCTTGCCGTCGGTGGTCTTCAGATAGACGTTGCCGCCCTGGTCATTGTTGAAGATGAGGGCTTTCAGGTCATCCACGTCTTCGTATCCCATTGCAGTGGCAATGTCGCCAGCAGAGAAGAGCACTTCGCCGCTGTACCAGCCACTCTTTTCAGGATAAACAGTCACTTCAGCCGTGTACTGAGCCCTGACAGTGGTGCTCACCAGCATGAGGGTGAGAGCCAAGAGAGAGAAGTAAAGTTTTCTCATAATGAAATAATAGCTAAAATTTTTAAGTTAATAAATAGGTTGATTGTTTGTTGTCCTTTTTCAGGTTCCGATGGCAAAGTAACGGCTTTCCTCCCGTTTCTCCAAACTTTTCAGGGATGTTTTTCAGTGCATGGACGCTTTTCTTGTCTTTTTGGACGATTTTTACATCTGTCGCATGCCACGTCCAGTGCTCTCGGAGGGAGAGGAAAGGAAGATTTTTCCACTTTCACACCGAAAAAGCGAAGGAAAAAGTAAAAAAATTGTCCGTAAGTGTTGGAGATTCAGAGAAAAGTGATACCTTTGCATCGCTGATGATGGGATGATGTCCCTTTCAAGGAACAATATCACATAGTCGGCACTAAGTAAGTTTTTCATTAATATAGCTAATCTAACAAATCTGGGAAGCGCCACTGCGTGATGCAGCGGCGCTTTCATTTTGTGGTGGCTCTCAACACCTTTCGGTGTCTCGACAAACAATAATGACCAATCATAAAAAAATTATCGGATAAAATTATCGTCAATTATTGGTAATTATCGTTTTTCCCAGCCTCCGAAGGAGGCGCAGGAGCTGTAACACTGAAGATTTAGTGAAAATCCCCCCTGATCACCTGTTCGATGACTTGCGGGAAGTGTGCCATCTCCAGCACATGCACCTTGTCAGCGATATCCTCAGGTGTGTCCGTCGGCAGCAACGGCGTGGAGAACTGCGCGATGTGCTCTCCCTCGTCCAGTTCCTGGTTGACGAAATGGATGGTGATGCCCGACTCCAGTTCGCCAGCCGCCTTCACCGCCTCGTGCACATGATGCCCCCACATGCCCTTGCCGCCAAACTTGGGCAGCAGTGCCGGGTGGATGTTGATGATGCGGCGCGGGAAACGCTCGATGAGATACAGCGGCACCTTGGGCAAGAAGCCAGCCAGGATGATGTAGTCGCAGCCTTCCACCGTGCTGAGCACCAGCGAAGGGTCGTCGTTGAGTTGCTGGCGTGTGATGACTGTGGTGGGCACACCCAGACGCTCGGCACGCACCAGCGCATAGGCATCGGCACGGCTGCTCACCACGATGGGTATCTCCACCTCGTCCTTGTCAGCAAAATAACGGATAATGTTCTCGCAGTTGGTGCCGCCGCCCGTCACGAACAACGCCAACCGTATGGGTTTCTTTGTCGTCATAGAATTTATTTTTTAGCATCGTCCCGTTGGTTCGAATTGAAGAAAAAATGATTCCTCTGTTGGATTCGCTGAGCAAAAAATTCGTTTCATTCGCCCGAAGGATGATGTTTCTTTTTTCTTGTCTCACCCCATATCAATGGGTTCCAGTTCCTCAAAGTCAATGTCCTCAATCTCCAGCATCTTGTTGGTAGCCTGCTCAGCCTCCGTCTTCGCCTTGCGGCGCAGGTAGAAGCGGTAGCGGTCCAGTTCGTCGGCAAACTCGTGGGTGGCCCACAGGAGGAGCGCCGCATCGTCCACCAGTCCGATGGCTGGCAAGAAGTCGGGCATGATGTCGGCAGGCGACACCACATAAACCACCGAGCCGATGATGACCGTGAGGTTGAGCACATTGTAGTCCTTGTAGCGGCCCGTCACCACATCGCCGATGTAGTGGCAGATGAACAGGAACTCGTCCTTGACGGCCTTGAGTCCTTCCTTCGAGGCATACTTCTTTGCCCCCTCAAAGAGTTCCTTGAGTTTCTTGGGGTGGGTGGCGTAGTAGCGACCCGCAGCGGCCCAGCCGCCTTTCTTAAATGCTTTCGAGTAGTCCATGTTTGTCTTTCTTCTGTTGGAATATGCAAAAGTACAGAAAAATCTCGAATTACCGACGAATCCGAAGGTTTTTTTTCTCTTTCGGAGAAAGATACACATTATTAAATATATAAAAGGGGATTTTGCGGGAAAAGAAGAAGCATCCGAACGCACATGAACGCACAAACAGACGTGGCGAATGTCGTAACTTTGCACCGTCGAAAGAAAAACGACACGATGGCGCCATCAACAACCAATCATTCTAACCACAACAAGAGAAAGGAGAACAACCATGAAGAGACACATCTGGGAAATCATCGAAGTGGTCTATTACATCCTGAAAATCATTGCTGACTACTATGACAAGAGGACAGAGAAATCACAACCCGCTGAACATCAAGCGTAATCCGAACACACACTGGCTCGGGCAATGCCCCAAGCAGCGGGACCGGGAGTTCGTGCAGTTCGAGGCCGACCTCTTTGGCCTGCGGGCAGCCTTCCGCATCTTGCGGGTGTATCTGACCCTGCACAACCTGCAGACCCTGCGGCAAGTCATCTTCCGCTGGGCACCGCCCGAGGATGGCAATGCAACCACCTCCTACGTGGACCTCGTGGCCATGCACAGCGGCGTGAGTCCCGACAGCCTCCTGCGCTGGGGCGACCGCGACAAACTGGTGGCCATCGTCAAGGCCATGGCATGGGTGGAAAGCCGCATGGACAACCTCGACGAGGGACTGCTCGTCAAGGCGTATGAACTGGCACGCTGAAACAACACCAATCCAAGTACAAACCATGAAAATCACCATCATCCGTTACCACCACAAGAACTTGTGCGTGAAGGGTGTATTCCATGTGGACGGACAGCCGATGGGCGAGACGCGTGAAGCACTGCCCATCGGTCACCGCTACAAGAAGACACCACTCCTCCCGCCGGGGCTGTACCGCTGCCTCCCCTGCTCCACCGACTACGCGGCCATGACGCTGAAAGTGTGCCAGAAGGCAGGTCACAACCTACTCGCCTTCGGATGGGAAGCCGTCAAGCAACAGCAGTTGGGCAAGATTCTCGTGGGACAGGCCTGTCCGACCGTGCCGCCCGATGACCGGAAACTGGAACGCCAGGAGGAGACGTTCGCCCAACTGACCGACCGCATCTACCAGGCATACGCCAACCAAGAGAACTTCGAACTGGAAGTGGTGGAACAGTATGGCGAGTAACTTTATTATTTTTCTTTCGTCACGCGAAGCGTATTAAGTGATGAGAAAGAATATCAGATGGCCAAATGATATATATGTGATTCAAAACGAATGTTTAACTAACGACCCGAACGGCTTCCCTCCCCTAAACAGGGGAGTCGGAGGGGTCTTTAAAAAAACAATCAATTATGGGAATTCAAGCTCGTAAAGCAAAGATGAAACTCACTTTTCGTGAGGGCAAACCTGAAGTGTACAAACTTCGTCAACTCACCTACCCTGCCGTGACCTTCACGCAGTTGGTGTCTGAGTGCGCCAACTCCTGCGGTGTGAACCAGTCGCAGAGCAAGGCAGTGATTGATGCGCTGGTGAACCGCCTCGTTCACTACATGGAACTGGGCCACGGCGTGAAGATGGGCGACTTCGGACAGTTCAAGCCCACGTTCAACTCGAAGGTGGCGCACACGCTCGAGGAGACCACGCTCGACACCGTGACCATCAAGAAAATCCAGTTCTATCCTGGCAAGGCGTTCAAGAACATGCTCGACAACCTCTCCATCACGGGAGCCAGCGAGGCCTTGAACGTGCAGGAGCCTGACAGCGGTGACGACGAGGATGACGGCGAATAACCAATGAATCCTCCCAATCTTCCTAATCTTCTAAATCTACCGCAAAGCGGTGTAGTAGAAAAGACTACAACACTTCGTGTCAGATTTGGAAGATTAGGAGGATTGGGAAGATTTATATCTTTCTGCTAGTCCTTTATTCTGTTTAATCTGCTAAATCGCTCGCGAAGCGGGCTTGTTGAAAAAACATACCCCTTTGGGGGGATTGCTCAGATTGAACAGATAAAAAAGAAATCCGTTCAATCCGTTTCATTTGTCCGAAGGACGATGTTTTTTCAACATATCCCTTCGGGATGATTAAACGGATTGGACGGATTTCTTTATATTATATATAATGTGTATGTCTTACTTGTTGTAGAGCTTGCTTGAGTCGATGCCGTTCTTGTTCCAAGGAGTTGCACCGTTGAAGCCGTAAGTTCCGTTAGGATCCTGAATCCATGCGTTGAAGTAAGAGTAAGCACCTTCCTTGTACTCGCCAGTGTAAGAACTGATACCAGAACCGAACTGTCCGTGCTCGATGGTCCACTTAGTGGTGTTGTCTGGGATACAGATCTTCTGAGGAGCAGCCGTCACGCTTGTGCCGATGGATGGCAGCAAGGTAGTGGTCTTCGTGCCTTCAGCGTTAGTCTTGCCTACATAGATTGGAATGTCGTCGGCATTGGTTGAGTTGCCCTTGCCGAAAGCGGCCATGCTAATCTGGATGTCCTTGTAAGCAGCGGTAACGCCCTGACCTACGTTCACAGGAACAGTAGTGACAGACTGGCCAAGCAGCTTGTGAGCCTCGTAACCTTCGTTCGAGTCGAAACCAATGTAGATAGGCAGTGTACCACCAGCAGCCTGCACGCGGATGTTGGCCACGTAGTTGCCCTCTGTGCCAGTGAAGTAAACGTCGAACACAAGGTCGTTGAAGTCGAAGTCGTAGGTGTTGCCAAGGTCTTCGCACATCACGCGGTGCCAGTTGATGTCAGGAGTTGGTGTACCGTCTCCAGGAGTGATCTTCACAATCCAGTCGTTGAAGACATAGTCACGATGAATTTCTTCATTGCCATTGCTACCGTCAGCCTCGAAATCGAAACCTACATAGTAGTTACCCTTGTACTGTATCATGCGGAAGTTGTCAAGATAAACATGACCGCTGTTTGAAGAAGAGTCGAAACCAAACTTCTGTGTACCACTGTTCTCCATGAGCATGATGTAACCGTTGGCAGCATTGAAGTTGTTCACGTGGTCTGGACCATTGACAGTAACCGTCTGGCCTGTGCCCCAATCATAATATGAATAAGGATAAGCGCAAAGCCAGTCCATGTGCTTCTCAACATTGAGGTCAACCAGCTGACCGAAACCATCAATGTAAGACTCCTGGCCATGCCAAATCTGCTGTACCCAGAATGTGCTCAGGTCAAGCAGAGAAGTGCTGACGAAGTTCTCACCCATATTTTCATCAAAGATGGCCTTCACCTCGCTGACCTCATCTGTGGTCAGGTCATTCCATGCGTCAACATCACCCAAAGGATAAACTACGGTGGCACCTGTTGACTGAAGAGTAGCCTTCAACTCATCAAGTGTATAGAAAGCACCTGCGTCGTCCTGGCTGAGCTTCACATGATACTTGCCTTGGTTGGCAGAAAGCTCATTAACGACAGGGAAACCTGGAACAATTCTACCATTTGTGTCGAAAGAGATTTCACCAGTGTATTGATCTCTGATGACTTCCACCCACTGGTTGCTGTTCGTGCTGGCACCACGAGTTGAACGTGTTTCACTCACACTGCCCTGATTGCCAAAACCAAATGTGTGGTTGGCAGCAATGGTGCCATAGCGGGCCTCAAAGTTCTTGGTGTACTCTTCCAACAGAGTAATCTCATTATCAGTGTACGGCTTAACCGTATCTGAGAGACCTGGATCATACTCGCTACAAGCCGAGAAAAGCGCTACTGCAGCGACTGCTGAAAATAAATGCTTGATGTTCATAACATTCAATCTTATAAAGTAACGTTACTAAATTGATTAAGTTTTTTATTGTAGTTTTGTTTTCTGAGTGCAAAGGTAGGGACTTTTTTCGAGAAGAAAGTTAAAAAGTGTGTCTTTTTTTGCTTTTCCCGTTACATTTTCTGCACTTTTTTAGGGAAATCTCTTCGTAGTGTCGAAAAAAGGCCTATCTTTGCAACATTTTAAGAACAATCTACACTGACCTGATATGACAAGAAAAACATTGGCCCTGGCTCTGATGCTACTCACGATGACGGCACAAGCCCAAGAAACGAAAACAGAAGCAGAACGAGCAGCCGAGGCTGCCCGGAAAGCCGCTGCCGCTGCAGCAGATGCACGACGCGAGGCTGCTGGAGAACAGCGACTTGCATCGGAGGACTTTTGGCGCATTGCCGAAGAGCAAGAGCGCGCGAAGAAAGCCGAGAAGGACAGAAAAGAGCATAAGACCAGGGCAAAATCGAAGAATCCGGAGGCGGACTCGCTGCGGTGGGTGGCCAACCAGATGAAACTGAAGACCTGGAACTACCAGTGGTTTGCAGGCGGCAACCTGTCGGTGAACTTCTCCTTTGCGGATAACGTGACCGACCACCCTCCTTTCAGATATTTCGGCGACGCGCTCGGACTGGGCGTGGAGGGCTACGTGGGACGCTACTTCTCCAAGAAGTTCGGCATGCGTGTCGGCCTGGGCTATCATAACGTGAAGAACCGTGTGGACCGCGAGTCAGTGGATGAAGGATGGCGCCACATGAAGATGACACCTGCAGGGGGAGGCGAACCTGTGCCTATCTACACCGGCAACGGCTTCTTCCGCTTTGGCGTGATGGAACTCTACACCGATGCCATTTTCGATGTGAGCGGACTGTCCTCGGCACGTCATTTCAGACCTTTGCACGTACATATCATTCTGGGTGTCGGCATGTTGGCTTCGGGCAAGAAGAAACTGAAGGATGAGGGACTGATGCGCTCCATCCCACGCTATGCGGAAGAGGGCAACAACAAGGGTTGGCTGACGAAGGAAGACGGCAGTCCGTGGTTCCCCAGTTTCGAGAACCGTGTGAAACCGAGCTCTCATGTGGGCATCGCAGGTCGTGCCGGCATCATGTTCGACTATCGTTTCAGCAAAAGCATGTCCGCCAACTTCGAACTGACGGGAAGTGTGACGGACGATAGGTTTGAAGGCATCAAGTATGATGAACCTTTCGATATCCTGCTGAAATTGTCAGGCGGTCTGAAGTGGCACTTCTGATGACTCGGAGTTATCAGAATACTCAGAGTAATCCGAGTAATCCGACAACTTAATCTTCTGTGGGAATCAACCCTTCGAAGCCGCCTTCGAAGTTGCCTTTCATGCTCACAACGGTGGCTTGGGGCTTTTCATACACGACCAGCACCACGCAGGTGGGGTCTTTGGCCGACTGCAAGATACGAATGTTCTGCTTCTCGTGCATGGTGTTGAGTTTCTCCTCGAAACCGAGTCTCTTCAACTGTTTGGGCAGTTTGTTGCCCATCTTCTTGCCAGCCTCTTCGCCACGGGAGACGAGGATGGTCATGTGCTCGATGCGCGACACGACGTCTTTCAGACCGGGCACATCGAACTGGTCGATTGGCACCTGGTCCAACAAACCTTTGGAAACATAAACAGTGTTCACGTCACCCATCTCGGTGTACTTCTCCAACAACGCATCCTGCGCCTGCAACGCCACGGCTGCAAAGAGCGCCACGGTGGCGATAAAAAATCTTTTCATGTTCAAACCTGTTATTTTCTTACTGTCCTGTCCACACAAGGACTTCACTAAGCGGCGACAAAGTTAGTGCTTTTTTGGCAGATGAAGAAAAAAATCCGTAACTTTGCACTCAGAAAGGATTTATATAGATGAAAACCAAGCATCTTTCTCTCATTGTGGCAGCAATCATGACGCTGCTCCTGGCCAGTTGCTTCACCTCGCGCCAAGGCACTAAAGGCGGGAAAAAAGACCAGACGGTGATGACTACGGAAGACCCGTTTGCCAACACCAACGAGGTGACCATTAACTTCAAGAAGTACAAGGACAAGGACTGGCACTATCCGCTGGAGGGTGCCAAAGTCATCAGTCCCTACGGAGGGAAACGGCCGAACCACAAGGGCACCGACCTGAAGACCAAGGCGAAGGACAAGGTGAGGGCTGCCTTCAAGGGCGTGGTTACCTTCTCGGGCGAGAAGAGCGGCTACGGCAACGTAGTCTATGTCAGCCACCCTAACGGACTGGAGACGCGCTATGCCCACAACGTGAAGAACATCGCCAAGAAGGGCGACAGGGTGAAGCCGGGCGATGTGCTGGCACTGGAGGGAAGGACTGGCAACGCCACGACGGAACACGTGCACTTCGAGACCCGCATCGGCGGACAGGCGTTTGACAGCGAACTCATCTTCGACCACAAGAAAAATACACTCCGCGACGTGAAACTGACCGCGAAAAAGCACAATGGAAGCGTGGACGTGAGTGTGAAGAAGTGACAACGATATATACTCTATAATTATGGCAATGAAACAAGTACCAGTGCTGCTGCTCACAGGCTATCTGGGCAGCGGCAAAACCACCTTGCTCAACCGCATTCTCGGCAATCAGAAAGGAATCAAGTTCGCCGTCATCGTCAACGACATCGGCGAAGTGAATATCGATGCTGACCTCATCCAGCAGGGAGGCATCGTCGACCAGCAGGACGACTCGCTCGTGGCGCTGCAGAACGGATGTATCTGCTGCACCCTGAAGATGGATCTCGTGGAACAACTCACCGACCTGGTGAAGATGCAGCAGTTCGACTACATCGTCATCGAGGCGTCGGGCATCTGTGAACCTGCCCCCATCGCACAGACCATCTGCTCCATCCCCACGATGGAACCCAAATACTGGGCGAATGGGCTGCCACGGCTCGACTGCATCGTCACCGTGGTGGACGCCCTCCGCATGAGGGACGAGTTCGGCTCTGGCGACGCGCTCACCAAGTCCAACATCGACGAGGAGGACATCGAGAACCTCGTCATCCAGCAAATCGAGTTCTGCAACATCGTGCTCCTCAACAAGGCGGCCGAAGTGGAACCCAAGGAACTGGAGCGCATCACCCAAATCATCCGCGCCCTCCAGCCCAAGGCCGAAATCATCCCCTGCAACTATGGCGACGTGGACTTCGGCAAGATTCTCCACACCAATATGTTCGACTTCGACAAAGTGGCCACCTCCGCTGCCTGGATTGCAGCCGTGGAGGGAGAACACCACGACGAAGACGAGGATGAAGAGGAGGAAGACCATGACCACCATGAGCATGAGCATCATGAACATGAGCACGAGCACCATCATGAACATGAGCACGACCACCACTCCGAGGACTCCGAACACGCTGAACATCATCACCACCATCACCATCACCATCATCATCACCACGATGAAGGTGAAGCAGAAGAATACGGCATCGGCACCTACGTGTACTTCGCCCGTCGCCCCATGAAACTTGGCCTGTTCGACGACTTTGTAGCCCGTCTGTGGCCGAAGAACATCATCCGCGCCAAAGGCATCTGCTGGTTCAAGGGCGAGGAAGACATCTGCTACCTCTTTGAACAGGCAGGCAAGCAGTTCTCGCTCAAGAACTGCGGACAGTGGTACGCCACCATGCCGAAGGACCAACTCGACCGTCTCCTGGAGGCCGAACCCAAACTCCGCGCCGACTGGGATGCCGAGTACGGCGACCGCATGCAAAAACTCGTCTTCATCGGCCAACACATGGACGCGAACATGAAGGCCTACCTGAAAGAGGCACTGGACATGTGCCTGGCATAACAAACAGAACGGCACAGCCTACAATAAGGGCGGCCATCCCATTGATTTTCGGGATGGCCGCCTCTTTTTTATTTCATAATAAAATAATTTCGGTTAAATGTTTTTCCGTTTTTGGGAAAAGTTGTATCTTTGCAGCGATTCTATTTGATAAAGAAACATTTATGACAAAGATTATTAGTTTCTTGAACCACAAGGGCGGCGTGGCAAAGACGACCACGTGTGCCAATTTGGCGACGGCGCTGTGGATTCTGGGGAAGAAGGTGTTGCTCATCGACACCGACCAGCAGTGCAACCTTTCGGGTGTGCTGGGCTTCTCGCAGAAGGAGGGCGACCCGACGCTGAGCGACTGGCTGAAGGAGCCGGTTTCCCCACCCATCTACATCAGGTATGACGGTCTCGACTTCATTCCGGCGTCGAAGGCGCTGCGCAACATGGAAGCGGAACTGCTGAACAAGCGGAGCCGTGAGACGATTCTGGCCCGCAAGCTGGAGCAGGTGAAGACGGAGTATGACTATGTCATCGTGGACTGCGCGCCGGGCGACTCGGTGCTGAACGACAATGCCCTCTCGGCATCCGACACGGTCTTCATCCCCACCGAGTGCAGCGGTTTCTCGTTGCAGGGCATGCAGAACCTGCTGCTGGCCATCCGCGAGATACAGCAGGAGATTAACCCCGGGCTGCAGATTGGCGGCTATCTGCTGGTGAAGTACGACCGGCAGACGAAGATTGCCAAGGAGGTGAGCCGCTACTTCGAGCGGCAGGACGAGGTGCCCACGTTGAAGACCCGCATCCGCAAGTGCGTGAAGTTCGACGAGTCGCCGCTGGGCCATCAAACCATCTTCGAGTATGCACCTGAGTGCAACGGCGCCGAGGACTACATGCGGCTGGCCGAGGAACTGACGGGCGAGAAGCGTCCGAAGGACTGGAGGACACGCGCTCAGAAAGCCGAGGCGGAGAATGCATAGGAGAAATAGGAAGGACTAGGTTTTTCTGGGAGATCCTGGGAAAGCCTGGGAAGTCCTGGGAAAACCTGGAAATAATAGAAACCAACCAAAACCACCCAATATGGCTAACAACAAACGGAAAGACCTCAACATCGGCTCCTTCATCGACGAAGTGAAGGCCGACCAGACGACCACGCAACGCAAGAGTTCTCCCATCGTGGAACCCGAGGTGGCGCCACAGACTGCTCCGGCAACGGCAACCCCCTACCCTTCTGTGGGCAGACCTGCCAAGAAGCAATCGCTGCTGAGCAAGAAACTCGCCAAGCTCGTCTACATTGACGACGAGACAGAGTTGCAGCTCAAACTCATCAAGACCTTCCAGAACTACGATTACAAGGAGGTGATTTTCACAGCCATCCACGAGTTCATGGAGCACCACTATCGCGACATGCGACTGGATGAGAGCGGGGTGAAGAAGGTGGACAAGATTATCAGGGAGTACAAGACCCGCAGCTGACAAGGGATTACACAGTTCTTTTCTTTGAAACATCGTCCTTCGGACAAATTGAACGAATTAAACGAATTTTGTAAAATAAAAAGGCCGCCGTGCGAGATGCACGGCGGCCTTTTTTGTTGATAGTCAGTTTTGATTACTTCGTCTGGATGCCAGATACAAGTACCTTCTTTCCGTTGCGGAAGATGTAAACCTTACCGTCTTCGATGTACTTGCGGCCTTCAGTCTTAGCCTTGCCACCAGCAACACCGTTGATGCCAGTCATAACATCTGTGAAGTCAGCCTCGGAGAGGAAGGAGATGGTAACCTTGAGGAGGACAGCCTTCTCGTTGGCTACAATACCCCACTGTGCCACATAAGTGTCACCTTCAGCGAAGTTTGCATCGTGAGCACCGTTGTAGTTGAACTCACCAGATGCAGGATCGTCCAGCTTCAAGCAGTAACCATTTGTAGCCTGTCCCCAAGCTTGAGCGTCACCTTCAGCGCTACGCCAACCATCAGTAGTGTTCTCTACGAAGTTGCCAGTAGTCACGTTGACGATGTAAGTCTTAGCACTTGTTATGTCCTCGATGCCGAGAGCTTCACAAACTTCTGCCACATCGAATGATGGGTGAGAAGCATCCTTGTAAGCTGCACCAGCCTGGTCGATAGCAGCGATTTCGATCGTCTTAACGATTTCAGGCTTGTACTCAGGTTCTACGTACTCAACGAAGGTCACGTTGAAGTTGAAGTAGAATGTCTTTTCGTTAGCAACAGCAGCCCACTTAACGTTGAACACGTCACCAACTGCTGGATTGCCCATGTCGCAGATTGGATAGTAACCTTCGCCGGCGATAGCCTCAGAGAGCTTGATGCATACGCCCTTTTCGCCAGCACCGTTGATGTTAGACCATGTCTTGGCACCTTCAGCGTTGAACCAACCGTCGTAACCACCATTGTCAGGACCGTAGTTGTCGCTCAGAGAACCATCAGGCTCAACCATGCGAAGCATATCGTAAGTGATAGCGTCTACACCAAGGTAAGCCTCAGCAGCAGAGAAGTCAATCTCCTCGGACTGTGCAGCGTAGCCCTGGCCAACCATACGCTCGACAGCAATCTCCTGCTCGGCTGGGATGAGGTGCTTGTAAACACCAGTCACCAGAGCCTCGAGAGGATAAGGAATACCCTCGTTCATGAAGGTCATCATAGTGATCTGTGGCAGAATGCCTTCCTTGATGTCACAGTTAGGATCCTCAGCAAATACATATGGGAACTCTGTTGCACCTTCTGGCACAGCAGTCAGATCTTGACCCTCCCAGAATGCGAGGTGCCAACCCTTTGCTACAGGCTGAGCAAACTTCACAATCACGTAGTCGCAGTTGGTCACGTCAACGTTCAGCATCTTGAACGCGATAGTGAGGTCATCATTGGCAGTGTAGGTGTTGTAGTCGTCACCCTCTACCAAATCGGCGTGTGCGAAAGTAGGATCAACGTCGATGCTCTGATCCTGTGGAATCTCAACGAGGTAAGGATCAAGAGGCTCAACTTCCTCTTCTGCGATACCTACCCAGTGGAGCTGGATTGGTTCACCTGCGTAAGCAGCGAGAGAAACTTCTGGAGTTTCTTCGTCACCTGGGAGCACGAGCTCAGCAGCCATCACAACGATGTTCTGGTAAACATAGCCAGGCTTGAGTTCAACTGGGAATTCTTGTTCGCCAAGACCTACATAGAAGGTTTCGCCCAATACACGGTGAGCAGTGGTAGAACCCATTGTCATCATGTTCTCTGGCAGGTCACCTGATACCATCACGGTCATCTTCACCTGAACGGCATCCTCAGTAACGAGGTTCTCCTCGAGGTTTTCAGCAGACCAGTTGATGGTGAGTTTGCTACCAGCAGGCTGGATGTTAGGCTCAGCCTGAGTACCATCTTCGAAGCTGAAGCCAGCGCAGTTGAGAGCGATTTCAGGAACCTGAACAAGAGATGCGAGTTCCATCTCAGAGACGGTGATGTTGTTGCCCCATCCATTAGCCTTGATACAGTTGAGGTGAGCGAAGCCCTTATCTTCCGTAATCTTTGCAAGGTCGATGATCCACTTGCTGCCACCTTCAATTGCTTGCTTTCTTGCATAAGTGCCTTCAGCATTGATCTCAAGATAAGTCTTAGGATCAGTAGCACCTACGGTGTTGAAGAGCAGACGTGGAGTGCCTTCGCCAACCAGTGTAAGGGTCAGAGAAGTGAACTCAGAGAGGTCAGCATATTGAGTTTCAAGCACACTTCCGTTACCATAAGGAAGACCTGTAGCTTCATCCAGAACGTATGCACAGCCACCAGCACCAGTTTCCTCTGCGTCAGCGTCAGGAGAAGTCCATTCAAAGAACATGTCAGCAGTGAGGTCAGTGTAAGCGTACTCAGGAGCCTTCGTGAAGGTTGCGCTGACAGTTACGTTGGCAGCAGGCATCGTGAAGGTAGTTCCTTCCACAGCGACTGGAGCCTCAGAACCTTCAGCCGTGTAGCTGATAGCCTCAAGTTCGAAGCCCTCCTCTGGAGTAGCAGTCACAGGCACAGGAGCGCCCTCGACAGCCTTTGTCCAAGTAGAAGAAACAGTACCGTTCTCAAGACCTTCGGCAGAAGTGATGGTGTACCATGTTGGAGCGAATGGAACCTTAGTGGACAGCTTCATCACCTGAGTGGTGGTTTCAACGAAGTTAAAGCCCTTGATGGCATTCAGCTGAACAAAGCCATAGTCAGCCTTGATGGCAGCGAGGTCGTAAACGAAGACGCCGTCCTCTGAAGACTTGATGTACTTGGCAGCCTGCACTTCATTGTTAGGAATGTTCACGTAGTCCTGGCTGTCATCTGTTGGACGGTTCAACAACAGACGTGGTGTACCGTCAACGGCAGCGATGGTCAGGTAATCCCACTCAGAAAGGTCGGCATACTGAGCAGCCTTCACGTTAGAATTACCGTAGATGTTAGAAGCCTTCTTGAAGAGAGCGAACTCACATCCAGGAGTCTCTTCTGTCTGCTGTGCTTCAGTACCTACACCGTCCCATACGTGATACATGGCGGCAGTGAGGTCAGCAAATACAGGAGCTACATATTCGGAGATAGTCCAGAGACCGTTGTTAGACTGAGTCTTGTTGGCATAGCAAGAAGAACCTGCGGCAGTGTTGTCAAGACCGATGAGACCATTGGCACCCTTGAGTGTGTAACCACCTGCAACAGGCACAACAGTCAATACGTAAGCCTCTGCAAGGTTCTCAGTAGAAGAGAGTGTCCAGGTGTTGCCTGTAGTCTTGAAGATGTATTCACCATTCTCGTTAGAGATAGCATAGCCACCTTCCACTTCGGTGAAGTAAACAAAAGCATCTGTTTCAACGCTCACCTTTCCTGTAGTAACGGAGAGATTGCCCTCTGCTGTAGCGTTGGCAACAACGTATGCCTTGCCAGCTACTGGCTTGGCTACTTCAGTGGCCTCGTAAGTTGCAGTGGCAGCTCTGAGGTCTGCTACAGCCTGAAGGATCTGCTCGTCAGTTGACTCTGTACTGTTGATGATAGCTGCGGCTGCGGCTACAGCTTCTGCGTATGTGTTGTATGCCTCTTCAGGAATGAAGAAGAGAGCATCGCCCACACCTTGCTTTGCCTCCACAACGGCCTGAGCTGCGGCTAATTCCTCAGCTGCACCAGCAATAGTTGCCTTTTCAGTCACGTCGGTGAGAGTCCATACGTAAGAGATGGAAGAGCCATGGCCTGCAATAGCTGGTGTAGCTGTTGCGTCAACAACATCCCAGAATGTGTTAGCACCCCAGTTGGATCCAGCAGCGTTGGTAGAGCGAACTGCGTATTCACCATCAGCGTTCAGGAAGAATACCTGACGCTCCCAAGTGTCGCGGTCGTTCTTGCTGTCGCAACGGATGAAGCCCTCTTTCTTAGGAGTGCCAGTGGCACCACCGTCCATAGATGGGTTGGTGAAGCGAACGCCGAGGTTCCAACCAGTCTCATAGAGATAACTGCTGGCAGCCGTCTGTGCTGTGAACTGGAATGCAGTTGCCTCAGCCTCGTCAGCAGTGAGGATGGCACCAGTCTTGCCGTCATTCATCTTCAGGTAGTAAGTGGTCTCACCCACCTTGGTAGAGATCTCATAGTAGTTGCCGTCCTGGATAGCAGCCTGAGCAGCAGCGTAGTTCTCGTCAAGCTCCTTCTGAGCAGCCTCAGCAGCTGTGATGTACTTCACATCCTGGAAGGAGAGCCAAGAAACGTTGTTGTCGGCAGCTATGTTGAAACGCACACCGAGGTTGCCACTTTCATCTACAACGGCAGGAACGCGAACCTTCTTGATGAAGAACTGTGAAGTGCCAATCTGTGAACCGTCACAAACGTTAACCTCATCGCCAGCGTTAGCCTGGATGGTAATACCATATGCTGGAGCTGTAGCACCATCCTTCATACGTACGCGCACCCAAGCCTCAACAGCATATTCACCTTCAGGAATGCCTGTCAGATAAGCGGAGAGTTCATTTTCAGCAAGAGAGGTGGCATCGGTAGTCCAGTACTCGAAGAATGGAACACGGAACTCAGAACCGTCGTTGTTACCTTCAACTGACCATGTGTTGATGTACATAGGAGCATCGTACTCGCTGCACTTACCAGAATTTGTAGTCCAAGCAGAGAGCAGCACATCGTCAATCTTGTTGGCTGAGTGCCAGCCAGTGCTGTATGCGCTGTTAGCTGTATACTCAGCGAAGTCAGCGTCTGTCAGAGTTCCTGCCTCATAGCGTGCCTTCACGTCGCCATAAGCGGCAGCATAAGCCTCAGCAGTGTAGACGTTGGTCTTGTCGAGAACACCGGCCATCTTGTCAAGATAAGCCTTAACGTCAGCCTTGCCATTAGCGTACTTAGTGGCCTTCGACAGCGCAGCTTCAATGGCTTCGATAGCAGTCTTGTACTCTTCGGCAGTCTCCCACTCCTTGTTATAGTCAGAAAGAGCACTCTGGAGGTCTGAATAGAGTTCAGCGGGCACGTCGCTTTCTTGGATAGCCTGCGCGCTGCTCACAGCGGCTTTCAGTGCTTCTACAGCATCAACCGTGGCGGTCACACCCTTGATCTGAACTACAGACCAGTTTGTGTAAGGCTTCTCCTTGTACATGCCAATGGTGATGGTACCATTGGTCACCACCACATTCTCCAATGTAGCAGTGGCGATGCCCGTGCCATTGAAGTTATCTGCGATGTGAGCGGGGATGTACTGCTTCACCTGGCCAGCTGGAGTCTCTGCATAGAGGTAGACAGCAGACTCGTCGCCCTCTAGAAGCTCAGAGGAGAAACCACGACCTGGGGTGTAAGCAGAGGCACCATACAGCTCAATGGTGTATGTACCATTTGTCAAACCCGTCAGCGTGCGTGAGAATACAACACCTACGTTTTCGCAGTTGCCGTCATACCTCTCGCATGCGGGGGTTTTACGTCCGTCATTGGTGGTCACCTCTGGGGCGGCCCATCCAACGAATCCCGTTGCACCAGACCAACCCTGATGATCAACAGGGAACTGACTGGTCAAGTCCGTTTCAATGATAATCTGCGCCTTGGCTAATGAAGCCACAAGCATCAGAGCTACCATCGAGAAAAGAAATTGTAGTTTCTTTTTCATAGGAATTTGGTTTTAGTTAATAAATAATGTTAATTAAAAAATAAAAGATGTGTTATTCTTTTGGTTTATTTTTTTTCTTTGCTTCCCGAACAGGTCTGAATGTGAGCCCGTGTTTGTCAAACACAACAGCAACTCATTCTGATCCATTTCTAAATGTCGTTGATGAGTTCGTCAAGACTGTTGTATGAAATGACTTTCCCCTCACGGATGTCGTCGAGCGCATAGTCCAATGCGTTCTTCTCTTTTGCCGTTGGCATAGTCAGCCGTCCGGCCAACCACTCCTGTTTTTCTTGGTGAGCTGCAGACCTTCTAAGTAGGGCCACAGGTTGTTCATTGCTACCGACATCATATGCGCAATAAGTTAGTTTACTTTCTTTCAATTCTATTCAAAGTGCAAATAAAAGGAATATTTGTGAAACGTACAAAGAAAATGGGATAAAAATGTGAAAAAAAGTTGAAAAACATCGGATAACACAAATATCTTTTGTTTCTATTATATCTTTGTTGAGAAAGTGGTGTGTTGCTTTGCTCTCAACACCTGTGGTGTTTCGACAGACAATAATTTCCAAGCCTCAGAAAGAGGCGCAGGAGCCAGAACATCGCTCTTCACATAGTCTTACCGCTAACGTTATGGCACGAGGAACTCGGGACGGTACTCGAAGTGCATGGTGTCGTAGTGATACCACCGTCCTCCCCAGATGAAGCCGTGGCGCTCGAAGATGTGGACCAGTTCGTGAGGGAAGCGGTTGGCATAGATGATGCGGTCGGTCTCCTTCTTGCCCGGGTTCTTCCAGAGCCAGTAGTCGCTCACGTTCACACCGATGTCGATAGTCATGCCGTAGGAGTGGGCACTCTGTCGGTTGGCACCACGCACCTTGCGCCAGTAGAAGGTGCCGCTCGACTTGAGGTACTGCTTGAGCTGGGCAAAGTTGGGCTGGGCGGCAATATCGGCAGCCACGGCACGGAGACTGTCAGCGGCGCCGTTCACGTCGGTGAAGAGCACCTGCTCGCCAAACCAAGGCACCTTGATGAGGTGGGTGCGCACTTGCGACTCGGAGTTGCCGTACATCTTCTTGAAGAGGGGTTCGCAACGGCTGCGTCCCGCATCCTGCAGGTACTCGGGTTCCTTGTCGCTCCGGTCGTAGGTGAAGGCGAACATATCCTCGGGGTCGGCCTCGTCGAGTTTCTGCTCGAAGGACTTCTCCCTGCCGTCGTCATAGACCATCTTGGTGCCGTCGGTCATCACGAGTTGCCCGTCAGCATAGCCGCTGATGAAGTCGGGATAGGCGGCCATGAGGCGCCGCGCCCCGTCGGGGATGTCGTTGGCGGCGGGAGTCCCCTCCCCCACCCTCTCAGTCGATGTGCTGTCCGCGCTGCTGTCAACCTTCGGACCGCGAGCGTCGCACTGGATGTTGATGCAGCCACACAGAATCAGTGCTGCAAAGATGTACTTCTTCATATTTCTGCTAATTATATTGTTCTGTATCTTCTACCTACTCTTTTAAATCCTGTTAATCCTGTTAATCTGAGACGAAGTGTTGTCGTCAACTACACCGCTAAAGCGGTAGATTTAAGGGATTTGCAGGATTGGGAGAATTATTCTTTTCTCCATAAATCTTTAATCTTATAAATCTTCCTAATCCTCCCTATCTGCCACAAAGTGGCGTAGTTACCACACCAATCTGCAGTAAATTCGGAGGATTGAAGGGATTATCTTTTATTGAAACGGTGAAACTCCAGTGATTCAGCACCAAAGTTTATCAATAGAACGACTGGCTTTTCGGACACATGCAGATAGTTGATGGCTTGGGCTTTGTTCAGGTCTGATAGTTCCTCGACAGCCTTTAATTCAACCACCACCTCTCCATAACAAAGGAAATCGGGAATATATTCAGACTCAAGGATCCTGCCCTTATAAGTGACATGCATCCGCACCTCACGCTCGTAAGGTATATTCCGTATCTTCAATTCTTCTTCCAGTGCGTCCTGATAAACTCTCTCGGTAAAGCCACAGCCAAGAGTTTTATGCACCTCCATAGCCGCACCGATGACATCATACGTTAAGCTCTCCCTTTCTCTCATCTTTTATTCTCAATAGTAAGTGATGGTACGCTTCTCTGTTATAGTCTTGTTCTCGGTGGTGACAACGTCTTCCGCCTCAATGTCTTCCCTTTCCGTCAGAACCATATGGATCTTGGCGGTTCTTTCCGTCCAGTTGCCCATCTCGTCCGTCTTCGTGATGGTGTAAGTGGTGGTGGTCTCCTCGCTGCCGTACTCATCGCCCCACCCGCTCAGTTCCTTGGCGATATAACCGCTGCCGTCATAACCTTTCACCTCCACATACACATCGCCCGTGCACTCTCCACTGGCATAGTGATATTTGGAAAGCCCGCCTTTGCCGTACTCAAAGTAGAAGCCAGGAGCATCCCCACAACCATCGCCTGCCGAAACGCTGAGAATGCTTCCAGTGTTGTCGCGTTTCACGTTGTGACCGCCTCGGGATGTCACTTTGCCATCAGGGTTGGAGGCATAGGAGATGGCGTACTTCTCACCACCGATGAAGCCAATGGACGTGAGGCGCCCATCCACATCGAACGAGAGTTCCCAGTTGTCCATATAACTATTGCCCTTCCTACTCCCCTTCACACTCTTTACATTTCCCTGAAGCTCGAACAAGCTCAGATCGGCAGTACAGAACACATCCGTCACGTCTTCCTCTGGAACCGTATACGCCTCTTCTCCATCCTGCGGCGATGCAGCCATTTCCGTCTTCGCCTTGCCGCTTTTCTTGCCCAGCTTCTTCAGGAGCCCTTTGCAAGACACCAGCGAGAGCAAGATGGCCACTATCAAGGTCAAAAATGTTAGTTTCTTCATATCGTTTTAGTTGTTAGTTTTACTTTGTATAGGTACAGCCCTTACGTTCGGAAATGAGAACTCATCTCTATGCCGCTTACTTAATCACTACCTTCTTCGTCGTGCCGTCGCTCATGCGGAGGATATTCAGACCCTTGGTGTAGTGCTTATGCTTCAGTCCCTTGGTGTCATAGATGTCTCCCTTTGTTGAGACGCCCTCTGTGTTTACCGCATGGATGCCTGTACTTTCTCTATAGGTGAAATACCCAGGATTATCCTTGCCGCCGTCGATGCGAGCGTAGGTATGGTCGGTGTACGAATAACTGTATATTGTTCCTTGCTCGCCAATGAGTTTGGAGCAATAATAGAACATGTTTTCTGAAGACTCTACCTTGTCAGTACTCCAACCTTCTCCTGCATAGATGGCCGTCAGACCAGAACAGCGATTGAACATGCTGCCCATGTATGTCACGTTATCGGTCTTGAAGCTGCTGAGGTCAAGGCTTGGCAGACTGGAACAGCCATAGAACATACTGCGCATGTCCGTTACGTTGTCGGTCTTGAAGCCGCTCACGTCAAGGCTTGGCAGGCCGGAGCACATAGAGAACATAGCACTCATGTTTGTAACTTTGCCAGTCTTGAAGCCGCTCACGTCAAGGCTTATCAGGCCGGAGCAGCCATAGAACATACTGCGCATGTCCGTTACGTTGTCGGTCTTGAAGCCGCTGAGGTCAAGGCTTGGCAGACTGGAACAGCCATAGAACATACTGCGCATGTCCGTCACGTTGTCGGTCTTGAAGCCGCTGAGGTCAAGGCTTGGCAGGCCGGAGCACATAGAGAACATAGCACTCATGTTTGTAACTTTGCCGGTCTTGAAGCCGCTGACATCAAGGCTTGGCAGGCTGGAGCAGCCTTGGAACATGGCTTCCATGTATGTCACATTGTCGGTCTTGAAGCCACTAACGTCTAGGCTTTTCAGACTGGAGCAGCCATAGAACATACTACCCATGTCCGTCACGTTGTCGGTCTTGAAGCCGCTGACATCGAGGCTGGTCAGGCTGGAGCAGTCAGAGAACATCTGTCCCATGTACGTCACATTATCTGTCTTGAAATTGCTGACATCGAGTCTTTTCAGACTGGAGCAGCCTCTGAACATGGATGACATGTATGTCACGTAGTCGGTCTTGAAGCCGCTGACATCGAGGAATATCAGACCGGAGCAGCCTCTGAACATACCTTTCATGTCCGTCACATAGTCGGTCTTGATATTCTTTATGCCGGCGATGGTGCGCAGTAAAGAGCAATCCTGGAACCAATAAGCAGTGCTGAAGGGACGGTAACCTACAAACGATTCATCAATGATGGCTCTAGTGGCACTGCCATAGGGCGAGTTATTATCTAGAGGGCTATTATTAATGTCTATACCTCCTCGGCTTTTCTTCTGTGCATCGTAATAGAAGGTAACGGTCTGGTCTTCGTCGCTCATTACCGCGTATGGCTCTGCATCACCCTCACGGATAGGCTTTACACCTATCAAGGCGTACTGGTTTGTACTGAAAGCTTCGCTACTCGATTCATTGCTAATGCCAGGATGTGACGGGTCGGCTATGGACAGAACAAAATAGTCGTCTTGGTACCCACCCCATCCCCAGTTAATATGAAACAAGCCGTTAGAGGAATATCCGTCTATCACGAATGCGTGTCCGCTACTACTGTTTCTTCCGCTATACAGTACAGGTCTTCCTTCTGCCAGTTCGTTATAGATGATTTCTTCCCAGTCACTCAGTTTGTAGCTGTTTCGACGGATTCCAACAATATTGGGACTGTAGTTGAATGTATTCACCATGACCTCCCTAGAGAGACTAGCAGATGACTCGTCCGTCCCGTAGTTCATATGTACTGCCTGCCCGCAATACCTCATCAACTCTGCCACGGCGTTGGCAGCTTCTCCTGTCTCGTTGTATTTATAACTGTACTTCATCATTTCCCATTTGAAGGTGGTCGCACGCAGGCTTTTTACATCCATACTCTCTGTGGAATAAGCCTTAAGTGCTGGGCACGACTCAGGCCACTGCCAGTAGTTCATTACCTGTGCCATCGCTGTTGCAACACACCCTGTATAGCATCTATTACTAGCAGAATAATCTGTCTCGTAATATTCTTTTCCATTCCCGTCAGGACACCGATAGTTGTAAGGTCCCTGCTGGTTCCATTGGGTGTGAATTAGCGGCGGGATGTCCGATGCTGCTGACAGCGTTAATGGTTTCACCGCGACAGCTGAAGTCCCCAGCGCCTCAATTTGCCGGGCATATTCGTCCAGCCACCACTGAAGATTGGCAGGCAAATTTTCCATGTCAAGGGTACCTGTTTGAGAATAACCTAGAATTTCCCTTGTGCGGTCATCGCCTGACACGATGACGTATCCACCATCGGTGGCGTTGAACACGTAGAACGGCTCTTCGTTTGTGCTCTGGGAGACTCTCTGTGCACGGTTGTAGCTGCCAGCTGTCACAAATGTCTTGCCGCCCATAAAGCCTGTTGCGGTCTTGAGAGCCTGCTCGCGTGTCACCTTGCCAGCCCATAGAGTAAGGGGTAAGGCCACAAGGGCAAAAAACATAATTATATGTTTCTTCATATCTATTTTTTTCTAAAAATCTTTAATCTTCCAAATCTTCCAAATTCTCCTAATCTGACACGAAGTGTTGTAGTTACTACACCGCTAAAGCGGTAGATTGGGAGGATTGGGAGGATTTTCAATAGTAAGTGATGGTACGCTTCTCGGTGACGGTCATGTTCTTTGTAGAGGTGGTACATTCATCGCCATATCCTTCTTCATATTCGGTGATGACCGAATGTATCTTTGCCTTTCGCTCCGTCCAATTACCCCACTCGTCTGTCTTGGTGATTGTGTAGGTAGTGGTCATTTCCACGCATCCAGCATCTTCATCGCACATACCACATTCATCCTTACTGATACGACCTTGCGCATCATACCCTTTCACTTCGACTTCATAACTCGTCAAATAGCACTCACTGTATTCGTATCTATATTCCGTAAGCTTTCCCTTCTTGTAAGTAAAATAGTAGCCTACAGATCCACCACAGCCTTCTCCAGCAGCAACGGCAAGAAGACGTCCTTCTTTGTCACGCTCAACTATCTCTTTGCCTTTCAAGTATTTACTTTTTATCTCTACCACACCATTAGGATTGGACTCATAAGATATTGAGTATTCATTCATTTTTGTGAGGCGACCGTGCTCATCGAAGTTGAGTTCAAGATCGTTAAGGATCTCATTCTCGCTGTCACCGCTCTTCACACTCTTCACAGGCCCCTGAAGTTCAAACAGAGTGAGGTCGGGAGTGTGGAGGGTGTCAATCTGCACAGGTGCCTGTTCTTGGGCAGTAGATGCCTCTGTGTTGTCACCATCGGTCTTTCCACTTTGGTTTTCACCATTGTCCTTGCAGTCCACGAATAAGAGAACTACGGCCATCAAGGTCAAAAATGTTAGTTTCTTCATGTCTTTGTGGTTTGGGTTTATAGGTTTGCTTTGCAAAGTTACAACTTTTTCTTTGGAAAAGCAAATAAATCGAGTGATTTTCTGACGGAGAAGTTGTTGCAGGGGAATGAGACGAGTATTTGTCTAAGGAATTTAGGAATTAAGGAAGGGCTTCCTCGAACGGAGGCCACCATGCGGGGTGTTGGCCACTAAAAGCGAACAATTAGGCGAAGCGGGGCCTTCATTGCTCCCATTTCCTTAATTCCCAAATTCCTTAGACAAAAAACAATGTTATTTCTTTTAAACGTTTTTCTTTTTATACGTTATTATCATAATAACATTATTTCTTTATTTTGTCGGTTTGTTATTTTATTATTCCTTCTTATTGGTATATTGAAGTATCGGAAGTATGTATATATCTTTATTCCGTTATTTCGGTATTGTGTTTTTGCATATTTGTATATTTACGTCATTTCATTGATACTTTGGTACGTTTCTTTATATATTTTGTTATTCTGTTATTATATCGTTATGAATGTTTCGTTATTCTGTTGTTTTGATTTATTGGTGTTTTGAAAGGATGAGGATACGGTAAAAAGAAAAGACGGAATAATGGAAGGGGAGGGGAGGGGTGGCTCTCAACACCTGCGGTGTTTCGAGAGACAATAATTTCTAATAATTGACAATAATTGGTTACAATAATAAAACACAACTATCTCAAATAATAATACTCAACTGTCTCAAATAAAATTATTACGTGAGTTCGATGAAAATACATTAAAAATAATTGCTTAATTATTAGCACATTAGCGGTATTTTTAGTAACTTTGCAGTGACCAAACCACAAATGTCAACTAAAACGTACCGCTAATGTTTACCGAGGACAAAGTTACTGAATTTTTCTGTATGGCAGATGATTTTTGCAAGTTTTTTTGATGCAATGATGGCAAAATACACGATAAAGGCGCCTAAAAAGAGGCAATATCACCGCGACGGGACGCTGTCCAAAGCAGAGGTCATGCTAATCATGATCCTGTTCCACGGCTCCGGCTACCGATGCCTGAAGCACTTCTATCTGGAGCATGTCACGAAGCATCTCCGCCACCTGTTCCCCCACCTGGTGTCCTATAACCGCTTCGTTGAGCTGGAGAGGGAGGTCACCATTCCCCTGGCGCTGTTCATCAAGAAGGTGCTCCTGGGCAAATGCACGGGCATCAGCTTCGTTGACAGCACCCCGCTCAGGGGTGTGCAAGAATCAGCGCATCTATATTCACAGGACGTTCAAGGGCATAGCCCAAAGGGGGAAATGCTCCGTGGGCTGGTTCTTTGGCTTCAAGCTGCACCTCATCTGCAATGAGAAAGGCGAGCTGCTGAACTTCATGATCACCCCCGGGGACGTTGACGACCGGAAGCCGCTTGACCACAAGACATTTGTGGAGTTCCTCTACGGGAAGTTTGTCGGGGACAAGGGATATATCGGGAAGGAACTCTTCCAGCGCCTCTTTGTTGACGGCATTCAGCTGATAACGAAGCTCAAGAGCAACATGAAGAGGGCTGTGATGAGCCTGTCGGACAGGCTGCTGACAAGAAAGAGGGCTATCATAGAGACCGTCAATGACGAGCTGAAGAATATCGCTCAGGTGGAGCGTTCAAGGCACAGGTCGTTTGACAACTTCATGGTCAACATGCTGGGAGCTCTGGCGGCGTATTGCTTCTTTCCAAAGAAACCATGCATCGCATGTGAAAGAATATGGGACAACCAGTTAACATTATTCTAAATTCGTCGAACTCACGTTATTTAGGGTACATCCTACTTTCGACATAGTCAAAGTTACGATTAAGTGAGAAAAAACAAATAAATGTTCCAAAACCGATTGATTAAAGTCAAAATAATAGTAAAAATCATAGATTTATTAACAAAATGCTTTTATATATGAGTGTTTTGCTTTACATTTGCACAGTTTTTAAAACAAATAGTGTTTATTATGACATTTTGGAGGATTTGTATAGCAACCATTCTGATGGACAACAATCAGCACCATCAGCAAAGCCTGAAGCAGTTTCAGGGCTTTCAATTGCTTGTGGTGTGAATCTACCAGTCGGATGAACACATATTGATTAAGCGCAAACACAACATATCA
>JAEEGS010000037.1 GCA_016280445.1 Bacteroidaceae bacterium
CGCGGTGCATCCGAGCAGGTGTTCGACGTGCAGAACAACGACTTCGGATGGGCACACCTGCCCAAGTCCTTCATGAACGAGAACACTGTGTTCATGGTACTTACTGCCATAGCCGCAAACTTCTACCGATACATCGTGTCCTTGCCCCTCATGGCCTTCCTCTTCGGAGTGGAGGCGACCTCCAGGGTAAAGCGTTTCGTGTTCCGCTTCGTCACCGTCCCCGCAAAGTGGGTCAGGACTGCCCGCCGGGATGTGCTCAACATCTATTCAGAGCGACCCTACGGACTTTTGTTCGCCCACGGGTAGGAAAAACGCCTTCGAGGACTTTTCTTGGACCCCAAATCAATTTGGGGAAAGGGGAAGTTTTGAGTCCAACATGACAGTTTGTAAATCTTTGTTACTTTTCCAGGGAAGGCTACCCATTACCCCAACATTGGCAAGACTTGTAGCTCATCTAAAAAAATACTGCGGATTTTGGGGTATATTGTTGGTAAAGGGGCACGGCCGCCCGCGTTGGGCTGAGTCGTTAAAACCCCTTCTCCAACATTATGCCGAAGAAGATCTCCGACATCGCATTGGCCAAGGTACCGTCCTTCGCCAACAGGGTTTCGCTCTTTCAGAGCAAGTTGCAAATCACCAGACATGCGTCCAGCACTATCGCTGACTACAGTCACGCGTTGTACAAGGCGGTGGCCCACATCGGTAAGCTCCCTGAGGAGTTCACCCAGGAGGATGCCGACGGATACCTGTCGTATCTGCTCTCGCGCCTGCCGCAGCCGGCCGTCTCGCAGTTCAAGCACTTCATCTACGGCTTGAAGAGCTACCGGCACTCTATGGGCTGTCCTGACCTTGCAGGCCTGGCCCTGCCAAAGATACGCCGGGAGAAGCGGCTTCCGAGGGTGCTGTCTGTGGAGCAGGTGCAACAGCTGCTCGGCTCCTGCGACCTGTACCCCAAGGCTCTGTTCTCCGTCATCTACGACTGCGGGCTGCGTGCCTTCGAGGCTTGTAACCTGCAATGGTACGACATCAACTTCGACCGCTGCCAGCTGCTTGTCCGCCGGGGCAGGATCACTGAACCGAGGCGCAACAAGCTGTTGGTTGAGTAATCGTATGGCAATGGGATTCATATTGTTTCTATCATCCCCTTCCTTACAATCCTTTTACCCAAGTTTCTAACTCTTGCTTGCTTGCTCTGTTCAGGAGTTTCCCTTCCTTCCAGTTTACATCTGGATAAGCGGCTTTCAGGTCCTCACAGGCTTTCTTGATGTTGCTGCCGCCAGAGGTGGCAAAGGGAATGAAGGTCTTACCCTAGAAGTCGTAGGACTCCATGAAGGTGTTGATGATGGTAGGACAGGTGTACCACCAGATGGGGAATCCGACATAGACCACATCGTAGTCCTGCATGTTCGCCAACTTGTTCGTGATGGCAGGGCGTGAGTTCTTGTCCTGCATCTCAACAGACGAACGGCTTTGTTTGTCCCTCCAGTCAAGATCTGCATCTGTATAGGGCTGTTCGGGCTGAATATTGTGCAGGTCTCCGCCCGTCACTTCTGCCAACTGCTTGGCAACACCCTCCGTCACGCCAGAGGCCGAGAAATAAGCTACCAATACTTTCATTTGTTTACTCTCTATTTTATTACTCTGTGAACAGGCACTTAGGCTTATAGTCAACAGTGCTGCCATTGCTAGTACAACTTTCTTCATATCACTTTAGTTTGTTATACACTTCGTCAGTCACAGGTTCAAGCCACTCGTTACTCGAACCTTCTTGGACATCCTTATGATAAGTCAAATGTTGGAACCATGAATCTTTGGCGGCTCCGTGCCAGTGTTTTACTTCAGCAGGGATGGCGATGACGGTGCCGGGAGTCATTGGAACGGCTTCCTTGCCCCATTCTTGATACCAGCCACGACCGCTGACGCAGATGAGTACCTGCACGGCCTTGTGGTGGATGTGCCAGTTGTTGCGACAGCGCGGCTCGAAGGTGACGTTATGCACACCGCCACCCACATCGGCCAGAAAGCTGTTGCCGATGAAGTACTGAGCGTAGGCAGTATTAGGATTGCCCTTGGGCCATTTGCTACGCAAGGTATAACCCTCGCTGTCGAGCCAAGTACAGAGTTCATCGACGAGTTCCTGCGAGTTGCCCATGTTCACGGCTCCCTGTTTATGAGCAGCCAACTGCGGACCCACACCTTCGAGACCACTCAGGGCTGCTACGGTTACTATCTCGCGGTCAGCATGTGAGAGCTGGTCGCCAGCGAAGATATCACCAAAGAGGTGTGACTTCAGATAGTAGTCGTCCTGCGGACAGAAGTCGTAGTCGAAAGCACGGCCAGAGAGTTGTGTCTGGTTTTTCTTACCCAGTTCGTAAGCCGCTTTTGCATCTCCCCATTCGGCTGGGCGCGTCCAAGGTTTGCCTTCCTGCCAGTTTGCCTGTTTATTCTCCAACACCTTGTTCAATACACCCAATGCATTCAGCGAGCGTGGGAATCCCGTGTATGCATAAAGTTGTGAGAAAGCTTCCTTCAGCTCATTGATGGTCACGCCGTTGTTGAGTGCCATCTGCACGGCAGGTTTCAACCGCTCCATATCTCCCTGTGCCATCAGACAGGCACATGCTGCCAATCCCTTTTGACGCTCTGTCAGCGTCTGACCTTGTATTGTTACCATAGCCATTATAGCAATTACAAATAATAAAATTCTTTTCATGCTTTTCTAATTCCTATACTCTGATGGTGTCATGCCGACCTCCTTCTTGAACAGTCTTGTGAAGTGCTGGGGGTACTGGAAACCGAGCTTGTAAGCCACCTGATTGAGGGTGAGCTCCTTGTCTAACACGTACTGCTTCGAGAGGTCGATGACCTTGTTCTGGATGTATCGCTGTGCCGTCATGCCCGTTTCCTTTTTAATGAGGTCACCGAAGTAGCCGGGCGAGAGGAACACCTTCTCTGCGA